>DASSMA010000001.1:0-41865 GCA_035689115.1 Acidimicrobiales bacterium
CATGCCCTTGCGGCCGATGCGGCCCTCGATGATCTTGTCGAGGCCGGCGAAGGCGCCGCCGCAGATGAACAGGATGTTGGTGGTGTCGATCTGGATGAACTCCTGGTGGGGGTGCTTGCGGCCCCCCTGGGGCGGCACCGAGGCGGTGGTGCCCTCCAGGATCTTGAGGAGCGCCTGCTGGACGCCCTCGCCCGACACGTCACGGGTGATCGACGGGTTCTCCGACTTGCGGGCGATCTTGTCGATCTCGTCGATGTAGATGATGCCCGTCTCGGCCTTCTTGACGTCGTAGTCGGCGGCCTGGATCAGCTTGAGGAGGATGTTCTCGACGTCCTCGCCCACGTAGCCGGCCTCGGTGAGGGCGGTGGCGTCGGCGATGGCGAACGGGACGTTGAGCATGCGGGCCAGCGTCTGGGCCAGCAGCGTCTTGCCGCACCCGGTGGGCCCGAGCAGGAGGATGTTGGACTTGGCCAGCTCGACGTCGGCGTCGTGGTAGGCGTCGGCCTGGACCCGCTTGTAGTGGTTGTACACGGCGACCGAGAGGATCTTCTTGGCCCGGTCCTGCCCGATCACGTAGTCGTTCAGGAAGGTGAAGATCTCCTGGGGCTTGGGCAGCTCGTCGAAGCGCAGCTCCGACGACTCGGCCAGCTCCTCCTCGATGATGTCGTTGCAGAGGTCGATGCACTCGTCGCAGATGTAGACGCCGGGGCCGGCGATGAGCTTCTTGACCTGCTTCTGCGACTTCCCGCAGAAGCTGCATTTGACGAGATCCCCACCGTCTCCGAACTTGGCCACCCTGAAACTCCCCCAGCCCTCAGCTGACGCCGGCCGCTTGCGGGAGGTCCGCAAGCTCGCGCGTCGTGATCACCTCGTCAATGATGCCGTACTCACGGGCCTCCGCTGCGCTCATGATGAAGTCGCGGTCCGTGTCCTGCTTGATGCGCTCCACGCTCTGGCCGGTGTCGTGGGCGATCATCTCGTTGAGGAGGTCCCGCATGCGCAGGATCTCCTTGGCCTGGATCTCGATGTCGGCCGCCTGGCCGGCCGCCCCGCCGTAGGGCTGGTGCAGCAGGATCCGGGCGTGGGGCAGGGCGTAGCGCTTGCCCCGGGTGCCGGCCGCCAGCAGGACGGCGGCCGCCGACGCGGCCTGCCCGTAGCAGAACGTCGAGATGGCGGGCTTGATGTACTTCATGGTGTCGTAGATCGCGAACAGGGCGGTGATGTCGCCGCCCGGCGAGTTGATGTAGAGATGGATCTCCTTGTCGACGTTCTCCGCCTCGAGGAACAGCATCTGGGCGCACACCAGGTTGGCGATCGTGTCGTCGATCGGCGTGCCGAGGAAGATGATGTTCTCCTTGAGCAGCCGGGAGTACAGGTCGTAGGCCCGCTCCCCACGGTTGCTCGACTCCACGACGGTGGGGACGAGGTAGTTGTAGACCGGTTCGATCACTCTGAGTTCTCCGCTTGCTCTCCTCCGGAGGTATCGGCCTCCGGATCGGGCGACAGGAGCGCCCGGTCGACCGGGTTTCCCTCCTCGTCGACCACCTCGAGGTGTTCGACGAGCCACTCGAGGGCCTTCGTCTTGCGTACATCCGAGCGTACCGTAGCGATGGCGTCCTGCTGTTCCAGCTGGCGGCGTATGTCCGCCGGGCTCCGCTGCATGCGGTTGGCCAGCCGCTCGATCTCCTCGTCGACGTCTTCCTCGGTGGCCTCGACCCCCTCGGCGTCGGCCAGCGCCCGCAGGGCCAGGTCGGCCTTGACCGCCTCGACGGCCTCCTCGCGCAGGCGGGCGACGAAGTCCTCCTCGCTGGTGCCGGTGACCTGGAGGTACTGGGCCAGGCTCACCCCCCGCGAGTCGAGGCTGCGGGCCAGGTCCTCGGCCCGGCGCTCCATCTCGGGCCGCACCAGCGCGTCGGGCACCTCGTCGGCCACCAGCTCGGCCAGCGCCTTGATGCCCTCGTCGCGGATGGCGAGCGTGGCCTGGAGGCGCCGGCCGGCGCTCACCCGCTGGAGGATGTCGGCCTTCAGCTCCTCCACCGTCTCGAACTCCGACGCGTCGGCGGCCCACTCGTCGGTGACGTCGGGGAGGACCTCCTCCTTCACGTCCTTCACCAGCACCTGGAACGACACCGGTGCACCTTCGTCGATGGAGCTCTCGAAGGCGAGGATGTCGCCGGCCTTGGCCCCTCGGAGCTGCTCGTCGAGCTCGGGCACCACGATGCCGCTGCCCACCTCGTAGAGGTAGTCGTCGGTGGTGAGGCCGGTGACCGTCTCACCCTCCCGCTCGCCCTTGATGTCGATGAAGGCGTGGTCGCCGTCGCCTGCCGGCCGCTCCACCGAACGCAGCTCGGCCGACTGCTTGCGGAGCCGGTCGATGTGGCGGTCGACCTCCCCCTCCTCGGCGACCGGCGACGGGATGGTGACCCGCAGGCCGCCGTAGCCGGCGATCGACACCGTGGGGCGGATCTCGACGACGGCGTCGAAGGCGATCGGGCCCTCCGACTCCCCCGACGTGATGTCGATCTCCGGGGCGGCGATGGGCTCGACATCGGCCTCCCGCACCGCTCGGGCGTAGAAGTCGGGCAGGGACTCCCGGAGCGCCTCCTGGCGGGCCACACCAGGCCCGAGCCGGGCCTCGAGCAATTTGCGGGGCGCCTTGCCCGGCCGGAACCCCGGGATGCGCACCTCGCGGGCCATCTTCCGGAAGGCGGCGTCGAGCGCCGCCTCGAACTCCTGCTCGTCGACCTCGACGGACAGCTTGACCTTGTTGCCCTCGAGGGGCTCGACGACGGCGCGCATGCGGAGCGGAGTCTACGCAGCCGCGGCCGAATTGCTCGGACCCTTCTCCACGGGGCCCTGCGGTGGTAATTTCCCGCCGGCAGCGCAGCCGGGGGGCCGCCGCTGACCGGGGGAGCCAAGAGATGGAAGAGGCTGTGGCCAGCATCCGTCATGTCGCGCACCGCAGGCGGCCGGTGGCGACGGTCGCCGTCGTCGTGGCCGTCGTCGCGCTCGCCGCCGCCCGGCCGGTGCCGGCGCCGGCGGCCACCGGGCCGGCGTTTGTCCAGCAGGTGAGCGTCCACGGCCTGGGCACGTCCAAGACGCTCACGCCCGCGGCCAACATCACCGCCGGCAACCGCATGGTCGTCGAGGTGGGCATCTGGAACTCCAGCGCCGCCACCGCGTCGAGCGTCACCGACTCGGCCGGCAACACCTACACCCTGCTCCTGCGGTTCAAGGCGTCGGAGAACACCGAGATGACGGTGTGGTCGGCGCCCATCACCGCCGGCGGCGGCACCCGCCCCACCATCACCGTCCGGCCCACGTCCTCGGCCGACATCGGTGCCGTCGCCCTCGAGTACGCCGGCCTGGCCAGCGACGCCGGCACCGCCGTGCTCGACCAGTCGGCCAGGGCCACGTCCACCACGGGGGGCTCGGCCGCCACCGTGTCCTCAGGCGCCACCCCGGCCACCACCGCCGACAACGGGCTGGCCCTCGGCTTCTACGCCGACTCGGGGTTCGGGAAGACGCTGAGCGGCGTGGCCGGCTTCGCCGTGCGGGCCAACATGTCGCCGGCGAGCGACATGGAGATGCTCGTCGAGGACGCCGTGGTGCCGGCCGGGGCGAGGCCCAACGCCGGCGCCGGTACCGGGGCGAACACCACGTGGCTCATGGCCACGCTCGTCCTCAAGGCCGGGGTCAGCGGTCCGGCCACGGCCCCGGGCGCGCCCAGCGCCGTCACCGCCAGCCCGGCCGACGGCGCCGCGTCGGTCACGTGGACGGCGCCCTCCAACGGCGGCGGCACCATCACGAGCTACACGGTCACCCCGTACGTGGGCACCACCGCCCAGGCGCCGGTGCCGGTGACCGGGTCGCCGCCGCCCACCACCACCACCGTGGGAGGGCTCACCAACGGCACCGCCTACACGTTCACCGTGAGCGCCACCAACGCGGTGGGCACCGGCCCGGCGTCGGCGCCGTCCAACGCCGTCACCCCGTCGGTCCTCCCGGGCGGCCAGTGGTCGCCGCTCGTCACCCTCCCGGACGTGGCGCTGCACAACGTGCTGCTCCCCAGCGGGCGCCTCCTCCAGTGGGACGGGTGGGAGCAGCCGCAGCCGACCTTCGTCTGGGACCCGGCGACGCAGACCTCCACCACCACCGACGCCCCCGACAGCATCTTCTGCGCCGGCGTCGCCCAGCTCCCCGACGGTCGGGTCCTGTCCGTCGGCGGGTGGGGCGCCCTGACCACCGGCCAGATCGGCATCGTCGACACCACGATCTTCAACCCGGCCACCGGCACCTGGTCCCGCGTCGCCAACATGCACCTGCCCCGCTGGTACCCCGACCTCACCGAACTGGCCGACGGCCGCTACGTCGCCATCAGCGGCAACTCGAAGGACGCCGGCACGTGGGCCGACACGCCGGAGGTGTACAACCCCGCCACCAACACGTGGACCCTCCTCTCCAGCGTGTCCACGTCACAGGTCCACGAGGAGGAGTACCCGTTCTCGTACCTCCTCCCGAACGGCAAGGTGTTCACCATCGGGCCGTCCGAGGACCTCTCCTTCCAGCTCGACGTCGCCAACCAGACGTGGACGCCGACCGGGGGCCCGAGCGGCGTCCGCAACGGCTCGTCGGTGATGTACCGGCCCGGCAAGATCCTGTACTCGGGCGGGGCGGCCGACATCCTGAGCGCCCCGGCCCAGAAGAACGGGGCGGTGATCGACCTCACGGCGCCGGCGCCGGCGTGGCAGCCCACGGCGCCCATGGCCAACAGCCGGATCTACCACACGCTCACGATGATGGCCGACGGCAAGGTCCTCGCCGTCGGCGGGGCGCCGAGTGGCGACCAGAACACGGTCACCACCGGCGTGCTGCCGGCCGAGATCTGGGACCCGGCCACCGGGACGTGGACCACCGTCGCGTCGATCACGGCCGCCCGGAACTACCACTCGACCGCCATCCTCATGCCCGACGGGCGGATCCTCGTGGCCGGGGGCGGGCACCAGACGGGGACCGGCGACAAGGGCCAGTTCACCGCCCAGTACTACTCGCCGCCGTACCTGTCGGGCGGCGCCCGGCCCACCATCACCTCGGCGCCCGCCTCGACCTCCTACGGGTCCACCATCCCGATCTCGACGCCCGACGCGGCGTCGATCGCCTCGGTCAACCTGGTGTCCCTCGGGGCCGACACCCACCAGTCGGACATGAGCCAGCACTTCGTGCCCCTGTCGTTCACGGCCGGGAGCGGCACGCTCACCGTGACGGCACCGGGCTCGGCCGGTCTCGCCCCGCCGGGCAACTACATGGTGTTCATCGTGAACGGCGCCGGCGTCCCGTCCGTGGCCTCGATGATCAGCATCGGCCAGGCGGCGACCCCCACGGTGCCCGGCGCGCCCACCTCGGTGGCCGCCACGCCGGGCGACGGCGCGGCGACGGTCACCTGGGCGGCCCCGGCCGACGGCGGCAGCCCCATCAGCAGCTACACCGTCACCCCGTACGCGGGCGCTTCCGCCCTGACCCCGACGGTGGTGACAGGCTCGCCGCCGGCGCCGGCGGCGACCATCGGCGGGCTCACCAACGGCACCACCTACACCTTCACCGTGAGCGCCACCAACGCGGTGGGCGCCGGTGCGGCCTCGGCGCCGTCCAACGCCGTCACGCCGGCCGCTCCCCCGGCCCCCACCGTGCCCGGCGCCCCTACCGCCGTCGCCGCCGCCCCGGCCAACGGCGCGGCCACGGTGAGCTGGGCGGCGCCGGCCGACGGCGGGAGCCCCGTCAGCAGCTACACCGTCACGCCGTACGTGGGCGCCGCCGCCCAGACCCCCACGGTGGTGTCCGGCTCCCCTCCCGCCACCTCCACCACGGTGGGCGGGCTGGTCAACGGCACCACCTACACCTTCACCGTGAGCGCCACCAACGCGGTGGGCACCGGCGCTGCATCGGCGCCCTCCAACGCCGTCGTCCCGGCGGCGGCGGCCCTGCCGGCGTTCGTCCAGCAGGCGACCGTGCACGGCAAGGGCAGCTCCAAGACGCTCACGCCGGCGGCCAACATCACCAACGGCAACCGCATGATCGTCGAGGTGGGCGTCTGGAGCTCCAGCCGGGCCACGGCGGCGAGCGTCACCGACTCGGCCGGGAACGCCTACACCGTGCTCTCCCGCCTCAAGGCGTCCGACAGGACGGAGCTGTCGGTGTGGTCGGCACCCATCACCGCCGGCGGCGGCACCCGCCCGGTGATCACCGTCCGGCCCACGTCGACGGCCGACGTCGGGGCGGTAGCCCTCGAGTACTCCGGCCTGTCGGCGGCCGCCGGCACGGCTGTCCTCGACCAGTCGGCGAAGGCGACGTCCACCACCGGCGCGGGCGCGGCCACCGTCTCCTCCGGCGCCACCCCGCCCACCACCGCCGACAACGAGCTGGCCCTCGGCTTCTACGCCGACTCCGGCTTCGGGCGCACCCTCGCCGGCGGGCCCGGCTTCTCCGTGCGGGCCAACATGTCGCCGACCAGCGACATGGAGATGCTGGCCGAGGACGCGGTGGTGGCGGCCGGCGCCACGCCCAACGCCGGCGCGGGCACGGGACCGAACACCACCTGGCTCATGGCCACGCTCGTGTTCAAGACCGGGGTGACCCTGTCGGCCGCCGTCGCCCGGAGCCCCGCCTCGCTCAGCCTCGGGCGGTCCACCACGGTCGGGACGTCGGCCGACGGGACGCGGCGGTTCGCCTACGGCTGCGTGCTCCCGGGGTCCTCTCCGGCACCGGCGCCCGAGAGGTCGGACTTGGCGTAGTTGGCCGACCACGCCGGAGGGTCCGATACGAGGATCCTCCTGGATTTGCGATATTGGTTGTGTTTGTCCTCCTGGCCCGCCAGACTGTGGGCGACAAGGCAGAGGTTCGACGGGGAAGGTCGCTCGAGCCGAGTTCGGGGGGTCGGACATGGTGCCGGAGCTTCGCTCTGTACGTGCAGTGGCCGCCGGCGCGCCGCGGCCGCCCGGCGACGGGCCGTCGCACCGGGGCCGGTTCACCATCCCGTCGCTCGACGGCATCCGCGCCCTGGCCGTGGCGACGGTCTTCCTCACCCATGCCGGCGTGCCGCGGCTGCCGGCTCCGCTCGGCGTCACCGTGTTCTTCTTCCTGAGCGGCTACCTGATCACCACGCTGCTGCGGATGGAGCACGAGTCGACCGGCGGCATCAGCTTCCGGGCCTTCTACCTGCGGCGTACGTTCCGGATCCTCCCGCCGCTCTACATCGTCATCGGGCTGGGGGTGGCCGTCACCGGCCTGGGGCTGGTGGGTGCCCAGCACCTCCACGTCTGGTCCACCGCCGCCCACGTGCTCTTCCTCAGCAACTACCAGATCCTGCACGCCGGATGGGCGGGCCCCCACACGGGCCGACCGCCCGGGCTGGGCGACCTGTGGTCGCTGTCGGTGGAGGAGCACTTCTACCTCCTGTTCCCGCTGGCCTTCCTCCTGCTCTGCCGCTTCGTCCCCTCCCGGCGCCGCCAGGCCGCCGTGCTCCTCGCCGCCTGCGCGGCCGTCCTCGCCTGGCGCTGCGTCCTGATGTGGGGCCTCCACGCGTCCTTCGACCGCACCTACGTGGCAACCGACACGCGCATCGACGCCATCCTCTTCGGGTGCGTGCTGGCCGTGTGGCGCAACCCGGCGCTCGACGAGCCCGGCCGGCGGTCGTGGCGCGGGCCCGACCTGTGCAGCCTGCTCGCCCTGCCCTGTGCGTTCGTCGTCCTGCTGACAGCGGGCGTCATCCCGGTCAACACCACGTTGCTGGGCTGGCTCACCGATCCCAAGATCAGCGGCACCCTCCAGTACACGGTCCAGGGACTGTGCCTGCTGCCGATCTTCGTGGTGGTCGTCCGGCACCACCGGTGGCCGGTGATCCGCCTCCTCAACGCCCGCGCCATGGTGTTCATCGGCGGGCTCTCGTACTCGATCTACATCTCGCACCAGTTGCTCATCGCCGTCGTCAGGCAGAACCTCCCCGGCGGGCAGGTCGCCCACGGCGTCATGTACCTCGCCGCCACCCTCGGGTTCGCGTCACTCATGTTCGTCGTCGTCGAGCAGCCCTTCGCCCGCCTGCGCCGGAACCTTTCGAGAATCGGTCCGTCCGCCGACCTCGAGCCGGCCGCGGGCGTCCCGGCGTCCGACCCACCCGGGCGCGGTTGTGCCACACTGGAGGAACGCGAGGTGGGCGCTCTGGCTGCGGGCCAACGGACCCCTCGGTGACTGGGGGGTAGGAGAAATGGCGGGTCGCACAGACAGACAAGAAGCCCTGTGGCCCCTTCGCGAGCCGCTGGCCGCACTGGTCGCGCTCCTCGAGGAGACGGCGGGCCACACCGTCCCAGCCGCCACCCGCGCCTGCCTGCGGCAGATGGCCGGCCACGTCGTGCAGCTCCAGGCCGCCTGCGACGCCCTGGGCACCGCCTTCGGCACCCCCGGCAAGGTCGTCGAGCTGACCGCCGTCGACCGGCCCCGGCCGAACGCCGAGGAGCTGGTCGGCGCCGACGTGCTCCGCCAGCTCGGCCGCGAGGAGGGCGAGCGGCCCAGCCTCACCGCCCGCGAGCGGCGGATCCTGGAGCTCATCGGGCAGGGGTGGACGAACCGCCAGATCGCCGGCGAGCTGTTCCTGGCCGAGAAGACCGTCCGGAACTACGTCTCCAACCTGCTGCGCAAGCTGGGCATGGAGCGCCGCACCCAGGCGGCCGTGTACGCCCACCTCGACCTGGCCGGCGCCCGCCCGGACCAGGGCCGGCGCCTCCCGGCCTGATCAGCCGCCCCGCGAGGGGCCCGGCAGCGGCACCGCGCCCGCCACCAGGGCGAGGCCGGCGTCGCCCGGCAGCATCTCGTAGCGGCGCCCGCACCCGCACTCGTAGGCGGCGTCGAGGCGCTCGCCGCACTGGCAGACCCAGCCCCGGCGGCGAGCAGGCACGCCGGTGACCAGTGCGTGGGCCGGCACGTCGCGGGTGACGACCGCCCCGGCGCCCACGAAGGAGTACTCGCCGACGGTGCGGCCGCAGACCACGGTGGCGTTGGCGCCGATGGTGGCGCCCCGGCGCACGAGCGTGGCGAGGAGATGGTCGGCGCCCTCCCGGTACCCGCGCCGCGGCCGCGGGTCGTTGGTGAACACGGCGTTGGGCCCGATGAACACGTCGTCCTCGACGGTGAGGCCGTCGAACATGGCCACCCCGTTCTTGACCGTGACCCGGTCGCCGATCCGCACGCCTCCTTCAACGAACACGCCGTCGCAGAGGTTGCAGTCGGCGCCCACCCGGGCGCCGGGCAGGAGGTGGGTGAAGGCCCAGATGCGCGTGCGGGCACCCACGTCGGCGGTCTCGCAGAGGCTCTGCGCGTGCAGGCGCACCGTGGGGTCGAGAGCGGTCACCCGAGCTCCTTGGCGAGGGCCTCGGCCACCCGCTCCTGCTGGGCGGCGGTGATGCCGGGATAGATGGGCAGCGACAGCAGGGACCCGGCCGCCGCCTCGGCCACGGGGAACGAGCCCTCGCCGCCGCCGGCCGAGCGGAAGGCGGCCTGGAGATGGACGGGGACGGGGTAGTGGATGCCGGCGCCGATGCCCGAGTCGCGGAGCGACGCCAGCACCTCGTCGCGTCGCGGCACCCGCGTGACGTACAGGTGCCACACGTGCTCGTTGCCCTCGGCCGTGCCGGGAAGGACCACGCCGGGGATGCCGGCCAGGAGGGACGCATAGCGGGCGGCCGCCTGGCGGCGCTGCTCGTTCCACCCCGCCAGGCGGCGCAGCTTGGCCCGCAGCACCACGGCCTGGAGGGTGTCGAGCCGCGAGTTGAACCCCAGCATCTCGTGCTGGTAGCGGCCCACGCCGCCGTGGTTGCGCAGGCCCCGCAGCCGGTGGTCGACCTCGTCCGACGCCGTGAGCACGGCGCCGGCGTCGCCGTAGGCGCCGAGGTTCTTCCCGGGGTAGAAGCTGGTGGCCGCCGCCACGCCGAAGGACCCGGCCGGGCGCCCGTTGCGGGTGGCGCCCTGGGACTGGGCGGCGTCCTCGAACAGCAGGATGCCGGCGCCGGCCGTGATGCGCTCGAGCTCCTCCATGTCGGGCACCTGCCCGTAGAGGTCGACACCGATGACGGCACGGGTGCGGGGGCCGATGGCCGCCTCGACCGCCGAGGTGTCGATCAGGAGGTGCTCGGCCTCGCAGTCGACGAAGGCGACCGTCGCGCCGGTTCGCACCACCGCCTCGGCCGTGGCCACGAAGGTGTTGGCGGGCACGATGACCTCGTCGCCGGGGCCGACGCCGGCGGCCCGGAGGGCCAGCTCGATGGCGTCGGTGCCGTTGGCCACCCCGACGCAGTGGCCGGCGCCGCAGAACGCCGCGAACTCGGCCTCGAAGGCGGCCACGTCCTCGCCGCCGACGAAGGCGGTGGTGGCCAGGACGCGGGCGAAGCCGTCGGCCACCTCGGCCGCCACCTCGGCGTGCTGGGCGGCCAGGTCGACCAGCGGGATCGTGTCTTCGACGGAGGGTGTCATGTGGTGGTTCCTGTCACTGGTCGGCGACTGATGAAGTCGGCCGGGATGTCGGCCCGGCGCAGGCGGCTGGCCGGCACGCCGGCCCAGACCTCGCCGGCCGGCATGTCGGAGGTGAGGACGGCGCCCATCCCGAGGAGGGACCAGGCACCGATCGTACGGTGCTCGCGGACCAGCGCACCGGCGCCCACGTAGGCGCCCTCGCCCACGGTCACACCGCCGGCCAGGCCGGCCCCGGCGCCGAAGGTGGCGAAGTCGCCGACCACGTCGTCGTGGGTGAGGACGACGAGCGGCATCACGGCCACGTGCGCGCCGACCTGCACCGACGTGGTGAGCACGGTGCCGGCCAGCACGACGGTGCCGTGGCCGAGGGTGGCCGAGCGGGGCACCACCGCCGCCGGGTGCACCACGGTGGCGTAGCGCTCCGCAGCGAGGTCGAGGCGTTCGACCAGCCGCCGCCGCGTGGTGTAGTCCCCCGGGCTGCCGGTGCAGACCACGACCCGCGCGTCGGCCCGCTCGCCCACCGTCGCCACCGGCCCGAGCACCGGAAGGCCGTCGACCACCTGGCCGGCCAGCGCCGGCGCGTCGTCGACGAAACCCAGGAGGTCGAAGGTGGGGCGCACGACGTTGAGGGCCCGGACGGCCTCGGCCGTCTCCCTGGCGAACCCCCCGGCGCCCACGAGGATCAGCGGGGTCACAGCCACCCGCCGCCCTTGCGGCGCGACCTAGGACCCATGAGAAGCGCCGATCCGGCGGCGCCGGTCGGCGGCCTGAGCGCCGGCCGCAGGCCGGCACCCCGAGCTCGCCGAGCAAGCTCTGCTTGCGAGGCGATTCTGCTCACAGCGTGCTGGGAATGAGCCCCGCGGCGGAGCGCACGACGGCGGCCACGCGGTCCTGCTCCTCCTCGGTCATGGCATGGAACATGGGCAGGATCAGCGCCTGGCGGTCGAGGTGCTCGGTGACCGGGAGCGGCCCGTGGGGATGGCCCTCGTAGGCCGGCTCCAGGTGGGACGCCATGATGCCGCGGCGGGACGACACGCCCTCGGCCAGCAGGCCGGCCATGAGGTCGGACCGCGAGAGCGGGAAGTCGTCGGGCAGCACGACCCAGAAGGACTGGAAGTTCGACGTGCCGTAGGACGGGTCGGACGCCATGGCCAGCCCCGGCACGTCGCCGAGGAGCTGGCGGTACCGCTCTGCCAGCGCCCGGCGCCGCTCGACGATGGCCTCGAGCTTGGCCAGCTGCACCAGGCCGACCGCCGCCTGGATGTCGGTCATGCGGTAGTTGTAACCGGTCTCCAGGTAGCGCTCGATGGCCACCGTCGTGGCCTGGTGGCGGGCGGCGGCGCTCAAGTTCATGCCGTGCTCGCGGAGCCGGCGCAGGCGCTCGGCCCAGTCGGGGCGGGAGGTCATGAGCATGCCGCCCTCGCCGGTGGTGATGACCTTGCGGGGGTGGAACGAGAAGGCCACCAGGTCGGAGCGCCCGCCGATCGGCGCGCCCCGGTAGGTGGCGCCGATCGCACACGCCGCGTCCTCGACGACGGCGACGCCGCGGGGTCCGCACAGGGCGTGGATGGCGTCGAGATCGGCCGGGCACCCGCCCTGGTGGACGACGACGACCGCCCGGGTGGCCGGCGTGAGCACCGCCTCGATGGTGGCCGGCGTGAGGTTCTGGGTGGCGGCGTCGACATCGGCGAACACCGGCGTGGCGCCGACGTAGCGGGCCGCGTTGGCGGTGGCGATGAACGACAGCGAGGGCACCACGACCTCGTCGCCGGGGCCGAGCCCGAGGACCACCAGGGCGAGGTGGAGGGCGGTGGTGCAACTGGTGAGCGCCACGCCGTGGGCCGCCCCCACGCGCTCGGCCACCGCCTGCTCGAAGCGGGCGACGCGCGGTCCCTGCGCCACCCAGCCCGACGAGACGGCCTCGGCCGCCGCCGCCGCCTCCTCCTCGCCCAGCCACGGCTTCATGATCGGTACCACCGACAACCCCCCGTTCCCTCGCCGGTCACGCGCCGTGCTGGTGCACGGCCCGCCTCCGGCCTGCCCCCCTAGGGTAGCGATCGAACGACCACGCAGGGTGCACGAGCCCGCTATCATCTCGTGGTGCGGTCGGGGCCTGGCGCCCTGCCCGCGGCCATGGGGGCGGCACGAAAGGCAGGGGGGTATGAAGCCGGTAGGCGTGGCGGTTATCGGTGCGGGCTATTGGGGGCCGAATCTGGTCCGCAACTTCGCCGCATCGGCGGACGTGCACCTCCAGTGGGTGTGCGACCTCGACCTGGGGCTGGCCCGCAAGGCGGCCGGCCGGTACAGCACGATCCGCGTCACGGCCGACGTGGAGGAGGTGCTCGCCGACCCCGAGGTCGAGGCGGTGGCCATCGCCACGCCGGCGGCCACGCACCTCCCGCTCGGGCTGGCCGCCATCCACGCCGGTAAGCACGTGCTCATCGAGAAGCCGCTGGCCTCCACCGTGGAGGACGGGCGCAAGCTGGTCGAGGAGGCGGAGGCCTTCGGCCGGGTCCTCATGTGCGACCACACGTACTGCCACACCACGGCGGTGCGCCACATCCGCGAGCTCTCCCTCGCCGGCGAGCTGGGCGAGCTCCAGTACGTCGACTCCGTGCGCATCAACCTGGGCCTGGTCCAGCACGACATCGACGTGCTCTGGGACCTGGCCCCTCACGACCTGTCGATCCTCGACTTCGTGCTGCCCGAGTCGTGCCGGCCCACGGCCGTCGGCGCCGTCGGCGCCGACCCGTTCGGCCACGGCCGGGCCTGCGTGGCCTACCTGTCCATGCCGCTGGCCAACGGCGGCATCGCCCACGTCCACGTCAACTGGCTGAGCCCCACCAAGATCCGCCAGTTCATCTTCGGCGGGTCCCGCCAGATGCTGCTCTGGGACGACCTCAACACCACCGCCCGGGTCCAGCTGTTCGACAAGGGCGTCGACCTGGAGGAGCCGGCCGACGGCGAGGAGCGCCGGCGGCGGCTGTTCTCCTACCGCATCGGCGACATGCGGGCCCCGGCCCTGCCCGAGAAGGAGGCCCTCGGCTCGGTGGTCGCCGAGTTCGTGCGGGCCATCCGCACCGGCACCGCCCCGAGCACCGACGGCCACGCCGGGCTGCGCGTCCTCCAGATCCTCGAGGGCGCCTCCGAGAGCCTTCGCAGCAACGGCACCCTCGTCCCCCTGGACCTCCCATGAGCGCGGCGGCGAACCTGCGCGGCGCCCGGGTGCTCATCACCGGCGGCGCCGGCCTGGTGGGCTCCACCATCGCCGACCAGCTCCTCGACGAGGAGGTCGCCGAGATCGTGGTGCTCGACAACCTGGTGCGGGGCCGGCTGGTCAACCTCGAGCGCCCCCGCCACGCCGGCGTCCTGCGCCTGGTCGACGGCGACGTGCGCGACACGGCCACGGTGGCGTCGGTCATGGACGGCATCGACGTGGTGTTCCACCAGGCGGCCATCCGCATCACCCAGTGCGCCGAGGAGCCCCGTCTCGCCCTGGAGGTCCTGGCCGACGGCACCTTCAACGTCGTCGAGGCGGCGGTCGCCGCCGGCGTCAAGAAGGTGGTGGCCGCCTCGTCGGCGTCGGTGTACGGCATGGCCGACGAGTTCCCCACCACCGAGGACCAGCACCCCTACAACAACCGCACCCTCTACGGCGCCGCCAAGGTGTTCAACGAGGGCGTGCTCCGCTCGTTCCACGACACCCACGGGCTGAACTACGTCGCCCTGCGCTACTTCAACGTGTACGGCCCCCGCATGGACGTCCACGGCGTGTACACCGAGGTCCTCATCCGGTGGATGGAGCGCATCGCCCGGGGTGAGCCGCCGCTGATCCTCGGCGACGGCAGCCAGACCATGGACTTCGTCTACATCGACGACGTGGCCCGCTCCAACGTGCTGGCCGCCCTCGCCGACGCCACCGACCAGGTGTTCAACGTGGCCTCGGGCACCGAGACCAGCCTGGCCGAACTGGCCGACGCGCTGCTCAAGGTCATGGGCTCGAACCTGCGGCCCGAGCACGGTCCGGAGCGGTCGGTCAACGCCGTGCGCCGCCGCATCGCCGACACCTCGGCCGCCCGCCAGGCACTCGGCTTCGAGGCGAAGATCGGCCTCGAGGAAGGCCTCGCCCGTCTCGTCGCCTGGTGGCGGGAAGAGACGGCCAGGGGCACCGGCCCGTCGTAGGGCGCACCCATGGAACGAGCCGACGTCGTACTCGTCGGGGGCGGCATCGTCGGCCTGGCCACGGCCAGGGCGCTGCGGACCTCCATGCCGGGCGCGTCGGTCGTCGTCCTCGAACGGGAGCAGGGCGTCGGTCGCCACCAGAGCTCCCACAACTCCGGCGTGCTCCATGCCGGCGTGTACTACGCGCCCGGCTCGCTGAAGGCGGAGCTGTGCCGCCGCGGCAAGGAGATGATGGAGCGCTTCTGCGCCGACCACGGCATCCCCGTGGACCGCAACGGCAAGCTGGTGGTGGCCACCCACGAGTCCGAGCTCGGGCGCTTCGAGGCGCTGGTGGAGCGGGCCGGCGCCAACGGTGTGGAGCGCCTGGCCGTGCTCGACGCCCGGCAGCTGCGGGAGATCGAGCCCCACGCCGCCGGCATCCGCGCCCTCCACTCCCCCACCACGGGCGTCGTCGACTTCGGCGCCGTGTGCGGCGCCCTGGCCGCCGGGCTCGACGTGCGCACCGGCGTGGCCGTCACGTCGGTGGCCGGCGACGGTCCCGACCGCGTCGTCGTGCACACGTCGGCGGGCGACTTCGGTGCCGGCGCCGCCATGGTGTGCGCCGGGCTGTGGTCCGAGCACCTGGCCGCCCGGTCGGGCCACCGCGCCGACGTGCGGGTGGTGCCCTTCCGCGGGTCCTGGACCGCCCTGCGGCCGTCGGGCGCCGCTCTGGTGCGCGGCAACCTCTACCCCGTGCCCGACCCCGAGCTGCCCTTCCTCGGCGTGCACTTCACCCGGCGCATCGACGGCGCCGTGTGGGCCGGTCCCAACGCCGTCGTCTCCCTCTCCCAGCCGGCGCTCCTGGCCCGTGCTGCGGCGTTCGGCGGTTCGTGGCGCCTCGCCGCCGCCCAGTACCGGACGGGGGCCACCGAGCTGTGGACCGAGCGCAACCGCCGGGTGGCGCTGGCCGGGATGCGCCGCTACCTGCCCGAGCTCACCGACGCCGACGTGGCGTGGGGCGAGCGACCGCACGGCGTGCGAGCCCAGGCCGTCGACCGGAAGGGCCGGCTGGTGGACGACTTCGTGCTGGCCCGGGCGGGACGGGTGGTCCACGTGCTCAACGCCCCGTCGCCGGCCGCCACCTCGTCGCTGGCCATCGCCGACCGGCTGGCCGCCGAGCTGGCCGCCGCCCTCGGTTGACCGCATAGGTCAAATAGCCAATTTCCCGCACCTGACCACCGAGCGTGGCTGGGATCGCGCCAGAAGGTGCTAGGGTGGGCCAGCCACCGTCGGTCGCGGACGCTGCCGGGGCAGGCTGGAGCCGGGGGCGAGTGCCATGGGGCATCACGGACAGCACGACGAAGGCGGCAGCGCCTCGAGGCGCCCGGCCGCGGCGGCGATTCGCGTGCCCTGCGGTAGGTTGGAGCGGCGATGAGGCGGTTTGTCCAGGCATTCTTCCGCCACCCGGTCCTGCTCATCCTGCCCATCCTCATCGCCCCGGTGGTGAGCCTCCTGTACTCGTCCCGGGCGCCGAAGGTCTACACGGCCTCCATGTCGCTCTGGTGCGACACACCGGTGCCCAATCCGTCGTCGATCTTCACCAGTGACAACGCGCCGGCCACCGGCCAGCAGTCGATCCTCACCGAGCTCCTCTCCACCCGCACCTTCCTCACCAAGGTCGCCGAGGCCGGTCCCTGGAAGGCGTCCATCGCCGGCAAGCCGCAGGCCGCCGTCGACAGCGTCATCTGGAATCTGGGGGCGCACGTCGGCGTGCACACCACGGGGCGGCACATCCTCGTGATCTCCACCGTCGGGCCCGACCCGACGTTCGCACGCGACCTGGCCAAGGCGGTGGGCGACGCCTACGTCGCCGACGTCAACGAGACGCAGCAGGCGCGGGCCAAGTCGTCGCTCGGCTTCTACGACGTCCAGGCCGGGGAGGCCGCCAAGGCCCTCGCCGAGGCTCAGAGCAAGCTCAACGAGTACGTCGCCTCCCACCAGGGCGCCGGCCCCCTCGGCGTGGTGGGCGATGTCCAGGCCTCCCAGCTGTCGCAGGACGTCTCGTCGGCCAAGGCCCAGTACGAGGAGGCCACGCTCAACGCCTCCACCGCCCGGCTGGGGCTCACCAACGTCTCCGACAGCGGGCTCCTGCGCATCTACGACGAGGCCCGGGCCGCCGACGCCCCGGTCAGCAGGAAGAAGCAGATCGTCTTCGGCGGTGTGGCCGGTCTCTTCGGCGGCGCCATGGTCAGCTTCATGGCGCTGCTCCTGCTCGTCCTCGCCGATCAGTCCGTCCGCGGCGCGGGCGACATCGAGTCCATCCCCGGCATGGAGGTGGTCGGCACGGTGGAGCAATTCCGCATGAGGCGCCGGCGGGGCTTCCGGGCCTCCTGAGGCACTGATGCCACCCTCCACCCCGGACGAGGCGAGACGCCCTCCGACCGCCCGGCGCCTGCGGCCGCACCCGTTCGCGCCGAAGCCAGCGGAAGCCGAGGCGGCCGACGCCCCCCCGGCGCCGGCCCCCGAGGCTGAGGTCGCCGCCCCGCCGGACCCGCCGGTCCACGCGCCGCCCGCCCCGCCGGAGCCTCCTCCGCCCGCCGTCGCCGAAGAGCCGGCGCCGGCCGGCCAGAGCCCGTCGCTCTACCTGCTCGACCGCCAGCCCGAACCGGCCGCCGCCCCCGAGGCGAGCGCCACCGAGCCCGCCGCGGAGCCCGAGGCCGGCGGCGCCGAGGCCGAGCCGGTCGAGCACCCCAACGTCTTCCGCATCGACCGCCGGCGGCCCGACGCCGGGCGCGCCCGGCCCGCCCCCGAGCCCCGCCGCCCCGCCCACCCGGCCACCGCCACGGCGCCGGCGGTCGCCCACGACCCGGCCGAGCACGAGGCGCCCGACTGGCATGCGGACCGCGGTGAGTCCGGCGACGAAGTGCAGGCCAGCTCGGCTGCCACCGCCACCTCGCCGGCCGACGAGGGACTGGTGGCCGACGGGCCCGTCGGGGGCGAGGTCCCGGCCGCCGAGCCTGTTGCGCCGAGCCCGGCGCCGCTGCCGGTCGACCCGGGCTCGAGTGTTCCGGACCCGGTCGGCGTCACGCCTGCGGGCGACGCTGCGGCCGAGTCTCCCCTGGCGCCCTCGCCGCCTCCGCCGAACCCGCCCCCGGCCACCGTGCCGGTGCCGACGGCACCCTGGCCCGCCCCCGCCGCCGGCGGCGAGGGGCAGACCGCCGCTCCGGCCGCAACGGAGGCACCGGCGGCTGTCGCGCCGGCGCCGGCCGCGTGGACCCCCGACCCGGCCGCACCTCGCGCTCCGGCCGAGCCCACGCCGGCCCCACCCTCGTGGCCCGCCCCGCCGGCGGCCGATCAGGCTGCGGCAGTTGCCCCAGCGGCGGCAACGCCCGCTCCCGAGCCGCCAGCCGCCGTCGCCCCGGCCCGGTCCCCGTGGCCGCCGGTTCCACTCACCCCGCCCGCCCCCGCGCCTCCCGAGCGCACCCCGGTGGCCTACCCGCCGGCCGCCTCGCCCGACCACTGGGCCCGGATCACCGCCGAGTGCCATTCGGCGCTCGAGCTCATGGGCCTGCCCCCAGTCGTCGGCATCACCAGCTGCGTGCGGGCGGAGGGTCGCACCACCATCGCCCTGGCCACCGCCATCGCCCAGGAGCGCCGCTTCGAGCGCACGATCCTGGTCGAGCTCGACGTCGAGAAGCCGTCCCTGGCGGGCATGCTGCCGCTGGCCGAGGGCCCCGGCGTGGCCGAGGTCCTCCGGGGCGACGCCGCCCTGGCCGACTGCCTCCAGCCCTACGGGCGCTTCGGCGTCATCACCGCCGGCCGGGTGGGCGCCGACGGCTCCCGCCTGGCGTCGCAGCTCGTTTCCAGGGACCTGGTCGCCGAGCTCAGCGAGCTGTGCGACGGGCTCGTCGTCGACCTGCCCCCCTTCCTCGGCCCCGGCGTCGCCCTGGCCCGGTCGTGCCCGCGTGTCGTGCTGGTGGTGCGCTCCGGGGCCACCCCGCTCGGCCGGGTGGAGCGGGTGGCGGCCGAGCTGAACAACCCTGCGGCCATCCTCAACCAGGCCGATGCGCGCCTGCCTCGCTGGATGCGGAGCCTCTTGCGGCGGTGACCTGGATGCTGGGCCTGCTGGTCGGCTTCACCGTCATCGGCACCCGCCGGCAACACAAGCTCGACGCCAGCCTGGTCGCGTTCGTGTTGATCCTGTTCGGCGTCGCCTACGCCATCCACAAGTACCAACTCCTATGACCGGCATCGGCACCGTCCCCAGGTCGAGCGCGCCCAGACGGTGGGCACGGTGACGGCGACGCTGCCGCCCGCCGAGGCCGCGTCCGCCGAGTCGATGGCGCGCCACCAGGCCCGGCGGGCCCGCCTGCTGGCGCCGATCACCGTCGTGTCCGCAGTGGTCGTCGGGCTGCTCGCCGGCAAGCTGGCGCTCGTCAACCAGGGCCCGCTCATCTTCGGGCTGGCGGCGATCCCGCTGCTCATCTTCGTGTGGCGGAGCCCGCGCAACGGCGTGCTCACGCTCCTCGCCATCGCCGTGCTGTTCGAGCAGTACCCCTACTCGGCCGGCTCCAGGCCGGGGGCGGCCACCAGCCGTATCCCGCTCTTCGGGAGCGTGGTGAAGGGCTCCGGGATATCTGCGGTCGAGCTCCTGCTGCTGGTCACGCTCACCGTGTGGCTCATGCAGGGAGCCGTGAAGCACAGGTGGAACCCGCCCCGCTCGCCGCTGGCCAAGAGCGTGGCCGCCCTGCTGTGCCTCGTCGTGGTCGCCATCGGGGTCGGTGCGGCGAACGGCAGCGCAGGGAGCCAGGTGGTCCTCTACGAGGTGCGGCCGTGGCTCTATCTCGGCTCCTCGTACCTGCTGGCCTCGTCGTTCCTGCGGTCCAGGACCGACATCTCGCTCGTGCTCTGGGTCCTCGTCCTGGGCAGTGGGTTCAAGGCGCTGCAGGGCGTGCAGATCCTGATGTCGTTGAACGGCGAGAAGGTCGAGGCCATCCTCTCCCACGAGGAGTCGTACTTCTTCGGCGTGTTCCTGATGCTCGTCCTGGCCCTGTGGCTCTTCGGGGTGCGCGGGCGCCTGCGCACCGTCGGGACGCTGCTCGCCCCGCTGGTGCTCTACGCCAACATGGCCAATGCCCGGCGAACCGCGTGGGCGATCATCGGCATCGCCGTCCTCCTGCTGTTCGGCGTCGCCTACTCCTCCCTGCCGGACCGCCGGCGCATGCTCCGGGTCGTGGCCGTGGTCGTCCTCGCCGTGTCGGCGGTCTATTTCCCCATGTACTGGAACAAGTCCGGCACATTGGCCCAGCCGGCCCGGGCGCTGCGCGCCCAGTCGTCCCCCGACGCCCGGGACCGCGACTCGAACCTCTACCGGGACCAGGAGGACGCCAACCTCCACTACAACATCCGCAAGCAGTACGGCCTGGGCAAGGGCTTCGGGCCCTACATCGACTACGCCCTGCCGATGATCGACATCAGCTCCTTCGACCCCTACGTCCGGTGGCTGCCGCACAACAGCGTCCTCGATCTGTGGATGCGCATGGGCACCCAGGGCATGATCGTGTTCCTGATGATGATCGGCACGGGCATCATCAGGGCCGCCGGGCTGGCCCGCTCGCCCGACAGGACGCTGGCCGTCCTCGGCGCCGTCACCGTCTGCGCCCTGGCCGCCTACGTCGTGCAGGGGAACGGCGACCTGGGGTTCTTCTGGTTCCGGATCGCGCTGTGCATGGGGACGCTCCTCGGCGCGGTGGAGGCATCCCTCCGGCTTCCCCGCCCGCCGGCGGAGGACGCCTCGGGCGAGCGGGCGCTGCCGGAGCAGGCGGGCGTGCCCACGCCGCCCACCCGCCAGCCCGTTCCGGTCACCTGATGGCGAGTCCCGCCGAGGCGCCGGCCGACACCGCCGCGCCGCCCACCCGCCCCAGGCGCCGCCGGCGCTGGCTCCGGCGGCTGGTCCTGCTCGTCGTGGTGCTGATGCTCGGGTCCGGCCTGGTGACCGCCGCCACCGCCCGCCTGTTCGTGTGGCCCGCCCGGGGCGTGCCCCAGCACGCCGACGCCATCGTCCTCTTCGGCGGCCGCGGCTTCCGGCTCAGCAAGGCCCTCCAGCTGGCCTACTCGGGCTACGCGCCGGAGCTGGTCATCTCCCGCGGCACCCCCGGGCCCGACGTCGACGGGGTGCCCGGCGACCAGACCGAGCGCCCCTGCGCCCCGCCCATCCCCAACGTGCGGGTCACCTGCTTCGACCCCGACCCGGTCACCACCAGGGGCGAGGCCCGCTTCATCGGGCGCATGGCCAAGGAGCGGCACTGGCGGTCGGTGATCGTCGTGAGCACCCGGCCCCAGGCCACGAGGGCCCGCTTGCGCACGTCCCGCTGCTTCTCCGGCCAGATCTCGGTGGCCACCTCCGACCTGATGCGGGCCGACTGGCCCCACGAGGTCGTCTACGAGTGGGGGGCGCTCCTGAAGGCCCTGGCCCTCCAGCGCTCCTGCTGAGGCGCCCGCCTCACTCCTCGAGGGCCTCGGGCTCCGGGCGACTCTGGGGACACTTTCGATCGCTATGCGATCGAAAGTGTCCCGAGACTCCGGCGCCCAAGTCTTCGCTGGTCATGGGAGGCAACGCGCGCCAGTGCCCGGGCCCCGTCGCTCACGGCGACGGCGGGTCGTCGCTGTCGCCCACCCCGTGGACCTCGTCCTCCACCGGGCAGTCGTCGGGCAGGCCCGCCGTGCCGGGACCGGGCGTGGCCACCGCCGCCGCCGGCGCCCGCCGGCGGCCGACCCGCCGCACGAGGGTGGCCAGGGTGGCCAGGTCCTCCTCGGAGGGCACCCGCAGGAGGAGGGCCAGGGCTCCGTAGACCACCACGCCGATGGCGACCCGGGGGACCAGGCCGAGCGGGCGGGCCGCCCACACGGCGCCGGCCATCGCCACCGCGGCCACCCCGGAGCGGACCAGGCGCAGGGCCGAGTCCCGGTTGACGATGCCCTTGGTGACGATGACCAGGCTCAGAACGGCGATCATCGCCTCGGTGACCAGGAGGCTGACGGCCGCGCCGGTTGCCCCGTTGCCGTAGCGGTGCTGGAACAGCCGGATCATGAACAGGTTGAGCAGCGGGTTCACGACTGAGGCGACGACGATGATCCTCGTCCACACCGCCTGGCGCCCCATGGCCACCAGCACCGAGTAGGCGATGATGTTGACGTAGAGGGGGATGAGGGCCAGGGAGAGGAACGCCATCGGGTAGGCGGCGCCGGCGAACTCGTGGCCGAAGAGCAGGTGGACCAGCTGGCTCGACACCGCGGCGCCGCCCAGGCCGACCGGCAGGGCCAGCAGGAACACCTGCTCCACGGGGATGCGCGCCACCCGCCGGAAGTCGACCGACCCGTCCTCGTGGGATGCGATCAGGCGTGGGAGCCACAGCCGGGCCAGCATGTTGGCGGCGAACTGGAAGGTGCCGAACAGGCGCAGGGCCACGCCGTAGTAGCCCACCACCCTGGCCGGGGCCATCAGCGACAGCATCGTGGAGTCGATCCACACGTAGAAGCTGACGAACAGCGTGGCCGTCCAGTACGGGACGCTCTCCCTGGCCACCGTCGTCGCCTGGCGGACGGTGGTGCGCTCCCTGGCCGGCCGGTAGAACCGGCGCGACCAGCGCCACTTCAGGCCGAACAGGACGGCGGTGACGATCAGCGACGACAGCGCCACCGGCACCACGCCCATGCCGAGCAGCACGAGCCCGATGGCGGCGAAGGACCCGGCGGCGGTGTTGAAGACGTCGCCGGCGGCCAGGAACTCCTGGCGCTCGACCGAGGTGAACACGGCGTCGAGCGGCTCGGTGAGCAGCATGAAGGCGATGCCGGCCACGGCCATCCAGATGATGAGGTGCTCGGTGCCGCCGAAGTGGGTGAGATGCAGCCAGCCGGCGAGGATCGCCGCCGCCGGGAGCAGGAGGGCCAGGCGCAGCGTGAGCGAGGTGCGCAGGAGCCGGGGTGCGCCCTCCGGGCGGCGGATGAACTCCCGGACGAGGTAGTTCCCCGTGCCGGCCCCCACCATGATCCCGAATACGCCGGCGACGGCCGACCCGGTGACGATCATCCCCCACCCGCTGGCGCCCAGCCGGCGGGGCACGACGAGGGTCCAGAGGAACGTGATGGTCCACGTCGTCAGCTGAGCCCCGCCGAGGGCGAGGACGTTGCGCCGGCGCGGTCGCTGGATGGGGGCGTCGCCGGCGACCGGCGCGGCGCCGGTGACCGGCACCTGGGTGTCGGTCATCGACCGGCGCCCCGGGGGCGGGGCTGGAGCAGGCCGTCGGGCCCCACGCGGTAGCCGCGCAGGCAGCTCCGGTACCCGTGCATGAAATGGGCGTAGCGCCACAACCCGGCGGGCAGGGCGCGGGGCCGGCGGCGCTCGATCCAGTCGAGGGCGGTGAGTCGGCGGACGTCGGCCAGCGCCTTGCGGCCACGCGGGTCGCCGTGCATCGCCAGCTTGGCGGCATAGGCGCCGTTGCCCTCGTTGTAGGCGCGCTGGAGCCGCCACACCGCCTGGACCCCGTAGCGCCAGCCCCCCGTGTGGCGGACCACCGCCTTGGGCGTGGTGACCATGGTGATGCCCTTGGCCGCCACCCGGTGGCGGAAGTCGATGTCCTCGGCCACGGGGAAGCGCCCGCCGGCGCCGAGGAGCGGGTCGAAGGGCCCCACCGCCTCGGCCGTGCTCCGGAGGAAGGCGACGTTGGACGTGAGCCACGTGAACCCCGGCGGCTCCTCGGAACCGGGGCGGGGCCGGTAGACGACCTCGTGGGGCTCGCACCACGGGCAGTTCCCCGGCCCCCGCCGGCTGCGGGGCGGGGCCACGAGGGCGCCGCCCACGAGGCCGGCGTCAGGGTGGGCGGCGAACCGGTCGACCAGGACCTCGAGCCAGTCGGCGTCGGCCTCGCAGTCGTCGTCGAGCATGGCGATGGCGTCGCCCTGCGCGGCGGCCACCGCCGCGTTGCGCGCCCTGCTCACGCCGCGGCCGTCCTGGGCCACGACCGTGTAGGGCCGGCCGGCGAGCTCGCGCTCCACCACCTCGGCGATCGCCGCTCCGGCCGGGCCCTGGGCCACCACCACGACCTCCCAGTCGCGGTACTCCTGGGCGACAACCGACCGGAGGGCGGCGCCGATGGTGTCGGGCCGGGTGGCGGCGATGCAGACCGACACCTTCATGTCGCGGGACTCAGCGCCCGACGGGGCGGAGCACCCGTCGGAGCAGCAGCCGGGAGTGGTTCTCGATGCTCGTGCGCCGGGTGGGCCGAACGTCGCTCCAGTCCACCATGCAGTCCTCGAGCTCGTGGCAGCCGCGCTGGGCCTCCGGGACGTCGCCCCGCTCGAAGGCGGCGACGAGCGCCGGCAGCCGCTCGTAGAACAGGGGGTTCCGGAACGGCGGGTGCACCGACCACACGCCCGGGTCGCGGCCGGCGAAGTCGAGGCGCCACGGCCCGGTGGGACTCATGCCCTGCGACATCACGATCTCGGCCGTGCGCACCGGCGGGTTGCCGTCGACGATGGCGCCGAGCGCCTGGCGGCGCGGCGGCCGCTCGACCCGCAGCCCGCTGAGGCGCCGGCGGTCGAGCAGGAACAGCCTGGTGCTGATGGCGTCGTAGCGGAAGGCCGGGACGTCGCCGGTGTCGCGCTCGAGCGTCTGCGAGCGGAGGGACCCGTCGGCGGTGGGTGGCCCGGGCAGCGGGTTGCAGGCCAGCACGTCGGGCCGCTCGTCGAGGATGGCGACCGCCTCGTCGACCCACGTCTGGCTCCCGCCGCCGAAGAACATGTCGCAGTCGAGGTGGAACACCAGGTCGTTGCCCGACGCCAGCATGGCGTAGAAGTACGAGTAGAAGGGGCCGCCCCGGTGCTCCTTGGCCGGTACCTCGGCGCCGGCGAAGAACGCGTCGGCGACGCGGCGGCGGGCCTCGGGCGCGTAGTCGACGTCGACCGCCCGGGCATGGGGGAACTCCTCGCACCACTCGGCGATGAGCGCCCGCATGCCGGGCAGGCGCTCCTCCCAGCCGGCGGCGAAGCGGCCGTTGCTGCGGTGCAGGTCCAGCACGAAGAGGATCTCGTCGACCTGCCCGGCCCACTGCCGCAGCTGGTGGGGGACGATGACCGACGCGTGCGGGAGGTCGGTGGGAGCGAGGCTGATCTGGAGTGTGACGTCGGCTGCCAAGAGAGGATCCCCAGAGACACGACGGGGCAACGCCACCTGCGCCCCCCGGGCGCGAAGGTTCTTCGCGACCGCCACGAATTGTACCGCACCGTTCCGCTTGCCCCGAAGGCATCTTGGGCGCCCTGCGCGGTCACCTACACTGGCAGTGGCCGCTGGTGACGGAGGGTGGGGCCCGGCGGCGACAGGGCGACGGGAAGGGGGGATCTGGATGACGGTGTCGATCGGTGAGATTCCCCGCCGCGTGCTCGGCGGCCGCCAGGGCCTCGGCCGCTACGTGAACCGCCGGCGCCTCGGCCCCGACGCCCGCATCGAGGCGCCCACGCCGCTGGCCAGGCGGCCACGGGTGTCGGTCGTGGTGCCCTGTTACAAGTACGGGCACTACCTGCCCACCTGCCTGGAGAGCGCCCTCGGTCAGCCGGGCGTCGAGGTCGACGTCGTGGTGGTCGACGACGCCTCGCCCGACGGCAGCGGCGAGGTGGCCGAGGAGCTGGCGGCCGGCGATCCCCGCATCACCGTGATCCGCCACCGCCGCAACGCCGGCCACATCGCCACCTACAACGACGGCCTCGAGGCGGCCGACGGCGACTACGTCGTCCTGCTGTCGGCCGACGACCTGCTGGCCCCCGGGGCGCTGGGCCGGGCCGCCGCCCTGCTGGAGGCGGAGCCGTCGGTCGGTTTCGCCTACGGCCACGCCGAGGTCTTCTCCGACCGGCCGCCGGCCGCCGGCCGCCAGGACGTCGGGAGCTGGACCATCTGGCCGGGCCGGAGCTGGGCGCGCATCCGGTGGCAGATGGCCCGCAACGCCATCTGGTGCCCGGAGGTCGTGATGCGCGGCGAGGTGCAGCGGCGCATCGGCGGCTACCGCGCCGACCTCCCCCACACCGGCGACCTGGAGATGTGGCTGCGGGCGGCGGCGGTGGCCGACGTCGGCCGCGTGGACGGGCCCGACCAGGCCTACTACCGGGTGCACGGGGCCAACATGCACAGCACCACCTTCGACGGGCTGGCCGACCTCGAGGAGCGCCGCCGCACCTTCGAGGAGCTGGCCACGGTCCACCCCGACGAGGGCGATCACCGGGCCGCCCGGCGGGCGCTGGCCGGCGAGGCGCTGGTGACCGCCGAGCGGCTGCTGGGCGCCCGCCCCGTCGACCGGGAGGCGGTGGACGAGCTCGTCGCCTTCGCCGTCGACACCTACCCCTCGGTCGAGGACCTGCCGGAGTGGCGGCAGTCCGAGCGCTGGCTGGCCATGGACCCCGACGCGCTGCGGCGCCACCCGGCCTTCCTCGCGAGAGAGCTGCGCCGGCGCGGCAAGGACGTGGCCCGCCGCTGGTACTGGCGCGCGGTGGGGGTGTGAGTGGGCGACGCGCGCACGGTGGGCCTCCGGGTGCTCGCCTATGTCACCAACCATCTGGTCAACCGCATCCCGAGCTTCCGGTTCCGCCACGCCTGGTACCGGCGGGTGCTCGGCATCGCCATCGGCGAGGGTTCGAGCATCTTCCTCGGCTGCTTCGTGTGGTTCTACGGCCCGGGCGACATCCGTCGCAAGGGCGTCAGCATCGGAGCGCACACCATCGTCAACCGTGACTGCTGCATCGACGCCCGGGGCCCGCTCCGCATCGGCGACAACGTGAGCGTGTCCCCCGAGGTCGCCATCCTCACCACCCAGCACGACCGCGACGCCCGCGGCTTCCCGCTCCAGAGCCGCGCCGTGGTGATCGAGGACCACGCGTGGATCGGGATGCGGGCCACCGTGCTGCCCGGCACGGTGCTGCGGCGCGGCGCGGTAGTGGGCGCCGGCGCGGTGGTGCACGGCGAGGTCCCGCCCCTCACCGTCGTCGCCGGCGTGCCCGCCCGCCCGGTCGCCACCCGCTCGGCCGAGGGCACCGACTACCTGCTCGACGGCGTTCCGCCCCTGTTCGAATAGGACTGGTTCCGTGACCCGACTGACCGCCGCCGGCGGCGATCACTGGCGCTTCGCCTTCGTGCTGGAGCAGTCCCTCGGCAACGTCGTGCAGGGCCGGTCGATCGAGCGGGCGGTGGCGGCCGACGGCCACGTCGACGCCACCCTGATCAGGATCGAGCACGGGCACGGCGGCCTCGCCTCGCGCCTGCCGGCGCTGCGCAGCTGGTCCTTCGAGGCCAGCATGGCCGCCCGGCGGGCGCTGCGGGAGCGGCTGCGCCAGGGCCGGCCCGACGCCGTCTACATCCACACCCAGGTGAGCGCCCTGCTGTCGGTGGGGGTCATGCGCCGCGTGCCGACCGTCATCTCCCTCGACGCCACGCCGATCAACTTCGACCAGCTGGCGGCGAGCTACGGCCACCGCACGCAGGCCGGCGCCGTCGAGGCGGTGAAGCGGCGGATCAACCGCCGGGCCCTGGCCGCCGCCGAGGCCATCGTCACCTACTCCGACTGGGCCGCCGACTCGGTCACAGGCGACTACGGCATCCCGGCCGACCGCGTGCACGTGATCCCCGTCGGCGTCGACCTGCGGCGCTTCCGCCCGGGGAGCGGCCCCCGTCCCGAGGGACCGCCGCGGGTGCTGTTCGTCGGCGGCGACTTCGCCCGCAAGGGCGGACCGGAGCTGCTCGATGCCATGCGCCGGCTGGACGGCGCCGCCGAGCTCGACATCGTCACGCCCGACGAGGTGGCCGTGCCCGACGGCCTGGCGGTGCGGGTCCACCGCGGCCTCACCCACGACTCCGACGAGCTGTACCGCCTGTACCGGGAGGCCGACATCTTCGCCTTCCCCACCCACGGCGACTGCCTGCCGAACGCCGTGTGCGAGGCGGTGGCCAGCGGGCTGCCGGTGGTCGCCACCGGCGTGGGCGCCATCGGCGAGGTGGCTCGCAACGGCCGCAACGGCCTGCTCGTCCCGCCCGGCGACGCCGGCGCCCTGGCCGCCGCCCTCCGCACGCTGGTCGAGCAACCCGAGCTCCGGCGTTCGTACGCCGAGCAGGGGCTCGAGCTGGCCCGGCGCCGCCTCGACGCGGAGCGCAACGGGGAGGCCGTCCTCGATCTCCTCCGCTCGGTTTCCCGCCGGCGCCGAACGATGATGCTGGTGTCGGCCGACGGCGGGCCCGGGCTGCGCCGGGAGGTGGCCGAGGGCACCCGGCCCACCACCGAGTACCTGCGCCTGGAGCAGCGGTACGGCGTCCGCCTCCACGACTGGAGCCAGCTGCGGTGGAACCGGGGTCGGCGGGACACCGCCCAGACGCTCGCCCACCTCTTCAGCGCCGTGCCGCGCCTGCGCGGCGTCGACGCCGTGCTGTCGGACGGCGAGCACCTCGGGATCCCGCTGGCCCTGCTGCTGCGCCCCCTGCGCGGGCGGGCGCCCCGCCACGTGGTGATCGGGCACGACCTCGTCGGCCTCAAGAAGGCGCTGCTCCTGCGCACCGTCCGCCCGCAGCGGGGCATGGACTCCATCATCGTCCACTCCTCCAACCAGGTCTCGCTGCTCACGGGCCGGCTGGGCGTCCCGCCCGAGCTGGTGCACGTCATCCCCTACGCCGTCGACACCGGTTTCTGGTTCAGGCCCGACGACGCCGAGGAGGACGACGGCCTGGTGGTCTCGGTCGGGCGCGAGCACCGCGACTACCGCTGCCTGGCCGAGGCCTGCGCCGGCGAGCGGGTCTTCGTGGCCGACCACAGCCTGCACACACCAGGGGCCACCGTCCGCCTCCCCCACCTGTGGCCGGCCTCGTTCACCCACCACGCCCTCAACCTGGCCGACCTGCGGGCCATGTACGCCCGGGCCAGCGTGGTGGTCGTGCCCGTGCTCCCGTCGGACCCCCCGTTCGGGATCACCACGGTGCTCGAGGCGATGTCGATGGGCCGGGCCCTCGTGATCTCCGCGACGGCCGGCCTGGCCGGCGTGATCGAGCACGAGCGCACCGGCCTGGTGGTGCCCCCCGAGGACCCGGGCGCGCTGCGGGCCGCCGTCCGCCGGCTGCTCGACGACCCGGCCGAGCGGCAGCGGCTGGGGAAGGCGGCCCGGGCCGAGGCGGAGCGCCTCTACTCCGTCGACCGGTTCGTCGACCACCTGGCCCACCACCTCGGGCTGGACCGTGGGCGCTGAGCGCCGGCGCATCCTCGCCGTCTCGCCTGCGCTCCCGGTTCCGACGTCGGGGTTCGGGACGCGGGTATGGCAGCTGCTGCGCCATCTCTCGGCTGCGAACGACGTCACCCTCGTGTCGTACGTCAGCCCGGTGGAGGAGGGCGCCGTCCCGCAGGCGCAGGCCGTCTGCACCCGGCTCCGCCTCGTTGACCGCACGGACACGCACCGCCTCCGCAAGCGCGCCGCCCAGCTGGCGGCGGTGCCCAGGCCGGTCCCCCACGCCGTCCTCGAGCACCGGTCCCTGTCGCTGCAGTCGGCCCTCGACGCGGTGGCCGCCACGTGCGAGTTCGACCTGGTGCAGCTGGAGTCCAGCCGCCTCTGGGGCCTGCGGCTCCCGGCCGGCGTCCCGGTCGTGGTCGACGAGCACAACGTCGAGTACGAGCTGCTCCGGAGGATGCAGGACGGGGAGAACTCCGCCGTACGGCGGGCGTTCAGCGGCATCGAGGCGGTGAAGCTGGAGCGGCTCGAGCGGCGGTGCTGGTCCACCGCCGCCGGCATCGCCCTCACCTCGGAGCGTGAGGCCGCCATCGTGGCCGGCCTGGTTCCCGGAGCCGTCACCGAGGTGGTCCCCAACGCCGTGGACACCGGCCACTTCTCGCCGCTCGACCGGCCCGTCGACCCCGACACCATCGTGTTCACCGGCCTCCTGTCGTTCCGCCCGAACATCGACGCCGCCCTCTTCCTGGTGAACGAGGTCCTGCCCCTCGTGCGCCGCCAGGTGCCCGACGCCACCGTCCGGATCGTGGGCGGCTACCAGTCCGAGGACGACGTCGCCGCCCTGCGGGTACCGGGGGTCGAGGTCGTCGGCTGGGTCCCCGACATGCGCCCCTACCTCGCCTCGGCGGCAGTCCTGGTGGCGCCCCTGCGGGTCGGGAGCGGCACCCGCCTCAAGGTCCTCGAGGCCCTCTCCATGCGCAAGGCCATGGTGTCCACCGCCGTCGGCTGCGAAGGCATCGACGTGGTGCACGGCGAGCACCTGCTCGTCGCCGACGAGCCACCCGCCTTCGCCGCCGAGATCGTGCGGGTCCTCGGCGACCCCGCCCTCGCCGCCCGCCTGGGGGCCGCCGGCCGGGAGCTGGTGTCCGGCCGCTACTCGTGGGAGGTCGCCGGCGCCCGCCTCGACGACCTGCACCGCCGGGTCCTGACCGCCCGCCGGCCCGTCCCGAGTACATAGGGTGCGCTTTCCGCACCCTATGTACTCGGGAATGGCGGCTCGCCGGCGTTAGCCCCGGGAGCTGTGGTCGGTGGCCCAGCCGCCGTAGTCGCGACGGCGGTGGCGGGCCCGGGCGCGGACCTCGACGGCGAGGCGGACCGACCCGTACACGAGGAACGGCACCCACAGGGCGGGCGACCGCAGCAGCGGCAGGGCGTTGCGGAGGCCGCCGGTGCCGCCCGCCTCGGTGGGGCCGAGCAGCCGGTCGAGCTGCAGGGACCCGAGCCGGCTGCGGGTCTGGACCCGCACCAGCGAGGCCAGGTCGCGCGGGGCCACGGCGACGAACGTGCCGGGGGGGCCGGTGAGGCGCTCGCGGTTGAGGAACTGCCGGCGGACGAACTCGTCGTCGGCGATGATCGAAGGGAACTCGGCGAAGCGCCTGCGCCCCTCCTCGGTCATGCCGTACACGCCGGTGCCGAGCAGGCCGCGCCGGAAGTAGGGCACCTGCGACCAGAACCGGTAGTAGGCCCGCACGCCGGCCGACGACCGGCTGACGTCGAAGCGGATGGCGGGGGCGCCGGCGAGGACGTCGCCGCCGAGGGCGTCGGCCACGGCGTGCAGGCTCTCGGACGTCACGTCGATGTCGGCGTCCACGAAGAAGCGGGGAAAGGCGGTGGCTGCCGCGTCGCCGGCGTTGAGGGCGCCCGGCTTGCCGGCTGCGGCCAGGTCGACGACCTGCACGCCGGGGTAGGACCGGGCCACCGCCGCTGTCCGGTCACGGCAGCCGTTGCACACGACGATCACCTCGTCGCCCGGCTGCCTGCCCTGCGCCAGCCCGCGCAGCAGCCGGCCGATCACCCGCTCCTCGTCGTGGGCGGGGATGACCGTGGAGATGGGTCGGGCGCCGGCGTTCACCGTCGGGAAGGTACCGCCGCGCGACTCAGGCGCTGCGCTCCAGCGACGACCCGTTCGCCTCGGTTGCGGTCGACCCGGTGCTCCAGGCCGGCGCCGGGCGGGCGGTGCCGCTCCGCCGCCGGCGGGCCCAATCGGCGGCGACGCGGGAGAGGAACACGGGGTTGCCCACGAGGTAGCGGCGCCACAGCCTCCTCGGCTCGCAGCGCAGGCGGAAGAGCCATTCGACGCCCCAGCGGTTCATCCAGGCCGGCGCCCTGGGCACCTCGCCGGCGGCGAAGTCGAGGAACGCGCCCACCGCCACGGCGAGCCGGGCGCCGGTGGCCGGACCGTGGGCGGCGATCCACTCCTCCTGCTTCGGGTTGCCCATGGCGACGACCACGACGTCGGCGCCGGTGGCCGCGATCCGGGCGGCCATGTGGGCGTCGCCGCCATCCGGGAGGTAGCCGTGGTGGGTGCCGGCGATCCGCAGACCGGGGATGGCGTCGGCCAGCCGGGCTGCGGCCCGCTCGGCCACCCCGGGCCGCCCGCCGAGGAAGAAGACCTTCCAGCCCTCCTCGGCGGCCATGGCGAGCAGGCGGGGGGTGAAGTCGGTCCCGTTGAGGTTCTCGGGGAACCGCACGCCCTGGGCCCGGGCGGCGATGGCCACGCCGCTCCCGTCGTTCAGGACCAGGCTGGCGCCGCGGAGCACCTCGCCGTACCGCCGATCGTCCGCCGCAAGCGTGAGCGAGTGGGCGTTGGCGTAGAACACGCTCGCTGGTGTGCCGTTCTCCCCCAGCCGGCGGATGGCCGCCAGCGCCTCGGCGGCGGTGGCGGCGGCGACGGGCACGCCGAGGAGGTCGACCGACCGCAGCCGGGCGACCGACTCGACGGGCACCAGAGCGCGCCCGTCGGTCGCCTCCGTCCGTCGGCGTCCAGCCCCCCGGCGTTCGAGCATGGTCACGGTCGGCCGGCCCTCTTCGCGGGTTCACCCTCGAACGATGAGAATGCCGGCGGCCGCTCCCTGCCGCCGTAGGCGGCCCCGCCGGCTGGCGGCACCGGGGGGTGTGGGGGGCGCAGCCCCCCGCAGGAAGACGCCGTGCCGGCTTCGCCGGTCGGCGGCCTGAGCGCCGTCCGAAGGGCGGCACCGTCAGCTCGCCGAGCAAGCTCCGCTTGGGAGGCGATACTTCTCATTGGGCCCTGAAGGTGATGTCGCGCAGGGCCGGTGTCTGGCCGGCCGCCGTGGTCGAAAGGGTGAGGCGGTACTGGAGGTAACGGGCGGCGACGCCGACCGAGGCCCCCGAGCCCGACAGCGGATTGAACGCCGACCACGTGGCGTCGGGCGTCGGCGTGTCGCCGGTGGCCACGCTCACCGACACCGACGTGCCCGTCGGGAGGTCGGCGTTCCAGGTGGCGGTGGTCCAGGTCATGGTGGACCCGGCGTCGAGGACCCGGGAGGTGAAGGTGCCGGTCGACGCGTACGGCGTCATCCGCATCCAGTCCACCGACACGGACCCGCCGCCGACGGTGTTCTCCCGCACCACCGGGCGCATGGCCACGGAGATGGTGCGGTTGTGGGTGGCCTTCACGACCCCGTCGACGGAGAACACGATGTTGGTGGCGTTCCAGTCGATCCGGAACCGGTGGGGCGCACCCAGCAGGCTGGCGCCCAGGTTCGTGTTGGTGTTGTTGTTGTTGAGGCGGCTGCGGGCGTAGAGGGTCCCGCCACCGTTGGTGCCGAACATGGCCCACGGCGACTCGTTGAGAGTTAGCCCGAAGCCCACGCTCTGGCCGGCCTGGCCGCTGAAGGTGGCGACGAACTCGAGCGAGCGGCCGGCGGCGTAGGTGGGCGTGGGGGCGATGCGGGCGCCGTCGACGGTGACCTTCCCGCCCGACACCGTTGCCGTGCCGCCCGTCTGGATGGCCGTGGTGGCCCACCCGGCGGGCAGGCCGGAGCCGAACTCGCCACCGTCGGCCGGGGCGAGGGCCACCTCGCCGTCGGTGGTCTCGGCCAGGGAGGCCCCGGTGCCGAGGGTGCCGGCGGCGAAGTCGGCGGTGGTGGAGTCACCGACGCTGAACGCCTGGGTGGCGAAGCTCGACGGTGCGGCCGGCGGGGCGGGCGAGGAGGCGGCGTTGCCCATGGCGTCGGCCGACGTGACCCGGAAGAAGTAGGTGGTGGACGGGGCCAGCCCGGAGAGGGTGACCGAGTGCGAGGTCACCATGGCGGCATCGGTGGCGCTCGAGGCGAGCGACGCGCTGTTCGTGCCGTAGTCGACCCTGGAGGTGGACGCCTCGTTGGTGGTCCAGGTGACGACCGCCGAGTTGCTGGTGGGGCCGGTGGCCACCGCCGAGATCACGGGCGGGGTGATGTCGGGGCCGTAGGCCGCCTGGTAGCTGCCGGCCGCCGCCGGGAAGAACGCGTACTGCACGCCCTTGATCGTCTGGGTGGTGGTGGCCACCGGGGAGCCGTTGCGGGTGAGGCCGCTCAGCTGGGCGCCGGCCGGGCCGGTGACGGGCACCATGCCCTGGAGGCCGTTGGCCCCCGAGCCGGGGTTGACGGTGAAGGTCAGCGACGAGCCGGACCACGACAGGTTGGCGAAGGAAGACGAGTCCCGTCCCTGGACCCAGGTCAGGAGCTGGCGGGCGGCCACCACCGGCACGCCCCGGGCCTTGGCCGACGACACGATGGCGTCGTGGTCGGCCGAGTCGGCGGTGTCGGTGTGCATGTTGATGGTGAAGACGCCGTAGTAGCCCTGCGACCCGTTGGCGGCGTCGAGCAGCGTGTTGATCGTCGAGGGGTACGACTGGTTCGACTCGTCGGTCATCTGGGTGGCGGCCTGGTAGACGCCGATCGGCGTGCCGTCGAGGTCGGCGAAGCGCATGGGGATGGCCGACCCGGTCATGAAGCCGGGACGGGTGGCCGCCCAGGTGGCCGGCCACCAGTAGTAGTTGGTGTCGAGCCCGATCCCGTGGTTGGCCTCCGTCTTGGGCTGGCTGGACCAGTCGCTGAAGGCGATGCAGTGCGTCCGCTCGGTGGTGGGCGCCGGGTTGCGGGGCAGCTGCGAGGACAGCTGCGCCAGCTGCTGGGTGTAGAGGGTCTCGATCGAGCTGGGCGTGTAGTCGCCGCAGTCGGTGTTGACGTGCAGCGCCACCTCGAAGCCCTGGGCCGTGTACGAGGCGGCCGCCGCGTCGGAGATCGGGGTGCCGGGGAAGATGTACGACGTCGAGCGGATGCACTCCCAGTTGGCGACGTTGCAGCCGGCCGGGCTCTGGGCGACCTCGTTGTCGAACCGCCCCGACGTGCCGCCGTTGGCGTGGTCGTCGCCGGTCATCACCACGGCGGCCTTCTTGCCGTTGGGCAGGTACCACAGCCGGGGCAGCGGCTTGCGGTCCATGGTCATGGACGTCACCAGGTTGGCCAGCAGCCGTTGCTGCTCGTCGGCCTGGGGGATCGCCACCTTGTTGAGGTCCAGGTAGTTGGGCGAGGAGCCGCCCCAGTACATGTCGTCGGAGCGGATCGGGGCGGTGCCGTCCCTCTCCTGGCCGGCCCACGCCGGGTTCCCCTGGCGGGTGTAGACGACCGACCGGGCCAGGTCGTAGGCGAAGGCCGCCGCCTGGCCGCCGGCGCTGCCGACCGAGCGCAGGGTGACGGCCGGGTTGGACGTGGCGGCCGTGGCGCTCGAGTACAGCGTGGCCACCGAACTGGCCCCGCTCAGGGTGTAGCGGTCGGCGGTGCCGTGGAACTGCATGGTCTGGCCCACGATGCCGGCGCCCGGGCCGCTCGCCGTGTTGACCTGCATGTAGGCGTCGGAGAGGGTGGTGCCGGCGTCGGTCAGGCCCAGCAGCCCGGCCAGCTTCTTGTCCGGCCGCATGGCGACGAGGTTGCCGCCGGCGTTCACCCAGTCGGTGAGCATGGTGACCTGGGCGGCGGACAGGGCACCTTCGCCGAGGACCACCGCGTCGTAGCCGGCGAGCATCGAGGCGGTGACGGTGCCGATGTCGGCCACGAGGTACTCGTTGAGCCCCTCGGCCCGCAGGATGTCGCCGTTGTAGCGGCTGAACGGGTTGGCGGCGTTGGAGATGACCAGCACCGGCCCGCCGGGCCCGTCGGGCTTGGGCGCCGCGCCGGTGGTGAACGACCACGAGAGCGGCGCCATCACGTTGCCTGCGCCGTCGGTGGCCCCGCTCAGCGTGGCGGTGTAGCCGGTGGAGTAGGACAGGTCGTTGTTGGGGTTCAGCGTCGCTACCCGGGTGTTCGTGTCGTAGGTGACGGCGGCTGGCACGGCGTTCGAGCCGTCGCTCAGCGTGAAGGACACGGTGTTGGCCTGGACGGACTCGTTGAAGGTCGCTGTCACGTTGGCGCTGATCTGGACGCCCGAGGCGTTGGCCAGGGGCGACGTGGTGGTGACGGTGGGCGGGGTGGTGTCGGGGCCGCTCGGCATGAAGACCGCGTCGACCCAGTAGTTCGTGCTCTGGTAGCTGGCGCTCGGGAACGAGGAGGAGTTGACGTAGGCGTAGACGCCGTTGCCGCCCGAGGCGCTGCCGGCCAGCGCGTGCAGCGGCGAGTTGTCGACCGCCGCCGTGAAGAAGTTGTTGTCGCCGGCGTAGTTGCCGTTCGGCGCGAAGTACGAGGCGATGTAGGTGGTGTTGGCGGTGATCGTGACCGGCGTGGCGAAGTTCACCTGCTGCCATCCGGAGGCCGTCTCGCTGCCGAAGGTCGCGGTCGCCAGCCGCGTGCCCCCGGTGCTCCAGAGGCTGCCGACGTGGGTACCGGTGTTCCCGCTCCCCTTGTAGAACCGGATGCCCGTGACGGTGCCGGCCTGATCGGCCTGGAACTTGACGCCCAGCTCCACCGAGTTGGGGTCGTCGATCGACGGGTTGGCCGGCGTGGCGCTGGACGCCCAGATGGTGCACGGGCAGGTGGCGGCGGACGCCTCGACGGCGATGGCGACCGTCCCGCCAAGGAGGGCCAGGCACAGTGCCAGGGCGATCGCCGGCGCACTGCGCCGCTTGGAGGAAACGGTCGTCATCGGTGTCTTTCTGGGTGTCACGGTCAGGGTGCGAAGTTCGATCAGCTGTGGTTGAAGGTGATGTCCCGGAGGGCCGGCGACTGGCCCGTGCTGCTGGTGGTGAGCGTCAGCTGGTAGCGGATGTACCGGCTGGTCCTGCCGACGCTCGCCCCGGATCCGGCGAGGGCCGTGAACGCCGTCCAGGTGGCGTCGGGGGTGGCCGTGTTGCCGGTGGACACGCTCACCTTCACCGCGGTGCCCGAGGGCAGGTCGGCGTTCCAGGTGGCGGCCGTCCAGCCGACCGAGCCGCCGGCGTCGAGGACCCGCGAGGTGAAGGTGCCGGTGGTGGCGTAGGGGGTCATGCGCATCCAGTCGACGGTGACCGCCCCGCCGCCGGTGGTGTTGTCACGCACGCCCGGGCGCATGGAGCTGGTGATGTTCCGCGAGTGGGTGGCCTTCACCACGCCGTCCACCGAGAAGGTGATGCTCGACGACGTCCAGTCGATCCTGTAGCGGTGGGGGGCGTTGAGGTAGGTGGTCCCGAGGTTGGTGTTGGTCTCCGTCGAGGTGAGCAGGACGACGGACCGGCTCCGGGCGTAGAGCGCCCCGCCGCTGCTCGTGCCGAACATGGCCCACGGCGTCTCGTTGAGGGTGTTGCCGAAGCCGGCGCTCTGGTTGGCGGCGCCGGTGAAGGTGGCCACGAACTCGAGCGACCGGCCCGGGCCGTAGGTGCTCGACGGCCCGATGCGGGCGCCGTCGACGGCCACCTTGCCGCCCGACACAGCGGCCGAGCCGCCCGTCTGGAGGGTGGTGGCCGACCAGCCGCTGGGCAGGCCGCTGGTGAACTCGCCGCCGGTGGTGGGATTGAGGCCGACCTCGCCGTCGGCCGTCTCGGCCAGGTAGGCGCCGGTGCCGACGGTGCCGGCTGCGAAGTTGGCGGTGGTGGCGTCGCCGACCGTGGCCGCCAGCGTGGTGAAGGTGGCCGGCGCCGCCGGGGAGGCCGGCGACGTGGCGGCGTTGCCGGCCGCGTCGGCCGACGTCACCCGGAAGTAGTACGGCGTCGACCCGGTGAGGCCGGTGAGGGTGATGCTGTGGGCGGTGGTGAGCGCCCCGTTGCTCACGCTCGTGCCGAGCGAGGTGGTGGTGCCGTAGTCGACCCGGGTGGTGGACGCCTCGTTGGTGGTCCACGTCACCACTGCGGTGCCGGAGCCCGGAGCGGCGGCCACCGCCGAGATGGCGGGCGCCGTGGTGTCGGGCGTCCCGTAGGAGGCCACGTAGGCCCCGGCCGCAGCCCCGAAGAAGGCGTACTGCACGCCCTTGACCGACTGGGTGGTGAAGGGCACGGCCGAGCCGCCACGGGTGACGGCGGCGAGCACCGTGCCGCCCGGGCCGGTGACCGGCAGCATCCCCTGGAGGCCGTTGGCGCCGGCGCCGGCGTTGACGGTGAAGCTCAGCGCCGAGCCGGCCCAGGAGATGTTGGCGAACGACGAGGCGTCGCGGCCCTGCGTCCACGTGAGCAGCTGGCGGCCGGAGACGACCGGGACGCCCCGGGCCTGGGCCGAGGCGACGATGAGGTCGTGCAGGTCCGAGGCGGCGGTGTCGGTGTGCATGTTGGCGGTGATGACGCCGTAGTACCCCTCCGACCCGACCGCCCGGTCGAGCAGCGTGTCGACGGTGGACGGGTACGACTGCCCGGACTCGTCGGTGAGCTGGGTGGCCGCCTGGTAGGTGTTGATCGCCGTGCCGTCGAGATCGGCGAAGCGCATCGGCAGCGCCGAGCCGGTCATGAAACCGGGTCGCGTGGCGGCCCACTCGGGCGGGTACCAGTAGTAGTTGGTGTCGAGCCCGATCCCGTGGTTGGCCTCCACCTTGGGCTGGCTGGCCCAGTCGCTGAACACGATGCAGTGGGTGCGCTCGCTCGACTGGGGCGGGTTGGAGGGGAGCTGCTGGGCGAGCGCGGCCAGCTGGCTGGCGTAGTTCGACTCCAGCGACGCCGCCGTGTAGTCGGCGCAGTCGGTGCTCACGTGCACGCCGATCTCGAAGCCCTGGGCGCTGTAGGAGGCGGCCTGGGCGTCGGTGACGGCGGTGCCGGGATAGATGTACGAGCTGGAGCGCACGCACTCCCAGTTGGCCACGTTGCAGCCGGCCGGGCTCTGGGCCACCTCGTTGTCGAAGCGGCCGGTGGTGCCGCCGTTGCCGTGGTCGTCGCCCGACATCACCACGGCGGCCTTCTTGCCGTTGGGCAGGTACCACAGCCGGGGCAGCGGCTTGCGGTCCAGGGTCATGGACGTCACCAGGTTGGCCAGCAGCCGCTGCTGCTCGTCGGCCTGGGGAATGCCGACCTTGTTGAGGTCGACGTAGTTCGGCTGCGAGCCGCCCCAGAACTTGTCGTCGGAGCGGATGGGGGCAGCGCCGTCGCGCTCCTGGGCGGCCCACGCCGGGTTGCCCTGGCGGGTGTAGACGACGGAGCGGGCCAGGTCGTAGGCGAACGCCGCCACCTGGCCGCCGGAGGAGCCCACGCTGCGCAGGGTGACGGCCGGGTTGGCCGTGGCCGTGGCGGCATCGGCGTAGAGGGTGGCCACGGCCGCCGCGCCGCTGAGCGTGTAGCGGTCGGCGGTGCCGTGGAACTGCATGGTCTGGCCCACGATGCCGGCCCCCGGGCCGCTCGCCGTGTCGACCAGCAGGTAGGCGTCGGCCAGGGTGGACGACGTGTCGGTGACGCCCACCAGCCCGGCCAGCTTCTTGTCCGGCCGCATGGCGATGAGGTTGCCGCCGGCGGTGACCCAGTCGCTCAGCATGGTGACCTGGGCGTCGGTCAGCGGGCCGTCGCCGAGGACGGCGACGTCGTAGGACGACAGGGTGGACGGCGTGACGGTGGAGATGTCGGCCGCCAGGTACTCGTTGAGCCCCTCGGCCCGCAGGAGGTCGCCGTTGTAGCGGCTGAAGGGGTTGTCGGCGTTGGAGATCACGAGGATGGGACCACCCGGTCCCTCGTTCGGCGGCACGGCGGCGGTGGTGAACGACCAGCTCGCCGGCGCCAGCTGGTTCCCGGCGCTGTCGGCACCGGTGACGGTGGCGGTGTAGGTGGTCGAGTAGTCCAGCGCAGCGGTGGGCGTCCAGGTGGCCGTGTGGGTGGTGTCGTCGTAGGAGAGGGTGGTGGCGACGGGACCGGCCGGCGACTGGAGGGCGAGGGAGGCGTTGACGGACTCGCTGAACTTCACCGTGACGGTCGACCGGCGGGGGACGCCGGTGGCCCCGGACGCCGGGGAGGACGTGGCGACCACAGGTGCCACCGTGTCGGGGCCGCTGCGCTCGTAGACGACGTCGACCCAGTAGTTGGTGGACCGGTAGCTCCCGAAGGGGAAGGTGCTCGAGGGGGCGTAGGCGTAGACCCCGTTGCCCCCGTCCTCGCCGCCGGCCAGGGCCTTCAGGGGCGAGTTCAGGACGGCGGTGGTGGCGAAGTAGTCGTTGTCGCCGGCGTAGCGGCCGACGGGGGCGAAGTACGACGCCACGTAGGTGGTGCCGGCGGCGACCTGGACGCCGCTGGTGAAGTTCACCTGCTGCCACCCCGTGGCCGTCTCGTTCACGAACGTGGCCTGGGCGAGCAGGGTCCCGGCGCTGTCCCACAGGCTGCCGACGTGGGTGCCGGTGTTGGCCGCGCCCTTGTAGAAGCGCACGCCGGTGATGGTGCCTGCCTGGTCGGCACGGAACTTCACGCCCAGCTCGACCGAGCTGCTGTCGCCCACCGACGGGTTGGCCGGTGCGGCCGACGCCGGCCAGATGGTGCACGGGCAGTCCGACGCGGCGGCCGGGACGGCCAGCGCCACCGTGCTGCTCAGCACGGTGAGGATCAGGGCGAGGGCCAGGGAGGCTCCCCTGCCCGTGTGGTGGAGGTTGCTCGTCATCTGTCCAGGCTCCGTTCGCCGTAGTGGGCGCGGAGTCCGGGCGCCCATCCGGTGCAGGGGTGGTCGTCACCCATGGCTGAAGGTGATGTCGCGCAGGGCCGGCGTCTGGCCGCCGGCAGTGGTGGAGAGGGTGAGGCGGTACTGGAGGTAACGGGCGGTGGTTCCAACCGTCGCCCCCGAGCCGGCGAGCGGCGTGAGCGCCGTCCAGGTGCCGTCGTTCGGGTCCTGCGAGTTGCCGGTGGTGACGCTCACCGTCAGCGAGGTGCCGGCCGGCAGGTCGGCGGTCCAGACGGCGGTGGTCCACGGCACCGGGGCCCCGGCGTCGATGAGCCGCGAGGTGAAGGTGCCGGGGCTGGAGTAGGGCGTCATGCGCAGCCAGTCCACGACCACCGACCCGCCGCCGACGGTGTTCTCCCGCACCACCGGGCGCATGGCCACGGAGATGGTGCGGCTGTGGGTGGCCTTCACCACGCCGTCGACCGAGAACACGATGTTGGTGGCGTTCCAGTCGATGCGGAACCGGTGGGCCGACCCGAGCAGGCTGGCGCCCAGGTTGGTGTTGGTGTTGCTGTTGTTGAGCCGGCTGCGGGCGTACAGGCTGCCGCCGCCGTTGGTGCCGAACATGGCCCACGGCGACTCGTTGAGGGTGAGGCCGAAGCCCACGCTCTGGCCGGCCTGGCCGCTGAAGGTGGCCGAGAACTCGAGCGAGCGGCCGGCGGCGTAGGTGGGCGTGGGGGCGATGCGGGCGCCGTCGACGGTGACCTTCCCGCCCGACACGGTGGCCGTGCCGCCCGTCTGGATGGCCGTGGTGGCCCACCCGGCGGGCAGGCCGGAGCTGAACTCGCCACCGTCGGCCGGGGCGAGGGCCACCTCGCCGTCGGCCGTCTGGGCCAGGTAGGCGTAGGTGCCCAGGGTGCCGGCCGCGAAGTCGGCGGTGGTGTTGTCGCCCAGGCTGGGCTGCGGGGTGGCGAAGGTGGCCGGCGCGCCCGGCGGCGCCGGCGAGGTGGCCGGGTTGCCCGCCGCGTCGGCCGACGTCACCCGGAAGAAGTAGGTGGTGGCCGGCGCCAGGCCGTTGAGGGTCACCGAGTGCGAGGTCACCATGGTGGCGTCGGAGACGCTCGAGGCGAGCGACGCGCTGTCGGTGCCGTAGTCGACCCGGGAGTTCGACACCTCGTTGGTGGTCCACGTGACCACCGCCGAGGTGCCGCCGGGGATGGCGGAGACCGACGAGATCGCCGGCGGGGTGGTGTCGGGCCCGTTGGGGACGAACACCACGTCGACCCAGTAGTTGGTGGACTGGTAGGTCTGGTTCGGGAACGCCGACGAGGCGCCGTACAGGTACACGCCGTTGCCGCCCGACGACCCGTTGGCCAGGGCGTGGAGGGGCGGGCGGTCGACGCCGGCGGTGGCGAAGTAGTTGCCGTCGGCCGCGTAGACGCCGGCCGGTGCGAAGTACGACGCCACGTAGGTGGTGCCGGCGGTGACGGCCACCGGCGCCGAGAAGTTCATCTGCTGCCACCCAGTAGCCGTCTCGTTGGCGAAGGTGACGGTGGCCAGGCGGGTGCCGGTGGAGGACCACAGGTTGCCGATATGGGTGCCCGTGTTGCCGCTCCCCTTGTAGAAGCGGACGCCGGTGATGGTGCCGGCCTGGTCGGCCTGGAACTTGACGCCCAGCTCGACCGCCGAGCCGTCCGGCTCCGAGGCGTTGACCGGCGTGGCGGTGGACGGCCAGATGGTGCACGGGCAGGTGGTGGCCGACGTCGTGAACGACCACGTGGTGGAGCCCGCCATGGTGTTGCCGGCGGCGTCCTTGGCCCCCGTGACCGTGGCCGTGTAGGTGGCGCCGGCCGCCAGGTCGGCGGTGGGGTTGAGGGTGGCCGTGCGGGTGGGGTCGTCGTAGGTGACGGCGGCGGCCACCGCGTTG
>DASSMA010000002.1:0-7093 GCA_035689115.1 Acidimicrobiales bacterium
TGGACCTGCGGGTGTTCGACCTCCTCTACGGGACGAACCTCAAGGAGGCCGGCCACGACACGCTGTCGGGCTTCAACGTCAACACGATCGCCCTGCAGGTGCCCAAGAACGACCTGGCGGCCAAGGGCAATGCCGGCGACAATCCCGTCGTCGGGGTGTGGAGCACCACGTCCCGCAAGGGCGCCTCGGTCTCGGCCCCCCAGGGCGCGGCCAGCGACGACGGCTTCGTGCAGGTCTCGCGGCTCGGCAACCCGCTGGTCAACGAGGTGGTGGTGCCGCTCAAGTTCAAGGACGCCTTCAACGGGCTGACGCCTGACAAGGACCACACCGTCCAGCCGGTGGTCGACAAGGTTCTGTCGCCGATCGTGCCGACGCTCGTGCAGAAGATCTACAACGTGCCGGCGCCGGCGGCGCCCCGCAACGACCTGTTCGAGATCTTCCTCACCGGGCTCTGCAAGGAGTGCAAGGCGCCCGACGGCAACGTGGCCCTGCCCGTCGACCTCAACTCGCAGATGCTCAACAAGGACGGCAGGAAGGGCGGCGACTTCGTGCCGGCCGAGGAGCTGCGCCTGAACATGTCCGTCGCGCCGACGGCGAACCCGAGCCGCCTCGGCGTGCTGGGCAAGGACCTGGCCGGCTTCCCCAACGGCCGGCGCCTGGCCGACGACGTGGTCGACATCTCCCTGCAGGCGGTGGAGGGGGCGGCCCAGACGGGCAAGCTGGTCGACGCCCTGGCCGCCGGTGACGGCGTCAACCAGAACGACGCCGCCTTCGGGCGCAGCTTCCCCTACGTCGCCCTGCCCCACGCCACGGCCGCCAACCTGGCCGGCGGCCCGCCCAACGCCAACGCCTCCGACGCCGCCCGCAACGCCACGGCGTCCGCCGGAGCGCAGGTGCGGGGCGCGACCGTGACCCGGCAGTCCACCCAGGCGGCTGCCCCGTCGGGCGGAGTGGGCGCCGGCGCCGGCGGCACGGCCGACGGCCTGCCGGTGCTGCCGATAAGCGCCGCCGTCGGCGGCCTGCTGCTGGCGGCGGCCGGGGTCCTCACCCTTCGCCACCGGCTCCGCGTGGAGTGACGGCGATGGCCGGGACTGCCCGACCAGCGGCCCCGGCCGGGCCGGCCGCCTGGTGGCGTCGAGCCGCCCGGCGGCCGGCGGTCCTCTGGACGGTGGCCCTGCTCGACGCCGCCGTCCTCCTCGACGGGGCGGCGGCGGCCGCCTGGTCCGCCCTGCGGGTCCCGGCCCCCGTGCAGGTGGGTCGCCTCAATGACATGGGAGTGCGGGCGCCGGCGGCGGCGCCCGCCACCCAGCCGGCGCCGGTGGCCGTCGACATCCCCCGTATCGGGGTCCACACCGCCCTCGTCGGGCTCGACGTCGACCCGACGGGTCTCCTGGAGGCGCCCCGCGACTTCTCGGTGGCCGGCTGGTGGCGGGCGGGGCCGGCGCCCGGGGACGAGGGGGCCGCCGTCGTCGTCGGCCACCTCGACTCCCACACCGGCCCGGCCGCGTTCTTCAAGGTGCCGACGCTCCAGCCGGGCGACCGCATCGCCATCCGGCGGGCCGACGGCTCGACGACGTCCTTCGCCGTCGACGCCGTCCGCCAGTACCCCAAAGACGACCTCCCCGCCGCACGGGTCTACGGGCCGACGGCGGGGCCCGAACTGCGGCTCATCACCTGCGGCGGGGCGTTCGACCGCCGGGCCCGCTCGTACAAGGACAACATCGTGGTCTTCGCCCACCAGGCGCCGTACCCTCCGCAGAAGGACGGCCCGGCGTGAGGCGGGCCGCCGGCCTGGCGCTGGTCGCCGTCGGGACAGCCGTCGCCGTGCTGGCGCTCGGCTCGGTGGCAAGGGTGGGCAGGGGCGCCGAGGACCGGCAGACCGCCGCCGCGTCGCCGGTCGCCGCCCGCAGGGCCGACCCGGCCGCCCTCCGCGAGCGGCTGCGCCAGGTGCCGGGTGACGACGCGGCGTGGGCGGCGCTGGGCATGGCCTACGTCGAGCAGGCGAAGGTCTCCGCCAACCCGCAGCTGTACCCAAAGGCGGAGGGGGCCTTGCGGCGCTCGCTGAAGCTGCGCCCCGAGGACAACTACGTCGCCGCTGCCGGCATGGCCGCGCTGGCCAACGCCCGACACGACTTCGCGGGGGCCCGTCGCTGGGCCCGCACCGGCCTGGCCGTCAACCCGGCCAACGCATCCCTCTACGGGACGCTGGTCGACGCCGAGACTCAGCTCGGCCACTACCAGGAGGCCTGGGATGCCACCCAGCGGATGGTCGACCTCAGCCCGGACGCCGCGTCGCTGGCCCGCGTGTCCTACAGCTGGGAGCTGCGCGGCAACCTCGACGAGGCGCGGTCGCTCATGCAGCGGGCCCTGGACCAGGCACTCGGCCCAGCCCAGCAGGCCTTCGCCCGGTACCAGCTCGGCGACCTGGCCCTCGTGGCCGGCGACGCCCACGCAGCACTGGCCCAGTACGAGGCCGGCCTGGCCGCCGACCCCTCCTACGCCGCCCTGCTCGAAGGGCGGGCGCGTGCCGAGCTGGCCCTGGGCCGGTCCGACGACGCCGTGCGCGACCTCGGCGAAGCCGTCGCGCGGCTTCCCCAGCCCGGCTACGTGCTGTTGTACGGCGAGCTGCTCGAGTCGCTGGGCCGCCGGCGCGATGCCAGCCGGCAGTACGAGCTGTTCCGCACCGAGCAGCGACTCTTCGAGGCCAACGGCGTGGCTGTCGACGTCGAGGCAGCGCTGTTCGAGGCCGACCACGGCGACGCCGGCCGGGCGGTGGCAGTCGCCGATCGGGGGCTCCGAAGCCGTCCGTTCGTCGAGATGCAGGACGCCTGTGCGTGGGCGTTGCACAAGGCAGGCCGCGACGCCGAGGCGCTCGAGGCGTCGGCCCGGGCCCGCTCCCTCGGGACCCGCAACGCCCTGTTCGAGTTCCACGCCGGGATGATCGAGCTGGCTCTCGGCCACCCCGACCAGGCGCGAGCCCACCTGGCCTCGGCGCTGGCCGCCAACCCCGCCTTCCATCCGCTGCACGCGACCACGGCCCGCCGGGCTCTGGCCTCCCTGGAGGGCCGGTGACGGCCCGCGTGACGGGCCGGCTGGTGCTGGCGGCCGCCGCCGTCGCCGGCGGGCTGGTGCTGGCCGCCGCCCCGGCCGCCGCCCACCCCCTCGGCAACTTCACCGTGAACACCTACAGCGGCCTGGTGGTGCGGCCCGACGGCATCGACGTGCGGTTCGTGCTCGACATGGCGGAGATCCCGACCTTCCAGCGCAAGGGGGAGATCGACGCTGACGGCGACGGGAGGATCTCCGCCGCCGAGCGGGGCGCCTTCCGGCGCGCCGCGTGCGGGGACATCGGCCGTCACCTCTCCCTCCGGGTGGACGGCAGCACCGTCGAGCCACGCCTGCGCTCGAGCGCTCTCTCCTTCCCGCCGGGCCAGGCGGGGCTCACGACCCTGCGCCTCACCTGCGGGCTGGTGGCGGGCGCCGACCTCCGCGCCCGTCGCCAGGTCGAGTACGCCAGCGACAACGACCTCGACCGCACCGGCTGGAGGGAGATCACCGTGGCCGGCGACCGCGTCACGGTGGCGGGCGCCGGCGTGCGCCGGGCCAGCGTGAGCCGGGAGCTCACCGCCTACCCGAGGAGCCTCCTCCAGCAGCCGCTCGACGAGCGGGCGGTGAGGTTCACGGCCACGCCGGGCGGCGCCCCGCTGGCCGGCCTCGATCTCGTCGCCGGCAGCCCCTCGGCGCCGCTGCCGCGCGGCGTGGACCGGGCCACCAGGGCGTTCACGTCGTTCGTCGCCCGCCAGCAGGTGTCGCCCTGGTTCGCGCTGGTCGCCGTCGCCCTCTCGGCGCTGCTCGGCGCTATCCACGCCTTCGCCCCGGGCCACGGCAAGACGGTGATGGCCGCCTACCTCGTCGGCCAGCAGGGGTCCCTGCGCCAAGCCGCCCTCGTGGCCGTCACCGTGACGCTCACCCACACCGCCGGTGTCCTCGTTCTCGGCGTGGCCATCTCGGCGTCGGCCGTGATCGCACCGGAGCGCCTGTACCCGTGGCTCGGGCTGGCCAGCGGCCTCATGCTGGCCGCCGTCGGGGGCGGGCTCCTTCTCCGCCCGTGGCGGATGGCCCGCCACCGCGGGAGCGCATCGGCGCCAGTCGACGCTCGGCATCACATCGCTAGCGACGACGTTGACCACGACCACGACCACCACGACGTGGGCAGCGACGTCCCCCGCCATGGCGGGCGGACGCACCGCCACGGCCCCGTGGGCCGAGGCCAAGCCCTCACGTGGGGGAACATGCTGGCTATCGGCTTCGTGGGCGGATTCCTCCCCAGCCCGTCGGCCGTGGTGGTGATCCTGGGCGCCATCGCCCTCCACCGGGCGTGGTTCGGGGTCGTGCTCGTCCTCGCCTACGGCGTCGGAATGGCCCTCACGCTGACGGGAACCGGCCTGGTTCTGCTCCGGGCGCGCGGGGCGCTGAACCGCCGCCTGCTCGCCTCGTCGCGGGGGAGGGGCCTCAGGTCCTTGGACCGGCTGGTGCCCGCCGTGGCCGGCGCCGTCATCGTGGTAGTGGGACTGGCCCTGGCCGGCCAAGGGCTGGCGAGGATCTGACGCCCGACCGCCCCCGCGTCGGGCCTCGACATACCGGAGCGGTCTCCCCGAGGCCGCTACGTCGACACCCGGTTGCGCTCATTTCCAGCTCGCCGGAGCAAATGTCCGAAACCAACGGGTGCGCTCTCCTAAGCTACGCCAAGTAGCGAGCGCGTCGGCACTACACCTGTCGCGTCAGAACGTCTGCGTCGCGAGGGCCAGGTGGTCGTCAACGCAGGACGGCGGTCGTGAGCGTGACGACGAGCGGCCTGATGATGAGGCCGCGGAAGCGCTCTCGGATGAGTGCCTCCATGTCGTTGAGGAGGCCCGTTCGGTCGGACTGGTTCATCATTTGCGTACCCGAGAACGACAGGATCAGTTGCCGATACTCCGACGCGGTGTACGACTGGTTCCAGTCGTACCGGCGGACGGCGACGGAGCCGAAGGACCATCCGCCTCAGCACGTGCCGAATCTTCGGGTCGACAGCATCCCTCGTTGGGGCCGGCGGGCCGGTGTGGCCCTGACCGTAGCGCTCATAGATCGCCTGGTTGGCGGCAAAGAAGCCGGCGTCGTCGGGCGAGTCGACTTGGATCAGGTCAACGATCGCCACGAGGCCACCAGGTCGGAGGATCGTGGCCGGTCGGTCAGCCTGCGCTCTTTGAGAGATCCAGTGGTACGCCGTCGCCGAGAAGTCCACGTCGGCCGAGGCGGACGTGATGTTGACCACCTCGAAGTCGCCAATAGTGACGTCAAGGCGATCGGAGGGGAGGTTCGACCGCAACTTCGCCGCCATCGCCGGGCCGATCTCGATGGCATGAACCGATGCGCCTCGGGCAAGGAGGTCCTTTGTTGCCTGGCCTGTTCCTGGGCCGACCTCGACGATCGCCGGATTCGGCCGCAGCATCTCGAACAGCTCGTCGAACATGACGGCGGGATACGAGGGGCGCACCTCGTCATAGATCTTCGCTGCTTCGTTGAAAGAAAGCCGGATGTCGCCCGGTTCCACGATCACATCTTGACGCGCTCCGGTCAGGGCCGGGCACGGGTACCACCTATCACCCACTCGATCTCGCAATGGCTGGGAGGGCCCGAACTGCGACCGATCGGCGCGTACACGCTGCTCGGGCCATGATTCGATCGTTGAAGCTCGTCCTGCTCCACCCGTTGCCGCTCGACGGCTCGATCTGGCCGACGGCCCGGTGGGGCCTGGCCGACGCTGTGGTGGCGCCGACGCTCTGCTCGATCGGCGCCTCACTGAAAGGCTGGGCTGAGGCAGCCGTCGACTTGGCCGGATCTGACGACCTCGTAGTCGTTGGGAACTCCGTCGGCGGATCATGCGCTCTGGAAGTCGCGTCGCTCGCTCCGGCAAGGGTGCGCAGCCTCGTGCTCGTGGGCGCGAAGGCGGGCGTCCGGCCGACACCGGCCTTCCGGGACGAGGCCGTGCGCGTCCTCCGGCACGAGGGAGTCGATGCAGCCTGGGACCGCTACTGGGCCCACCTGTTCGCTCCAGACGCCGACCCGGACACCGTAGAGCACGCACGGTCGATCGAGCGCAGTATTCCCGTCGAGCACCACGTCAACGGCGTCCGTGCCTTCCACAACCGTCTGGATCGCGCCGGACTGCTCGCCGAGCTCGATATTCCGGTGGCGATCGTCCGAGGACAGCACGACACGATCCCCAAGAATCCCGAGTACCTCGCCTCGACGCTGCGCAACGGGCGCTTCATTGAGCCTCGATCCACCGATCCACCGCTGAAGTCCCCTCCATAGCGGCCTGACCGGCGCAGCCATTGGCCGACCCTTCATCGGCGGCGCCGGCACCGACATGGGGACGGCCTTCATCGACACGGAGGCGGTCGTCGGTTGTCGGCGCCGGTCTGCGTGGGCGGTGCGCCTGGCCGCTGAGGCGAGATCAGCCAGTGGAGGGCTGCAGACAGCGGAGGGCGGCGAGCCGCCGCTCGAACCACCCCGCCCACGGCCAGTCGACAGGACCGCGCAGCACGAGCGTGCCCGCTCGGTTGACCAGCCGGGCGGGCACGGCCAGCAGGCGGGTGCGCACGGTGCGGGCCACCGTGAGGCGGTCCACGGGGGCGGGCTGGCCGAGGGTGGCCGTCCAACGGATCAGGTTGTGGGCCAGCACCGAGCACTGCAACCAGGCGCTGTTGGCGTGGAAGTGTCCCGACGGCACGTGCTCGAGGCCGGCGCCCTCCTTCAGGTCCCGGATGGCGAGCTCGATCACGGCGTGGTGGCGGTGGAAGGCGTCGAGGTCCACGGCGTCGCCGTCCAAGTCGGTGAGGAACCCGAAGTGGCGCCAGTCGGGCCACAGCCGGGCCTGGCGACGGTCGGTGAGGCGGGTGCGGCGCACGGTGTTCGCGTACAACTACATGTGTAGGCGCGCGTACAGCGACATCTGTCGGTCCTGAACCGACAGAGCATCCACCACTGACCACGGGCTGATCGTCACCCTCCGGCTCGACGGACCACAACCGTTTGAGCCGGAGGATGA
>DASSMA010000003.1:0-25439 GCA_035689115.1 Acidimicrobiales bacterium
GTGGTCGGGACCGGTGTCGATCCGGTGACCTCGCGCTTTTCAGGCGCGCGCTCTACCAGCTGAGCTACCCGACCGCGGTCCTGACGGGATTTGAACCCGCGACCTCCGGCTTGACAGGCCGGCGTGCACTCCAAACTGCACCACAGGACCTTGGAGCCATGCATCCCCAAGGACGACGGTCCACTCTAGCGGAGCGCCCGGCTCGCCAACCCTGCCATTCCGGCCGCCGAGCTGGGAGCGGGTGCGCCGCCACGGCCAGGCGGGTGGCGCTGCCGCCTGGCCGTGGTCTGGGCGCCGTGCCGGGGAGGAGGGGGTCTACCGGGGCCCCATGCCCGACTCGATGGTGGTGACGTTGAAGCCGGCGTCGAGCTTCACGGTCACCAGCGACCCGTCGGACTTCACCATGTGGGCCTCGTAGGCGTCGCCCTCGGCGTCGTTCTCGACCCGTTGGATGGTGCCGCCGGGCACGGCGGCCAGGGCGGCGGCCTTCACCTTCTCCGCCGTGTCCCCGGTGAGGACGGTCTCGGTGATGCCGTTGGCGACGTGGCCGCCCTTGGCCGGGTCGAAGCCGGCGGGGGGGCCGGGCTGGGCGGGCGCCTGGGTGCTGGCGGCGGCCGTGGCACTGGTCTGGGCGCCGGCCGTGCCGATCAGGTTGGCGCCGACGGCGCCGCCGACGAGGGCGGAGCCGGCCAGCCCGGCGGCGACGAGCGCCTTGCGGATGCTGTTCATCGTCTTTCTCCTTGTCCTGCGACCGGGGGTTCCGTGTCGTCTGAGGCAAGGATCGAGCCCGGGGCTCACGCCACCGTGGGCCGAGCCTTGGAGGTCGCTCCGACTTCGCCCGTCATCCTCGGAACCCTGGGAGCACAATGCCGGCATGGACTACGAGGGATCCTCCGTGCTGGTCACCGGCGGCGGCAGCGGGCTCGGCCTGGCGTGCGCCCGCCGGTTCGTGGAAGCCGGTGCCACCGTCACCATCGTCGGCCGTACCGAGGCCAAGCTCCGGGCGGCGGCGGCGAGCCTGGGCCCCGGCGCCCGCCCGGTGGTGGCCGACGTCACCGACGAGGACGCCGTCGCGCGGGCGGTGGCCGGCGCCGCCGAGGCCGGGCCGCTGCGGGCCGTCGTCCACTCGGCCGGTCAGGGATGGGCGGCGCCCGTCGCCGTGCTCACGGTGGAGGCATGGCGGCTCGTCGTCGAGGTCAACATGACCGGCTGCTTCCTGGCCCTCAAGCACGCCGCGCCCCACATGGCGGCGGCCGGCGGGGGCGCCTTCACCGCCATCTCGTCGCTGAACGGCATCCGGCCGGCTCGCTTCCTCGCCCCCTACTCGGCGGCCAAGGCGGGTATGGACATGTTCGTGAAGACGGCGGCCAACGAACTGGGCCCCGCCGGCATCCGGGTGAACTCCGTGGCCCCGGGCCCCGTGCCGTCGGACCTCAACGACGCCGTCCTCGCCGTGGCGGAGGTGCGGGACAGCTTCCTCGCCAACATGCCGCTGGGCCGCTTCGGCACCGCCGACGACGTGGCCGCCGCCGTGTGGTTCCTGTCGTCGCCGGCCGCCGCCTGGGTGACGGGCGTCGTGCTGCCCGTCGACGGCGGGCAGCACCTGCGCGCCGCCCAGGACTTCGACGCGTGGGAGCGGGCCGAGCACCCCGACGCCCCGTCGTGGTGGGGGATTCGGCCGCCGGGGGACAATTGAGGGCATGCCGATCGAGGACGAGCCCGTGGTGTGGGCGGTGGCCGGGTGCCTGTTCGAGGTGTCGCTCCCCGAAGGTTGGGAGCCTGGCCCGTCGCCCCCGGCGGTGTCGCTCGTCGCCACGGAGGTGCGCGGCGCCAGCCTGCACTTCCGGTTCCGGGCCGCGTCGGCGGGCTCGGCCCGGCTGACGTTCCGCTCGGCCGGCGGCGGGAAGTGCTCTGTCGACGTCCGCATCGCCCCCGAGCGGCTGCGAGCCGAATCCACCGACCAAGGAGGAGCCATGGACACCATCGAGCTGCGGAGCCCGGCCTTCGGCGACCACACCGAGATCCCGCCCCGCTTCTCCCGCGATGGCGACGACCTGTCCCCGCCGCTCGAATGGACCGACGTGCCCGCCGGCACGGCCGAGCTGGTCCTGCTGTGCGAGGACCCCGACGCGCCTGGCGGCACGTGGGTGCACTGGGTCGTCACCAACCTCGATCCGGAATTGCGCTCGCTCGACGAGGGCAAGGTGCCGGGAGACGCCGTCGAGGGAGCCAACGACTACGGCGGCACCGGCTACGGCGGCCCCCAGCCCCCGATCGGCGACCGGCCCCACCGCTACTTCTTCCGTCTGTTCGCCGTCGGCGAGCGCCTCGACGTGCAGCCCGGCGCCTCGGCCGAGGACGTCCGCCGGGCCATGGCGGGCAAGGAATTGGCCGAAGGCACCCTGGTGGGCACCTTCCGGCGGTAGTGGACTGGCCGGCGACGGCTGAGGAACTGGTCGCCTTCCAGGCGGATCTGGCCGAGCGGGCGCAGGCCGAGGAGCCCTGGTCGCCCGCCGGCCGGCCGGTGGTGGGCGGGTGCTTCGTGGCCTTCGCCCGCGGGGAGGCCGGGCCGGGGCACCCGGGCGACCGGGCGTGGGCGGCGGCCGTGGTCTGGCGCCCCGTGGAGGGCCGGCGGCGCGGCGACCTCCACCTGAAGGGCCGGCCGGCGGACGGACCGCGCCGGGCCGACGACGTGCTCGACCAGTCGGTGGTGTCGGGCCGGGTGCCGGCGTCCTACGCCCCCGGCCTGCTGGCGCTGCGGGAGGGACCGCTTCTCGCCGAGGCCGTCGCCGGCCTGGCCGTGCGCCCCGACGTGCTGCTGGTCGACGCCACCGGCCTCGACCACCCCCGGCGGGCGGGGCTGGCCCTCCACCTCGGTGCTGTGGCGGACCTGCCGACGGTGGGCGTCACCCACCGGCTGCTCGAGGCGACCGGCTCCCTCCCGGAGCAGCGCCGGGGCTCGACGTCGCCGGTGCTCCTCGCCGGCCGGGCGGTGGGCGCGTGGGTGTGCACCCGCACGGGCGCCCGGCCGGTCGTCGCCCACGCCGGCTGGCGGACCACGCCGGAGACGGCGGTGGCGGTGGTGCTCGCCTCGTCGACCGAGGGGGCCCGCACGCCGGTCCCCCTCCAGGAGGCCCGGCGGGTGGCGCGCGAGGCGCGGGACCGAATCGCGCAGTAGGCGCCGGCGGTGCGCGGATCCGGCCCTGGGATGGCACCATCGCGGGAGACCACGACCGTTTCAACGCGGAGGCGATTCATGGTCGACACACGATCTTCCACCGCCCGGGTGCGCGCGCCCGATGCCCGCATGGCGGTGTTCGACGCCCTGGCCGACAGCGCCGCGCTCCTCGACCAGCAAGGCGTCATCACCCACGTCAACCACGCCTGGGTCATCGGCGCCGAGGTCGGCGACGGCGACCCGGCGACCACGGGCGTGGGTGTCGACTACCTCGGGACCTGCATGCGAGCGGCCGCCGCTGGCGACTCCGACGCGGCGGTGGTGGCCGAAGGCATCCACGGCGTCCTCGCCGGCCGCCGGCGCTCGTTCGAGTACCGCTACCCGTGCCCGTCGCCCCTGGAGGACCGGTGGTTCGTGGTCCGGGCCACACCCCTCCCGGGTGGAGGCGGGGCGCTGGTCTGCCACGTCGACGTCACGGCCGCCAAACTGGCCGAGGACCGCCTCACCCACCAGGCGCTCCACGACCCCCTCACCGGCCTGCCCAACCGTGAGGCGGTGCTCGGGCACCTGCGCACCGCCCTGGCCCGCCGGGCCCGCACCGGCGCGCCGGCGGCGGTCCTCTACATCGACCTCGACGGGTTCAAGCCGGTCAACGACCGCTACGGGCACGAGACCGGCGACCGCCTGCTGGCCCGGGTCGCCAATCGCCTCCAGCGCCAAATGCGGGGCACCGACCTCATCGGCCGGGTGGGCGGCGACGAGTTCCTCGCCGTCTGCGAAGGTGACGCCGGGCCGCTGGCCGACCGGCTGCGGGCGGCCGTGGGCGCACCCCTGGAGATCGGCGGCGAGCGCATCGACGTCGGTGTCAGCATCGGCGTGGCGGTGGCCGACGGCGAGGCGGCGCTGCCCACCGAGGACCAGATCCGGGACCTGCTGGTCGAGGCCGATCGCGCCATGTATGCGGAGAAGCGCCGCCACCGCTCGCCCTAGGCCGTTTTCCCGGGCCCGCCGGGGGGCACGAACTCCTCACGACCTTCACGCTCGATCGGAGGAGGACGACATGACACGAGCGACGGCGACGGATCCCGTGGAGACCAGGGGCGACCGGGCGGCACTGGCCGCCCACGCCGGCCTGGGCCGCATCTCGGCGGCCAGCGTCCTGGCCGGCACGCTGGCCGCCTTCGGCGCCTTTGCGGTGCTGGCGGCCGGCGTCGCCGCCGCCGCCCGTGCGGCCGGGTTCGACACCCATCGCAGCGCCGGGCAGTGGCACGACATCGGAGCGGCCGGAGGGGCGGCGGCAGCCGTCCTCCTGCTCCTCTGCTTCGTCTTCGGCGGCTATGTGGCGGGACGGATGGCCCGCCGGGCCGGTTCCACCAACGGCCTGCTCGTCTTCCTGCTCGGCGTCGTCGTCGCCGGCGGGCTGGTCGGGCTGGTGATCGCCGACTGGGGCGGCGTGGCCCGCAACCTGCGTGACGCCGGCATCCCCACCGCCGCCGGCCAGTGGCGGGACGTGGGGGTGCTCGCCGGGCTCGGGTCGCTGGTGGCCATGCTCGTGGGCGCCCTCCTGGGCGGCGCCTGGGGCGAGCGCTGGCACACCAAGCTGCTCAACCGGGCCGCCGATCCCTCTCGCGGGCCCGAGGGTCGGCTGCGCGAGGCCGCCCGCATCGACGCCGAACGAGCCGAGGAGGCCCACGTCGAGAGCGCCGGCCTCGTCCGCCGCTCGGCGGCCGGCGATCGTGTCCGCGACGTGGAGCTGGAGCGGCAGGCGGCCGGCACGCACGCGGCCACCGTCAGCGACGAGGAGATCGACGCCCGGCTGGCCGCGGCCCACAACGGGCACCGCACCTGAGCCGGCGGAGGTAGGGCCTCAAGTCCGGCTCGCTGACTGCCGATTACAGCACTGGTGGCGCATCGGCGCCGCCGTGGTGGCCGCTTCGTCCCCCGTGGGCGCCGGCTGCCGGCGTCGCCCCTCCGCCGGCACCGGCGCCCCGTTTCCCCGGCACCGGCGGTCAGCCGACGCGCCGGGCCTCTCTCACCACGACGGCGGCCACCGCTATGTCGAGGGCGCCCAGGGCGAGGCCCGCCGGGGTGGGCCGGCGGACCAGCACGACCAGCCCGGCGGCGGCGATGGCGACGAAGGCGACGGCGCCGATCCGCACGAACCGGCGCGAGCGGCGCAGCACCGCCACGACCAGCGCCGCCTTCACTGCCCCGTAGACGAGCACCCCGGCGCCGACCTCCGCCTCCCGGCGGGGGTGCAGGGTGCCCGCCGAGCGCAGGTCCAGCAGGTGCCGGGCGGTGAAGTCGCCCGGGTCCTCGGCCAGCTCGCGCAGGGCGGCGCGGTGCAGGGTGGCGGCCAGGTCGAGGTGGACGATGGCGAACACCACCAGCACCGCACCCGCCACCACCTCGAGTGCGCTGTAGGCGAGCTTGCCCCACAGCAGGATGCGACCGCCGGTGCCGGGCTCCGCCAAGGTCAGCTGCCGGCGTCCGGCGGGGCCACTCGTCCGATCACTCCGGTCATACTGGCCCACCGCCCGACCGAGAGAGGACATCGTGGCCGTCAAGGTGATCATCGAGCTCAAGGCCCACCCAGGCCGGCGCGACGAGTTGAAGGGCTTCATCGAGAGCCTCCTGGCACAGCCGGAGGCGGCGCCCGGCGGCTTCCTCGGGAGCACGCGGTACGAGGTGCTCGGCGACCCGGATGCGCTGGTCGAGATCGCCGACTGGGAGTCGGCCGAGGCGCGGGACGCCCACATGCAGGAGGCGGCGGCGGCGGGGACCTACGCGCCGCTGGTGCCGCTCCTCGCTGCGCCGTTCAGGGCCACGGTGCTCACCCAGCTGGAGGCAGGGTAGGGGCCCACGTCGACGCAGACCCGCCGCATCAGGCGACTGCCGGCGCCCCCCGCGCCGCCCGGGCGACCTCCTCGTACCAGTTCACGAACTCGGGGCCCTCGCCGGCGGTGAGCCGGGCGTGCACGTCGCGGCAGAGGCGGCGGAAGGGTGCCGGCGACCAGGCCTGCGCCAGCGAGGCCAGCGACCGCTCGGCGGTGAGCACGCCCAGGGCGAAGCGAGGGTCGAGGCCGTAGGTGAGGGGGACGACCCGGCCGCTCGTCTCGATCACCAGCGGCGACAGCCACCCGCCGAGGCGCGACGGCAGGTCCTCGTCGCCGGCGAGGAACCGCTCGGGGGCCCGCTGCAGGGCACCCCGGCGGACGACGTCCAGCTGGACGGCCAGGTCGCTCTCGCCCCGAAGGCGCAGCGACTCCACGAAGGCGAAGGCCAGCTCGGTGGCGTCGGGAACCGACGACGGCAGGCGCTCGACGGCGTTGCCCTCCAGTTCGAGCGGGTGGATCTGGAGCAGCGACGCCCCCTGCTCACGGGCGAAGTCGGCCACCCACGCCAGTTCGTGGGCGTTGTGCATGGTGAGCGTGGTGATGAACCCGAACGCGACGCCGCTGGCCCTCACCGCCGGCAGCCAGCGCTCCATGTGCGAGAAGGCGTTTGCGTCGCCCCGCATCTCGACGTGGCTGGCCGGCGTGCCGTCCAGCGAGATGGCGAGCACGTCCACCAGCCCGGCCAGCTCCTCCAGCTTGCGCTCGGTGAGGACCATGCCGTTGGTGGTGACCGTCGTGCGCATGCCGGCGGCCCTGGCGGCCCGGAGCAGCGCCGGCAGCGGGCGGTAGAGCAAGGGCTCCCCGCCCGACACGCCGGCGACGTCGTACCCGAGCGCCGCCGCGTCCTCGACCGCCTGCGTCAGCAGGCCGACGTCCTGGGACTCCGAGACGTCGGGGCCCGACTGCGAGTAGCAGTGCAGGCAGCGGAGGTTGCAGCGGCGGGTCGGGTGGAGCTGCAGGATCGCCCGATCACCGGTCGGGCCCACGGGTCAGAACCCGGCGCGCTGCTGGCCGATCGTGATGTCGATGATGAACTGCTCGGGCCACGGGATGCCACGCGGGAAGATCCGGATGACCGGCGAGCCCACCGTGCCGCCGCCGCGCTTCAGCGCGGCCAGCAGCCCGGTGACCACCGTCCCGCAGCGCTCGGGGTCGTCGGTCGCCGCGCTGGCCCGCAGCAGGTCGGGCCGGGGCTGGCCCTTGATCAGGATGTCCTGGATGTCGAGCTCCTTGGTGGCCTCGACGACGCTGTGGAACACCTCTTCGTCGATGCCGACCCCGTTCTTCCACGCCCGCAGCAGGGCGTCCGAACCTCGTTCGGGCATTGCGTCTCCTCCCCTCAGGGCTCCGGCCGGTACGACCGGAGCGTCGCGAGCGCCCAGTCTGTCGGCCCCGCCTGCCGGCGTCAACGCGACCCGTCGGGCGGCCGGCGGGGTCGCGAGAACCGTCTCGTGCAACCGGTCACCGTCGCCTCTGATGGCGGTCGAGGATCGCCACCACGGCCACACCGACTACCAGGCCGATGACGAAGGTGCCGGCGTCGGCGCGCCGGCTGTCCACGCCCCATCCAGTCGACACGACGAACGCCACTGTTATCGCCAGGACGGCGATGATCCGGCGCGTCCGACTCACCGCCATCCTCCGATCGCGAGAAGCATCGCCGTCCCGAAGTTCACCGGGTCATCGTGACTGGACTGGTCCGGGCTGGACGCGCCGACAATTCGGGCGCCGTGACGAGGGCGATCATGTGAGCATCCCCAACGGGATTCGAACCCGTGCCGCCATCTTGAAAGAGCGACCAGGCCATTCTGCGCAGCGCGCTCAGGCGCGTTCCCGCAGGTCAGAGCCGGTGCGACCGTCTGCCGGGTGGGCCTCCGTCCGTGCCGATGCGCCGATTGGAGTGGCACATCCCGGCCACCGGGGCCGTCAGGACCGCTCTTGGCCCGTCTCACGGATCTTGCCCTCGCTCCGTGGCCGGCGTCGACCGTCGACCGAGACGCAGATGCCGTGGATCCGGTCGAACCCGGCCCAGCCGTTGACGCCGCCCCGGTTGTTGCCGATCCGAGCCCGCCGGCGCTGCGGCTCGACGGCGAGGACCTTGTGGAGGTACACGTGGCCCGCCACCCGCACGAGGACGATGTCGTCGACCTCGATACGTTCGGGGACGACCGGCGCGATCGCGACCTCTGCGCCCGACGGGATGAGCGGCCGCATCGAGTTGCCGACCGGTCGGCACGTCACCGTGTCGCCGGCCGCGACCCGGCCGGCGAGGCTTCCGAGGTTCACCGGGTCATGGTGACCCATTGCAGGCTGGCCGGTTGGCGAATATCGGACGACATGTCGGGGCGCGGTCCGGACCGGCTCAGCTCGGCTCCGGCGCGGGCGGTGTCGACACGGCAGCGCCGACAAGCGGGGGGCCGGTGGTCGCTCACAATCCCCAACTCGGCGGGCGGGAAGTCCGCGCGAGCCGGCAGTCCGCGAGCTTGCTCCTGATCGTCGAGACGCGCATGACGAGCCGTTCGGTGCACTCCTCCGGATCGCTCGGCTCCGTGTTCGGTGCGGACGCTCGGTGGCGCGAGTGGTCGCCGTTCGCGGAGGGCCGGGGACACCGTGGCCACAACGGAAGGCGTCCACGGACAGAACCTCGGCTCCGCGGAACCAGGCATCCGGGGTCGCCAGGCTCGGTCTGGCACACTGCCTTCGGGCAGCCAGCGCAGCGAGCGATCGGGGATACCGGGTGGCGATGGACGAGGCAGCGCTGGCAAGGAAGTCGAGCGCAAGTCGAGTCGCTCTGACGGTGGCGGTTCTGGCGGCGATGGTCGGTGGCGGCATCGCCGCTTGGCGAGCCGCTGGGCCCCGCGTTGACGTCCCCGACATGAGAGGAGGCATGATCGCTCCGGTACACGTGGGCGAGCCGATCAAGATCAGGGGCGGGTTCGACCTGAGGAACACCGGCAGCATCCGGGTGAGGAAGGTCTCCCTCGGGAATGGGCAGGCCCCGCTCCAGTCCCACTTCTGGGTGCACGCAGGGCCTTCGATCCCGGGCGCCTCCCAGGGCGACCTCTCGCCTTCCGAGCAAGCAGCTTCCCGCCCGGCGGCCGGCACTGACGTTCGCAACGGTGACATGCTCTTCATGACGCTTGCATTCCGGGCAACCGGAACCTACCGGATCACCTCGGTGCGTCTGCACGTCGGCGATGGCCTCCGCCAACGTATCGAGGTGGTCCCGGTGGACTGGTGCTTCATCGCCGTCCAGCCTTCGCAACCGTTCACCTCCGTCGACCACGCCCCCTGTGAGACTGAATGAGGTCATAGGTCCGACTTGCTGTTGCTGGCCAGTTTGGCCGAGAACGCGCTGGCAGGTTTGAGCGGCACGGTTTTCGGCTGGCTGGATGCTGACGCGCCGCCGGCGCCCGCATCCCGGGTTCAGGGCTGGGCCGTCGTGGTGGGTTCTTCGCTAGGAGCGCGAGCCGCTCCGACGTACCGTTTGTCCCACGCCGGGAGCGCCTTCCGATCGACCACATGGGTGCGATGGGCAAGTCATCGCCGGCGCGCCGGCCGTCTCCGTGGCGTGGCGAGCTCCTGAGCTCCGGAGCGGTTGACGGCGCTGCGGAGAGCCGCCAGCTCGTCCTGCACCAGTGGGTCAGGAAGGTGAGCCTCCCGCGCCTCGGCGTTGTCGTCACTCATCACGTACACGCGGTTGGCGGCTCGACCCCGGGACAGGCCCGTGTAGATGGCCTCACGGACGGACTGGTCATCGGCGAGCACGAGCGTGGCATCGACGGTGGCGCCCTGGGCCTTGTGAACGGTGCTGGCGTATCCGTGCCGGAGGCGGCCGAGCCGGAGGTAGCGGGCGTGCACGTCGACGGAGCGGCCCTCGTCGGTAGATATGCGCAGCGAGCCCCGCTGGACGTCGATGGCGCTGACCACGCCACGGGTGCCGTTGAGCAGCCCGAGCCGGTAGTCGTTGTAGGTGGCCAGCACGACGTCGCCGACGGCGAACCCCCGTCCGCCGGCCACCAGCTCCTTGCTGCCCAGCTGGCCCTCGGCGCGCATCCGCCGGCGGGCCAGGCGGTTGAGCGCTTCGACCTGGGAGTTGTGGCTGGCAAGCATCAGCAGCTCCTCGCCGAGGACGCTGCCCTCCCACCAGTCGTCGACCATGGCGGCGTGCAGCGTGGGAGCGTCGTCGCCGGCGGTCACCCGGCCGGCGGCCACGTAGGCATCGACGGCTCGCTGCGGATCGCCGTCGCGCAGGGCGGCGAGGGCCTCCCGCTCCCAGCGCTCGATCTGGCGGCGGTTGCGGCGCAGGGTGATCGCCCCGAGGTCTTCGGCGAGGGCGGCGAAGGCGCCGCCGGCCGCGACCTCGGGCAGCTGGCGGTGATCGCCGACCAGGACGACCTTGGCGCCGCTGTCAGCGGCCAGGTCGAGGAGACGGGCGAGCTGGCGGGTGCCCACCATGCCGCCTTCGTCGACCACCAGGACGGAGCGCTCCGGCAGCCGTTCGCCGGCGGTGGCGGCGAGCAGCCGGTGGATGGTCGACGCCCGGATGCCGGCGCCGCTCGTGAGCTGGGCGGCGGCCCGGGCGGCGAGGGCGCAGCCGATGACCTCATGGCCGGCCGCCTCCCATGCCTCCCGGGCGGTGCCCAGGGCGGCCGTCTTGCCGGTGCCGGCGGCCCCGACGACCACGTCGACGCCCCTGCCGCTGCGGCAGACCTCCGACACCAGGGCCCTCTGCTCGGTTCCGAGGGACGGCTTTCCCGCGAGGCTGCGCCGCAGGATGTCCGTGGGCACCATTCCGACGCCGGCGGTCTGGCGGGCACGGGCGCCGGCCAGGAGGTCGTCCTCGACGGCCAGCAGGTCGCGGGTGCTGAATCGGGCGCCGTCGGCCTCCAGCGGGACCACCGACCCGTCCCGCCGCAGAAGGACGTCGCCGCAGTCGTCGGGAATGGGCAGGGCCACGACCTCGTCCGAGGCGAGGAAGTCGTCGGCCAGGCGGACGAGGTCGGCGGCGTCGCCGCCGGCTCCGAAGGCATCGGCCACCGCCCGGACGACGGCCCGGCGATCGAACGTCGAGCGACGGGCGGTGAGCCCGTCGGAGCCGGCCAGGTGCGCGAACAGACGCTGCACGGCGGGGTCCTCGGCGTGCGGCCGTTCGACCGTCCTGCCGCGACCGGTCCACCCGGCGACGCCCGCCTGGGTCACGCCCAGCTCCGCCGCCTGCCGCCACCAGTCCGCCCGCAACTCGTCCGGGCGCCGGTGGTGGTCCTTGGGCTGGCGGGTGGCGTAGGCGGCCAGCTGGGCGGCCCGGGCCGAGCTACGCCCGACGGCCCGCAGGTGCTCCTCGATCTCGGCCCGGCGCTTGGAGAACGCCTCCAGCACGGGCTTGGGCACAGCGGCGATGTCGGCGATCCCGTTGCGCACCGGTCCCCACTCCACGCCCAGGCGGCGGGTCAGCTCGGCCCGCAGCTGGGCCTCGTAGAGGTGGCCGCACGGCTTGGCCCACGGGAAGCAGCGGCGGCCGTCGAGGGCGCTCCAGCGGCCGCCGTGGCGCACCGGGTAGGCGAGGACGACATGGGTGTGCAGGTGCGGGTCGCTCGAGCGGCTCGTCTGGTGGTGGAAGGCGGCGCCGACGAAGCCGTCGGCCTCGACCACCGTCTGCCCTGCGTGGCCCCGCCGGCCCCTGCAGGCGACGTCCTCGTACACGGCCAAGGCGGCGCGCACCGCCGAGTCGTGGGCGGCCCGGACCTCGGCCGCCACCGCCGGCGGGGCCAGTCCGTAGAGCACGGACACGGACTTCGGCGCGCAGAACGTGGCGTCGTAGCCGAGGACCTTGACCGAGTGGTCGACCAGCCGTGTCCCCGTCGCCGGGTCACGGCCGGCGAGGATGGCGTCGAAGCCCTCGACGTCGACCACCCTGCCGGCCAGACCGAGGATCTCGGCACCCTGGCCCACCCAGTGCCCGGGCGCCTCGCCGACGCCCAGGTAGTAGTCCTCCAGGCCGGTGGCCAGCGCGTCGCAGTAGTAGGCCCGGCGGGGCGCCTTGAGCTTGGCCACGCTCAACATGCCGGCCGTCCCTCGCCGTCCCTCGCGTCCCGCGGGACGCACGCGTGCGGGGGCTGCACCCCTGGTGCAAGTGCGTCGTGCTCCCAGGGTGTCGTGCGGGACGCGGAGCCGGGGTGATCGGCTCCGGGCGGCTCGGCGTCCTCCATGAGGCTCAGCTGGGTGGTGGTCGGGGCATGTGAACGTGCTGCGGGACGTGCGTGGGAGTCCGTGTCCACGAATCGCAGACCGGGAACGACGCCGATCCGGTACAGGACGCGGCCGAAGCGCCCGGCCTCGTTCGCCTGCGGCTCGGCCACCACCACGCCGGCGGCCTTGAGCCGGACCAGCGCCCGGGCCACCGTGTCCTTGTTGAGCGACAGGCGCCCGGCGAGGTCCCGGACGGCGGTCTCGACGACGGAGTCGGCGCCGGCGAGGAGCGCCAGCTCCTCCAGCACGAACCAGTCGACCGGGCCGAGACGGCGCCGGAGGGACGCCGCCGCGGGGTCGACACGAAGCGCCGTCATGCCGGCTCCTGGGCGGTCTGCTCGACGAGGGCGACCAGGGCCCGGCGGGGGACCACGATGCGCCGGCCGAGGCGCAGGCTCGGCAGCCGGCGCTGGGCCACGAGCTCGTAGGCGAGGGCGCGGGAGATGCCGAGGAGCTGGGCGGCCTCCTCGACGCTGAGGGTGAGACGGTCGTCGGCGTGCATGGTGAGGTTCCTCTCGTTTCGGGCGCGTCGAAGCGCCGGCGTGAGACGGAGGAACGACGTCGGCCTGTTCCTCGACGGCCGTGCTGTCAGTTGGAGACCGACGGCGTTGGTGCCCGTCGATCCCTTCACCTCTACTAAGCCCGAATCCACGTGCGTCCAGCAGCTCGGACGCCATGAACGCAAGGGAGCGGGCATGACGTAGCCGAGCGACAAGCTCTCGACAGCCAGCCGGTGGAAGTCCGGTCCGGGGAGACGCCAGGGTCCCCGGTAGCGAAGCTCCCGGCGTCGGCCGAAAGGTCGCCGTCGAAGCGGGGTGGAGCAAATGGCCGGTCCGCAGCGTGAAGCGAAGTCTGCAGCGTCGTGAAGGATTCCTGCGCAAGCAGGGGAAGAGGGAGCCGAGCCTGTGTGGATTTGGCGAAGGCCATGGAAGGCACCTGAGGTCCTGGAGCGGGTGCCGAGGAACCCTCCGGCGTAGGGGACGTGGAACGGTCAGAAGGTTGTCGTGGGAACTGGAGAGGCCCTACTCGGCCCCGGACCTGCGGGACCGGGAGCGAGCCTGCCTATAACCGGTGACCCCGGGAAGTGGCCGGCAGCCGAGAGGGAGTCGGAGGGGGCCGTAGTAGTGACGACGGGCAGGACAACACAACCTGCCCAGAGCGAAGGGCCCCTACTTCATCGATGCGCGACGGAGGAGGGAGGGACGCTGATGAGTGCCGACCTATCGGCTAGGACCGTCAGACAGGCCGACGGCCTGGACCCCGTCCGAGCTCTTCAACGCGTGCTCTACCGCAGTGCCAAGCAGGACCGAACGCGTCGGTTTCACGCCCTCTACGACAAGGTCGCCCGCAGCGACGTCATGTGGCGGGCCTGGGTCGACGTGGCCACCAACCAAGGCGCCCCTGGTGTCGACGGTGTCAGCATCGCCGTGATCGAGGCCGAGGGTGTGACGTCGGTGCGGGCCTTTCTCGATGAACTGGCCGCAGCGCTTCGAGCCGGAACGTACCGGCCGAGCCCGTTGCGGCGAGTGCACATCCCGAAGCCGAGCAAGGCGGGGGAGTTCCGCCCGCTCGGCATCCCAACCATCGCCGACCGGGTGGTGATGGCGGCCGCGAAGATCGTGCTCGAGCCGATCTTCGAAGCCGACTTCTCCCCGGTGAGCTTCGGGTTCCGCCCGAAGCGATCGGCCCAGCAGGCCCTCGAAGTCGTCCGCCAGGCGGCGAACGAAGGCCGAGGCTGGGTGCTCGACGCCGACATCAAGGCGTGCTTCGACAACATCGACCACGACGCCCTCATGGCGCAGGTCGAGCGCCGGGTGGTCGACCGGCAGATGTTGAAGCTGCTTCGTAGCTGGCTCCGGGCCGGGGTGTTCGAAGGTGGGGTGGTCTCCGACACGGAGACCGGGACCCCGCAGGGCTCGCCGGTTTCCCCCCTGCTCGCCAACATCGCCCTGCACGTCCTCGACGAGGCGTGGGCCAGGTCGGGACGGCGGGTGGGGACGCTGATCAGGTTCGCCGACGACTTCGTCGTCCTCTGCCCTACCAGGGAGCGGGCCCAGCGGGCCCAGGACCTGGCCGGAGCCACCCTGGCCCCGCTCGGGCTGCGACTGCACCCCGACAAGACCAGGATCGTGGACATCCGGCACGGGGCAGGAGGGTTCGACTTCCTGGGCTTCCACCATCGGATGGTGGAGTCCTGGAAGCGACGCGGTCGCTACTGGCTCAACAAGTGGCCGTCACCACGGGCCATGGCCTCCATCCGGGGCAAGGTCCGTGAGCTGACGGCTCCGAGTCGGGTCGGTCTCGACCTCGACGTGGTCGTCGGCCAACTCAACCCCGTGTTGCGGGGTTGGGGCGCCTACTTCCGACAGGGCAACTCGTCGGCCAAGTTCGGCGCCATCGACCACTACGTCCATGAGCGGGTGGCGATCCTGGCCAGCAGGAAGCACGCGCTGTCGGGGTTCAACTGGCAGGACCGCTTCACGTGGGACTGGCTCGGGAACCTCGGCATCTACCGGCTCACCGGGACGGTGCGCTACCCGGCTGCGCATGCCTGGCGGTGAACGATGTCGGAGAGCCGTGTGCGGGAGAACCGCATGCACGGTTCGATCGGGGGCCGCTGGCGAGACGGAACAACCCTGCGGGGGCCGCTGGTCCCGGGCCGGTGCGCTGCAAGATGCCACCACGATGGCCCGATCGGGACCTCATCCGCAGCAGCGATCCGGCGACCCAGCGGCCTACCTCACCGATGGGATTCGGCCGACCGCCGTCTTGGGCCGCTGGCGATCGAGGGTGAGTGAGGAGACCGCAGGGCTGGTCGAGCACAGCCCTGGGCCGCTGAGCGGGCGTGGAGAACTGGGCTTGTCGTGGTTCCTTCGTGCCGGAGTGTTCGACGGGTCGGCACTGGGTGACCGCCGTCCTCTGCGCTCGCTCAGGTGACGAGCGTCACTGCCCGCAGGTTGGCCAGGGCGGCGTCAAAGCGCTCGCCCCATGGCCAGCGGGACGGCAGGTGGAGGGTGAAGCGGCGAGCCGAAAAGGACAGCCGCCCTGGCGTTCGCAGGTAGCGCCGGCGCAGCGTGTCGGTGGCGACGAGGCGCTCGCCTACGCCGATGCGGCTGGTGAAGCGGGCCAGGTTGTGGGCCATGACGTTGAGCGCCAGCCACGCCGCGTTGGCCCCGAAGCGCCCCGAGGGCATGTGGTTGAGCCCCACGCCGTACTTGAGGTCGCGGATGGTGTTCTCCACCTCGGCGTGGCGACGGTGGTCGGCCTCCAGTTCGATGGTGGGCCCGTGGCGGTCGGTCACGAAGGCGTGGTGGGACCAGTCCACCAACAGGGCCAGCTGGGAGCCGGGGGTGGGACGGACCCGCCGCACGATGAGGCGCACCACCGGGGCCTTCTTGCCGAAGGGCCGGTAGGTCGTCTCGGCCACCTGGGCGCCGCCTTCGAGGAAGTAGGGGATCTCCACCCAGGCGTCGTCGGGTATGGCGGCGATGGCGGTGTGCAACGCCTTGTTCAGCTTGACGGTGATGGAGTAGCGAACCCCCGCCTTGCGGCAGGAGGCGGCCACCGTGCCCGAGTAGAACCCCGAGTCGGCCCGCAGCGTGATCGGCCCGGTGGCACTGGCCGCCCGCACCCGGTTGAACGTCTCGGTCAGAAACCCGGCCGCCCCCCGGCCCGAGTTGGCGTTGCCGCCCCGTAGGCGGGCATGGGCCACATCGGCGGTGCCGGCCACCACCGCGAACAGCGGGTGGTAGCCACGCACGTGGTTGTAGGTGAACTTGGTGCCGCCCTGCTTGGCGAGCCCGTAGGTCTCGCAGACCGACGAGTCGACGTCGATGGTCACCGGCGCATCGCCCGGCCCCGCCCCGGCCGCCCATGCCCGGGCCAGCAGCTCGCCCGCCACCTTGTCGAGCTGGCGGGCATGGCCCCAGGTGAAGCTGCGCAGGAACGTGCCGAGGGTGGACGGCGCCAGCACGGCGTGGCCCAGCACCGCCTGGGTCGACCCCGCCCGCAGGGCGTCGGCGTCGTCGATCGAGTCGCCGCCGGCCAGTGCCGAGTGGATCAACGTCATCGCCTTGTGGCCCACGTTGGCGTGGCCTGCGGCGTCGCCCAGGTCGACGTGGTCGTCGAACAGCTCCCGCAGGCCGAGGTGCTGGGCGAGCGTGGCCGGCAGGACCAGCCCGGCATCGGCCACCAGGCGCTCGTCGTCGAAGGTCACGGCCAGGCGGTCGAGGCTGTGCGATGATTGCATCGAGAAGATGCCCTCCGATTTGGGTCCATGGCTGGCTTCGCAACCGCCATTCTCCCAGGTCAGGGGGCATTTTCCGCGAATGGTCGCCGGCGTTACTCGATGCCGATCGGTGGATCAGGGTTTAGTGCACCGACTTGGCGATGTTCTCGGCGTCTCGCCGGCTCTCGACGCCGCCGGCTGCGTTGCTCCTCGGCGAGATTGCGCACGAGGTGCGCCTTGCCGGCGACGCCGAGCGCTCGCCGAGCCATCCGATTCATCGCCAAGACGGAGCACTAATGTCGCCGGGTGAACCGCAAAGTCGTCGCAGTGATCCTGGCCGCGGTGTTCGGGCTCAGCATCGTCACCGCCGTCGTCCTGGCCATCACCGGCGGGGGCGGGGGTGACAAGGTGGCGGGCCCGGCCACGACGACCACCACCACCGCCCCGCTCAGCCCCACCGCCAAGGAGCTGATCGAGCGCGTGCAGGCCCTGCGGCAGCGCCCGCTGCACCTCACCTACTCCGGGCAGCTCACCAGCATCGCCGAGGCCGGCACGGTGACCGTGGAGTTCTGGAGGAAGGGGAAGCTGGTCCGCCAGCGCATCGTGATCGGCGCGGCGGCCAACGCCCAGGAGCAGCAGGCCTTCGTGCTCCCCGACGGCAATGTGGACTGCCTGAAGACCCCCGACGCCGACTGGCGGTGCCAGCGCACGGCGTCGGTGGCGACCGCCGCCGGCGAGCCGGGCGGTCTCATCGAGGCCGTCGTCTCCCAGGTGCAGGGGAAGAACGTGACCGTCGCCAAGACGACCATCGGCGGCACGGCCGTCGACTGCTACACGATCGAAGCGGCGACGAAGGACGCGATCTGCCTCCGCGACGACGGCGTGCCGGTGCGGTTCACCCTCCAGGGCTCGGAGGTGAACCTGACCGCGTCCGACTCCAAGGTGACCGACGCCGACTTCGTGCCGCCGGCCAAGCCGGCCGACGTCCCCGATGCGGGGACCACGACCACAGGGGGATGACACCATGGCCGCCACCCGGTTGCTGAGGCTCGCTGCCGGGATGGCGGTCGCCGCCCTGCTGGTGCCCACGACCCAGCCGGCCGGGGCGCTCCTCGGGGGCCTGCTCGGCACCGACGGCCACTACCGGGACTTCGGCGACCGGGGCGGCTTCTCCAACATCCTGCCCCCCGGCCAGGACGGGTCGCTGAACACCGTCGAGGCGCTGGCCGCCCAGGCCGGCGTCCTCCCCGCCCACACCAAGGACCAGTACGGGCCGTACCACGACCTGGTGCGAGCGGTGCCCGGCCTCACCGAGGACCGCCTCGGCCAGTTCTACAAGGACGCCTCCTTCGGCGTCGCCCAGGCCGACATCGAGCGGTCGTACTCGCCGTTCCCCAACGTCACCGTGGTCCGCGACAAGCGGGCCGGCGTGGCCCACATCTTCGGCACGACCCGCTACGCCACCATGGCCGCCGAGGGGTACACCTCGGCCGAGGACCGGCTGTTCGCCATGGACGTGCTGCGCCACGTGGGGCGGGCCCGCCTGTCCGAGCTGCTCGGCCCCTCGGCCGCCAACCAGGCCCTCGACCGCAACCAGCTGGCGGTGGCGCCGTACACCGAGGCCGACCTCACCGCCCAGGTGGCGGCCATCGGCGCCGGCGGGCCGGAGGGCGCCCAGATCGCGAACGACCTGAAGGCCTACGCCGACGGCGTCAACGCCTACATCGCCCAGGCCCTGCTCGACCCGCTGAAGCTGCCGGCCGAGTACCCCGCCCTCCAGCAGGTGCCCCGGTCGTGGACGCCGGAGGACTCGGTGGCGGTGGCGTCGTACGTGGGCGGGCGCCTGGGCAAGGGCGGTGGGTCGGAGCTGGCCAACCTGTGCGGGCTGAAGGTCACGGCCGCCGAGCTGGGCAGCGCGACGGCCGCCCGGCAGGTGTTCGACGACCTCCACCTGGCCGACGACCCGGAGACGCCGACCACCTCCACCAAGCCGGCGCCGTATCCCACCGGGTTGGGGCCGGTCGACCAGGCGTCGCAGCCCGACGTCGACTGCTCATCCCTCCGGCTGATCGACGGCAGCACGCCCTCGCTCCAGGACCTGCTCGACGCCACGCGGGGCATCCTTCCCACCCTTCCCGGCTCGCCCGGGCAGGTGGCGTCGTCGGTCCTCGGGCTGTTCCGCCTCGACTTCCCGCACAGCCTGAGCAACGCCCTGCTGGTGTCCGCCGCCAAGTCGGCCGGCGGCCGGCCGGTCGCCGTGTTCGGCCCCCAGACCGGCTACTTCATGCCCCAGCCCCTCCTCGAGAAGGACGTGCACGGGCCCGGCATCAGCGCCCGCGGCGTGGGCTTCGCCGGCGCCGACCTGTACGTGCAGATGGGCCGGGGCGCCGGGTACGCGTGGTCGGCCACCTCGTCGGGCGCCGACAACGTGGACCAGGTCGTCCTGCGCCTGTGCGACCCGGCCGGCGGCCCGGCCACGGTCACGTCGATGGGCGAGGTCCGCAACGGCACCTGCGTGCCGCTCCAGAGCTTCGAGCACGTGCAGGTGGCCAAGCCCACGCTGGCCGGGCTGCCGGACGGGCCCGACCTCGTCCTCGACTGGCCGGTGCAGCGCAGCGCGGCCAGCGGCCCGCTGGTGGCGCGGGGCCGGCTGTCCGACGGCACGCCCGTCGCCGTGGCCAACCACCGCTCCACCTACGGCGCCGAGCTGGCGTCGGCCGCCGGGTTCAAGCGGCTGAACGACCCGGCCTACGTCACCGGGTTCTCGTCGTTCCGCCAGGCGGTGGCCGGGATCGACTACACGTTCAACTGGTTCTACGTCGACGACCACGACATCGGCTACCAGCACTCGTGCAAGTGCCCGCAGCGGGCGGCCGGCGTCGACCCCGACCTGCCGGCGTGGGGGACCGGGCAGTGGGACTGGCAGGGCTTCGTGCCCCGGTCCAGCGAGCCGTGGGACCTCAACCCGGCCACCGGCTGGATCTCGTCGTGGAACAACACGCCGGCGCCCGGCTTCCGGGCCGCCGACGACTCGTGGAACCTGGGCGCCGTCCACCGGGTGCAGCTGCTGAACCGGCGCATCCAGGCCGCCATCGCCGCCGGCCCCGTCACCCGCTCGGCGCTGGTGAACGCCATGGGCGACGCCGGCACCGTCGACCTGCGCGGGGAGGCGGACCTCGGCGTGCTGCTCGACGCCCTCGGGCCCACCCCGCCGGCCGGGCTCGACCCCCGGGTCGGTGAGCTGCGATCGAGGTTGGCGGCGTGGGCGGCCTCGCCCCACCGCCGCGACCTCGACGGCGACGGCGCCTACGACGACCCGGTGGCGCCGGCGGTGATGGACGCCTGGTGGCCCCGGCTGGTGGCGGCCGTGTTCGACGCGTCGTCGGGCCACGCCCTCGGCCACCTCGGCGTCCACGTCCACGACCCGCCCCAGGGCCACCTGGGCTCGGCCTTCGACGGCGGCGTGTACTCGCAGGTGCAGCACGACCTGCGCCAGGTCCTGGGCCAGCCGGTGGCCGCCCCCTGGTCCCGCACCTACTGCGGCGCAGGCGCCGGCCTGGCCGCGTGCCGCCAGGCCCTGTGGCAGTCGCTGTCCGACGCCGCCGGCGCCCTCCAGGCCGAGTTCGGCTCGGCGTCGGTGGGCGACTGGAAGCGCACCGTCGCCGACGACCAGATCGAGTACTCGGTCCTGGGCCTCACCACCATGGCGCCGGCGCCGTGGATCAACCGGCCCACCTTCCAGCAGGTGGTCGAGGTCGGCGCCTCTTGAGGTTCTCGGTATGGAAACTCACGCCGCGGCGTGAGTTTCCATACCGAGAAGCGAGGGCCTAGCGGTTCCGGCGGGCGGCGTCGGCGTGGGCGGCGAACAGGGCGGCCACCTCGGCCTCGTCGGTGGGGGCGGCTCCGGCCGGCGGCGGAGCGCCCACCAGGCCGGCGGCGGCCGGCTGGGCGGCCTGCCGGGCGGCCAGCTTGGGGCCGAGCTGGGCCCCGAGGGCCGAGAGCTGCTGGGCGAACTCGTCCTGGCGCCGCGCCGGTGCCGGGGCGGCCAGCGCCTGGGCGACGGCCTCCGGGTGGAGGAAGGGGCGGAGGTCGGGCAGGTCGGTGCGGGGCTGGGGGAGCGAAGCCAGCTCCTCGAAGGTGGGCGACACCGCCTCCCGCGCCGACAGCGGGGCGGTCTTGGGGGCGAACAGCTTGCGCACCGTGGCCGGGATCGCCGTGTGGTCGTAGAGCTTGGGGTCCGGGCCGGCCGGCACGCGGGGCCCGATGACGACGGTGGGGACGCGGGGTCCGAGGATGTCGAACCGGAACTTCGACTTGGGCTGCTCGATGAAGTAGTTGACCAGCCGGGGCATCCACGACTGGTGCTCGTGGTTGAGCGGCTCCGGGGCGACGGCATCGGTGGGCGGGCGGACGTGGTCGTAGAGGCCGCCGTGCTCGTCGTAGGTGACGACCAGCAGGGTCTTGTCGAACAGGGCGGGGTTGGCCCGCAGCGCCTCGTAGACCTCGATGAGCAGGTTCTCGCCCCGCTGGAAGTCCCACAGCCCGGCCTGGTCGGCGTGGTGGTTCTCGTCGTTGTTCCCGGGGTGCTGGCTGTTGGAGAGCGGGCCGTCGTGGCACGGCTCGATGAAGGTGTAGGCGGGCAGGCGGCCATGGGCCACGTCGTCGGCGAAGTCCGCCATGGGCCGCCAGTTGCCGATGTTGGCCTCGTCGGTCAGCCATTCGAACGCCATCGCCTGGGCCAGCGAATTCGGGTCGTGGTAGATGGCCCACGTGGCCCCCGCCTCGGTGAGGCGCTGGAAGACGGTGGCGTTGTCGTAGAAGCCGATCTCGATGTCGACGGTGCCGTCGGAGGTGCCGGCGTGGGCAAAGTTGCGGTTGGGCCAGGTGGCGCCCGGCACCGAGCAGTGCCAGCGGGTGCACAGGGCGAAGGACCGGGCGAGGGTGGCCAGGGCCGGGAGCTGCTTGTCGGGGTTCATGCACCGCATGACCTGTCTGGCCCGGTCCTTGGGCCCGGGTGGCGGCTGGCGCTGGCCCTTGCGCACCTTGCGCACCACCGCCGAGGCGCCGCCGCCCAGCACGGCGGCGAGGGTGAGGAGGCGCACCGGGTAGCCGAACCAGTGGCCCAGCAGCGCCGACAGCCCGGAGAGGGCCACGACGACCACCGGCGGGATCAGGAAGAGCAGGTGCCACGGGGCCGTCCGGAGCGCCTGGCGGCGCATCCAGGCGAAGGTCACGAGCCCGAGCATCACGGCCAGCACGCCCAGCGCGGCGGCCAGCAGCGGCGCCACGGTGGGGAGGGCGAGGGCCACCACCAGCAGGGCCACGACGACGGCGGCGAGGGCGGAGATGCGCTCCCAGTGCACGACGGGCAGGCCGAGCTCCTTGCTCTCGACCTTGCGGGCGTAGGAGAGGATGAAGCCCTCCATGGTGGGGGCGCCCGTGAGCCGGCGCCCCAGCTGCACCATCACGCTGGCGTGCGAGTGCGAGGGGTCGGTGGCCAGGTCGGGCCTGGCGTCGTCGCTCACCATGACCCGCTCGCTCTTCGGGTCGGTGGGGTCGATCGGGTTCGAGAACTCCGGGTCGCCGGCGCGGACCCCGCCGTAGCGCGGATCGTCGGAGAGCAGTCCGAGCATGTGGTCGAACGACCGGTTCTCGAACATCAACACCACGACGTGCTCGATGTCCGGCATCGACGCCGATATTAGGGAAACGCGGGGTCTTCGACAGCTTCGACCGCCCGGGGGGCGGCGATCCCTCGGTACGTCAGCACCCTCGGTACGCTCGCCTCATGTTCCGGTTGCTGGTGGCGGTGCTGCTCGGCGTGTTGATCTTCCGTGCCGGCCTCGGCGTGCTGCGCCTCCTCGCCCGCCCCCAGCCCGCGCCCCCGCCGGCCGGCGAGCTGCGCCGGGTCAACCTGCGCTTCCGGTGCCCCACCTGCGGCGTGGAGCTGAAGATGACGGCCGCCCCCGACGAGGACCCCCCGCCCCCCCGCCACTGCATGGAGGACATGCAGCTGGTCGCCTCGCCGTACGACTGAGGGGTTCCCGAGTTCAGTTCTGGCCGTAGAAGAGGTGCTCCATCACCCGGCGGGCCCGGCGGGTGACCCGGCGGTACTCCTCCCGCAGCTCGCCGGCGGTGGTGTTGCAGCTGCGGGCCAGCTTGGCCAGCTGGTCGGCCTGGGCGGGCAGGGCGTCGCCCGGCGCCCCCTTGACCAGGAACCACCGGTTGCGGACCTGCTCGCAGAACCGGTAGGCCTCGCCCAGCACGGCGGCGTCGGCGGCGTCGACGGCGCCGGCGGCGGCCAGCCGGCGCAGCGCCTCCATGGTGCCCGGCGACGCCACCCCGCTCTGGAGCTGCAGCAGCTGCGCCGTCCACTCCACGTCCGACAGCGAGCCCCGGCCCAGCTTCAGGTGGAACTGCGGGTCGTCGCCGGCGGGGATGCGCTCGCGCTCCACCCGGGCCTTCATGCGGCGGATCTCCCGCACGTGGTCGTCGGTGACCGGCCGGCCCCACAGCACCTCGTCGACCAGCTCCATGAACCGCCGCCCCAGGTCGGCGTCGCCGGCCACCACCCGGGCCCGCAGCAGGGCCTGGCGCTCCCACGTCTGGGCCCAGCGGCGGTGGTAGGTGCGGTACCCCTCCAGGCTGCGGGCGAGGGGGCCGCTGCGGCCCTCCGGGCGGAGGCCGGCGTCGACGGCGAAGATGCGCTCGGCCGGCGTCGCCCCGCCCACGAACCGCAGCAGCTCGCTCGCGGCCTGCTCGGCGGCGGCGAAGTGCTCGGAGGTCGTGCCGTCGTAGACGATCAGCAGGTCCAGGTCGCTGGCGTAGGACAGCTCGGCGCCGCCGAAGCGCCCCATGGCGATCACCGCCATGGGGACGGCCGGCTCCACCGTGACCAGCGCCGACTCCAGCACCGCCTCGGCGAGGGCGGTGACGGTGGCGGCGGTGGTCTCCAGGTCGGCCAGCCCGAGCACGTCGCGCGAGGCGATGCGGGTGAACTCGGCCCGGCGCATGCGGCGCAGGGCGGTCTGGCGGGCGGCGACGCCGTCGCGCCACCACAGCGCCGAGCGGGCCCGCTCGGCCAGCTCGTCCCGGCCGGCGGGGGCCAGGTCGGCGTCGTCGCCGAGGGCGGCCAGCAGGTCGGGGTGGCGCTCGAAGCCGGTGGCCAGCACCCGGCTGGTGCCGAGCAGCAGGCACAGCCGGCGGGCCGCCTCGGGCGACTCCCGGAAGGCGGCGACCAGCTGGCCGGCCCGGTGCTGGCGGCCGGCCAGCGTGCGCAGCCCGAGCAGCCCCAGGTCCGGGTCGGGCGACTCGGACAGCCACGCCAGCAGCAGCGCCAGCATCTGCTGCATGAGGCGGGACGACCGGGTGAGCCCACGGGTGAGCTCGGTCAGGGCCTGGCGGGTGCGGTCGGCCTCGGCGAACCCGAAGGCGGCCAGGCGGGCCTGCACCGCCTCGGGGTCCATGGGAAGGGCCCCGGTGAACGCCTCGAGCAGTGGCCGGAAGAACAGCCGCTCGTGGATCGAGCGGACCGTGGCCTGGTGGCGGCGCAGCTCGGCGTCGAAGCGGGCCAGGGCGGTGGCCTCGGCGCCGTCGCGGAAGCCCATCACCCGCGCCAGCTGGGCCCGCGGCTCGGCGGCGGTGGGCACGGCGTGGATCTGCTGGCTCTCCACCAGCTGGAGGCGGTGCTCCACCGCCCGCAGGAAGCGGTAGGCCTCGGCCAGCGAGGCGGCGTCCTCGGGGTCGACGTAGCCGGCGTCGGCCAGCTCGCCCAGGGCCACGAGCGTGGTGGGCGAGCGGAGGTCGGCGTCGCGCCGGCCGTGCACCAGCTGGAGGAGCTGGACGGCGAACTCCACGTCGCGGATGCCGCCCTTGCCCCGCTTGACCTCCCGCTCCAAAAGGCCCTTGCGGGCCAGCAGTTCCTCGGTACGGGCCTTCATGGCCCGCACCTCCCGCAGCTCCTCGGCGCCGAAGGGCCGGCTCCACACCCGCTCGGTGGCGGCGGCGAGGAAGTCCTGCCCGAGGTCGGGGCGGCCGGCGACCGGTCTGGCCTTGAGCAGGGCCTGGAACTCCCACGTCGACGCCCACCGGTCCCAGTACGCCTGGAACGCCGCCAGCGACCGCACCAGCGGCCCGTTGCGCCCCTCCGGCCGCAGGTCGGCGTCGACCCGGAAGCAGGTGCGGGCGGCGTCCATCACCCGCCTGGCGTCCCCCTCGCCCACGAACATCACGTCGACGTCGCTGGCGTAGTTGAGCTCGCGGCCGCCCAGCTTCCCCATCCCGATCACGGCCAGGCCGGCGGTGGTCTCGTCCCCGAGGCGCCAGGCGGCAGCCAGCACGGCGTCGGCCAGCCGGGCCAGGTTGGCGCCCACGGTCTCCAGGAGGTCGAGGCCGACGAGGTCGCGCGCGGCGATGCGGAGCAGCTCGCGCTGCTTCCCGGCGGCCAGGTCCTCGACCGTGGCACCCTCCACGAGGACCGGCCGGTCGAGGTCGGCCAGGACGTCGAGGGCCGCCCCGTCGGCGGTCAGGAGGCGGGTGAGGAACCGGCTGGCGGCGGTGACGGCGACCACCGCCCGGCGGAGCTCGGCGTCGTCCTCCAGGCGGTCCCGCAGGCCGGGGTGACCCTCGTCGAGGGCGGTGACGGCGACGGCCACCGCGGCGGGCGCGGCCGACGACTCGATCGCCCGGTCCAGCGCGCTCTCCGCCACGCCGGGCAGTCTGGCACCGGCGTTTCGCCTCGCAAGCAGAGCTTGCTCGGCGAGCTGACGTGCCGCCCTGCAGCTGGCTGGTCTCGCCTCCGGCTCGCTCGCCAGTTCGTCGGCTCCCAGGCCCCCGACCGGCTCCGCCGGATCGGCGACCCTTCTGCGGGGGGCTGCGCCCCCCGCAC
>DASSMA010000004.1:0-13110 GCA_035689115.1 Acidimicrobiales bacterium
GGCGGTGGTCGCGCTGGCGGCCACCGCCACGGCGGCACCGTCGCCGGCCGAGGAGGCGGCGGCGACGGCGATGGAGGGCTCGGCGGGCGGCGCGACGGGCCCCGCCGTCGCCGGGTCGGCGGGAACCGCCTCGCCGGCCGCAGGAGCCGGCACGGTCGCGGCGTCCGGCGGGACCGCAGCGGCCTGGGTGGGAACAGCGGTACCGGCGGGAGCGTCCACGGAGCCGGGCACCACCACGCCGGCAGGGCCGGTGCTCCCGCCGGCGGCCGGGGCCGCAGGGATGGCCGGCGTCGCAGAGGTGGCAGGGGACCCGCCGGCGGCCGGGGTGGCCGGCGTGGCCGGCACGGCGGCGGCCGGCGCCGCGGCGGCGCCCGGGACCGGCGCGGTGGCCTGGTCGTCCCGATCGGCCCGGCGCTCGGGCTCGGGCCGGCCTTCACCCGCCTCGGCGCGGCGGGCGTCCTTGCGCTCGTGGCGTTCGGCCGCCTTGGCCCGGTCGGGTCGCTCGTGGTGCGCCGGCGCCCGCCCGGGGGTGGCGGCGGCCAGCGCCCTGGCGAAGGCCTCGGGGTCGGCGGCCCGGTCGGCGTCGCGCGACGGCGCAGCGGGCTTGGCCGAGGCCGGGAGGCAGGGGGGCACGTTCACGAGGCACCGTCCGTCATGCGGGACAGGACCCTGGCCACGTAGGCCCGGGTCTCGGGGTAGGGAGGGATACCGCCGGCCCGGGCCACCGCCGGGCCACCGGCGTTGTAGGCGGCCAGCGCCAGGTCGAGGGAGCCGAACCGCTGGAGCTGGCCGGCCAGCAGGCGGGCCGCCCCGTCGATGGCCTGGGGCGGGTCGAGGGGATCGACGCCGAGGGCGCGGGCGGTGGCCGGCATGAGCTGCATGAGGCCCTGGGCACCGGCCGGGCTTGAGGCCGACGGGTTGAAACCGGACTCGGTGGCGGCCACCGCCCGCAGGAGCCCGGCGGGCAGCCCGTTGGCGGACTCGGCGGCGGCGAAGGCGGCGGCGAACTGGCCGGCCCCGCCTCCCGCCACGCCGCCGGCCGGCGCCCACGGAGCAGCCTGCGCGCCGGCGTCGGGCAGCACCCGCCGGATGGCGGTGGGCGTCCGGTAGACCTCCTGGAACTTCACCACGTCGCCGGTGTGGGGCGCGACGACCATCATGCCGTTGCCGGCGTAGATGCCGATGTGGTCGACCGGCGAGCCGAAGGCGATCAGGTCGCCCGGCTGGGCCTGGTCGATGCTCGCCACCGGGCGGCCGGCCGTGGCCTGGTCCCGGCTGACCCTCGGCAGGTCGACCCCGACGTCCCGGAAGACCCGCTGCACGAAGCCCGAGCAGTCGAGGCCGGTGGCCGGGTCGGTGCCGCCCCAGCGGTAGGGGACGCCGAGGTAGCGCTGGGCGGCGCCGAGCACGTCGCCGGCGCCACTGGTGGCACCCCCCGACCACGTGGCCCTGCCGCCGAGGCCGGAGAGCCCGGGCAGCCCGGAGAGGCCGCCCAGATCGGAGAGGCCGCCGAGCTGCGAGAAGCGGGCGACCGACCCGGTCGTGCCGAGACCGGCCGCCCCGGCCTGCTCGTCGCCGGCGGCGGCCGCCAGCGTCTGGGCGGTGGCCAGGGCGGTGGCGAAGTCGGGGCCGGCGCTCGACGACGACGTCGGGGGCGCCGGCGAGAACCGCTGCTGGATCTCGCCGATCCTGGCCTGGAGCGCGGCGAGGCCCTCAGGCATCCCGGCGGTTCCTGGCGTTCACGATGTCGTCCACCTGGCGCTCGAAGTGGTGCAGCACGTCGAGGGCGTGCTCGTCGCGCTGGCGCTCGTCGAGGCGGTCGAGGGCGGCGACGCGGCGGGCCGCCTCGGACCACGCCGCCCGCTCCATGGCCGCCACCCGGCGGGCCTCGACCACGGCCTGGCCGGCGGCCTCCACCGCCTCGGCGCCCCGCGCCAGGCGCTCGTGGCCGGCGACGAAGACCAGGGCCGAGCCCGACGGGGCGACGGCCGCCTCGGCGGCGAGGCGCTCGCGGCGGGCGGCGGCGACCCGGGCGGCGTCGGCCGCCTCGCGCTCGGCCCGCTGGAAGGCGGCCAGCGCCACCTCCTCCTGGAGCCGGCGCACGTCGCGCACCTGCTCCAGCCGGAACCGGTAGCGCCTCACGTGCCCGCCACCAGCTGCTGGAGGCCGGCCCAGGCGACGGCCGCGTCGGTGCGGTCGTCGACGTCCTGGCACAGGAAGTACTCGATGGCGGCCGCCCGCTCGACGGCCTGGTCCACCAGCGGGTTGGAGCCCCGGACATAGGCGCCGATCTCGATCAGGTCCTTGGCCTCGCGGTGGGCGGCCATGAGCCGGCGCAGCTGGACGGCGGCCTGGCGCTGCCACGGCTCGGTGATGGCGGACTGGACCCGGGAGACGGACTCGAGCACCTCGATGGCCGGGTAGTGGCCCGAGGTGGCGAGCTTGCGGGACAGCACCACGTGGCCGTCGAGCAGCGACCGGGTGGCGTCGGCGACGGGCTCGTTCATGTCGTCGCCGTCGACCAGCACGGTGTAGAGGCCGGTGATGGCGCCCGTCTCGCCCGCCCCCGCCCGCTCCAGGAGCCGGGGCAGCAGGGCGAACACCGACGGCGGGTACCCGCGGGTGGCGGGCGGCTCGCCGGCCGACAGGCCGATCTCCCGCTGGGCCATGCAGAACCGGGTGAGGCTGTCCATCAGCAGCAGCACGTCGGCACCCTGGTCCCGGTACCACTCGGCGATGCGGGTGGCGGCGAACGCGGCCCGCAGCCGCACGAGGGCGGGCTCGTCGGACGTGGCGACCACGACCACCGAGCGGGCCAGACCCTCGGGGCCGAGGTCGTTCTCGATGAACTCCCGGACCTCCCGGCCCCGCTCGCCGATGAGGGCGAGCACGACGACCTGGGCGGCCGTGCCCCGGGCGATCATCGACAGCAGGGTGGACTTGCCCACGCCGGAGCCGGCGAAGATGCCGATGCGCTGGCCCCGGCCGCAGGGCACGAGGGCGTCGAGGGCGCGCACGCCGAGGTCGAGCTGCACGTCCACCGGCGCCCGCCGCAGCGGGTGGGGCGGCTCGCCGTCGACGCTGACGCGCGGCACGCCGGCCAGGCTGGGGCCGTCGTCGATGGGCCGGCCCAGCCCGTCGAGCACCCGGCCGAGCACGGCCTCGCCGACCGGCACCGACAGGGCGCCCGTGCCGGCGACGGCTGGCGCGCCTGACCGCACCCCCCGCAGCTGGCCGTAGGGCATGCACACCAGGGCGTCGTCGCGCAGGGCCACGACCTCGGCGGCCAGCGGGCCGGCCGGCGTCTCCACCTCGATGGCGTCCCCGATGGCGGCCTCCAGGCCGGCCACTTCGAGGTTCAGCCCGACCACCCGGCGCACCCGCCCCTGCTTGCGGGGGCGGGCCGCCTCGGCGGCCAGCGAGATGCGGGCGAGGGCACGCTCCACGGACACGGTCACCGGGCGTCCTCGATGCCGGCCGCGGCGCGGGCCCGGTCCAGGGCCTCGGGGATGCGGGCGTCGATGGTGCAGTCGCCCACCTCGGCGGTGCAGCCGCCCGGCGCCAGGCCGGCGTCGGCCGCGAGCGTGACGTTGGCTGGCACCCCCGAGGCGTCCAGCACCGCCAGGTCGCCGGGGTGTACGTAGACGGTGACCTCGACGTTGCGGGGGGCGAGGGCCAGGGCCCGGGCCACGGCGTCTGCGGCCGCCCGGTCGCCGGCCAGCTCCCGGCCGAGGACGGCCTCGGCCAGTTCGATGGCGCCGGCCACGATGGCGTCCTCCACCGAACCCAGCTCCGCGAGCGTCCGCGCCTCCAGGGCGGCGGCGGCCGCCCCCAGGCTGCGCAGCAGGGCGGCGGCGCGGGCGGCCAGGGCGGCGTGCTGGGCCGCCATCTCGTCGTGGGCGGCCCGCAGCCCCTCCTCGTAGCCGGCCTGAAAGCCGGCCCGCAGCTCGGCCTCGAGGGCGGCGGCCCGGTCGGCCTCGGTGTCGCGGGGGACGGCGGCGACGGGCACGGGGATGTCGGGGAGGGCGGCCTGCTCGGCCCGCACGCCGCGGAGCACGCGCGCCGAGCGGAAGACGTCACACGACGAACTCATCGCCGCCCCTCGACAGCACGATCTGGCCCGACTCCTCCAGCGCCCGGATGACCCGGACCACGTTGGCCTGCGACTCCTCGACCGTCTTCAGCCGCACCGGGCCGAGCAGGTCGATCTCCTCCTGGAGGTTCGTCGCCGCCCGCTCCGACATGTTCTTCAGGATCTTGTCGCGCACGTCGCCGCGGACACCCTTGAGGGCCACGGCCAGGTCCTTCTGGTCCACCTCCCGAAGCACCAGCTGCACGGAGCGGTCGTCGAGGGTCGTCAGGTCCTCGAAGACGAACATGCGGCTGCGGACCTCCTCCGCCAGCTCCGCGTCCTGGGTCTCCAGGGCCTCGAGGATGAGGCGCTCGGTCGCCCGGTCGGAGCGGTTCAGGATGTCGACCAGCGGCTGCACGCCGCCCGACGCCGACGTCGACGCCGAGTTCAGCAGGGCCGAGAGGCGGCGCTCCAGCGCCTCCTCCACCTTGCGCACGACCTCGGGCGAGGTCCGGTCCATCACCGCGATGCGGTGGGCCACCGTGCCCTGGAGCTCCTCGGGCAGCCCGCTCAGCACCATGGCGGCGTGCTCGGACGGCATGTGGGCCAGCACCAGGGCGACCGTCTGCGGATGCTCGTCCTGGAGGAAGGTCACCGTCTGGCGGGGGTCCACCTGGCGCAGGAAGTCGAAGGGCCGGTCGGAGCGGGTGGTGGCCAGCCGGCCCATGATCTCGGCCGCCCGCTGGGCGCCGAGGCTCTCCTCGAGCACGGCCCGGGCGAAGTCGCTGCCGCCGGCGCCGAGGGCGAGGCGGCCGGTCGCCATCTCCACGAACTCCACCAGCACGTCGTCCATGGACTGGGCGTCGGGCGACTCGAGGGCGGCCACCTCGGCCATCAGCTCCTCGACCTCGGCGTCGCGCATCGAGCGCAGCACCTTGGCCGAGCGCTCCTTGCCCAGCTGGACGAGGAGCATGGCGGCCTTCTGGGGACCGGTGAGGGCGGCGCGGGAGGGCATGAGGATCACGTCCTCCGGTCAGCCAGCCAGGAGCGCAGCAGCTGCGCCACCTCCTCGGGCTGGCGCTCGATGAGCTCGCCGATCTCCTGGGTGACCCGGATGCGCTGGTCGTTCTCGGCCGCCTTCAGCTCCGGCATGGGGCGGGCGGCGGCCACGGCGGCCGGCTGAGGGGCGGCAGCCACCGCGACCGGGTCGCCCGGCTCCAGGGCGGCCTGCTCGCCCGGCGGGAGGGCACCGCCGAAGCCGGCCGGCAGTGCCACCGGCACCCGCTCGGTACGGCGGGCCGCCTTCAGGAGCACGAACAGGACCACGAGGACGAGCAGCACCGACAGGGCGCTGCGCACCATCGACGCCATGCTCTTCATCTTCTCGGCCGACTGGGCCTCGGCCAGGCCCTTGGCGGCGTCCTTGGCCACCGAGTCGTCGAACTTCATGCTGTCGACGGCGATGACGTCGCCGCGGTCGGCCGACATCCCGGTGGCCGCCCTCACCAGTGACTCCACGCGGGCGGCATTGGCGCCCTTGGCCTGGCTGTTGAGCAGCACGGCCACCGACAGGCGCTTCACCGAGCCGGGCGCCGCCGTCAGCTGCTCGGTGGTCTTGCCGACGGCGTAGTTCTTGGTCGCCGTGTCCTTGTTGTAGGTGCTGTTGCCGCCGGCGGTCGCTGTCGCCTGGGTGGCGTCGATGCCGAGCACGCCGCCGGGGACGGAGCCGCCGGTGCCGGAGAACGCCTCTTTCGAGGTGGCTTCGGTGATGGGCTTGTCGGCGTTGGTGGTGTCGAAGGTCTCGATGGTGCGCTTGGCCTGGTCGAGGTCGAGGTCGGCGTGGACCGTCACGACCGCGTTCCCGGGCCCGAGGACCTTGGACAGCATGTCCTGCACGGACTTGGACACGTGGTCCTCGTAGGCGTGGGTGGCGCTGGCCCGGGCGTCGGCCGCCGCCTCGCCGTCGGCGGTGCCGGTGCTCAGGATGTCGCCCTTGGCGTCGGCCACGGTGACGTCCTCGGGCGCCAGGCCCTCGACGCTCGACGACACCAGGTGGACGATGGCCTGGGCCTGGCCCGAGGAGATCTCCTTGCCCGGCGTGGTCTTCAGCAGCACAGACGCCGTCGGCTTGGAGGCGTCCTCGGAGAACAGGTCCTGCTTCGGGATCACCAGGTGGACGGTGGCCGCCGACACGCCGTCGATGGACTGGATCGTGCGGGCCAGCTCGCCCTCGAGGGCCCGCTGGTAGTCCACCCGCTGGCGGAACTCCGACGTGGTGACGCCCTGCTTGTCGAGCAGCTCGTAGCCGGCCGTGCCGCCGGAGGGCAGCTTGGCGGCGCTCATGTCGAGGCGCACCTGGTACACCCGGTCGCGGGGCACCATGACCGTCTGGCCGCCGTCCTCCAGCTGGAACGGGGTCTTCGACGCCGAGAGCTTGTCGGTGATCGCCGACGCGTCGGCCGGGGCCAGGTTGGTGAACAGGGGCGCGTACGACGGCTTGGACGCCCAGGAGGAGAAGAAGAGCAGGGCGACGACGCCGCCCACCAGGGCGAGGCCGACCATCGCCTTCTGGCCGGTGCTGAACCCGCCCAGGAACTGCGTCAGCTGCTGGCGCCCGCGCGCCGCCGCACCCTTCATCAGATCTGCATCCTCATGATCTCGTTGAAGGCGTCGACCGCCCGGTTGCGGACGGCCACGGTGAGCTCGGTGGCCAGGCTGGCCTGGGTGCTGGCGATCATCAGGTCGTGCACGTCGCTCAGCTGACCGACGGCCGCCTGGGCCGCCAGGCCGTCGGCCCGCGTCTGGACCTGCTGGAGGTTGTCGATGCCGGTGGCGAGGAGGGAGCCGAACTTCTCCCCCGAGGCCGGGTCGGCCGCGGTGGTGCTGCCGGGCCCGGCGACAGGGGTGACGCCCGCGCTGATCGGGGAGACGGGGGTGATGGCCATCGCTACTTGCCGATCGAGAGGGCCTGGAGGTAGGCGTCCCGGGCCCGGTCCACCACGGCGAGGTTGGCCTCGTAGCCCCGCTGGGCCATGAGGAGCTGGGTCATCTGCGAGCCCAGGTCGACGTCGGGGTACTTCACCAGGCCGTTGGCGTCGGCCTGGGGGTTGCCCGGCTCGTAGACCAGGCGGCCGGTGCCGCTGCCGAACTGCACCCCGGCCACCCGGGCGCCGTCGCCGAGGCCGTTGCCGCCGGCCTGGGCGACCACGAACCGCTCCCGGAACGCCGGCCCGCTGGTCGGGCTCACGTCGCTGATGTTGGCGATGTTGTCGCTGATGGCGTCCATCCACGTCCGGTAGACGTGCAGGCCGCTGCTGGAGGTGGCCAGTGCCCCGAACATCGCCATGGTCAGCCCTTGATGGCGTCGCGGAGGAGGCCGAACTTGGCGTTGATCGTCTCGACCATCGCCTGGTACTTGAGATTCGTCTCGGTGGCGGACAGCGACTCGGTGTCGAGGTTGACGTTGTTGCCGTCGAGGCGGGTCGGGTCGACCGACTTGGAGAACCGGTACTCGACGGGCGTGTCCCCGCCGTCGGCCAGGGCGGCCCCGAGGCTGGCCTCGAAGTCCACCCGGCTGGCCCGGTAGCCGGGCGTCTGGATGTTGGCGACGTTGTCGGCGATGGCGCGCTGGCGGGCGGAGAGCCCACGAAGGGCACCGTGGATGGCGGTCAGGACGGGGTCCGTCACTGGTCTCGCCCCGTGGGTCGCAGGGTCGGCAAGGATGAGGCTCCTGGCTCGCGCGTGGTGCCGTGATCCCTGGCAGTCCGCCGGAGCCATCCTTAGCTCACTCTGCGTGTTCGGCACCCCGTGCGGTCACCTGAGCCGTCCACCACCGAAAGTGCGGCCCCCGAAATGGAAAATGGCACGCCTTTCGGGCGTGCCTATTTCACGAAAGGGACGTTCGGTCAGCGCACGACGATGGCCAAGTTCCCGGCGCCGTAGCCGGAAACCGACACGTTCAGTGGCACCTGGCCCACCTGGCCGTCGAGCATCTTGGACACCGGCGCCGGCAGCTGGTCCGACGACCGGTACACCATGTCGAGGGTCACCCGGGGCCGTCCCTCGGCGTTGAGGATCGGCGTCATGACGTTGAACACCTCGGCCAGGTTCTCCATCACGTCGTCCTGGAGCTCGCCGGCCGCCTCGCCCTCGGCCACCAGGCGGGGCGGCAGGAGGGCCAGGCCGGCGCCCAGCGCCCCCCCGACGGCGAGGTCGACGGCGGCGACGCCGGCCAGGGCACCGGTCTCGCTCACGTAGACGGCGACCGCCGCCGCCGCCTTCGAGGTGAGCTCCTTGCGGGTGAGCATCTGGACCTCGACGGCTCGACCGAGCAGGTCCGACAGCAGCGACCGGACCGACATCGCCGTGGGGGTCACGCAGAGGATGCCCATGGCGCGCCTCTTATGCGGCGAGGTGGGGGCGCAGGGCCCCCTCGAAGGTGTCGGCGGTGAAGGGCTTCACGATCAGGAACAGGGCGCCCGACTCGGCGGCCAGGGCCTGCATCTCCGGGGTGCTCTCCGAGGTCACGAAGCCCAGCGGCAGGGCGGAGTTGTTGGCCCGCAGCGTCTTCAGCAACTCGATGCCGTTCATCTCCGGCATGTTCCAGTCGGACAGCACCAGGTCGGGGCGGGCGCCCTCGATGACCTGGAGGGCCTCGACGCCGTTGCCCGCCTCGACCACCTCGACGCCGTCGAAGCCGGCCTGGCGGAGGGTGCGGGCCACGATCATGCGCATGGCCTTGCTGTCGTCGACGATCAGGATCTTCTTCATCGCAAGCGTGCCTTCCTTGTGCGTTCTTACGAGGCGCGGCGCAGCACGGTGACGACGAGGGGCTCGCCGTCGCAGCTGAAGCCGACGTGGTTGACGGCGGTGGTGCCGGGCATCTTCACCACGTAGTCGACGCCCTCGGTCACCGAGGGGATCGACAGCACGGCGGGCGACGGCAGCAGGGCCTTGACGTTGCCGCCGGCCACGTTGGCGACCTCGCCGACGGCGTCGAGGATCTCCTCCTTGGCCGCCTCGCCCTTCTCCATCCCGAACATGGCCTCGGTCATCGTCCGGGCCAGCGGCTCCGAGCACTCGACCGACACGGCGCCCTCCCAGGCGCCCGTGATCTGCACCGAGCTGGTGTAGGCGTGACTGTGGATGGGCCGCTCGGGCGCCGATGCGGTGGCCTCGACCGGCAGGTCGAGGAGCGACGAGAAGATGTTGGAGACGATGTCGCGGATGTCGTCGTCGCTGATGTCCATGCTCTCTCCGTAGGGTGGGCCGGCGGGCGCCTCTGCGCCCCCGGGGATTTCCAACACCGCCTGCGGCCGGGATGGAACCGGTCCAGGCGTCCCCATCGACCGCGGGGCGCGGGATCTGAGGTCAGACTCGGGAGGTCAAGACGGCGCCCAGCTCGCCGAGCAGCTGCGACGGGAACGGTTGGCCGCCGCCGGAGGCGTACAGGGTGATCTCGGCCAGGCCCTTGCGGATGAACACGAAGTCCAGGGCGAGAGGGACCTGCTTGTGGGCACCCGTGATGGTGGTGGTGGCGCGGATCGCCATCGCCCCGTCGCCCACCTGCGGGTAGGCGATCCTCTGGGTCTGGACGGGGCTCACCGTGACGCTGTCGTCCCCGATGTCGGCTCTCGCCATGGTGTCGAAGGACCGCGCCAGGCAGGGCAGCAGCTTGGGGCCTTGGAGCACCGCCCAGTCCTGCTCGAGGGCCGCCGTGCTCGGCGCCAGCTCGGCGGACGACGACACCGAGGTGAGGCTGTCCGGGGCGGTGAAATCGGGCGAGTCGGCGGTGTCACCGTCGCGCACGAGTTCGGCGCCCACGCAGGTGTTGAACGCATCCGTCACGGCCTTGTCGTCTCCGCCGGCGTCCGCCGGCTCGGCGGTCCAGTCGGCGGGCACGTCGGCCTGCATGAGAACGATCTTGTGCACGTCGGCGACCGGGGCCATCGTCGCCCCGGGTCCCGAGCTCGAGGCGGCCGTCGCCTTGGCGGCGGCCGAGAGGCCCCGGTCGTTGCGGCCAGTGCCTCCGCACGCCGTGCCGGCGGCGAGGGCGGCAGCAGCGAGGACCGCCAGCCCCCGGGGAATGCCCCGGCGCATGGTCATCCCAGCCAGTCGACGTAGAGCGCCGGCGCGTCCGGGTCGGCGTGGCGCACCGCCACGAGCCGCCGGCGCACGGCGGTGGCCGCCGCCTCGATGCGGGACTCGAGGTCGAGGCTGCGGGCCAGCAGGGCCTGGGCGCGCGGCGCCAGGTGCTGGGGCAGCGGGCCGATCTCGGGCGTGGTGGGGCTCGGCGCATGCGGGCCGCCCTTGTCGAGAGCGGTCTCCTCCTCGGCCAGGTAGGCCTCGAACCGGTCCAGCACCTGCACCCACTCCCGATCGTCAGTCGCCATGTCCAAGCACCCTCGCTGCCTCCGCCCAGGCGTCGCGCATGGGCTCGACCAGGCCGCGGCACTGGGCCACCCGCTCGGCGTCCTTCTGGACGTTGGCGGCCAGCAGCTGGTCGTAGATGAATACGTACAGTTGGGCCAGCCCCGGACCGCCGGACCAGGCGTTCACGTCGAGGCCGGAACGAAGCTCCAGCACGATCTCCTGGGCGTGCAGCAGTGCGTCGCTGGCCGACTTCAGGTCCCGGGCGGCGAGGGCCGCCTCGGCCACCATCAGGTCCTGCACCAGGCGGTCGTACAGCATGACCACCAGGCGACCAGGGCTCACGGTGTCGATGACGTTGCCGACGTAGCGGTCTCGGAGCGCTCGGGCGTACACGGCTGTTCCTTCCTTAGCCCTTGCCGCCCGACAGGCCGGCCAGCTGGCCGGAGAGCCAGCTGCTCTGGTTCTTGAGCTTGCCCAGCGCCGTCTCGAGGTTGGTGAACTGGAGCCGCAGGGCCTGCTCCTTCAGAGCCAGCCGGACGTCCCAGTCGGAGATCTGCTCGTCGATCGAGGCGTTCTCCGATCGCCGGCCCGTGATGGCCGAGCTGATCGAGCCGCTCACTGAGTCGTTGGCCCAGTACCCGGCGCTGTCGAGCCGCTGGGCGATCCCCGGCCGGTAGGTGACGGTGCCGAGGGACAGGTTGCCGCCGGCACCGGCCACCTCGGCCGCGGTGGCGGAGATCCGGAGGGACAGCCCGTTGGCCGGCCCGGTGGCGGTCGAGGTGAGGACCTGCCCCTTCCCGGTGGCGGCGACCCCGTTGATCGTGCCGGCCACGTCGGTGCCGGCGGTGGTGGCGGTGGCCGACAGCCCGTTGGAGGCGGACATGGTGAAGGTGGGCGCCGTCCCGTAGGCGGCGGTCTTCACGAGCACGTCGCCGCTGTCGACCTGGGCGGTGAGGCCGATGCCGTTCTGGGTGCTGGTGGCGTTGATCCTGTTCACCAGGTCGGCCGCCGTGTCCCCCGGCTGGACGGCGACGGCGAAGGTCTGCCCGCCCACCGTGAGGCTCAGCGTGGTGCTGCCGTCGACGGCACCGACGATCGACAGCCGGGCCGACGCCTGGGTGGCCGCCGCGGTGACGGCGACGGCGTAGGGCGAGACCGCGTCCACCGACGTCCGGGCCGTGGACGTCAGGAAGGTCACCCGGCTGTCGGTCGCGGTGGCGCCGGCCTCGAACATCTTGGCCGTGCCGTCCGGGTCCGAGCCGAGCTTGGCCAGGAACGTGTCCCGGTTGAAGCTGATCGTCCCGTCCCTCTGGAGGGAGATGCCCACCGTCGCCGGGCTGGAACCGCCGACGGCCGCCGACACCCGCTGGAGCAGCTGCTGCTGGAGCGAGGTGACCATGCTGTCCCCCAGCAGGATGGCGCCCTTCTTGTTCTCGGCGTCGTACGCCGTGTCCTTCTTGATCTCGTTGAGGGCGGCGTTGGTGGCGTCGACGAAGCGCTGGACGGCGTCCGCCACCGAGTTGTCGTTGCGACCGATGGAGACGGTGACGCCCGTCGCCGGGGCGCTCACCGTGAGGGTGAGCCCGGGCATCGGCGCGAGCGTGTTGGTCGAGGAGGTGATGGTGTACTGGCCCGGGCTCCCGGGCCCCACCGTGAGCACGGCGTCGCTGGCGGCCACGAGGACGTTGCGGCTGCCGAGCACGCTGGTGCCGCCCACGGTGAGGCCGGCCACGGTGAAGTCCGAGGCCGCACCCGTGGTGGTGGAGGTCAGCTGGAGGCGCACCCCCGCCCCCGTCTGCACGGCGGCTGCACGGACGCCGGCGTTGGAGGTGTTGATGGCGTTGATGACGCTGGCGAGGGTGCCGTCTCCGACGTTGACCGTCACCGGGGCCCCATTGCCTTTGGTGATGGTCAGGTTGCCGTCCGCCACCACCACGGCGGTGGAGGCCACGGTGGTGCCGTACACGTACGACTGGGCCTTGGCCACGCTGGTGACGTCGAACGTCATGGCGCCGGTGAGGGCGTCGGGCGTGGCGGCGGCGGTGACTGCCGACGAGGACGAGGTGGCGGTCCGGGCGTTCCAGGTCGAGGCCTGGTTGAGCGCCTGGGCCGCCGCCCGCATCGACGCGACCAGCGAGTTGATCGACTGGTAGGTGCCGATGACGTTGTTGTTGTCGGCCTTCTTGAGCTGCAGCTGCTGCTGCGGCTGCTTCTCGATGCTCATGAGCTGATCGATGATCTGGCTCGTGTTGAGGCCGCTGACGAGGCCGTCTACCGATGAGTTCGCCATGTCAGGACCTCCTTTCGCGCGTCGATCAGCCGGACGGGTGGACGGGGGGCGCCGCCGTCAGGGGGCCGGCCGGATGGGACCGGCCCCCCTCGGTGGCATCAGGTGCTACTAGCCCCGGAGGAGCTGCAGGACCTGCTGCGGGGCCTGGTTCGCCTGGGCCAGCATCGCCGTGCCGGCCTGGGTGAGGATCTGGCTCCGGGTGAACTGCACCATCTCCTGGGCCATGTCCGTGTCCCGGATGCGGCTCTCGGACGCCGACAGGTTCTCCACCGCAACCGAGAGGTTGGCGATGGTGTGCTCGAACCGGTTCTGGTAGGCGCCGAGGGAGGCACGGGTGGTGGAGACCGACGAGATGGCGTTGCTGATGGTGGTGATG
>DASSMA010000005.1:0-20405 GCA_035689115.1 Acidimicrobiales bacterium
GACCACCACGCCCGGACCGTCTGGTCGAGCGCGGCCCATCATCGAGCGATCGGCCCAGTCCAGGCTGGGATGTCGCACGGCTGCGCCATTTCGGGATTCCTGACGATCGTCGACCCCCTACTCGCGGATCTGGGTCAGAGCAGCAAGGCGAGCAGGAATGCCACCACCCCGATGGCCGCGGTCGACCCGGCGGCGACGGCGATCGACGACGCCTCCGCTGCCAGGTCCCCGTTGGCGATGGCCGCCCGCCGGCGCCGCTCCGTCCACAGACTCGCCATCCAGGCGGCCAGCGCCAGGGCGACGATGGCCAGACCGATGAGGGGTCGGGGGTGGCGGCGGGCCTCGGCGGGGAGGCCCTTGAGGACGGCCGCCCCGCAGGCCAGGAGGGCCAGGCTGGTGCGGTTCCAGGCCAGCGAGGTGCGCTCGGCGGCGAGGCTCTCCTCGACCGCCGCCTCGCCGTCGTCCGGCCTGGTCATCGCCGTCCGACGGCCGCCAGGACGAGGGCGACGAGGCCCGCCACGGCGATCACGACGCTGACGACCAGCGGCAGGCGCGACGGCGGCAGCGGCTTCTTCAACCGGAGGGCGACCTCGTTGGCCACCCACTCCCGGTAGCTGAAGAAGGCGATCCCGACGCCGACGGCGATGAGGGGAAGGCCGATGAGGCGTCGCCCGCCGGGAACGGAGAACGGCGGCAGGAGCTGGGTGATGGCCAGGCCGGCGGTGACGAGGGCGAGGGCGGTGCGGTTCCAGGCCAGGAAGGTGCGCTCGTTGGCGAACGAGAACCGCTCGTCGGGGTCCTCGCCGACGGTGCGCCAGTCCTCGCCGCCGGTCTCCGGGTGGGTCTTCATGCCGGCCCCGGTCGGGTGGTGCCCGCCGCGCACTGGTTCTTGCCCACCTCGAGCTCGTCGAGGAGCTCGGGGGCCATCGTCTCGACGCCCAGGTTGACGGTCCGGATGCGCCCGTACTCGGCCGGCGCCGCCGCGGTGTGGGCCACCACGTCGGCGAGGAAGTCGTCCAGGCTCTCGTGGAACTCGGCCGACCGGCGCAGGTCGCCGAGGAGGGCCGCGAAGATGCCGTCGGGGTTGCGCTCCCGGCGGCTCTGGTAGTGCGCGGGCAGCACCAGCACGCCGTCGTCCAGGGAGGCGAGGCGCTCGGTGAGCGTGTGGAACAACTCGGTGCCCCACTCCCGCGCGTGGCCGCCCAGGTCGGGCCGCCCCACGCCTTCCACGAACAGGGTGTCGCCCGACAGCAGGTAGCGGCCGTCGACGAGCAGGCCGGTGGAGCCGGGTGTGTGGCCCGGCGCGTACAGGGCCACGGTGCGGGCGGTCAGCGGGCCGCCCTCGAAGACCACCTCGCCGTCGCCGGGGTGGCGGTGGGGCCGCAGGGCGCCGGCGTCGTCGGTCAGCAGGTAGGGGACGCCGGCCGACTCGGCGAGGGCGGCGGCGCCGCTGACGTGGTCTGCGTGCAGGTGGGTGTCGAACACGGCGGCGAGCGTGGAGCGATGGCCGTCGAGCACGGCGCGGTACTCGTCGTGGTGGCGGTCGGGGTCGACCACGAGGGCGGGGCCGCCGTCGGTGCCGACGACGTAGGAGAGGCACCCCTTGGCGATGCGGTCGAGCTGGACGATGTAGGAGCCGGCGGCCGGGCCGGGCACCGTGCGGGCGACGTGCACCCTCGACCAGGCGGCCATGCCGTCGCGCAGGTTGCGGGCGTCCACGCCGACCGAGCGCAGCTCGTCGGCCACGATGGCGGAGGTGTTGCCGACGGCGCAGATGACGACCGCGACCGCGCCGGGCGGGAGCGCGGCGGCCAGCGTCTCCGGCTCGCCCAGCACGTCCCAGTAGGCCCGCTCCACCCTGGGCACCTCCCGGTCGCCCTCGACCCGCCAGCGCGCCACCTCGCCGGGCGCCCGCAGGTCGACGATGGCGAGCGGGGCCGTCCCCGACTCCAGCTCGGCGGCCAGCTCGGACGCCGTGATGTCGGTGCGCTCCGCCATCGTGTCCTCCTTTGCTCGGGCGCCGACGCGCGGCGCCGCAGACCTTCACCGCCACCGTGCGCCGGCCATGCGGTCGCCGCCAGGGTCCAAGGTCGCATCGCCACGGCCGAACATGCTCTTCGGCCCTGCTACCTGCGGCAAAGGGCCGTTCGCCCCTGGTGGGACGATCGGTGCCGGCGCACCGTCGGGGTGACGGGCGTTGCCCCGGGCTCCACCGAACCGGCGCAGCGCCAAATCGCTGTGCGCGTTGAAGGAGGAGCCGTGGAGTCCGAGGGTTCCGACAGCCGGATGACGATCATCGCCTGGTCGGGCGATCTCGACCGGGTCTGGCCCCAGCTCATCCTCGCCACGACCGGTGCCGCCTACGGGATGACGACGACGATCTTCTTCACTTTCTGGGGCCTGCACACCATCAAGCGGCCCGACGTGAAGATCGTGGGCGACAACTGGATGACGAGGATGATGAGTGCCATCGACCAGCCGGGCGGGCTGTCGAGGATGAACTTCGCCGGGGCAGGGGCGAAGATGATGAAGAAGATCGCCGCCGACCACAAGGTCGCCCCGCCGCAGGAGCTGCTCGAGACGGCCGTCGAGCTGGGCGTCCGGCTCTGGCCGTGCTCGATGACCATGGACCTGCTCGGGCTCAAGCCGGAGCACCTCGTCGACGGCGTCGGCGAGCCGGTCGGGGCGGCGACCGCGCTGTCGGAGATGCAGCGGTCGCAGATCAGCCTGTTCATCTGAGAGGAGGCCCAGGGTGAGCGACATCGCAGTGAAGGACACGCTGGACGTGCGGGGGATGGCGTGCCCGATGCCGGTGGTGAAGACGAAGCTGGCCATCGGAAAGCTGGAGACCGGCGACGTGCTCCGCGTGCTGGCCACCGACAGGGGCGCCCTGAAGGACATCCCGGCGTGGGCCGAGGCCACCGGGAACACGGTCGTCTCGACGGACCAGCGCGAAGGCGAGATCGAGTTCCTGGTCGAGAAGGGTTGATGGGTTGACCCGGTACGGCTTCCTGATCGACCAGGACAGCTGCATCGGCTGCCACGCCTGCTCGGTGGCGTGCAAGTCGGAGAACGACGTCCCGCTCGGCGTCAACCGGACGTGGCTCAAGTACATCGAGAAGGGCACGTTCCCCGAGACCCGGCGCCTGTACTCGGTGATGCGGTGCAACCACTGCGAGAACCCGCCGTGCGTGGCCATCTGCCCGACCGGCGCACTGTTCAAGCGGGCCGACGGCATCGTCGACTTCGACACGTCGGCCTGCATCGGGTGCAAGTCGTGCATGAACGCCTGCCCGTACGACGCCATCTACATCGACCCCGAGGAGCACACCGCGCAGAAGTGCAACTTCTGCTCGCACCGCATCGAGCTGGGTCTCGAGCCGGCGTGCGTGGTCGTGTGCCCGACGCAGGCCATCGTCGCCGGCGACCTCGACGACCCCACCTCGAAGATCGCCCGGATGGTTGCCCGCAGCGACGTGCACGTGCGGGCGCCCGAGCAGGGCACCCGGCCCAAGCTCTTCTACCGCGGCGCCGACGAGGCGTCGCTGGTGCCCACCCGCAGCGCCATTCCACCCGACGGGCTGATGTGGGCCGAGGCCACCGCCGGCCACCCGACCCCGCCCGCCGACGGGAACGGGTCGGGCGACATCGTGGCCCGTACGGTCCACACCACCGCCCACCCGGCGCCGTGGGGCGCCAAGGTGTCCGCCTACCTCGTCACCAAGGCGCTCGGCGCCGGCGCCCTGATGATCGCCGCCCTCCTCGTCGCCCTGGGCGGGGCCGGGAACCAGCTCGCCGTCGGCGTGCTGCCGCCGGTGCTGGCCGGGACCTTCCTCGGCCTGACCGGGGTGCTGCTGGTGGCGGACCTCAAGCAGCCGAAACGGTTCCACTTCCTGTTGACGCGCCCCAACTGGACGTCCTGGCTGGCGCGGGGCTCCATCGTGCTCGGGCTGTACGCGCTCGTCGCTGCCGCATGGTTCCTCGCCGGCCTGCTGGACGCGACGGGCGCAGTGCAGGCGCTGGCGGTGCCGGGTGTCCTCCTCGGCGCCGCCGCCGCCGGCTACACCGCCTACCTGTTCGGTCAGTGCGAGGGGCGCGACTTCTGGCAGACGCCCCTCCTGCTGCCCATCCTGCTTGCTCAGGCGGTGGTCGCCGGCGCCGCCCTGTTCCTGGTGGCCGACCTGTTCGTGACCGTCCCCGAGGCCGGCGCCGTGCGCTGGGCCCTCCTGGGCGGGTTGGCGGCGGTCGCCATCCTGGCCGGCGCCGAGGTCACGGCCCGGGGGAGCGTGCCCGTCGAGCTGGCGGCCCACGCCATGACCCGCGGGGCCTACGCCCGCCGCTTCTGGGGCCTCGGCGTGCTGGTCGGCATGGCGGTTCCCGCCGTCCTCGTGGTGGCCGCCCTCGCCGGCATCCCTGGGGCCACCGCGGCGGCGGCGCTGGCCGGCGTGGCCGCCGTCGCCGGGTTGGCCGGGTTCGAGGACGCGTTCGTCAGGGCGGGGCAGTCGGTCCCGCTGTCGTGAGGAGCTTCCAATGAGCGAGAGCCTGCTCGACCGCATCGACGCCGCGACAGGGGGACCCGAGCGGGCCGTCGCCGGCGCCGGCCTCACCAACTACCCGCCGCCCGAGCGGTGGGCCGACTGGGTGGAGTACGACGCCCGGGCGTGGCGGCACGGCGAGAAGAAGGCCCGCCGCTTCTCCCTGATCCCCACCACCTGCTTCAACTGCGAGGCCTGCTGCGGCTTGCTCGCCTACGTCGACAAGGACACCGGCGAGATCCGCCGCCTCGAGGGCAACCCCGAGCACCCGGCCAGCAGGGGCCGCAACTGCGCCAAGGGGCCGGCCACCCTCAACCAGGTCTACGACCCCGAGCGGATCCTCTACCCGCTGCGGCGGAGCGGCGCCCGGGGGTCTGGGAAGTGGGAGCGGATCACCTGGGACGACGCGCTGGTCGAGATCGGCGGGCGGGTAGGGCGGGCCTTCCGGGAGGGGCGCCACAACGAGGTCATGTACCACGTCGGCCGGCCCGGGGACGACAGCTACATCGAGCGGGTCCTCCACGCCTGGGGGATCGACGGGCACAACTCCCACACCAACATCTGCTCGTCGGGGGCGCGCGTCGGCTACGCCACGTGGATGGGGTTCGACCGCCCGTCGTCGGACTTCGCCAACGCCAAGGTGATCTTCCTCATCTCCAGCCATCTGGAGGCGGGCCACTACTTCAACCCCCACGCCCAGCGCATCATCGAGGGCAGGTTGCGGGGCGCCAAGATCGTGTGTGTCGACCCGCGGCTCTCGAACACGGCGTCGATGGCCGACCACTGGCTGCCGGTGTGGCCCGGCACCGAGCCGGTGCTGTTGCTGGCCATCGCCCGCCTGCTCCTCGAGCACGGCACGTGGGACCGCGAGTTCGTCCGCCGGTGGGTGAACTGGGAGGACCTGCTGGCCCACCTGCGGCCCGACCTCCAGCCCGCCTTCGAGCACGTCGGACCGGTGCTGCTCGACCTCTACGAGGAGTACACGCCCGAGGAGGCGGCCCGCCTGTGCGGCGTGGACGCCGACCGGATCCGGGAGGTGGCCAGGCTGGTGGGCACCGCCCAGGGCCAGCTCGCCACCCACAACTGGCGGGCGGCGGCGGCCGGCAACGAGGGAGGGTGGCAGACGGCCCGGTGCCTGTTCCTCCTCAACGTCCTCACCGGCAGCGTCGGCACTCCGGGCGGCACCAGCCCCAACGGGTGGGACAAGTTCATCCCCGTCCCACCCAAGGCCGTCCACCCCCAGGGGCGCTGGAACGAGCTGACCTGGCCCATCGAGTACCCGCTCAGCCACCACGAGCTGAGCTTCCTGCTGCCGCACTTCCTGAAGGACGGCAGGGGCCGCATCGACACCTACTTCTCCCGCGTCTACAACCCGGTCTGGACCAACCCCGACGGGTTCAGCTGGCTGGAGGTGCTCACCGACGAGGACCTGGTCGGCTGCCACGTGGCCCTCACCCCCACCTGGTCGGAGACGGCGTGGTTCGCCGACTACGTGCTCCCGATGGGGCTGGCTCCCGAGCGCCACGACGTGGCCAGCTTCGAGACCCACGCCGGCCGCTGGATCGGGTTCCGCCAGCCCGTGTTCCGGGTGTTCGCCGACCAGCAGGGCCGGCCGGTCAAGCGCACGTACGAGGCCAACCCCGGCGAGGTCTGGGAGGAGAACGAGTTCTGGATCGACCTGTCCTTCCACATCGACCCCGACGGCGACCTCGGCATCCGGCAGCACTTCGAGAGCATCGAGCACCCCGGGCAGCCCATCACCGTGGACGAGTACTACGAGCACCTGTTCAGCCATTCGATCCCCGGCCTGCCGGAGAGGGCGGGCGCCGAGGGGCTGTCGCCGCTCCAGTACATGCGGCGCTACGGCGCCTTCGAGATCCCGGGCGACGTGTACCGGGTCCACGAGCGGGAGGTCGACCCGGCGACGCTGGCCGGCGCCGTGCGCGACGAGCGCGGCGTCTACCGGGTCCCGGGGACGGCCGGCAGCTACGAGCGGCTGGAGGACATCGCCGGGCACATGCCCTTCATCGGGGACGGCTCGCTCGGCGTGGAGATCGACGGCGTCGTGCGGTTCGGGTTCCCCACGCCCAGCCGCAAGCTCGAACTCTGGTCGCAGACGCTGGTCGACTGGGGGTGGCCGGAGTACGCCACGCCCACGTGGATCCGGAGCCACGTGCACTGGGAGGACCTCGACCTGGACGGCGGCGAGCGGATCCTCGTCCCCACGTTCCGCATCCCCACGCTGGTGCACACCCGGTCGGGCAACGCCAAGTGGCTCAACGAGATCAGCCACCGCCACCCGCTCTGGATCCACCCGAGCGACGCCGACGCCCTCGGCATCGACAGCGGGGGCCTCGTGCGGGTGAGCACCCGCATCGGCCACTTCGTGATCGCCGCCTGGCGCACCGAGGGCATCAGGCCGGGCGTGGTGGCCGCCTCGCACCACATGGGGCGCTGGCGCCTCCAGGAGGGCTCCGGCATGGAGCGGTGGTCGTCCGGCGTGGCGTCGATCGAGGGCGACCGGGGCCGGGGTTGGCACCTGCGGCCCGAGCACGGGGTCCGCCCGTTCGAGAGCGGCGATCCCGACTCGTCGCGGATCTGGTGGACCGACGCCGGCGTGCACCAGAACCTGGCCTTCCCCGTCCAGCCCGATCCGGTGTCGGGCATGCACTGCTGGCTCCAGCGGGTGCGGCTGGCGCCGGCCGGTCCCAACGACCGGTACGGGGACGTCGTGGTCGACACCCTCGCCGCCCACGCCGCCTACCGCGACTGGCTGCACAAGGCCCGCCCCGGCCCGGGGCCCGGCGACCTGCGCCGGCCGCTCTGGATGGCGAGGCCGGTGAAGCCGCAGGCCACCGCCTACCACTGGGCGGGACACCGGTGAGCGTCGCCGCCGCCGACCTGGTGGGCCAGGCCGACCGCCGGGCCCGCCTCGCCTTCCTGCTCGGGCGGCTGCTGCTGGCGGAGCCCGGTCCCGACGCCGCGGCGGTGGTGGCGGGCATCCCCGAGCTCGAACCGCTGGCGCGGCGGGACGGGGCGCTGGCCGCCGAGTACGAGCGGCTGCTGCTGCGGGAGATCCCGCTGTTCGAGAGCGTGTTCCGCAGCGAGGACGGCCGGCGGGGCGGCCCTGTCGTCTCCGCCGCGGCCGCCTGGTACGAGCGTCACGACTTCGACGAGGGCGGCCGCTGGCGGGTGCCCTCGCCCGACCACCTCGGGTTGGAGCTGCGCTTCCTCGGGCACCTGGCCGCCGCCGAGGCGGCGGCGTGGGCCGACGACCGGCCCGACGAGGCGTGCCGGGCGGTGGAGGCCGAGCGCGCCTTCCTGGCCGAGCACCTGGGGCCGTGGGGCCAGGTGGCCCTCGACGCCCTGGGCCGGCGGGCCTCGCCCGGGCCCTTCGCCGCCCTGGCGATGGCCGCCGGCGAGCTGCTGGCAGGGGAGTGCGAGCGGCTCAGACCCGATCCCGACCACGCCTCGATGCCGGCGGTCGTGCCCGAGCGGCCGCCCTTCCCGGCGGGCCCCTCCCGCATCGCCCGCTGGCTGCTGGCCCCCGCCCGCTGCGGTGCCTTCCTGGACCTCGACGACCTGGCCGCCGCCGCCGGCTCCATCGGGGCGCCGTGGCGCCCCTCGGACGCCCGGTCGCAGCTGAGCCGGGTCGTGGAGGCGGCCGCCGACGGGAGAGACCTGCCGGCGCTGCTGGCTGCCCTGCGGCCGGCGCTCGAGCGGGCGGCCGGCGGCCACCGGGCCCGCGAGCGGGAGGCCGAAGGGCTGCGGCGGACGTGGCGGCGGTGGCGGCTCCAGACCGAGTGCACCCTCGACTGGATCGACCGGCTGGCGGCCGGCCCCCGGGCCGGCGCACTGCCCGCCACGCCGGTCGTGGTCGAGGTGCGGGGCCCCGGCCACGGCGCGCGTGTCGGCGCAGGTGTCGCCGTGGTCGGGGCACTCCGCTCGCTGGACGTCCGTACCGCGGTGTGCGACGAGCTGCCGCCGGACCTGGCCGCGAGCCTGGCGGCCCTGGCCGAGGCCGGGGCCGAGGAGGTGCTCCTCGAAAGTGAGGCGGTCGCTGCCGTGGCCCGGCCCGACGGAGGCGGCGGACCGGGCCGCGAGGCGAGGCTGCTGGGAGACGCCGGCGTGGTCGTGCGCCTGGTCGAAGGCGAAGGGCCGCTGCAGGTCGGCGTCCAGGGGGTGGGCGACCTGGCGGCCGCCGTCAGCGCCGCTGTCGAGGACATTGCCCTCTGAAGCTGATTCGCTCCGCGCCATCCTGGCGCTGCACTCATTGTCGCCGGCGCGCCTGGCGGGCGCGACGGCGAAGCTGCGCCAGGGCTTGGCACCGGTTGGCGTGTTGTTAGCGTTCGGGGATGTACGAGTACCTCCCCGAGATCTACCAGTCGGTGAGCGGGCGCTACCCCGAGGTGGTGGCCGCCTTGGGCCAGGTGGCGAGGGCGGCCGAGGCGGCCGGGCCGCTCGACGAGCGGTCCCGGCGGCTGGTGAAGCTGGCGGCGTCGATCGGCGCCGGAGCCCAGGGCGCGGTGCGCTCCAGCGCCCGCAAGGCGCTGGAGGCGGGGGCCACGTCCGACGAGCTCCACCAGGTCGCCCTGCTCGCCATCACCACCTGCGGCTTCCCGGCGGCGGTGGCATCGATCGGGTGGATCGACGAGGTGTGCGCCGTCAGCCCTTGAGGGCGGCCCTCACCACCTCGTAGTCGCGCTGGTTCTGGTCGGCGTAGCGGGTGGCGTAGTCGGCGATCGACTGCTCGAAGCGGTCGCTGGTCCCCAGGTAGGCGGCCAGGGCGATGGCGTCGCCCGACCGGGCGTGGCCGCGGGCGAGGGTCCACCCGCACGCCTCGGCGTAGATGGCCAGGGCGCCGGGCGTCATCGTGTCGACGTTCGCCGTCAGCTTCCAGTCCCAGAGCTGGCGGACGTAGTAGTCGATCTCCGTGCCGTCGGGCGTTGTCGCCTTGGCCCATCCGAGGAGCATGTCGCTGGCCGCCTGGAGGAAGCGCTGGCCCTCGACCACCCGCTGGCCATGGTTCGCCATCTTCGCCTTGCCCGTGTACGGCTCGAGCACCGATGCGCCCGCCTCCTTGACCTGGAGGACGAGCGGGTCGTTGTCGTCCCTGCCCAGCAGCAGGATGATCCAGCAGCGCGTGCCCACGCTCCCGACGCCGACCACCTTGCGGGCGGTGTCAACGATCCGGTAGCGCTCCAACAGGCGGCGCCGGTCGGGCTGGAGGCTGCGCCGGTAGGTCCGGAACCGCTCGTGCACCCATCGCTCCACCTCCTCGGGAGCGATGCCGGTCGCCAGATCCCTGAGCGGCACCACCAGCGGCGGCGTGCTGGCGAAGCGCAACTCCCCGTCCACGCGGGTCGTGAGCCGCTCCACGGCGTTGAGACTGTCCTTGGACTCGGCCTTGGTAGCCCGCTTCTCCAGCCGGGCGACCTCGGCAGGGGTCATGCGGTTCTGCCACCTCCGGAGGACGCCGGCCAGGTCCAGCTTGGCGTACCAGACCTTGAGGTTCGTCATGCCGGCGAACTCGCCGATCGCCAGCCGGTACGACCGCGCGGCCGCCACGGCGAGCGCCCGCGCCTCCCGGGCCGACAGCTCCCGGGCCCGGCCGGCGATCTCGAAGCTGGTCGCCAGCCGCTTCACGTCCCACTCGAAGGGCCCCGTGTGGGTCTCGTCGAAGTCGTTGATGTCGAAGACCAGGTCGCGCTCGGGCGAGGCGAAGCCGCCGAAATTGGCCAGGTGGGCGTCGCCGCAGCACTGCACGTCGAGGGAGGAGCGGGGGCCGGAGGCCAGGTCGCTGGCCATGATCACGGCGGCGCCCCGGTAGAAGGTGAAGGGCGACACCAGCATCCGCTGGTGGCGGATCGGGATCAGCTCCGGGACCCGTGTCGCCTCCTGGCCGGTGATGAGGTCGGCCGGGTCCGGGCGGTCGGGCGCCGGCGACCACTCCGCCAGGCTGGCACGGGGAACCCGCTTCCGGGCCGCCCGACCCTTTTCGGTGCGCGCCGCCGGATCCGGGTGAGCAACGGGCGTGAGGGTTTCTGCGATCGCCGCCATGGGGGCCACCTCCAAGTCGTGCAGACCAGGGTCGGCCCCGGCGGCGGCCCCCACATCACCTGAGCGGGGTGATTCCTCCCCACGTGAATGGTTGGACCATGCAGGTACCGCGCCGACGCGAGGAGCCCCTCGAATGACGACCACCCAGAAGCGCCCCGGAGCGAAGCGGCCGTCCGGTCACCACAGCCCCGTCACGGTCCTCCAGGGCATCCGGCCCTACGACCATTCGCTGCTGACGCGCGACATCATCGCCGGCATCACGCTGGCCGCCCTGGCCATCCCCGAGGTCATGGGCTACACCCGCATCGCCGGCACCCCGGTCGTCACCGGCCTCTACACGATCCTTCTCCCCGCCCTGGCCTTCGCCGTCTTCGGGTCGTCCCGCCACCTGGTCGTCGGCGGCGACTCGGCCACCGCCGCGATCCTGTACGCCGGCATCGCCGGCCTCGGGGTGGCCGGCCTCCAGCCCGGGACCAACCAGTGGCTGGCCTACGCCAGCCTGGCCGCCCTCGTCACCGGTGGTCTCCTCATCCTGGCGCGGGTCTTGCGCCTCGGGTTCCTGGCCGACTTCATCTCCCGGACGGTCCTCGTCGGCTTCCTCACCGGCGTGGGCATCCAGGTCGCCCTCGGCCAGCTCGCCGGGATGCTGGGCGTCCAGTCGCCCAGCGTCGACGTGAACCGGGTGGGCGGCACGCTCATCAAGGCCTGGGACACCCTCAAGGAACTCCCCGACGCGTCGCTGGCGACGATCGCCGTGTCGTTGGCGGTGATCGTCACGCTGGTGGTGTTCGAGAAGTGGATCAAGGCGGTGCCCGGCGGCCTGGTGGCGGTGGTGGGCGCCATCTTCGTGAGCTGGGCCTTCGACCTTGCCGCCCACGGCGTGTCCACCCTCGGTCCCGTGCCGAGCGGGCTGCCCTCGCTCGGGCTACCGAAGGGCGTCGGTTGGAACGACGTCGGCCCGCTGCTCGCCACCTCGATCTCGATGTTCCTGGTGATCCTCGCCCAGAGCGCGGCGACATCCCGGGCCTACGCCGTGCGGTACAAGGACAAGTTCGTCGAGAACAACGACCTGGTCGGCCTCAGCCTGGCCAACGTCGCCGCCGGCCTGAGCGGCACGTTCGTCGTGAACGGCAGCCCCACCAAGACCGAGATGGCCGACGAGGCCAAGAGCAAGACCCAGGTCGCCATGCTCTCGATGGCGGCCATGGTCGCCATCGTCCTGCTCTTCCTCACCAAGCCGCTCCAGTACATGCCGAATGCCGTGCTGTCGGCCGTGGTGTTCGTGATCGGCGTCAAGCTGGTCGACGTCGCCCACATGCGGGAGATCTTCCGCCTGCGCCGGGACGAGTTCGTGATCGCCGCCGCCACGGCCGTGGTGGTGGTCTGCGTCGGCGTCGAGCAGGGGATCCTCCTGGCCATCGTCCTCTCGCTGCTCGACCACGTCCGGCGCCACTACTCCCCGCACGACACGGTGATCGTGCTCGACGACCACGGCGCCTTCCGCGAGCGGCCCGTCCTCCCCGGTGCCCACACCGAGCCGGGGCTGGTCGTCTACCGCTTCGCCGTCGGCCTCTTCTACGCCAACGCCGCCCGCCTCACCGAAGAGGCCGTCGCCCTGGTGGACGGGCCCGAGACGCCCAGGTGGTTCGTGCTCGACGCCGAGGCCATCGACGACGTGGACTTCACCGGTGGCAAGACCCTCGTCGAGCTGGCCGAGCAGCTGGCCGAGCGCAACGTCGTGTTCTCCGTCGCCGGGTGCCGCGACGACGTGCGGGCCCAGCTCGAGCATTTCGGCCTGACGGCCGCCATCGGCCCCGAGCACTTCTACGCCACCGTGCCCGACGCCATCGCCGCCTTCCACGCCGACTGAGCCCGGAACCGGCGCCGGCCTCCGGCACAGGGCACCGACCGCCCGCCGGCCCGCGCCGGTACGGTGTGGCCGTGGGGCTGCGTGACCGGTTCCGGCCCAAGAGGCGTCCGGAGGACGCCTTCGCCGACGAGGTCGCCGAGCTGATCACCGACCTCCTGCCGGTCACGTCGGTCGAGCGAGGGCCGGAGTTCACGCTGTCGGTCAGCTTCGAGGACGGCCGGACGTCATCCGTCTTCCTCGGCATGATCTACGCCGAGGCCATGAGCCTCGAAGGGCATGAGCGTGAGGAGCGAGTCCGCCGGGCGGTCCTCGCCATGGCGCCGGCACCCCGGCCGGCCACCTGGGCGGACGCGGAGGGCCGCCTGCTGCCGGCCGTGCGGGGCATGAGCTGGGCCGCCGCCGCCGGGGGTGGGGAGGCGCAGCCGCTCTGGCGCCCGTTCCTTCCCTTCCTCGTCCTGCTCGCCGCCATCGACGCCGACCACGGGATGTCCTTCGTCATGCCGTCCGACCTCCGGGGTTGGGGAGTCGACGCCGACGCAGTGGCCGCCCGGGCCAGGGAGAACCTCGTCGAGGGGGGCATGCCGGTGGTCCAGTCCGACGACCGGCAGTGGGTCGAGGTCTCGGGCCCCGAGGGCTACGTGGCGTCCTGGCTGTCGGTGCCGGACATGCTGGGGTGGCTCGGCGCCGACGTCTTCGACGGCAACTTCGTGGCCGTGGCGCCGTCGAGAGACCGGCTCCGCCTGGTGTCGACCGCCGACCGGATCACCCTCCGGCACGAGCTCGAACGGGCGCTGGCCGACTACGAGGCGGCGCCCCGCCAGCTGTCGCCTGTGCCCTATGCGATCTCCGAGGGCGAGATCGCCCCCTGGCGGCCGCCGCCGGGCGACCCGTGCCGGCCGGTGGTCGACCGGGCCGGCCTGGTGGTGGCGGCGGTGGAGTACGGGTTCCAGCAGCGCACGCTCGCCTCGCTGTTCGAAAAGAGCGGCGAGGACGTCTTCGTGGCGCAGCTGAACGCCATGGAGCGAGCGGACGGCAGCGTGTGGTCCTGGGCGGCGTGGGTGCGGCAGGTCACCGACGGCCTGCTTCCCCGGGCCGACTACGTGGCGCTGATCGACAACGAGGCGGACACGACGTTCTGGGTGCGATGGGAGGACGCCGAGCGGATCGTTCCGGGCGCCCTGTGCCAGGACGCCGGTTACTACCCGGCTCGGTGGCGGGTCGCCGGCTGGCCGGAGGGCTCCGCTCTCGAGGAGCTGCGGGCGGTCGCCGTACCCGCTCCCGGGCGCTGAGCCGGGATCGGGACTTTCGGCCCTACTGCCGCGGGCGCCCGGCCGCGACCCTGGATGGATCGGGACGAGGCGAACAACGCCGAATGGAGGAGACGATGTCCGAGAGGCCCCCACGCGACCACGACGACATCGCCCACATCGCGGCGGCGCTCGCCCCTGACTTCATCGACCTGGTGGACCTCGAGACGGTCCACCTGGTGGCGTCGGAGTCCTACGCCCGGATCTCCGAGGGCGCGCGCATCCGCACGTTCGTCGGCGTCCTGGCGCAGCGGGACGCGCGCGAGCGGCTCCGGGCGGTGGCCGCCCGGACGCCCCCTTCGTAACTGCTACTGGAGCCCTGCCAGCCGCCGGGTGGTCGTCTCCCCGCTGGGACCGCACCCCTTGAGCCCGTAGGCCTTGGACAGCTCGGTGTAGTCGTTGAGGGGATTGGTCGTCCCTTCGAGCAGGGCGACCGGCGTGTCGTCGACGGTCGTGAGCCCGCGACGGCCGGCGGCCAGGATGTCGTTCACCCGGCTCCGGTCCTCCTTCGGCGGGTTCAGCTGGTCGAGCTGCGACAGCTCCTGGCGGAGCTGCGGCTTCACGGTGTCCTTGACGAATACCGCCACCTGGTCGGCGGTGGGCACCTTGCCCTTGTCGGGGAACGCCGTGGTGGCGCCATCGTCGATCGACTTCTGAACCTTGGTGCAGATGGCGCTGCCCTTGGCGACGTAGCCCGCCCTGGTGAGCGCCTCACCCCCCTTGCTGCAGGCCGCCAGCGCCAGCGCCGCGACGACCCAGACCCCCACGAAAACCGCGCGCGTCTTCATTGAACCTCCCACCTGGACTGTTGCGGGCGGGAGCGTACCAATACACACCAGTGCCGGGAAAGCCCTGTCAGGTCGTCTTTCGCCCGGCGACGAGGCGCAGGGGCACGCCGTCCGCCGGCACCAGGACCCGGACGTCCCCCCACCCAGCGGCTTCCAGGAGGTCGACGAGTTCCTCGTTGGTCGTCAGCGAGCCCCCGTCCCGGAGGATCCGCAGGCGGTGGGCGGCGCCGGCCAGCGGGTCGGCCGGCGACTCGACGCGGCCGACGGCGATCCGGCCGCCCGGTTTGGTGGCGGCGAGCACCCTTTCGAGCCCGGCCGGCAGGGCGTCCGGCGAGACGTAGAAGCTCGGCACCCACGTCAGGTCGAAGCGCTCCACGTCGTCGAGGTCGGTGACGCTCTGGCGGCGCACCTCAACCCGACGGCGCCCTCGTCGAGGTCGAAGCCGGTGAAGCGTGAGGCCGGGTAGCGGCGGGCCAGGACCACCAGGGCGTGACCGGTTCCGCAGGCCACGTCGGCCACGTCGGCGCCCGCCTCCAGCCGCTCGGCCAGCCCCGGCACGGCCGGGATGAAGGCGTCGACGAGGGCGGAGTCGTAGAACACCCGGCCCACGGCGTCCATGAGGTCGGTGAACTCGGGCCGGTAGGCGTAGGGGACGCCCCCGCCCTCGCGGAAGGCCCGAGCGACGTCGTGCACGTGCCGCCCGAGGAACGTGTTGAGCGACGAGAAGGTGGCCAGCGGCAGAGGGCCGCCGGTGAGGACGGCAGCGAAGGCGGGGGGCAGGGCGTAGGTCGCGCCGGCCGGGTCGTACTCGACCACGCCGCCGGTCACCATCGCCGCCAGCCACTCGCGCACGTAGCGCTCGGTGAGGCCCGCCCGGTCGGCCAGCTGCTGCGACGTGGCCGGGCCCTCGGCGGCGGCGTGGAGCAGGCCGGTGCGATGACCGATGTCGATCATGTAGCTCAGCATGGAGCCGGCGTAGATGGACAGGACCCGCCCGGCGCACTCCTCCATCTGCGCGGGGTTGAGGTCGGACTCGGTGACGGACATCGATGGCTCCCTCCGTTGGTGTCGGGGCGATCGTGACCGGCGGGCGCCCGGCGCACATCCGTGGCGACCACGGAGATCGAGCGGCTCCGCCGGGTGGTGGACGGGGCGACCGGCGGTGCCTCGCGCTGCGTCTTCCTCACGGGGGAGGCCGGCGTCGGCAAGACCAGGCTCCTGGGCGAGGCCACCGTCGCGGCCCGCCGCAGGGGCCTGACCGTTCTGCTCGGGCGGGCCGGCATCGGCGTCCACACCGGCTTCGGAGTGATCGCCGAGGCCCTGCGCTCCTGGCTCCGCACCCAGCAGGCCACGCCCCGGGCGCCCTCGGTCTACGACCCCGGGCTCGGCCTCATCCTGCCGGAGTGGCCAGGCCGGGACGCCGCCACCGGGCTGAGCGACGGCCAGTTGCGGCTCTTGGCCTTCGAGGGCGTGGTCGACCTCGTCGGCCGGCTGGCGGGCGAGCGCGGCTTGCTCCTCGCCGTCGACGACCTCCACGCCGCCGACGCCGAGCCTGCCCAACGCTGCGATCGCCGAGAAGCTGTACGTCTCCGTGCGCACGGTGGAGAGCCACGTCTCGTCCCTGCTGTCCAAGCTCGGTGTGGGGTCGAGGTCGGAGCTGGCGGCCCGGCGCGACGCCGGCACCGGTCAGCCCTGATCGGCTCGCTGGATCGCCGCCACGACGCGCAGCGCCAGCGTCGTGCTGGCGGCCAGCACGATGCCGGAGGCGGCGACGGCCACGCCGGCCTTCGGTCCGGCCGGCCAGGCCAGCGCCCGGGTGAGCGTCCCGAGGGCGAGGGCCGCCACCGCAACGAGCAGGATTAGCGAGCGCCGGGCGCGCGTCATCCGAGGTGCTGGGCGGGAGTGGTGACCGCCATCAGCACGGTCAACGCCACGAGCAGGACGAGCACGAGGGCGCCGAGCACCATGGCGACCGGTCGCCGGCGCCACCACCGGTCCGGGCTGCGGTCGACGAAGGGCACGGCCACCAGGACGGCGAACAGCACGCCCGTGCCCCACAGGATGCCCTTCAGGCCGACCCAGTTCTCGAGGGTGAACAGCCACCAGAACATCCACGGCGGCTTGGTGACCTCGATGCCCTCCACGGGGGTGGGGCCGACGCCGCGAGGCCACAGGAGGGCGAGGGCGCCGAGGGCGGCGGCGACGACGAGGGCGAAGGCGGCGATGCGCCGGAGGTGGTGGGTGAACGGCTCGGTCGGCTCGGACGCGACGGCGCCGAGAACGGGGTCGGGCGAGATCCCGTGGCGCTTCAGGAGCATCCCGTGCAGGGCGAAGAGCCCGAGCAGCAGGCCGGGGATGATGGCGATGTGGGCGACGTACAGGCGGGTCAGGATCGAGACGTCGCGGGCGAGCCGGGGCGAGAACCAGAAGCCGAGGCCGCCGACGAGCCGGCCGATCTCGAGGTTGTGGCCGAGGGCCTCGAACCCCTCCTGGTCCCACTTCATGACGGTGCCGGTGAAGATGGCGCCCAGCACGAGGGCGAACATGGCCACGCCGACGAGCCAGTTGGCCTCCCGCGGCGCCTTGTAGGACCCGGTCACGAACACCCGGAGGAGGTGCAGCACGGCGAGGACGTACATCGCCTGGGCGGCCCAGAAGTGCACGCTGCGCAGGAACTCGCCGGCCCACACGTGGGTGACCAGGTAGCGGACCGAGGCGTTGGCCTCCTCGGGCACCGGGTTGTACCACTGGGCGAGGAAGATGCCGGTCGCTATAAGTACGACCAAGGTGGCGGCAGTGAGGCCGCCGAGGCTCCAGCCGAGGCCGTTGGCGTGCTCCGGCACCGGGTACTCCAGCGCCTTGATCCCGAGGCGGTCGTCGACCACGTCGAGCGCCCGTCTGGCCCGGGAGCGGTGTTCCGGCGGCTCGTGGTCGACGGTCGTCGCCATCACGTCCTCCCCTCGGCCGTGCCGGCTCGGAGTGCCCTCACCGGCACCGGCGGCCGGAACCGGATGGCCAGCGCGACGCCGGCACCGGCCATCACGGCGAGCGCGGCCAGCACCGCCCACGTGCCGGCGTCGAGGTGCCGCCGGGCGGCGAGGGCGTCCACGGCGACGTTGGTGCCGGATTCCTCGCCCGTGGCGAGCCGCAGGGCGGCTGCGGTGTCGCTCGGTGGCCCCGCCGTCCGGCCGACGGGCAGTACCGCCATGTCGTTCACGTGAGGGCTGGCCCCGATCGACACCTCGAGCAGGGCCCGGGCCCGGTGGAGGTCGGCGGCGGCCAGCGCCTCCTTGGCGGCGGTGACGAGATCGAGGTTGACGCCCGCCGGCTTCTCGGACGCCAGCGCGTCGTCCACCTTGTCCTCGACGGCCATGGTGTCGCGCGGGGTGTTGACCATCAGGGCGATGGCCTGGCGGACGAGGACGCCTGCCTCGGTGCTCTTCTCGTCCTCGTGCGCCGTCGCCGGCGCGGCCACGGCGACCGCCAGCCCCACTACGAATGCTGCGATCGTAAGCAGCCTTTTCGCCCGGGTCATGCGAACTTCCTCCTACTGCCTGCATGACACGACGGCCGGCGACGCGCGGACCAGAGGCGAAAGTCACCGCGCCGAGCACAACTGCACTAGTCCGGTCGGGTGTGAACGCCGGCGAGATGCTCGGGAATCGACCGGTTCAGTTCACCGCGGCGACGGGCTCGTAGTGCTCGACGGTGGGGAAGGGGTCATAGAAGCGGTGCAGCAAGTCCCGCCAGCGCTCGTACTCGGGCGACCCTCGGAAGCCCTCCACATGGTCTTCCAGCCGCTCCCATTGAACGAGCAGCACGTAGCGGCCCTCCACCTCCACGCAACGCTGGAGCTCGAGAGCAATGAACCCGGGCATCGACGCGATGATCGACTTCGCCTCCTCGAACGCCGCCTCGAACGCAACGGTCTGCCCGTGACGAACATCAAGAACGGCGAGCTCCAGCACCATGGGCCGACCGTAGACCAGCCCTGAGGGATACCTCGATGTCGACGAACGTCAGCTGGCCGGCGGCGAGACCGATCGTGGGCGCGAGGTGCGTCATCGGTTGCCGCCAACCTTGGAGCCCGCCGAGCAGGAGCCCTACCGCCGTCGCGAGCCCGGCAAGTGAGCCGATGAGCGCACCCCGCGAGCGCGATGGGCCGCACGACGAACACGAGCAACCGCCGTCTCTCGCGTGGCGCCGGCGCGTCGCTCGACAGCCAGGTCAGCGGCGAGGCCCTCGAGCGTGTTCTCCTTCAGGGGCACCACGAAGCGTCTCCCCTGATGCATGGCCCTCGCATCGTCGACTGTGGTGCGGTCCCGCGACTCAGTCTGGGCCGATCACGCAGAACTCATGACCTGCAGGGTCCTGCAGGACTCGTGTCGTCCACTCGCCGGCTTCCGTGGTCGCAAGGAGAGTCGCGCCGGCAGCGATCATCTCGTCGACCAGCGGCGCCGCGTGTTCGACGAACAGGTCGAGGTGCGTTCGGACCTTTGTCGTCTTCGCCTCGGGTACCCGCTGGAAGGTGACGTGGGGCGGCCCGTCTGCGCCGTCGATCCGGTCGATGGTGATGTACGGTCCCCCTGCCCCTCCCGGCCGCCGCACGTAGCCGAGGAACCTTCCCCAGAACGTGGCCAGCTGATCGGGGTCAGGGCAGTCAATGGTGATTCCGATCTTCATCTGCGGCCTTGTCTACTGCGTCGTGGTGCGGCTGAGCACGACCGCCCGCCGGCGTGCGGGGCTGCCGGACTGGGCAACCCGCACGACGTGCGGCACGAATTGCTCAACGGGTTGGTCCGGGCCACCCGAAGGTCCAGGGGCGGCTCGGCCCCGCCTCGATCAAGACCACACTCGACGTCCACGGGCCGCCATCGACCCCGCAGGTCAGCGGCCCCGTGCGGCCTAGATGTCGTAGTACAACATGAACTATTCCCGGGGTTTCCGTGACCAGGGCCTTCGGCGCGGAATTGCCGTCTGACCTGCGCCTTCGTTGTCCACGGGTGTCCGCTCGATTCCCCTGATTTCCGCTGTTGTGTGCACCAGATGTGCACCAGATGTGCACCAAGCCGCCGCCTGACCGGTCGCCGGCGGCCGCCGATCGCGGAGCCAGGACCCGGCGGTCGGAACCGGGTGAGGTCGAACTGTGGGCCGGGGCCTCGGCGAGCAGGGCCGGCCAGGCGGGACGAGCGGCGGCCAGGGCCGGCGCGTCGTCCGGGCGGGTGGCCACGAGAATGGCCGGGCTCCGACGGCCCAGGCGGCCAGCACGCGGCGACGGTCGCGGTGCGCCCGCGCTTGGCCCCGGCCAGCTGGTTGTCCAGGGTTCTCGACCGACTTCACCTTGTTGACGCTCGTTGCATGCAACAAGGCGAAACGAGCGACGGGCCTCTACCCCACAGCGTCGGCCAGGGTCTCAAGCCGCAGCCGGAGAAGGGTCGCGACCCATCGGGCGAGGAAGCACGGCCTGCGCCATGCCGGCTCCGGGATCACCTCGACCGTTGTGCCGCAGAAGCCGCCCTTGACGGCTACGTGTCAAGACCACAGGCGCAGTGCCCACGCCGAGTTCTGCGCCGCACGCGCAAGCCGTCCGCCGGATGGCGAAGACCTCCGTCCTGCCTTCCGGTGTCGCTCGAACTCGACCGTCAGCTGTCCGAGCCACCGTCGCCTCGACGCAGGGTCCGCAGCTCCTCGAGAGCGGCCCGGTCCTTGGGGCGGTCGGCCCACTGCTTGGAGGCGATGACGTCGTCGAGGTCGGCGACTCGCATGGCGATGCCGTCCGAGTTGCAGTCGACGCCGTGGCGGGCGAGGGCGTCGGCAAAGCGGGCGAGGTCGGGGACCTGCGGAC
>DASSMA010000006.1:0-40903 GCA_035689115.1 Acidimicrobiales bacterium
CGCCGGCGACGAACCGGCCGTCGAGCCGGGTGCCGTTGGTGGACCCGAGGTCCTCCACCGTGCAGCCGCCGGGGCCGACACGCAGGCGGGCGTGGCCGGCGGACACCGTGGGGTGGTCGAGCACGACGTCGCCGGCGCGCCCGAGCACCACCGCGCCGGGATGCAGCGGGACGCACCCGCCGGCCGCCGTTCCCCCGACGACGTGCAGGAACGCCACCGGCGGCGCGGCGGCGGCCGGGGCCGGCGGCGCCGTGGCCAGCGCCACGGTGTCGCCCTGGCGCAGCCCGCACCCCGGCAGGGGAACGGGCTGCGCCAGCAGGCGACCACCGGCGACCAGGCCGGTGCCAGGGGCCACGGGGCCCCCGGCGAGGGCGGCGGCCAGGTCGCCGGCGGTGGCAGTGGCGGCGGCGGAGACCTGGACCTCCAGCTCGGCCTCGCCGACCTGGAAGACCAGGCGGGTGACGGTCACCGGCGCCGGCCCCGCGGCCACCAGGCGGCCGGTAGACCGCACCGCCGGGCCGCCAGGCCGAGGAGGAGGAGGTAGCGCACGGCGATCACCATGGACGCAGCCCGCCGCCGCCCGGGGGCGGACAGGGAGGGACGCCCCGTGCGGGGCGGCGGCGGGACACAGCGTGCACGCCTCAGGCGGTGGCGGCCTGGATGGCCGACCGGCGGTTGCGGACGACAGAGGCGTTCTCCTGCAACGCCTCCTGGAGCCGGCTGAGGGCGGGCACGAAGGTGGTGTTCCACTCGCTGCGGAACCGGTCTGCGGCCGGGCCGGTCCAGGTGGTGTTCCCCACGGCGGCGGAGATCCGCCGCTGGAGGTCGCCCACCGCCTGGCCGTCGGCCGTGAACTGCTGCTCGAGCCCCTGCATCTGCTCCAGGCTGGCTCCGACCATGGTCGACATGTGTTCTCCTTGCATTCGATGGCAACAAATGCAGTTCTAGCACCGTTTGACACGAAATGCAACGAGAATGTTCAAGCCTGGAGCGGTCGGGCGTCGCTCGCCCGGCGCCGCACGAGGGCGGCCACCCGCCGCAGCTCGGCGGCCGCCGCCCGCACCCGGCGGCGGGCGGCCCGCAGGCCGTCGGCCGTGCGCCGGGCTGCCGGCCCCCGCCAGACCTCGTCGTTGCAGGCGGCCACGGCCGCATCGAGCCGGCGCTCGAGGGCGGCCGCCTCCCGGTCCAGGTCGGCGGCCAGGCGGTCCAGGGTGTCGGTCACCGCAGTGCTCCTTTCGAGCATGGAAGACAGTGAAACATACTTGTTGACACTGCGAGGTGGCAAGGGGTAGTCATAGGGATCGAATGAGACCTCGACCGACGGGCCGGATGGGCGCTTTGTACAGTGACGCCGATGGCTGAGACCGCGCTCGCCAACCGGCGGCCGTCCACGCAGCGCGACGTCGACGGCAACGGCGCCCGGCACCTTCGCCGGCGCCGCTCGCTGCCCGGCGGGCGGGCGGTGGTCGGCGGCTTCCTCGTGGCCCTGGCCGCCGTCGGCACCTTCGCCGCCTACACCGGCGCCACCGCCGACACCCGGGTGCCGTACCTGGTGGCCCGCCACGACCTGGCCGCCGGGCACCGCATCACCAACGCCGACCTCGGCGCCCTGCCCATGGACCTGCCCGCCGCCCTGCGCTCACGGGCCTTCCGCCGGCCGTCGGAGCTGGTCGGGGCCATGGTCGTGGGCCCGGTGTCGGGCGGCGAGCTGCTCCAGTCGGGCTCGGTGGTCACCGGGTCGGCGGCCGGCGACCAGCCGCAGATCTCCTTCTCCATCCCGGCGTCCCGGGCCATGGGCGGCACCCTGCGGCCCGGTGAGCTGGTCGACGTCCTCGCCACCTACGGCACCGGCGACACCGGCTACACCGAGGCGGTGGTGCGGGGGGCGCGGGTCACCGACCGCAGCGCCACCCGCGGGTCGCTGGCCGACCGCGGCGACGAGATCATCACCCTCGCCGTCCCCGAGCCGTCCGACACGCTGGCCGTGGCCCACGCCGTCAACGCCGGCGAGGTGATGCTGGTCCTGTCGGGCACCCTCGGGGGCGGCGCCACCACCTACCGGCCGGCCCCCTCCCCGACCACCGACACCACCACCGGCTGATGGGCGCCGAGCGCTACGTCGTGCTGGGGCTGGCCCCGGCCCGGTCGAGCTGGTTCCGGGCGGTCGCCCAGTGGGCCCATTCGGGCACCATCCCCGCCGAGTTCGTCAAGTGCGTGTCGGCCGAGGAGGTCCGGGCCCGCCTGGCCTCCGGCCGGCCCTTCTCCGCCCTGCTCGTCGACGCGGGGGTGCCCGCCCTCGACCGCGACCTGGTCGACGCCGGGCGCGACGCCGGCTGCGTCACGGTGGCGGTCGACGACCGGCGGGGCCGGCGCGAGTGGGACGCCCTCGGCGTCGTCGCCGTGCTGCCCGAGTTCTTCGACCCGAAGTCGCTGGTCGACGTGCTGGCCACCCACGCCGCCCTCATCGGGCGGGGCGACGCCATCCCCGGCGACCCGGCGGGCGAAACCGCCACCGAGTGGCGGGGCCTGGTCGCCGCCGTGTGCGGCGCCGGCGGCACCGGCGCGTCCACCGCCGCCGTGGCCCTGGCCCAGGGCCTGGCCGAGGACCCGCGCTGGGCGGGCTCCGTCGTGCTCGCCGACTTCGCCCTCCACGCCGAGCAGGCCATGCTCCACGACGCGCGCGACGTCGTGCCCGGGGTGCAGGAGCTGGTGGAGGCCCACCGGGCCCGCCGGGTGTCGGCCGACGACGTGCGGGCCTTCACCTTCACTGTGCAGGAGCGGGGCTACGAGCTGCTGCTCGGCCTGCGCCAGGCCCGCTCGTGGTCGGCCATCCGGCCGCGCGCCTTCGCCGCCGCCTTCGGGTCGCTGCGCGGCGCCTACCGGGCGGTGGTGTGCGACGTCGACGCCGACCTCGAGGGCGAGGAGGAGGGCGGCTCGATCGACGTCGAGGAGCGCAACGTGATGAGCCGCACCGCCGCCCTCGCCGCCGACGTCGTGCTGGCCGTGGGCCTGCCCGGCATGAAGGGCCTGCACGCCCACGTCCGCGTGCTCAACGAGCTGCGGGCGGTGGGCGTCGATCCCGGGCGGGTGGTGCCGGTGGTGAACCGGGCGCCCAAGAGTGGCCGGGCCAGGGCCGAGATCACCGCCACGCTGGCATCGCTCACCGACACCGGCGGCGCCCCCTTCGCCCCGCCCGTGTTCCTGCCGGAGCGCCGCGTGGAGGAGCTGCTGCTCGACGGCGTCCGGCTGCCGGCGGCGCTGTGCCAGCCGCTGCGGGGGGCCTTCGCAGCCGTCGCCCACCACGCCGGACCGCCCGGCGGGCCCGACCACGAGCCCCAGGCGGTGCGGCCGGGGTCGCTCGGCATCTGGTCCGACGACGACGCCGAGGAGCCGGCGCTGGGCTGAGGCGGGGCATCGCCACGTCGGCCGGATCGGGGTGAAAGGATGGGTTGGTGCGCCCGAGCCCCCGCGCCCCGCGGCCCTGATGTCCGACGACCGGCTCCGGATCGCCGTCCTCGCGTGCATCATCGCGATCGTGCTGCTGCTCGGCCTGGCGGGCGTCGCCGTGGCCGTCCACGACAGCGGCGGCGGGACGGCCGCCCCGGCCACCACCACCACCACGTCGCCCGGCCGCACCACGACCACGGCCCGGGGCATCACCACCACGACCACCACCACCGCCGGCGGCGGCACCACCACCACGAGGTCGGGCGGCACCACGTCCACGACCACCACCACCTACCCGGGGGCGACGACCACCACCACCTACCCGGGCGCCACCACCACGACCACCATCTCGAACACCGACGTCAGCGGGAGCGAGACGCTGGCGATGACCGGGCGGCGGCCGCCGCTGGCGCTGGTGGCACTCCTCCTCCTCGCAGCCGTCTCCACCCGCCGGCTGTCCCGCCGCTGACTCCAATCGCCTCGCAAGCAGAGCTTGCTCGGCGAGCTTGCGGTGCCGGCCTCCGGACGGCCCTGCGACCGCCCACCGGCGAAGCCGGATCGGCGGCTTCCTGCGGGGAGCGGCGCCCCCCGCACCCCCCGGCGCCGCCAGCCGTCTTGGCCGCCTGCGGCGGCGGGGGCAGCCAGCGGCGATTCGCAGGGCGTCGGTGAGGCTCGCCGCCGTCGAGCTGCGGCGGCTGCGGCTGCCGCTGCGGGCCGGCGGGTGGCGTGAGGTCGTGCTCGTGCGGGTCGAGACGCCCGACGGCGACGGCTGGGGTGAGTGCGCCGCCCTCGGCGAGCCGTCCTACACCGCCGAGTACGCCGCCGGCGCCCAGGCCGTGCTGCAGGAGTGGCTGGCGCCGGCCGTGCTGGCCGCCGGCGACCTCGACGCCGCCGGCGTGGGCCCGGCGCTGGCCGGGGTCCGGGGCCATCGCATGGCCAAGGCGGCGCTCGAGATGGCGGTCCTGGACGCCGAGCTGCGGGCCGCCGGCGTGCCGCTGGCCGCCCGCCTGGGCGCCACCCGCACCGAGGTGGAGGCCGGCGTGGTGCTGGAGCGAGCGGCGTCGGTGGGCGCCCTCCTCGACGCGGTGGCCGCCGCCGTGGACGAGGGGTGGCGACGGGTCAAGCTGAAGATCGGCCCTGGTTGGGACGTGGAGCCGGTACGGACCGTGCGGGAGCGATGGCCGGACCTCACCCTCCAGGTCGACGCCAACGGCGCCTACGGCCCCGGCGACCTTGCCGTCCTCGAAGCCCTCGACGCCTTCGCCCTGGCCATGGTCGAGCAGCCGCTGGCGGCCAGCGACCTGCTCGCCTCGGCCACTGTGGCCCGCCGGTTGCGCACGCCGGTCTGCCTCGACGAGGCGGTCACCTCGGCGGCGGCGGCCGAGGCCGCCCTGGCCCTGGGCGCCTGCTCGGTGGTCAACGTCAAGCCGGGGCGGGTGGGCGGCTACCTGGAGGCCGTCCGCGTCCACGACACGTGCCGGGCGGCCGGCGTGCCGGTGTGGTGCGGCGGGATGTGGGAGACGGGCCTCGCCCGCTCGGCCAACCTGGCCCTGGCCGCCCTGCCCGGCTTCACCCTTCCGGGCGACCTGTCGCCGCCGTCGAGGTACCTGGCCGCCGACATCGCCGCGCCGCTCCGGGCCAGCGGTGGCCGCCTCGCCGTCCCGACCACGGCCGGCGCCGGCGCTGCCGTGGACCTCGATTCGGTCGAACGCGCCACAGTCGTGGTGCTACGCGTCACTCCAGAGTAGAAAACCTGCATACCTAGTTGTCAACTTCGGAGCTGGCGCGGTACGATCTGCTCGTGGATCGCTGACAGAAGGAGGACGACGTGATGCTGATGCGCTTCGATCCCTTCCGTGACCTCGACCGGCTCGCCCAGCAGACCATGTGGGGCTCCGGCACCGCCGCCCGGCCGTCGGTCATGGCCCTCGACGCCTACCGACGGGGCGACCGGTTCCTCATCCACTTCGACCTGCCCGGCGTCGACCCGTCGTCGGTCGACCTCACGGTCGAGAAGAACGTGCTCACCGTGCACGCCGAGCGCAGCTGGCCCCGTGAGGAGAGCGACGAGGTCGTGGTGTCCGAGCGCCCCCAGGGCACCTTCACCCGGCAGCTGTTCCTGGGCGAGGGGCTCGACCCCGACCGCATCGAGGCCACCTTCGACCAGGGCGTGCTCACGGTGGTCATCCCGGTGGCCGAGCAGGCCAAGCCCCGCAAGGTCGAGATCAGCGCGGCGGGCGGCGGCGAGCCGACGCCGATCGACGCCTCGTCTACGGCCGCCTGACGCAGCTCGGACGGGCCGGCGGGCTCGGGTCAGCGCTGGACGACGCAGAGGACCCCATCGGCCCCTGCGGCGGTGAGCGCTCCGAGCATTGCATCGACGACGGCCTGGGCAATGTCGGGGTCCTCGAGCTCGTCCTTGCAGTCGATCCAGAAGCTCGGCCCGTCCTCGGTGTCGGTCACCGCTGACGCGAAGTTCGGGAGCGGTTCGTCCGGCTCCTCAGGGTGCGGGACGGTGAACACCGCCTCGGCGGCGCGCTGCATGGCGGCGCGGGCGACCGCCGGGTCGGTGGCGCCCCGCAGCACGAACCGGCAGGCGCCGCTCTCGCTCTCCATCCGCTCGACGATGTCGTCCTCGGCCAGCGGCATGCCGGCGATCGTAGGTCTCCGGGGCCTAGGAGGCGCAGAGCCGCTCGAGCACGACACCGAGTCCCGACCACGGTGATGCGTCACCCAAGAGCTCCTGGACGCACCGCGCGAACAACCAGGCCTGGACCCGCCCGGCGTCGAGACCGGCCAGGTCGGCGACCCTCGTTGACAGCCCCACCGGGTCGGCTGCCAACGACTCGTGGCAATTCAGCAGGTGCTGGACGACGTCGTAGTGCGGGTCGCCCACGTACGGCTTCGGGTCGACGAGCAGCCACGGCCGGCGCTCGGCGGCCAGCACGTTGCCGGCGTGCAGATCGGTGACGAGCAGCACGTCCGTCGGTGCGGGGCGCGACAGCTCGCGGAAGAGCTCGAGTCCTTCACGTGCGACGCCGCCGTCGAGCCGGCCGGGCTCGGCGGCGAGCCGGGTCTCCGCCGACAGCGTCCAGTCGCCGGCCATCGCCGACAGCGGGCGGAACGGGTTCTCGGGCGGGAGGTCGACAGCCCAGACCTTGTGCAGGAGCCCCACGACGACGGCGTGCTGCTCGGCCTCGGGCCGACCACGGAGGTCGGTGCCGGGACGGCACCGTTCGAGAAGCAGGGCAGTCGTGTCGTCGGCGATCCGCTCGGACGCGTACAGCTCCACCGCTCCGTTGCCGGCCAGCGCGGCCAGCCCTTCCGCCTCGTGCTCGGCCTCCGTGTGCCACCACGCCACCTTGAGCACGACGTCCCGCCCGTGGGCGTCGGTGGCCGGCGCGACCCATGAGCAGGTCCCCCCCGGGTCGAAGGTCTCGCCGAGGTCCAACCGCCAGCGCCGGCGGAGCTCCTCGACGCGGTCGGGGAGCTGGCAGCTAGTCCAGTTCGTACCGATAGACGTTGGTCTCCCGAAGCTGGAACCCGAGGGAGACGTAGAGGCGGTTGGCCGCTTCACGGCTCGGGCGCGACGTGAGGTCGACGGTGCGGGCCCCCGCCTCCCTCGCCACCTCGAGGGCCCGGGAGGTGAGGAGGTTGCCGATGCCCTGGCGGCGAGCCGACTCGTCGACCACCACGTCCTCGATCCACGCCCTGATCCCGGTGGGGATGCGGAACACCGCGAGGGTGAGCGACCCCACGATGCGGCCGTCGCCGTCGACCGCCACCAGCAGGCGCGTCCCGGGGGCGGACACCATCTCGGCCAGCTGGCCGGGTGAGGGCGCCGGCGCCGAGCGGGACAGCTGGGGCGTGAGCCGCTCGAAGGCGGCGACGAGGTCGGGTGTGACCTCCTCCGCCTCCACGACCGTGATCACTCGTCGGGTACCAGCTGCGGCGGCGGCGGGCCGACATAGCGGGCGCTGGGCCGCACGATGCGGTTGTCGGCCGTCTGCTCCAGCATGTTGGCGCACCAGCCGATCACCCGGCTGGAGGCGAAGGTGGGGGTGAACAGCTCCCGGGGCAGGCCGCAGCGGTCCATCACCACGCCGGCGTAGAACTCGACGTTGGCGTAGAGGTGGCGGCCCGGCTTGAGCTCGGCCAGCACGTCGACCACCGTCTTCTCGACCTGCACGGCGAAGGCCGCCTTGTCGCCGCCCAACCGGCGGGCCACGTCGCGCAGCATGAGCGACCGGGGGTCGTCGGTCTTGTAGACGCGATGGCCGAAGCCCATGATCCGGTCGCCCTTCTCGACGGCGGTGCGGATCCAGTTCTCCGCCTGGTCGGGCGTGCCGATGGCGTCGAGCATGTCGAGGGCCCGGCTGGGGGCGCCGCCGTGCAGCGGGCCCGACAGGGCGCCGATGGCGGCTACCACGGCCGAGCAGAAGTCGGCACCGGTGGAGATGACGACCCGGCCGGTGAACGTCGAGGCGTTGAAGCCGTGGTCGATGGTGGAGATCTGGTACTGCTCCACCGCCCGGGCGTATTCGGGGTCGGGCACCTCGCCGGTGAGCATGTAGAGGTAGTTGGCCGAGTAGCCGAGGTCGGGCCGCGGCTCGAGCGGCTCCAGGCCGTTGCGCAGCCGGTGCAGCGCCATGATGAGGGTGGGCGTCACGGCACACAGGCGCAGGGCGTCGAAGCGGCGGGTGGCGGGGTCGAGGTCGAGGCTGGGCCGCATGTCGAGCGCCTGGCCCACCGCCGACATGGCGGTGCGCAGCGGGTCGAGGGGCCCGGGCTGCTGGCCGGCCGAGGCGACGGTGGGCAGGAGCGGCTTGACCTTGTCGGGGATGACCGACAGCGGGCGCACCTCGTCGAGGAACGCCTCCCGCTGGGCCGGCGTGGGCAGCTCGCCCTCGAACAGCAGGTACCAGACGTCCTCCAGCGAGCGCTTCTCGGCCAGCTCCACGGCGTTGTACTGGCGGTAGTGGTAGAAGCCCTCCAGCCCCCGCACGTCACCCACGCTCGTGTCGGCCACCACCACGCCTTCAAGGCCCTTGGGAGCCTGCACCAGGCTGGGGTGGCCCATGGGCGTGATCTGGGCGATCTTCACCAGATCCCGCATGGAGACGACGCCGACCAGCACGCCGCCGTCGACCACCGGGATGTGGCGGTAGCCCTTCTCCCCCAGCCAGCTCCACGCCTGACCGACCTCGACGGTGGGAGCGATGGTGTAGGGGTCCGACGTCATCCAGTCGGAGACCAGGGCGGTGCCGTCGGCGCCGGCGGCGGTGAGGCGCATGAGGTCGCGCTCGGTGAGGATGCCCACCGGCCGGCTCCCGTCCACCACGACCACCGACCCGACCCTGTGCTTCTCCATCGCCGCCGCCGCGTCGGAGAGCGTGTCGTCGGGCGCCGCGGTGACGACGGGGCTGCTCATGATGTCGGCGACCGCGGTAGCTGCCACGTGCCCTCCGCGCTTGTCCGGTCCGGCGTGAAGGCTGGAGTCTACTGGGGGGATGCGGCTGAACGGCTTGGACGTGGTGGTGACAGGGGCGTCGTCCGGCATCGGTCGGGCGACCGCCGAGCTGCTGGCTTTCAAGGGCGCGCGGGTCGCGGCGGTGGCCCGCAGCGCCGGCGCCCTCGACGAGCTGGCCGCCGGCCAGCCGGGCATCGTCCCGGTGGTCGCCGACCTTGCAACCGACGATGGCCGGGCGGCGGTGGCGGACCGGGGGCCGGTCGACGTGCTGGTGAACAACGCCGGCCTGGGCTGGATCGGCCAGGTCGACGAGATGCCTGCGGACCAGGTGCGCAAGCTGTTCGAGCTGAACGTGCTGGCCCTCATCGACCTCACCCAGCGCGTGCTGCCGGGCATGCTCGAGCGCAAGCGGGGCCACGTCGTGAACGTGGCGTCGGTGGCGTCGTGGGTGTCGATCCCGCCACTCACCGTCTACTCGGCCACCAAGTTCGCCGTGCAGGGATTCAGCGACGGCCTCCGCCGCGAGGTGGGCGGCCGGGGGGTGCGGGTGACGACGGTGAACCCGGGCCCGGTGGCCACCCGCTTCGGCCACCGCGCCATGTTCGAGGACCCGCTCACCGACGACATGGGCGAGGGCAGGATGGGCGGGGTGCCGGCGTCGATGGCCGCCCAGGCGGTGGCGCGTGCCATCCGCCGCGGCGGCCTCCCGGGCTACACGAGCATCGCCGTGCCGCGGGTGCTGGGCTTCGTCCGGCTGGGTGCCCTGCCCGGCCTGCGCTTCCTGTCCGACAGCTTCGCCGTCGGCTTCCGGGGGGTGCGGGCGTCGAACCTGCGGGGCCGCTGACCCGCTACGGCTCGGGCTGGCAGCGGGGGCACCACCACACGTCGCGCACGGGGTCGCCGCCCCGCGCGACCCGCACGCCGGTGCCGCAGCGCCGGCACGGTCGCCCGCCCCTCCCGTAGACCGCCGCATCGGGGCGGGCGCCGGCCGTGGACGCCTTCATGAGGCGCGACGCCGTGGTCACCAGCCGACGCAGGTCGTCGTCACCCAACCGGTCGACAGGCGTCGACGGGTGCACGCCCTCGGCGGCCAGCGTCTCGCACCGCCAGATGTTGCCGATGCCCGACACGACCCGCTGGTCCAGCAGCACGTCGCCGGCGGTGGTGTCGGGCGGCCTGGCGCGGGCCCGGCGCACCACCTCGGCGAGGTCCAGTTCGTCGTTCAGCACGTCGGGGCCGAGGCCGGCCAGCGACTGGTGGCGCTCCTCCTCGCCGGCGGCCAGCAGCTCGACGACCGGGGCGTCGAAGCACACCGCCACCCGGTCCCCCGCCTCCAGCACCAGCCGGGCCTGGTGGCCCGGCTTCCGCCACTTCTCGCCGGCCGAGTACACGTGCCACGAGCCGGTCATCCGCATGTGGGTGTACAGCACGTCGCCCGACGAGAGGCGGATCAGCAGGTGCTTGGCCCGCGCCTCCACCGCCTCGACCCGCCGTCCCACCAGCCGGTTCGCCGGCACCTTGGCCCGCACGCTGCGGGCGGCGGTGATCTCCCGGCCCTCCAGCCACTGCCGCAGCGTGCGGGCGGTGCGAGCGATGGTGTCGCCCTCGGGCACCGCTCGCCACGCTATTCGGTCCTGAGGGCCAGCGACGCCGGCGTCCGAGCGGCGATCCGACCAGGGACGACGGCGACGAGGTTCACCAGCACGAGAACGCCGAGCCCCACAAACGCGAGCGACCATGGCACCGTCGGCTGGGGCACCGCGTTGATGTCGCGGGCGAACAGGATCCACGACCACCGGCCGGCGGCGATACCGAGGGGCAGGCCGACGCACACGCCGACGATGCCGACGACGGACGCCTGCCAGGCGACGGTCGCGACGAGCTGGCGCCTCGTGAACCCGAAGGTCTTCAGCAACGCGAGATCGCGCCGGCGACGACGGACGGACGACTGCAAGGTCAGACCCAGGGCAACGACCGCGCCGAGGGCCAATCCCGACGCGAGCACGACGGGGGTCGCTCCGGTCGAGCGGTAGTTCACGATCTCGGCCGGGGGTTGCACCCCGAGCACGGAGACGCTGTCGCCGACGGCCTGCGGGTCGGCCGCGAACGCCGCCGAGCCGGCATCGGCGATCCGCTGCATGTCGGCGCTCGCAGCCGACGGGGACACGGTGCTGCGCAGCCGTACGAACATGAGCGGTGGGCCGGACTGGGTGGGATCGGGGTTGGTGGCCGCCTCCTGGAAGGCGGGCGGCAGGACAGCCCTCGGAATCACGGCGCCGCTGCCCATCGACGTGTGGTCGGCAAAGGTGGCCGACCCGACGACCGCCGGCATCGTGGCGGTCCCGACGATCTTCAATGCCGTGGGCGGGAGAAAGAAGGGCGCGTCGGCCGGCGTTCCGAACGACGCGGTGACCGTGTCCCCGACGTGCTTGCCGAGGGCGGCGAGGGTGGCCGCGCCGACGACGACCTCGTCGGCGGCGTGGAGGCCCCGGCCCGACAGGATCGGCGGCGCCACCGCTGGCCGGACGTCGCCGAGCAACACCGCGGTCGTGCGGCCGTCGAGCTGCGCGTTCACGTCGGTGTAGCCCGACCAGCCCTGCACCTTCGGGTCGCTGCCCAGGAGCGCCTGCGCCTGCGGAGGGACACCGTTCACGGACGTCAGCCCGAGGTTCCAGTTCCAGCCGTAGAGCGCTGGCCGGTTCACGAGGGTTCGCAAGGCCGAACCGAAGGTGAGGGTGGCGCTCACCAGTATCACCGCGAGGACCGCGCCGGTCAGCGCCGAACGCACAGGGACGGCGGTGCGCCCGCGGCCTGGTTCGAGGGCGAAGCGCAAGCCGGTGACGGCCGTCGCCGGCAGCCCCGACGCGGCCGCCGCAGTGGCCACGGCGCGCCCGACCGGAGCGGAGCCGGACCGGGCGCGCCGGCTCGTGGACCGCGCCGCCATGGCCAACGCCAGCCCGACCAGGGCGGCGATCAACAGGGTGGTGCCGGCGGCCAGCACCGTCCAGTCGAACGAGACTCCGCGGTGGGGATACACCCGGCGCGCCGGGCCGAGTGGCGACAGAGGAGACAGCGCCAGCGAGATCAGGCCGGCGAGGAGGGCGCCCACGGCGATCGCACCCGCGACGCCGGCAACGGTGTCGGCCACCAGCGTTCGCGGGCGGGCGCCCATCGCCCGGAGTACGTCCAGATCCTCGTCGTTCGCCCGCACCTGCCTGGCCACCGCCTGGGCCGAGATCGCCAGCGCGGCGAGGGCGGCGATGATCCCGAAGACGCCGAGGGCGATGGCCTCGGGCTTGATGGCCCGCTCCGCCTTGGCCTCGATGACCGACGCCTCGCGGAAATTGGCGACGTTGTTCTGCGGTCGCAGCCCGACGAGTTCCCGCTCCACCACCGGCACGTCGGCGCCGTGCACGAGCTGTATCCCGTACCACGTGCCCTGCACGGCGTTCATGGCGACCATCGCGCGCGTCAACGCCGGCGTGTAGATGGCCGACGTCGGTAGCTGGTCGACGTCGTCCTCGGTGACCTCGTTGTTGAGCTTCACGATGCCGACGAGCGTCATGTCGACGCGGCGGATCGGAGGAACGGCGGCGGTGCCGAATCCGGGCTGGGACGTCAGGTCGAGCGAGTACAAGCCGGTCGGGACCACCTGCCCGACGTGCAGACCCAGCAACCTGGCGCCGACGGCCGTCGTCTCGAACTCGTCCTCGCGCTCCGGGTTGGCGAGACGCCCTTCGACCGCCGTCGCTCGATCCTGGTCGAAGAACAGACCGTCGAGGCTGCCGACAGAACTGACGCCCGCCCGGATGTCCGGTGATCCGTCGGCCTTCAGGGGGATCGTGTCGATCCCGACCCAGCTCCCCACGTGCGTGACCTGCGGGAGCCGCTTGATGGCGTCGGTCACCGACTGCGAGTACTGGGACGAGGCGGCGTCGACGCCGTAGATCGACATCGTGAGGTCGGACGGGTTCGTGCTCCTGAAGAACACGGAGAACGACGACTGCGTGCGCCGGGCGGCGGCGACCGAGGCCATCGAGACGCCGCCGAGCACACCGACCAACATCGCGATCCCGAGGTAGCCGGACCAGGACCGTCGAAACGTCGAGCGGAAGCGGTACCTGACGACACGGCCGCTTTGTCCGGTCACACCACCGCTCCTCCACCCGAGAGCTCCAGCATCCGACGAACGGCCGGCGCGAACAAGGGTGCACCCGTCCTCGGTCGCGCGTGGTGGCACGACGCCGGCGGGGCGGGTGGCCCCTCCGTCAGGCACTGGGCTACACGGGGTGGAAGGATCCCGCCATGACCACGATCCGGGCAATCCACCACCTGAGCCTCAGCGTCACCGACCTCGGTCCCAGCACCGAGTGGTACCGCCAGACCCTCGGCTTCGAGGTGGTGGCCGAGGTCGAGGGGGACGGCTTCCGCCGCAACCGGATGCGGTCGCCGGGAGGCGTGATCCTCACCCTCACCGCCCACGACCGCAACGAGGGCGAGGCGTTCGACGAGCGTCGCACCGGCATGGACCACGTGTCGCTCGCCGTGGGCGGAGACGACGAGGTGGTCGAGTGGAAGCACCGCTTCGAGCGGCTCGGCGTGGAGCACTCGGACATCAAGCGGCTACGGCCGGGCGCGGCCATGATCACGCTCCGCGATCCCGACAACATCCAGCTCGAGGTGTTCGGCCTCACCCCGGAGACGTAGTCAGGCGTAGCGGACAAGGCCCTTGGGCGTGGGGACGAAGCCGGCCGCGTAGAGGTGGGGCCCCAGCTCGGGGTCGCTGCGCTCGACGCTCACCTTGCCCAGCCGCCCGTCGGCCACCAGCGAGGTGACGGCGGCCACGGCGGCCGCCTCCCACGACCCGTCGTAGGGACGGAGGGCCAGCAGCGACCGCCCGCCCCGCTCGACGAACAGCGACGCCAGGCCGTCGAGCAGCACGACGTAGGCGCCGGCCGCCCGCCGCGGTCCCTGCACCGGCCAGGGGAGGGAAAGCCCGTAGGCGTTGGCCGGGTCGGTGGCGGCGAGGACGAGGGCCGTGGACCGGTCGCCGGAGCGCGCGTCGCGCAGGCGGTCGACAGCGCCGGGCAGGGCGAACTGCGCTCCCCCGAGCCCGGCCACGAAGTAGCCCCGGCGCACCCGGCCTGACTCCTCCATGGCCCGCAGCACCGGGTACACGCCGGCGAACCCACCCGGCACGCCCTCGCCCCGCGCCGCCTCGCGGGTGAGCACGCCGTGGCGGTCGAGCAGGGCGCCGGCGTGGGCGGTGGCGGCCTCGGTGGGGCTGACCCCGCCCCGCTCCACCAGCGACCACCGTCCCTGGCCCCGGGGCGGACCGAGGGCGGTGAGGCGCCCGGGCCGGGGCCGGCGGGCGGGGGCCTTGCGGGTGCCGGCCCGCAGGGCGCGGACGGCGGCGAAGGAGTCGTTGGTGACCTCGCCGGCCCAGACCAGGTCCCACAGGGCGTCGAGGACGGCGCGGTCGTCGGTGCCGCCCAGCTCCCGGAAGAAGCACGCGCCGCGCCGGCCGAGGACGTCACGGAGCCGTTCGTGCTCCTCGCCCTCGGGCCGGTCGGTGACGGGCGCCAGCCTCGACAGGGCCGAACCGCGCAGCAGCAGCATCACCTTGCCGTCGTCGCGGCCGAGGGGCCCGGCGCCCACCCACATCACCTCGCCGGCGGCCAGCAGCTCGTCGAGGTGGCGCTGGTCGTAGCGCCGCACGCGGGCGGGAAGCACGTCGCGCTCCAGCACGCTGGCCGGCACGGCGAAGCCCTGGAGCTGGGCGACCGCCTCGAAAGTGCGCTCGAGGCCGCCGGCGTCGACTCCGACGCCCTGCCACACCGGCAGGAAGCGGGCCAGCGCCACCTGGTCGACCGGCTCGACCTCGCGGCGCAGGGCGGCCAGCGAGCGCTGCCGCAGCACGCGCAGCACCTCGGCGTCGCACCACTCCCGCTCGGTGCCGTCGGGCCGGAACTCGCCGCGGAGGACGGTGCCGGCCCGGGCCAGGGCGGCCAGCTCGGCCCGCACCAGGTCGCGGGGAACACCGAAGCGGGCGGCCGGCTCGCCGGTGGCGAAGGGGCCGTGGGTGCGGGCCCAGCGCCGCACCAGCTGGATGAGGGCGTCGGGCACCGGCTCCAGGAAGGCGTCGGGGATGCCGTGGGGCAGGGGGACACCGAGGGCGTCGCGATAGCGGCCGGCGTCCTCGGCGGCGATGAGCCGCGGCTGGCCGGCGATGCGGACCTCGACGGCCCGGCGATCCTTGACGAGGGCTCCCGAGAACGGGCGGGTGGAGCGGGCGTCGAGCTCCTCGGCGGTGAGGTCGCCCAGGCGCCGGAGGAGGTCGTGGGCGGCGTCGGCCGTCGAGGCCCATCGGCGCTCGTCGAGGGCCTGGAGCTCGGCCTCCAACTGGGCGAGGGCGGCCGGGTCGATGAGCTCGCGCAGCTCGTCGGAGCCCACCAGCTCGGCCAGCATCCGCCGGTCGAGGGTGAGGGCCTGGGCCCGCCGCTCGGCCAGCGGGGCGTCCCCCTCGTACATGAACGAGGCGACGTAGGAGAAGGCGAGGGAGCTGGCGAAGGGGCTGGGGGCCGGCGTGTCGACCGCCGTCACCCGCACCTTGCGGGCCCGCACGTCGCTCATCAGCGACACCAGCGCCGGCAGGTCGAACACGTCGCGCAGGCACTCCCGGTAGGTCTCCAGGAGGATGGGGAACGAGCCGTAGTTCGACGCCACCGCCAGCAGGTCGGCGGCCCGCTGGCGCTGCTGCCACAGCGGGGTCCGCGACCCGGGCTTCCTGCGAGGCAGCAGGAGGGCGCGGGCGGCGTTCTCCCGGAACCGCGAGGCGAACAGCCCGGAGTTGGCCACCTCGCCGACGACGAGATCCTCGATCTCCTCCGGGTCGAGCACGACGGCGTCGGCGGGGGGCGCGTCGTCGGCCTCGGGCAGGCGCACCACGATGCCGTCGTCGGACCACACGGCGTGGACCTCGACGTCGAGGCGGCGACGGATCTTGGCCTCCATGGCGATGGCCCACGGGGCGTGCACGCGGGCGCCGAACGGCGACAGCACGCAGATGCGCCAGTCGCCCAGCTCGTCGCGGAAGCGCTCGACCACCACCTGGCGGTCCGTGGGCAACACGCCGCCGGTGGCCTCGCGCTCCTCGTCGAGGTAGGCCCGCAGGTTCCGCACCGCCAGCTTGTCGAGGTGGCAGTGCTCGGCCAGCCACTCGTCGCTGCGGCGCTCGACCTCCCGCAGGAAGGCGCCGATGGCCCGGCCCAGCTCGTAGGGGCGGCCGACCTGGTCGCCGTGCCAGAACGGCATCTTGCCGGGCTCGCCGGGCGCCGGCGTGACCACCACGCGGTCGCGGGTGATCTCCTGGATGCGCCACGTCGTCGCCCCGAGGACGAAGGTCTCGCCCACCCGGCTCTCGTAGACCATCTCCTCGTCCAGCTCGCCGACCCTCGACCCCTCGGGCGTGAACACGCCGAACAGGCCCCGGTCGGGGATGGTGCCGCCGCTGGTGACGGCCAGCATGCGGGCGCCCGGCCTGGTGCGCAGGGCGCCCTCGACCCGGTCCCACACCAGCCGGGGGCGCAGCTCGGCGAACTGGTCGGAGGGGTAGCGGCCGGAAAGCATGTCGAGCACCCCCTCCAGCGCCTCCCGCGACAGCTCGGCGAAGGGATAGGCGCGGGTGACGGTGGCCGCCACCTCGTCGACGGTGAGGTCCTCGACGGCGACCATGGCCACGATCTGCTGGGCCAGGACGTCGAGCGGGTTGGTGGGTACCCGCGTCTCCTCGATGAGCCCCTCGGTCATGCGCTGGGCCACCACGGCGGCGACGAGGAGGTCGCCCCGGAACTTGGGGAAGATGCGGCCCTTGGACGGCTCGCCGACGCGGTGGCCGGCCCGCCCGATGCGCTGCATGCCGCTGGCCACCGACGACGGCGACTCCACCTGCACGACCAGGTCGATGGCGCCCATGTCGATGCCCAGCTCCAGCGAGCTGGTGGCCACGAGAGCCGGCAGCGTGCCCGCCTTCAGGGCGTCCTCCACCTCCATACGCTGCTCCCGGGCCACCGAGCCGTGGTGGGCCCGCACCAGCTCCTCGCCGGCCAGGTCGTTGAGCCGCCCCGACAGGCGCTCGGCCAGCCGTCGAGAGTTCACGAAGACGAGTGTCGACGTGTGGTTGTGGATGAGGTCGAGGAGCAGCGGGTGGATGGCCGGCCAGATGGAGCTGCGGACCTCGGGGTCGCCGGCGGCCGGGCCGCTCAGGATCGGCCCGCCGTCGTGCTTGAGGGGCTTCCCCAGCTCGGCCATGTCCTCGACCGGGACGATCACCTCGAGGTCGAGGGTCTTGCGGCTGCCGGCGTCGACCACCGTTACGGCTCTCGGCGTGCCCTGCCCGTCCTGGCCGCCCAGGAACCGGGCGAGCTCCTCCAGCGGCCTCTGCGTGGCCGACAGGCCGATGCGCTGGGGCGGCGGGTGGCCCGCCTTCTCGACCAGCCGCTCGAGCCGCTCCAGCGACAGGGCCAGGTGGGCGCCCCGCTTGGTGGCGGCCACGGCGTGGATCTCGTCGACGATCACGTGCTCGACCCCGGCGAGGATCTCCGCCGCGTTCGACGTGAGGATGAGGTAGAGGCTTTCCGGCGTGGTGACGAGAATGTCGGGCGGGTGCCTGGCGATGTCGCGCCGGTCCTTGGCCGGGGTGTCCCCCGTCCTGGTCGCCACGCTGATCGCATCCATCGCCAGCCCGGCCCGCTCCGCCTCCATCGCCAGCCCGGCCAGCGGGGCCCGCAGGTTGCGCTCCACGTCGTAGGTGAGGGCCTTGAGCGGCGAGACGTAGAGCACCCGGCATCGGCGCTTCGCGTCCGACGGCCGGGGCTCCGTCAGCAGCCGGTCGAGGGTCCAGAGAAAGGCGGCGAGGGTCTTGCCCGACCCCGTCGGCGCCAAGATGAGCGCCGACTCGCCCCGGCTGATGGCGTCCCACCCCTGCTCCTGGGCCGGTGTGGGCGCCTCGAAGGCGGCGCCGAACCACGACCGCGTGACAGGGGAGAAGCGGTCCAGCGCGCCCATCCCGGCCAGCGTATGACAGGTCTGTAACACCCGCTCCCGCCCGCCGCCGCCAAACCGGTTGCTCGGCATGAGAGGCATCGATAGTGTGCCGCATCGTGAGGCGCCGCTCGCTCGCCGCTGTGATCGTGGCTGTCGCGCTGGTCGTGGCCGGCGCCGGCTGCAACCGTGACCGCGGCGCCACCGCCGACCCCACGGTGCCCACGGCGCCGCCCTCGTCCTCGTCGACCTCGTCCACGACCGCCGAGCCCGACATCGCCACCATCCCGGCGGTGATCGATGCCGCCTACCTCAACCGGGTGCTGGCGGCGTTCGACGATCTCGACTTCGAAGCTGTTCGTCTGATCCAAAAGCAGAAGCGCGTATCTTCCGAGGCGTCCGACATCTTCCACGCGTTCTACGGCGATACCTGGTTCAGCACGAAGATCGACTCCTGGATCTCACAGGTCAATGGTGACCCAGAGCTCAAGGGCCTGAAACAGCCCGTCGGCCCACGCCATACCTCCGTTGAGCGGCTGATACATGTCTCACCGAGTTGCTCTTGGATTGCCGTCAAGCGCGATTACTCAGAGGCAAACACGGTTCCAATCCCACCCCGAACGGAGTACCTGGCCTTGGTTCCTCTCGATCCAAAGAACGATCCCAACCATCGAAACAAGACCGCTTGGATGATTGCGACCGACGGTTTCCGTAAGGACGGATCCGAGCCCTCCAATCCATGTCCTACCGAGTAAAGATCCTGTGCGCCATCGGCGCAATCATCACCCAAGGATGGGTGTCGCAAGTAGGGCCTGCCGCGGCCGAGACTACCGTTCCTTCATCCACCACCACGACGACTCGCCCGAAGTTCACGGATGTTGTTGACGTCCAAGGTAACTCCGGCGAGAACGGAGAAGTCTACGAGGTCCAGGGCTTCCTCTTCTCGGCGACTGACGGGCAAGACGCGTTGCCAGGACGTTTTGGAAGGCATTTGCCGAAGCCCGGCGCTCCGGTATATATCGCGCGTTTCCCAGCATTGGTCCCAGATGGATCTGGAAGATACTGCATTCGGCCGATCCGGCGGTACTTCGACACGCAGGAAGACGCCTCTGCATACGATGATGTCCAGCAGTTCCGTTGGATGATGCTCACTCCAGAGTATGCAGTTTGCAACCTGGAGCCTGTGCCGGGAGTTCCCGCTGTTGAGGCTTCCGACTTCTGGCGGACCGGCGGCGAGAAACTCCTCCCCAAGCCCGAACCCCACATCGCCCCCGGGTACATGCTGGCCGGCAAGCGCGCGTACCTCGAAACCAACTCGCTTCCCACTATGCACGTCGAGCAGGACACACCTCTCGGCACTCTGGTACTCGACGCCACCAGCACGGTGTGGGTCGATTGGGGCACGGGCAGCTACGAGGGTCCCTTCGACGGCCCGGGCCAGCCGTGGCCCGATGGCAAGATCACTCACGTCTGGACCGACCTGGCCCGCTACGACATCCGGGTCCAGCAACGGTGGACGGCGACCTGGCATCTGGCCGGCCGGAGCGGCCAACTGTCCGGCCTGCACACCGAGGGCGGCATCGACGACTTCGAGGTCAAGGAGCTCCAGGCCATCGTCAACCATTGAGGCGGATGCATCCGGAAGCGGAGCGCAGCGGCCGGCAGCGCCGAGATCCGCTGGATGTGACGGTTTCCGTTCACATCTGCCTTCCCGTCCCAGGCCAGGAACTCGCCACACGGGGAGTAGCGTCGGAGGGTGGAACCCGTCAGGTGGGACGACCACCCGCGCCTGCGCCGGCCGGTGCTGCTGGCGGCCTTCGAGGGGTGGAACGACGCCGGCGACGCCGCGTCGATGGCGGCCCGGTGGCTGGCCGCCCAGTGGGCGGCGCGGGGGTTCGCCACCATCGACCCCGAGGAGTTCTACGACTTCACGGTCGCCCGGCCCCGGGTGCGACTGGTGGAGGGCATGACCAGGAAGCTGGAGTGGCCCGACGGGGAGCTGGAGGCGGCGTCGCCGCCGGGGTCGCCGCACGACGTGGTGTTCCTGCACGCCGCCGAGCCGCAGTTGCGGTGGCGCACGTACGCCGCCACGGTGGTCGACATCGCCCGCTCGCTCGAGGTGGAGCTGGCGATCACCCTCGGCGGTCTGGGCGCCGAGGTGCCCCACACCCGGCCGGTGCGGGTCACCGGGACGGCGGCCAACGCGGCGCTGGCGAGCACGTTGGGGCTGCGGCGGTCGCGCTACGAGGGCCCCACCGGCATCGTCGGCGTCCTGCACGACGCCTTCGGGCGGGCGGGCATCCCCTCGGCGTCCCTGTGGGCCAACGTCCCCCACTACGTGTCGGGCGCGCCCTCGCCCAAGGCGGCGCTGGCGCTCGTGGAGCGCACCACCAACCTGCTCGGTGCCCGGGTGCCGCTCGACGAGTTGCGGGTGGCCGCCGAGGCCTACGAGCGCCAGGTGAGCGAGGTGGTCGCCGAGGACGACGAGGTGGCGGCGTCGGTGCGCCGGCTGGAGGAACTCGAAGAGCTCGACGTCGACGCCGACGAGGGGCTCGAGCCCTCCGGCGGGCTGGCCGAGGAGGTCGAGCAGTTCCTGCGCGACCAGTCGGCCGAATAGCCGCCGGCCGGCCGGACTGACATGCAGAACGCGGTGGAATTCGCCGCGGTCCGCATGCCAGAGCGGTGGGGCCGGCGGGCTGGCCGGCGACGGGCTCAGCCGCGGATGCCGTAGGCGGCGAGCACGGCCGCCGCGTCGGGGAACACCGCCTGGGCGGCGTCCACCAGGTCCTTGGGGCGCGCCACCCGGTAGGCGTTGCGGGCCACGAACAGGCGCAGGGCGCAGTCCACCAGCGCCGGGTCGCCCAGGGCGGCCAGCGCCTGGGCGCCCTGCAGGTACACGCTGCGGTAGTAGATGTCCTGCCGCGGCTCCCAGTAGGTCATCGGCTCGCCCGCCCGGCCGCGGCCGGCCAGGGGGATGAACGCCGCTCTGAGCGAGGCCAGCGAGTTGAGCACCCGGTTCTCGGCATAGGTCGCCAGCGCCTCGTCGAGCCAGGGATCGCGGCCCTGGTTGTCCTCGACCAGCCCGTAGAACCACATGTGGGCCGCCTCGTGGACCGTGGTGTGGGCGCTCGTGCCCGGCCCCTGGAGGACGTGCATCGGGTACTCGATCCCGCCGTTCAGCCCGGGCGTCACCGCCATCGTGTACGTGGGCCACGGGTAGGCGCCGAAGCGCCGGCCGTAGTCCTCCAGGGCGGCCACGATCCGGGCCGCGTAGGTGTCGGGCGCCTCCGGGATGCCGGCCGCCACGCCCACCGTCACCTGCACCGGCTGGGGTGCGTTGGCGGTGCGGGTGACCTCGCCGAAGTGGCCCACCGACAGGGCGAAGTCGGGGACGCCCGGGGCCGACCAGTGGCCGGCGCCATCGGCGACGCCCGTGGCCAGCACGTCGAAGCCGGCGGGGACGGTGACGGTGGCGTCGAAGTCGGCGGCCGCCGTGGTGGTCGCCTCGGCGAACCCCGAGGTGGCCGGCTGCTCGGCCCAGCCGATCCCCGGTTCCCACGCCACGACCGGGAAGAACGACCCGAGCCGGATGGCGTCGCCCGTGCGCGAGATCCGGTCGTCGACGGTGCCGGGCAGGGTGAGGCGCCAGGGCATGGAGATGTCGACCGCGTGCCCGGCGGCCAGGCTGCCCGGCTGGGCGACCAGCGTGGTGGCGTCGGTCAGGGTGTAGGGCACCGGCCGGCCGCCTACGGACACCCCGGCCACGTCGAGCCGGGCGCCCCGGGTGGCGATGCGGGGGGCGTTGGCCCACAGCCGCAGCACCAGCTTGTCGGTGGGAAGGTCGGGCGTGAAGCGCACGTCGGTGCGGCCGTCGACGGCGTTCTCGGCCGGCTTCACGTCGACCTGCAGCGTGTAGTGCGACCGGTCGGGACGGGGCGCCGCCCGATCGGGGATGGGCGGGCAGGCGGCGGCCGGGCGGGCGACGGCCGGCGGCTGGGTCGTGCCCCTGGCGGTGGTCGAGGGCGCCGGCGCCGTGGTGGGTGGCGGCAGGGTGGTGGAGGGAGCGGTGGTGGTCGTGGTCGACGGTGGCGCCGCCTCGTCGCCGCCACGGCCGCAGGCCGCCGCCACCAGGCCCGCCGCCACGACGACGGCGGCGAGGCGGCGGTCCACCCGCCCATGCTGGCAGGCACCCGTAGCCTCGGGGGATCGCACCCGCCCGCCACCTCGTGCCCGCCTGCGTCTGGCGCATCTCCCCGGAGCTGGTACTGGCGCTGGAGGCCCGCTTCGGCGAGCCCACCGACGCCTATGTCAACGGCTCCCAGGTGTGGCTCCGCGACGACGGGCCGGGCGGCCTGACGCTGGAGTGGCGCCTCCACCCGGTGGCCGGCTACCGCCGGCCGGCCGGCGTGGGCACCTACGACGTGTTCCCGGCCGCCGCCCTGGCCCTGGCCACCGGCGAGGCGGCCGGGCTCGACGCCCTCTGGGACGGCCTGGAGGCCTTCCCCGCCTTCGGCGACGAGACCGAGCCGGCACCGCTCCAGCGGGCGGCGGTCGACGCCCTCGGCATCCAGCCCGACGCCGCCGGCCTGGTGGACCACGGGCCGGTCGGCGACCGCTGGGAGCGCACGGGCGGCAGGGTGTCGGTGGTGGAGGACCTCCTCCGCCAGCTGGAGGGCTGAACCTCAGTCCTGGCCCGGTTCCTCGCGGGCCAGCGGGCGGGGCGGGTCGAACAGCACAGGGACGTCCTCGCCCCGGATGGCGGCGAAGGCGGCCTGGCGCCACCGGTCCACCCCGGCGAGGGGCGAGGGGAGGGCGTCCTCGCCGAACCACCCGACGTCGGCGCACTCCAGCGGGTGAGCCCGCAGGGTGCCCCCCACCGCCCGGCAGTGGAACACCACCGAGTAGAGCGGGATGCGGGTGAAGCCGAGGCGCAGGCCGTCGAAGACGGCCAGCAGGCGCACCGGCTCGGCCTCGATGCCCGTCTCCTCCCACACCTCCTTGACCGCCACCTCCGAGGCCGAGTACCCGACGTCGGCCCACCCGGTGGGATAGAGCCACACGCCCGAGTCGGCCCGGCGGATGAGCAGCAGCTCCCCCGCCTCGTTGCCGACCACGGCGCCGACGGCGACCTTGGGCGTGACGTAGCCGGCCACGCCCTGGCCGACGGTCTTCATCCACTCGTCGACCAGCTCGTCGGCTCCCAGGTGGTGGCCGGCGGCGGTGCGCATGTCGGCCGCCACCTTCAGCACCTCCTGGAAGCGCTCCCGCTCGTAGAGGTTCTCGGTGAAGCCGAGGGCGGTGCGGGCCACGGCGGCGAGGGTCTCGCTCCAGCGCAGCAGGTCCGCCGCCGTCGCCGCTACTCCGTCCTCGCCCACTTCGTGAGGCTACGCCGGCAGCAGCCCCTGCACGATCGGCTTCGACGTGGGGGCCTCCACGCCGCCCGACCGCTCGTCGGTGAGGGCGAGGGCGGTGGCGCCCCCGCCGGCCAGCGTGAAGCCCTTGACGCCCGGCTCGTTGCCCAGCACGCTCAGCGAGACGGGCTTGCCGCCGACGATGGCCCACAGCTGGTAGGTGCGGTCGGCGGCCAGCGCCGGCAGCCGGTTGCCCACCAGGTAGGCCTCGCCCCCGGGCCGGAGGACGGCCTGGGCGACGACGGCGCCCGACGTGGAGCGCATGTCGACCCGCCGGGCGGCGGGGTCGAGCAAAGCGGCCTGGACCGCCTGGTCGAGGCCCTGGTGGTCGAGGGCCGCCCTGAGGGTGTCGGTGCGGTCGTTCAGGTGGCTCACCTGCACGCCCAGGACGGCGATGACGACGGCGGCCACGGCGGCGACAGCGGCGGCCACGATGGCCGGCACCGACCGCCGGCGAGGCGGGCGCATCGGGACGACTCTCGTCATGTCGAGGGCGGGCGGCGTCTCCTCCTCCAGGCCGGCGGCGATGCGGTTCCAAAGCCCGTGGGGCGCCGACGACCCGGCATGGGCGAGGGCGGCCGCCACTTCGCGGTGCTCGGCCACCTCGGCCCGGCACCGGGCGCAGTCCCGCAGGTGGACCTCCACCAGCTCGGCCTCGTCGGGGTCGACGGCGTCGAGGGCGTACGCACCCAGGAGCTCTTCGATGTCGGAGTGCCTCAACTCCACGCCTGTCCCCCTCCGTCGCCCAGGTCCTGGGGTTGGAGCGTGCCGCGCATGCGCTTGAGCCCCGTCCGGATCCTGCTCTTCACCGTCCCCTCGGGTTCGCCGAGGAGGGCTGCCACCTCACGGTACGTGTGCCCGCCGAAGTAGGCGAGGGCGATGGCCTCCCGCTCGGCCGGCGGCAGCACGTCGACCGCCTCCTTCACCTTGCCGGCGACGGTGAGGTCCCACACCTCGTGCTCCACGTCGTAGCCGCTCTCGGCCGTGCGGAGCGCGTCACGCTCCTCGCGGCGCCGGCGCGACGAGTCCGACCGCAGGAGGTCGACCGCCCGGCCGTGGGTCTGGGCCAGCAGGTACGACCGCAGCGAGCCCCGCTCGGCGTCGAAGCGGTCAGGCTGCGTCCACAGCCGCAGGAAGATCTCCTGCACGACCTCCTCGGCGGTGGCCAGGTCGCCCAGCACCCGCTTGGCCAGGGCGAACACCGCCCCGGCGTGCCTGCGGTAGGCCTCCGCCAGGGCATCCTCCCTGTAGCGGGCGATGGCCACGACGAGGGCACCGTCGCTCATGTCCTGAAGGGCGCTCGACACCGGCTCCTCTTCGGTGCCGGCGGGCACCCCGGATGGCGGGCGGCGGGGCGTGGGGTCAGCCGAACTTGGTCGGGTTCTGCTGGGCGATGCCCGTGGCCAGGTAGAGGGCGAGATCGGTGCTCTCCAGGGCGGCGGCCCGCAGCTTCGCCATGGTGGCCGGGTCCTTCGCCGCCTGCGCCTGCACCACGCCGAGGAGGGCGTCGACGTGGTCGCCGAGCTGCTGGTCGAGCTCCTCCTTGCTCAGCTTGTCGTCGGCGGTGCTGAAGAAGCCGGCGAGGGCGTCGGAGTTGTCGGCCAGCGCCGAGCGGGCGGCGTCCTGCTTGGAGACGTCGTTGGCCGCCGAGGCCGACGCGAAGTCGACCACGTACCCGACGTGCTGGCGCCACAGCTGGAGGAAGCGGCGGGCCGCCTCGTCGGAGTAGGCGGCGGCGACCACCCGGGACAGCTGCCTGGAGTTCTCGTCGAGGGCTTCGGTGGCGGCCTTGGCGTCGGCACCGGCGATGGTGAGGCCGGTGACGAGACCCGTGAGGTAGACGTGCTGCTGGAGCCCGGCGCCGAAGGTGGCCCGCACGTCGGAGCTGATGCCGTCGAGCTTGCCGGGGTAGGAGTCGGCCTTCTGCTTGACGATCCCGGCAGCCAGCACGATGGCCGGCGTGGCCATGCCGTCGGCTGCCTTCTTGAGCTTGGCGGCGGCGGCCTCGTCCTTCTTGGCCTGGGCCGAGATGGCCGAGAGGACCGCTCCGGAGTAGTCGGAAAAGGTCTTGGTGAGGGCTTCGGGGGTGAGCTGGACGTTGGCCGTGTTGAGCGTGGTGGTGAGCTGCTTCTCGATGTCGGTGATCTGGGCCTTGGCCGCCGTCTGCGCCGCCTTGTCGCCCGTGGCCACGCTCGAGTAGGCGATCAGGGCGGCGGCGTGGCGCTTCCACTGGTCGAGGAAGGCGGCGCCGGCGGCGGGGTAGAGGTCGCCGACCAGCTTGCCGAGGTCGGCGGAGTTCTGGTCGAGGACGGCGGTGATGGGGGCCGGGTTCTGGCCCGACAGCTGGGCGCCGGCGGCCATGCCGACCAGGAGGGCGTGCTCCTGCAACAGGTCGGTGAGCTGGGTGCGCAAGGTGGCGGCCGGCGAGCCGACGCCGGCGGCCACGTCGTACTTGACGGTGGTGCTGGTGGTGGACGCCGACTTGCCGCCGCCGCCGCATGCCGCGCCCAGCACGGCCAGCGCCACGACGCACCCAACCACCCTTGCTCCGGCCCTGCGCATCACCGCTGCTCCTCGTCGACTCCGTTCGGCGGGATCGACGTTAGCGGGCGACCCGCTCGGATCAGTATTCGGTGACCTCGTTCAGGTCCTTCATGAGCTGCTTGTACTCGGGCGACTGGGTGATCGGCAGCAGCGTCATCAGCTTGGCCGTGTTGCCGGTGACCTTGACCCGGCCCTGCATGAACGCCGCTGACGCATCGAGCTCGCCCTTCTGGATGAGCACGCCGTCGTCCCAGCTGAGCGTGAGGGTGATCTCGGCGTCCTCGAGGTCTCCCAGCGCGCTGTCGACCAGCTTGCCGTCGGCGACGACCCAGTAGTACCGGACCTCGCCGGCGGGCGCGGCGGTGAGGACGTACTGGAGCCGGGCCGACGCGCCCATGCGCTCGGGTTGGTTCTCGGCCATCTTGCGCTGCAGGTCCAGCCACTCCTGGGTGAGGAACTCGGCCATCGGCCCTCCTGTGTCGTCCGCCGGCGGACTCTACTGGCGCCGGCCGGCCGTGATCACCTCGTGGATGCCGGCGAACAGGTCGTCCTCGGGCAGGTCGCTGTCCACCAGGCTGCGGGCCAGGGCGTACTCGTCGTAGGGGTGGACGGAGTTGGCGACCTCGGGAGGGAGGCCGAACCAGAACGGCGAGTTCGGGTCGATCTGGGTGGCGTGGGCGAGCAGCGCCTCCCGGCGCACGCCGGCGTGGGAGGAGATGTCGATGGTGGTGGTGACCTGATCCTCCTTGTCCGGCCGGTCGAACCAGCGCTGGTCGAACGGGGACTCCAGGCCCAGTTCCAGGAACTTCTCGTGCATGGCCACCACGCGGCGGCGCGACCAGAGCGTGTAGTACAGCTTCAGCGGCTGCCACGGGTCGCCGAGCGCCGGATGGGCGTCGGGGTCGGCCGCCTCCTCGAAGGCCCGCACGGAGATGTCGTGCACCCGCAGGTGGTCCGGGTGCGGGTAGCCCTTCTGGTCCTCGTGGTAGGTGATGATCACGTGGGGCCGGGTGCGCCGGACCTCGGCCACCAGCCGGGCCACCGCGTCGTCGAGCGGCGCGGCGGCGAACGAGTCGGGGTGGGCGTTGGCGTCCGATCCGGGCATGCCGGAGTCCCGGTAGCCGAGCAGGACCACCTCGTCGTAGCCGATGATCTCGGTGGCCCGGGCCAGCTCGTCCCGCCGGACGGCGCGCAGGTTCTCCCGGACCTCGGGGCGGTCCATGGCCGGGTTCAGGATGTCGCCCTCCTCGCCGCCCGTGCAGCACACCAGGACGGTGTGGACCCCGGCCGCCGAGTACCGGGCGACCGTTCCAGCCCCTTTCGAGGACTCGTCGTCGGGGTGGGCGTGGACGGTGAGGAGGCGCAACTGGTCCATGCCGTCCTCAACGCTACCGGCCGCCCGACTCCTTCCCGGCACGGACCACAGCCCCGAACCCGTCGAACACCGCCTGCTGGCCCGGATCCTCGTGGGAGGTCATCTCCGGGTGCCACTGCACACCGACCAGCCAGGCGGCGCCGGCGGCCGGTTCGACCGCCTCCACCAGGCCGTCGCCGCTCCACGCCACCGCCACCAGCCCCTCGGCCAGGCGGTCGACGCCCTGGTGGTGGTGCGAGGTGCAGCGCAGGACCTCCCGGCCGCACACCGCCGCCAGGCGGGTGTTCGTCGCCACCTTTACCTCGTGCACCACCGACGCGTCGGACGTCGGGTGGCCGTGGAGGTCCATGCCCGAGAGGTCGGGGAGGTGCTGGTGCAGCGTGCCCCCGAGGGCGACGTTCAGCACCTGCATCCCCCGGCACACGGCGAGGGTGGGGACGCCGGCGGCGACGGCCGCCCGGGCCAGGTCCAGCTCCACCTCGTCTCGCACCGAGTCGAGGCCGTACACCGACGGGTGGTGCTCCTCGGCGCCGTAGTGGCCGGGGTTCACGTCGCCCCCGCCGGCCAGGAGCAGCCCGTCGAAGGGTGCGAGCGTGTCGGCCGGGTCGGCACCCGGGTCGGGGGGCAGCAGCACGGCCCGGACGCCGGCCCGGTGGAGGCTGGCGACGTAGCCCTCGGGGATGGCGAACCCGCCTCGCGCCCAGTCGACCACCCGGCCGGCATGGAGGTGGTACGTGGGGATGGCGACGAGGGGTGCAGCCCGACCCAAGGCCTCAGGCTAGTGCCCACCGGATCAGCAGCCGCCCCGGGCCGTCTGCCGGCGGCCGCTTCCGCGCCGGAGGCGCCCCCGTTCCGGCTGCTGGCACGGGGGGCGCCGGGGGGCAAAGCCCCCCGTAGCACTGCCGCCGATCCGGCGCAGCCGGTCGGCGGCCTGAGCGCCGCCGGGACGGCGGCACATCAAACTCGCCGAGCAAGCTCCGCTTGCGAGCGCGAAATCAGTGACATTGGCCCTCGCCGGCGTCGGTGAAGGGGTCGCCGGGGAGGCCGGCCCAGTGCCAGCGGTAATCGTCGGGGCGCAGGTCGAGCACCAGGATCCCGAAGCCGCTGGCGTGGCGGATCTCGCTGCCGGTGTGGGGCAGGAACGTGGGGTAGAGGTTGCGGCCGCCGGTGCCCACCACGAACTCCCGCATGCCCTCGGGGTCGGGCGTGCCGGCCGGGCTCAGGGGCGCGAAGCGCTCGTAGTCGTGGTCGTGCCCGTTGAGCACGACGTCGGCGCCGGCCGCCCGGAGCACCTCCCAGAGGGGCTGGACCGACGCGTCGTCGCCGTGGGGCCCCGACGAGAACCGGGGATGGTGCCAGAAGGCGAGCGTGCACCGGGCGTGGGACGCCGCCAGGTCCGCCCGCAGCCACTCGTTCTGCGGCGTGCCCGTGTTGCACCCGCCGGCGGCGGCGCAGTTGGAGTTGAGCGACACGATGTGCCAGCCGCCGGCGTCGAAGCTGTACCAGCCCTTGCCGGCCGGGCCGGCGGCGGCCCCGAAGTAGGCGTAGTAGCCGATGCCGTCGGTGTTGTACTCGTGGTTGCCGGGGCTGGGCCGGGTGATGGCCTTGAAGGCGCCCCACGTGCCGGCGTAGGAGCCGTCGTACTCGCCGGGCCTGCCGTTCTCGTACTGGTTGTCGCCGAGCGTGAGGACCAGGGCGGGGTGGGCGGCGGCCACCAGGCCGGCGGTGGCCGCCTGCTGGCACTGGTAGGGAGCGGGGGCCAGGCCCGGCGGGCAGGCGATGTCGCCGGCCACCGCCACCACCAGCGCCGGCGGCGCCGTCGTCGTGGTGATGGTGGGGACGGTCGTGGTGGTGGACGCGGTGGTGGGTGGGGCGGCGTCCTTGCTGTCGGCGCCCGACCCGCACGCCGGCGCGGCGAGGGCGGCGGCCACGGCGAGGGCCGCGAGGGCGCGACGAACGGGCATCGGACCATTGTGGGCCACTGACCTAGTGGCGCGACCGCGACCCTCACCCCGGCTTGAACACCGGGCGCCCGTCGCCCTCGGTGCGGACCGGCTCGGTGGTGCGCCCCGTGCGCTCCCCGAGCTCGGCCGCCCAGCCGTTCATGGCGTCGCGGTCCCATCCCTCCGTGGCCCTGGTGACCCGGCCGCCGTCGACCAGCACAAGGGTGGGCACGGTGTCGAGGTCGTAGGACCGGGAGACGGCGAAGCGGTCCTGCTCGTCGTCGAGCACCGGGCCGTCGAAGCCGACCTCGGCCAGCCACGGGCGGGTGCCCTCCCTGGCCGTCTGCGTGACGCCCACCACCTGGAGGGCGTCGCCGTAACGGCGCTGGAGCTCGCCGATCACCGGCATGGCCAGCCGGCAGGTGGGGCAGCTGGTCTTGAAGAAGGCCAGGACCACGGGGCCTGAGGCCGTGAGGTCGTGGAGCGAGCGGGGCGCCCCGTCGAGGTCGGGCAGGACGAAGGCGGGCGCCGAGGCGCCCGCCTGGATCGTCATCCGGTCAACCTTCGCCGAGCAGCCCGTCGATGGCCGCCGCCATGTCGAGGTCGGCCTGGGTGACGCCGCCGGCGGTGTGGGTCCACAGCGTGAGGTCGACCTTGTTCCAGCGGATGCCGATGTCCGGGTGGTGGTTGGCCGCCTCGGCCAGCTGAGCCACCGTGTTCACCAGCTCCATGGCCTGGGCGAAGTCCTTGCGCTCGACCACGCGCGTGAGGCGGCCGTCGCTGACCTCCCAGCCGAGGCGGCCGGCGGCCTCGGCGACGGCCTCGTCGGAAAGCCGTTCCATCGGGCGGATCCTACCGTTCGTCAGCGGATGCGGAATCCGTCGATCCCCTCGGGCGGCTCGTCGCTCACCTCGACGGCGGTCACGGCTGCCCGCGGCGGACCGGTGCGGCACCAGGCCACGAGGCGGTCCACCGCGCCGGAGCGGCCCTCGGCCACCACCTCCACCCGGCCGTCGGGCAGGTTGCGGGCCCAGCCGGCCACGCCGGCGGCGTACGCCTCCCGCCGGCAGGAGTCGCGGAAGAACACGCCCTGCACGTAGCCGTCGACCACCACCCGCCGGCGCACCCGTTGCTCCTCCATGGCTCGGTAGTTTGACCTCGGTGAAGGACGTGGCGCGCCTGCTCACCATCGCCGTGCTGGCGATGGCGGCGCCGGCCTGCTCGCGCGGCGGCGGTTCGCTGCTGGCGTCGGGCGAGCGCATGCCGGCGGGGATCGCCGTCACCAGCCCCGCGTTCGCCACCGGCCAGCCGGTCCCCGCCCGGTTCACCTGCGACGGCGCCGACGTCCCTCCGGCGCTGGCCTGGTCGGCCGTGCCGGCCGGCACCGAGGAGCTGGCCGTCGCCGTCGAGGACCCCGACGCTCCCGGCGGGGTCTACGTCCACTGGCTGGTGGTGGGCATCGACCCGGCGGCCGGGGGACTGGCCGGCGTGCCCGCCGGGGCGACGGTGCTGCCCGGCAGCAACGGCAAGGCCGCCTACGCCGGCCCGTGCCCTCCCAAGCGGGGCGGGGCCCACCACTACTCGTTCGAGGTCTACGCCCTTCCCCGCCGGCCGGCGCTCCCGACCGGCGGGAGTCCCGCGGCGCGGGTGCGGGCGGTGCGGCGGGCGGCCACCGCCGGCGGGTCCCTCGTGGGCACCTACGACCGTTGATCAGCGGTCGAAGCGGGCGACGGTCTCCACGTGGAAGGTGTGGGGGAAGGCGTCGACGAGGGCAAGGGTGGCCAGCCGGTAGCCGGCGCCGGCCAGCAGGACGGCGTCGCGGGCGAGGGACGCCGGGTCGCAGCTCACCAGCACCAGGCGGGGAGCGCCGGCGGCCGCCAGGGCGGCGACACCGGGGCGCCCGAGCCCCGGCCGGGCGGGGTCGGCGACCACCACGGCGGCCGGTCCGCAGCGGCCGGCTTCGAAGCGGCCCACCTCCACCGCCACCACCCGGGCGTCGAGGCCGGCCAGGTTGGCCCGGGCGTCGGCTGCCGCCCACCGGTCGCTCTCCACCGCCGTGACCCGGGCGCCGGCCGCCGCTCCCAGCACCGAGCCGAACAGCCCGGTGCCGGCGTAGGCGTCGACCAGGTGGTCGCCGGCGCCCAGGGCGTCGCCCACCGCCGCCGACACTGCGGCGACCAGGCCCTCCGCCGCCACCGGCCCGGGCTGGAAGAAGGAGCGGGCGCTGATGCGGAACCGCCGGCCGGCCACCTCCTCGTGCACCACCGCCGACCCGCCGGGGCCGACCACCGCCACCCCGGCCGGCACCTCGACCTCCCGGCGGTGGGCGTCGACGAGGGCGAGGCGCTCGCCCGACGCGACCCCCGCCCGCAGCACGACCTCGCCGGCGCCGGGATAGCGGCCGGCGACGACCAGCTCCTCCAGCAGCGGGTGGGCGACCAGGCACCGGTCGGTGGGCACCGCCCCGCCGCCGTCGCTGGCCCGGTGGCCGGCCCGCCCGTCGTCGCCCACCGCCAGGCGGGCGGTGGTGCGCAGGGCCGGGCCGGGCAGGCCGACCACCTCGGCCGGCGGCCCGTCGGGGAGGCGGGCGATGCGGCGCAGGGCGTCGGCCACGACGGCCTGCTTCAGCCGTACCTGGGCGGCCGGCGCCACGTGCTGCCAGGTGCACCCGCCGCAGCCGGCCGCCAGCGCCGCGCAGGGCGGGGGGACCCGGTCGGGCGACGGGTCGAGCACGTCGGCGGCCACCGCCCGGAAGTAGTCGCGCCGGCGCTCGACGACGACGGCCTCGACGCGCTCGCCCGGCAGGGCGCCGGCGACGAACACCACCCGGCCGGCGGCGTCGTGGGCCAGGGCGTCCCCGCCCGCCACCATGGCGGAGGGCGAGAGCACGAGCACGTCGTCGATCACGCTCCAGTCTCTCGCGGTCGGCCCCCACGGCGGAATGAGGGCTGACCCGCCTGTTCAGGCGGCGACGCGTCGGCCACCCTCGGTCGCGTGACGATCCCCCCGACCCTCCGCCGGGTGCTCCGGCTCCTGCTCACCGGGTGCTCCCTCGTCGTCGCCGTCGTCGTCGTGCTGTTCGTGCTGCTCGCCACCGGCTTGGGCGGGTTCCGGGGCGGATCGGTGTGGGCGCCGGCGCTGGCGGCGGCCGCGCTGGCAGCCGTCGGCCGGGCCGGCTGGAGGCAGCGCCGGGGCCGGGTGGCCGTCGCCGTCGCCTTGGCGGTGGCAGGGCTGGTGCTCGGCACCTGGGCGGCCCGGACCACGCCGATGAGCGCCGGCCGGCTGAAGGCCGAGATCAGCGGGATCGACGTTCCGCCGTCGTTCGTGAAGGCGGGGGACCAGGCCTCGGGGAACTCGCTCTGCTTCGACGTCTGCCCGAGCTTCAGCCGACGCTGGTTCGTGGCCGCGACCGTGGAGGAGGCGCGGGAGCAGGTCGGGGACGCGCTGGCCGGCGACGGCTTCGTGCTGTACCCCTGGGTAGCTGGCTTCTCGGAGGGATCGCTCGAGACGAGCGGCCGGCGGGGCAGGATGTGGGCGGCGGTCACCGTCGACCCGCCGTCGGTGTCCAACGGGGTCCCGCCCGGCCACGTCGGGGTGACGGTGACCCTCGGGACGGTCTGAGGCCGTAAGGTCCGGGCATGCCCGAGTGGACCACGCCGTGGGCCCCGGGCGCGTCCACCGGGCTCGGCCCTCTGCCGGGCACCGACCCGGCCGAGGCGACGGCGGTGGCCTTCGGGGAGGCACCCGACCTGCCCTTCCTCCCCGAGCTGCCCGGCCGCGGGGCCGGCGCCGAGGCGGTGGGCCGCACCGCCGCCCTGCTCGTCGGCCTCCACGCCGACGTGTTCGCCGGGCGGTGGCGGCTGGTGGCCCGCCAGGGGCGCGACGAGCGCCTCGCCCTGGAGCTGCTCGAGCGGGATCTCGACGCCCTGGAGGCCTTGGCAGAGGACCACCCCGGCCCCGTGAAGATCGAAATGCTGGGACCGTGGTCGCTGGCCGCCGCCCTCGAGCGCCCCCGCGGGGACAAGGCGCTGGCCGACGCTGGGGCGGTGCGCGACCTGGCCGAGTCGTTGGCCGAGGGCGTGGCCGGCCACGCCGTCGCCGTGCGCCGCCGGCTGCCGCGCGTCGAGCGCCTCCTCGTGCAGCTCGACGAGCCGTTCCTGCCGGCGGTGCTGCGCGGAGAGCTGCGATCAGCCAGCGGGTGGAGCGGCCTGCCCGTGCCCGAGGCCGCCACCGTCGAGGAGGTCCTGGCCGGCGTGATGGCCGCCGCCGGGCCCGACGCCGGCGTGTGGTGCGACGCCCCCGAGCCGCCGCTGGGCCTGCTCCGGCGGGCCGGTGCCATGTTCGTCGCCTGCTCGGCCGAGGCTCTCGACTCCGTGCCCGAGGAGGAGGTGGGCGACGCCATCGAGGCCGGCGCCGGCATCCTCCTCGGTCTGGTGCCGGCGCCGACCGGCGCCCGCCCGGACCCGCACGACCTGGCGTCGCCGGCCCGGCGGATCTGGTCCCGGCTCGGCCTCGGGCACGGCCACTGGGACGGCGTGGTGGTCACGGAGGACGCCGACCTGGCCGTCCTCTCCGATGCCGACGCCCGTTCGGTGCTGGCCCGCTGCCGGGACGTGGCCCGTTCGCTTCGCGACGAGAACTAATCATCCCTGTCAGGACGCATGGCGAGGTCGACGGCGGCCCAGATGGTGCGGGAGAAGGGGAAGAACGCCAGGGGCGCCAGCACTGCCAGGGCCACCGCGCCGGCCACGACGGGCGCCACCGGGAGGTCGGGGTGCCCGACGCGGACGAGGATGTAGACGAAGATCCCGGCCAGGAGCAGGCCCTCGGTGACGGCCAGATTCACGACATACGCACCGAGGAAGAAGTCGTTCTCCTTCTCGAAACGGAGCCCGCACCCCGGGCAGCGCTCGGCCATTCGGAACCAGGAGTCGAACACCGGATGGCCGCCGCACCGGGGACAGTGGCGCACGAGCCCGCGGCCGAACATCCTCCACGGCGACGACGGTGCCCGAACAGGTTTCACCTACCTGACCATACCCGTGCGCCGCCGAACCCGATTCGAACGGCCCCGGCGTCCCTTATGGCACCGTTCGACACCCGGAAGTATTGCTGTCCTGAACGGTCGCGCAATATGGTACGGACATGCCCAAGATGAAGCGGACGTTCGAGGTCGAGATCGAAGCGAAGGTTCTGGTCGATGCCTTCGACGAAGCATCCGCCCGCAAGAAGGTGGAGAAGGCGTTCGGGAAGACCCGCCCGCTCGACACCGACGTGCGCTCGTCCGGAGAGATCTGGACCTACGAAACGTCGATGGCGGTCGGGGCGTCCTGACCGCACGTCATTAGCAGCAACAGGGGGCGTTATTCGGCGACCCCTGCCATCAGCTTTCCCGCGCCACGTGGACGTTGAGATGGCCCGTACCGGTGGCGCCCCAGAGGCGCAGCCAGAGCGGGAGGTACATCTCCATGCCCCGGGCGGCGACGATGTCGCCCAGGTCCAGCAGGTCGCCGGGCGGCCACCCGAAGCTCTCGAGCAGGGAGCGGACCTCCGCCTTTGCAGCGTCGTCGTTGCCGGCCACGAACATGGTGTGCGGGCCGGGGACGATCGACGGGTCGACCATCACGTCGCAGTTCACCGTGTTGAGGGACTTCACGACCCGTGCCTCGGGGAACGCCCGCTGGAGCTGCTCGCCCACGCTGTCGGTGTTGCACACCGACAGCGTGGGCGGCATACCGCGTGAGAAGTCGAGGGGATTCGAGACGTCGAGCACCACCTTGCCGGCCAGGTTGGCGGCGCCGGCGGCGGTGAGGACGTCGACCGAGGCGGCGCCGGCGGTGGCGTTCACGATCAGCTCGGCGCCGGCGGCAGCGTCGGCGAAGGTGCCCTCGGAGCCCCGCTCGCCGGCTGACGCCGCCCAGGCGACCGCCTTCTCGTTGCCCGCCTGGCGGGACCCCATCGTGACGGTGTGGCCGAGCGCGACCAGCTTGGTGGCCAGCGTCTGGCCCACGACGCCCGTTCCCAGCACTCCGATGTCCATGCTCGCGAATCTAGGTTCAGACCGTCGGCACCGCGAACGTGTCGCACGCGGAGCGGTCGTCGGAGTGGTAGCCGGTGCGGAACCACCGCTGGCGCTGCTCGGACGACCCGTGCGTCCACGACTCCGGGTTCACCTGGCCCTGCACCTGCTGCTGGATGCGGTCGTCGCCGATCGACGCCGCCGCGTCGAGACCGTCGTTGATGTCGTCGTCGCTGAGGTCCTCGATGAAGCCGGTCGCCACCGCTCCCCTGGCCCACATCCCGGCCAGGCAGTCCGCCTGCAGCTCCAGCCGGACGCCGGCGCTCTGCGGCCCGGTGGCTCCGGAGGCGCCCCGCCCGATGACGCCGGTGAGGTTCTCGACGTGGTGACCGTACTCGTGGGCGATCACGTAGGCCTCGGCGAACGGCCCGCCCCGGGCACCGAAGCGGTTCCGCAGCTCGTCGTAGAGCCCGAGGTCGATGTACACGTGCTGGTCCGACGGGCAGTAGAAGGGCCCCACCGCCGACGAGGCGGTGCCGCAGCCGGTGCTCACCGAACCGTCGAAGAACACCGTGCCGGCCGGCCGGTAGCCGGGCAGCTTGGCGCCCCAGAATGCCTGGACGCTGTTGACCACGCCGACGATGCGGCAGTCCTCCCGCTGGTTGGCATCGGCACCCGACGTGCACTGGCCCGACAAGTCGGCGCCCGACGACTGCCCGCCGACCTGCAAGCCGTTGCCGCCCCCTCCACCGCTGAGCAGGGTGACGACCAGCACGATGAGCCCGATGATCCCGCCACCGCCGCCGATGGCGATCGGCCCCATGCCCCGCCGGTCGGACACCTGCGAGGCGTCGAGGCGGGCGCTGTCCCGGAAGCGCACGTCCCGGTTGTTCCCCAGCCGAACGGAAAAGTAGGCCGGCGGCCGGCGGTAGCTTCGCCCAGTGGACTCCCCCGAGGTCGTTCTGTTCGCCGTGGGCTACCCGGCGGCGGTGGCCGTCATCGCCCGCTGGGTACCCGTCGTGCGGGAGCGGCGGTGGAAGTGGCTGGCCGTGCACCACGCCGGAGTGGCGGCCATCGTCGCCGGCTGGCTGCTGCGCCGGCCGCCGGCCGCGATCCCCAACGCCGCCTGGCTGGTGGTGTCGTCGGTCTGGTACGCAGCGGGCGGCCGGGTCAGCCGGGAGGCGGGGTCGCGGACGCCGGCGTGATGCGGATGGGCTCTTCCAGCAGCACCGGGGCGGTGGCCGGGCCGTCGGGCTCGAACCAGGGGTCGTCCTGCTCGCCGCCCCGGCGCAGGCGCCACTTCTTCGGCACCTTGTCGATCTTCACCGGGTAGATCGTGAGCACGCCCTCGTGGTCGATGTGGAGGCGGAGGAAGTTCTTCCAGTCCTCGATGCGCTGGGCGGCGAACAGCTCGTTGGCGTTCAGCTGGAGGAAGCGGTCGACCAGGTAGAGGTAGGCGGCCATCACCAGGCTGCCCGCCAGGCCGCCGACCACGCCGGAGAGCGCCACGAAGAGGACCACCAGCGGCAGCCCGCTGCCTCCGCCGAGCAGGGCGCCGGCGCCGGCCAGCACGGCGATCACCGCGCCGATCTGGAAGGCGGCGTGGGCGCTGCCCACCGCCGCCTTCCTGCCCCTGCTCTCGGCCTTGCTGAACCCCGCCAGCCCGAGCACCAGCACCACGCTGAGCACCATGGCCACCGGGCTGCGAAGGATGCCGGCCGCCGCCTGGCCCAGCGTGTCGGGGAGGGCGACGTCGGCCAGCTTCTGGCTCGGTGCCCGGAGGGCGGCGACGACGGTCCAGGCGTAGAGGGCGTAGATGGCGCCGACGAGGGCGGCGAAGCTCGGGTTCTTGGCCGCCAGCGTGAAGACGCCGGCGGCGATGCGGCGCGACTGCTTCTGGGTGGGGTAGGTGGTCTTCAGGTCGTAGGTGCCGGCCGCCTTGGCCCGCTTGCCGGCCCTGGCCAGCGGCGGGGGCAGCTCGATGGCGGGGGGCAGGTGGTGGGTGTCGGAGAGGAAGGCGCCGCCCCCGCCGGCCGTGATGAGCTCGGCCCCGCCGGCCCTCGCCTGGTAGCGGGCGTAGTGGTGGCTGTCGCCGGTGAGCAGGGCCCGGACCACCGCCTGGCGGGGCTCGATGGTGGTGCGCTGGAAGAAGTCGAGGGTGCCGTAGGCGTCGGGCTTGCCGAGGTAGGCGTCGACCCAGTTGGGCTTGGCCGAGCACAGGAGCACCGAGTCGCCGGGCTGGAGCAGGGCGCCGGCCTTGTCGCGGAAGAACTCGAGCTGCGGCTCGTCGATGTAGGTGTCGAACTGGATGTCGATGCCCCACAGCCACCACCGGTGCGGGAGGGCGACGGCGAAGTAGCTGCGCCGCTGGGTGGTCTGCCAGCCACCGATCCAGTTGCCCTGGCAGAACACCCGGCTGAAGGCGGTGAGGCCGTCGTACCAGTCGTGGTTGCCGGGAAGGGCGACGAGCAGCGGGTGCTCGGGCTCGGTGTGGGGCAGGGCGGCCCGGTAGGGGCCCGTCATCTTGTTGCGATAGCGGTCGATGTGGGCGGCCGGGTACACCTCGTCGCCGCTCATCACCAGCAGCCGGCCCCGCTCCGTGGGCACCGACTGCCCGCCCGCCCCGGCCAGGTCGAGCTTCTCCTCGGCCAGCAGGCAGGCGACGGCGTAGGTGGGGTTGAAGCCGTCGCCCAGGTCGGACACGAAGTCGACCCAGATGTCGTCGCCGGCCGACAGGTCGACCGGCTCGCAGGGACGGGACTCCTGCGACTCGCGCTTGTCGGCGTACTCGCCGAAGATGCCCGACAGCACGACCTGGAGGCCGGTGGCGATCAGCTGGCCGGGGGCCATCCACCGGGTCATCGGCTGCCTGGTGAACCCGAGGTCCTGGGGGCGCTCGCTCGTGGGGCGGGGCGGGCAGTCGGTCATAGGAGGACTCCCCCGGTTCGGCCGGTATGACGGTTGCGAGCGTAGGCGCTACCGGAAGTCCCGCGAGCGCGTGGGGAGGGCCAGGTCGAGGGGCTCGATGCGCTCGGCGATGACGTTGACGACATCCTCCACCCGCTCCAGCGTCCCCCGCACCAGCAGGGCCGGCGCCGACCGGGCCACCCGCCGGTGGCGGGCCCACACGCCGGGCGAGCACACCACGTTCACCAGGCCCGTCTCGTCCTCCAGGTTCACGAAGGTGATGCCCGAGGCGGTAGCCGGCCGCTGGCGGTGGGTGACCACCCCGCCCACCAGCACCCGTGACCCCGGCTCGGTGGTGAACAGGCCGGCGGCGGTGACGACCCCCAGCTCGTCGAGCGCCGGCCGGGCGTACTCGGTGGGCGACGAGTTCGGCGACAGGCCGAGGGCCCACAGGTCGGCGGCCGCCGTCTCGCGGGGCGTCATCGCCGGCAGCTCGGGCGCCGACTCCCCCGTCACCACGCCCGGCAGGCGGCCGGGCCGGGACTGGCTGACGGCGCCGGCCGCCCACAGCGCCTGCCGCCGCTCGAGTCCGGGCCGAGGTCTCGGATCGGGACCCTCCGAGGTCCCGATCCGAGACCTCGACGTCCCGTCGGGGGCGGGGAAGCACCCGAAGGCGCCGGCGGTGGCCAGCGCCTCCACCTGGGGCTCGGTGAGCCGGCACCGGCGCACCACGTCCTCCATGTCGCGGTAGGGGCGGCCGGCCTCGATGGCCTCGGCCAGGTCGTCGCCGACGGTGCGCACGCTGCCGACCCCCAGCCGCACGGTGGTGCCCTCGTCCTCCAGGGTGGCCTTGGCCAGGCCGGCGTTGACGTCGGGGCCGAGCACGGTGACGCCGTGGCGGCGGGCGTCGGCGGTGAGGGTCTGGGGGGACCAGAAGCCCATGGGCTGGGCGTTGAGGAGGGCGGCGCAGAACGCCGCCGGCTCGTGGTACTTGAGCCAGGCGCTGGCGTAGACCAGGTAGGCGAAGCTCACCGAGTGGCTCTCGGGGAAGCCGAAGTTGGCAAAGGCCAGGAGCTTGTCCCAGATGGCGTCGGCCGGCGGGCCGGTGATGCCCCGCTCGGCCATGCCGGCGTAGAGGCGGCTCTTGAGCGCCTCCATGCGGGCCTGGCTGCGCTTGGAGCCCATGGCCTGGCGCAGCTGGTCGGCCTCGGCGGCGCTGAAGCCGGCCACGTCGATGGCCATCTGCATGAGCTGCTCCTGGAACAGGGGGATGCCCAGCGTCTTCTTGAGGGCCGGCTCCAGCAGCGGGTGCAGGTAGGTGACCGGCTCCTCGCCGTTGCGCCTCCGTATGTAGGGGTGGACGGAACCGCCCTGGATGGGGCCGGGCCGGATGAGGGCGACCTCCACCACCAGGTCGTAGAAGTGGCGGGGCTTCAGGCGGGGCAGGGTGGCCATCTGGGCCCGCGACTCCACCTGGAACACGCCGACGGTGTCGGCCCGGCACAGCATGTCGTAGACCTCGTCCTCCTGGGGGAGGGTGGCCAGGTCGACCTGGTAGCCCCGGTGCTCGGCGATGAGGTCGACCGCCCCGTGGATGGCGGTGAGCATGCCCAGGCCCAGCAGGTCGAACTTCACCAGGCCCACCGCTGCGCAGTCGTCCTTGTCCCACTGGAGCACGGTGCGCCCGGCCATGCGGCCCCACTCCACCGGGACGACCTCCACGACGGGGCGGTCGCAGATCACCATGCCGCCGGAGTGGATGCCGAGGTGGCGCGGGAAGTCCTGCACCTGGGCGGCCAGGTCCATCACCGGCTGGGGGATGTCGTGGTCGGCGGTGTGGGACAGCGGGCCCCACCCGTCGACCTGCTTGGACCAGGCGTCCTGCTGGCCGGTGGAGTGGCCCAGGGCCTTGGCCATGTCGCGCACCGCCGACTTGGGCCGGTAGGTGATGACGTTGGCCACCTGGGCGGCCCGCTCCCGGCCGTAGCGCTCGTAGACGTACTGGATGGCCTCCTCCCGCCGGTCGGACTCGATGTCGACGTCGATGTCGGGCGGGCCGTCGCGGGCCGGCGACAGGAAGCGCTCGAACAGCAGGCCGAGGGCCACGGCGTCGGCGTTGGTGATGCCGAGGGCGTAGCAGACGGCGCTGTTGGCGGCGCTGCCCCGGCCCTGGCAGAAGATGTCGGCCTGCTTGCAGAATTCGACGATGTCCCACACCACGAGGAAGTAGCCGGCGAAGCCCAGCTGCTCGATCATGTCGAGCTCGTAGCGGACCTGCTTCCACGCCCCCGGCACCCGCTCGTGCTCGGGCGGCCCGTAGCGCCGGCGGGCGCCCTCGTCGGTGAGGTGGCGCAGCCAGCTCATCTCGGTGTGGCCGTCGGGCACCGGCCAGTCGGGCAGCCTGGGCGCCACCAGGCGCAGGTCGAAGGCGCAGGCCCGGCCGATCTCGGCCGCCCGCTCCACCACGCCCGGGTAGCGGGCCAGCCTTGCCGCCATCTCGGCGCCGGAGCGCAGGTGGGCGCCGGCCGCCGCCGGCAGCCACCCGTCGATCTCGTCGAGGGACCGGCGGGCCCGCACCGCGGCCAGGGCGGTGGCGAGGGGCCGGCGGGCGGGGGTGGCGTAGTGGACGTTGTTGGTGGCCACCAGCTCCACGCCGGCCCGCAGGGCCAGCTCGGCCAGGGCGTCGTTGCGGGCCGAGTCGAGGGGGTCGCCGTGGTCCCACAGCTCGACGGCCACGTTGTCGCG
>DASSMA010000007.1:0-2114 GCA_035689115.1 Acidimicrobiales bacterium
GCGGACACCGCCGCAGCCAGGCCCAGGCCGAGACGGCGGCGGGCGGGACGGGCAGTGCCGGGCTGGAGGACGGTCGGTGGGGTCATGCGCTGTCCTTTCGGGTGACGTCGGGGTGGTGCATGCGGTCGCTCATGGGTCAGCGCCTCCTCGCCGGCTGCCGCGGACGGGGCGGCGGCCGCCGCGGCCCGACCGGATGGTCCGCTCTCGGCGGCGCTGCCGGCCGCGCTGCCGGCTCGGTCCGTGCTTCGAACCACACGGCGAGGGGCGTGGCCGTGAACACGGAGGAATAGGTACCCACGATGATGCCGATCAACAGGGCGAGGGCGAAGTCGGTGAGCGTCTCGCCCCCGAGTACGTAGAGGGCGACGAGGATGAAGAGGGCGCCGAGGCCGGTGTTGATCGTCCGGGGGACGGTCTGCAGGCACGCGTCGTTGGCCACCTCGAGCAGCGGCTCCTTGGTCCGGGAACGCCGCAGCTCGCGGATTCGGTCGAACACCACCACCGAGTCGTTGATCGAGTAGCCGATCACCGTGAGCAGGGCGGCGAGGAACACGCCGTCGAGCGTCTTGGCCAGCCAGGCGAACACCCCGAGGAGCAGCACCACGTCGTGGGCCATGGCTGCCACCGCGCCGGCGGCGTAGGTCCAGCGGAAGCGGACGGCCAGGTAGGCCATCTGGGCGACCAAGGCCAGGCCCAGGGCGATCAGGGCCTTGCGCCGCAGCTCCTGACCGATGGTGGGGCCGACGAACTCGTCCCGCACCACCGTCGGCTCCCCGGCGACCGATGCGACCGCGGACCGCACCCGTTCGGCCTCCTCGGCGCTGAGCTGGGTCGTGCGGATGGCGACGTTGCCGTCGCCGGACTCCTGGACGACGGCCCGTGGGAACCCGGCGCCGGCCACCGCCCGGCGGATGTCGTCCAGGTCGGCGGGCCGGGCGGTGTCGTACTCCAGCAGCCGCCCCCCGGAGAACTCGAGCCCGTACTGCAGGCCCTGGGTCACGATGCCGGTGACGGCCAGGACGAGGGCCAGTGCCGACAGACCCAGCCAGCGCCGGAAGTGGCGCAGCACGTTGGGCCGGCGCGCCGCGATCCAGGCCCGGAAGCGGCCGCCCACCTCCAGGCCGAGCAGCCTGGGATGGTCGCGCAGGCGGCTGCGCAGCGCGGCGTCGACCAGGAGGCGGGTCACCACCAGCGCGGTGAAGACCGACACCAGGACGCCGATGGACAACGTGATGCCGAAGCCACGCACGGCACCGGATGCGAGGAAGAAGAGCAGCGCCGCCGCCAGCAGCGTGGTGGCGTTGGAGTCGGCGATGGCCGTCCACGCCCGTTCGAAGCCCCGCTGGCTGGCCCGGCGGATCGACGCCCCGGCCGCCGCCTCCTCCTTGATGCGCTCGTACACCAGGACGTTGGCGTCGACGGCCATGCCGATGGCCAGCACGAAGCCGGCGATGCCGGGCAGGGTCAGGGTGGCGCCGATCAGCAGCAGCACGGCGTAGCTGAGGGCGCCATAGGCGACCAGGGCCACCGCCGCCAGTACGCCCAGGAGGCGGTAGTAGGCGATCATGAAGAGCATCGTCAGGGCGGCGCCGATCACCGCGGCGGTGACGCTGGCGTCGATGGCGGCGTCGCCCAGGGTGGGGCCGATCGTCCGCTGCTCGACGATCTCCACCGGGACGGGGAGGGCGCCGGCGCGGATCAGCAGGGCCAGATCCTTGGCCTCGCCCTCGGTGAAGTCGCCGGTGATGCTGGTGGCCCCGCCGGCGATGCCCTGCCTGCACCGGATCTCGGCCGCCACCTGGGGGCTGGAGATGACCTTGTCGTCGAGGACGATGGCCAGGCGCCGGCCCGGGTCGCCGGGCGGGGCGCACGCCGCCGCGCCGGTGAGCTCCCGCCAGGCGCCGTCGTTGCGGAAGTCGACCTGGACCTGCCAGGCCACGGCGAAGCTGCCGCCGATGGTCGCCGAGGCGGTGCCGACGTCGTTGCCGGTGACCGCCGCCGGCCCCAGGCCGATGTCGAGTCCCGACTCGTCGGCCAGGGTGCGCTCGCCCTGGCCGGGGGGGAGCACGGCGTGGAACGTCAGCTCGGCGGTCTTGCCGATGACGGCGACGGCC
>DASSMA010000008.1:0-15419 GCA_035689115.1 Acidimicrobiales bacterium
GGCGCCACCTTCGGGTTCCAGGACGCCGCCCCCCGCTCGCCGGGCGACGTGAACGGTGACGGCTTCGCCGACGTCTACGCCAACGGCTTCCAGCAGAACGGCCCCACCGGCAATGCCCAGGGCAAGGGGTGGGTGTTCAACGGCCACACCGGCGCCCTCCTCTACGGCCTCGCCGATCCCACGCCCCAGCACGGCGGGCAGTTCGGGTGGTCGATGGCGGGCACCGACTACAACAAGGACGGCACGCCGGACCTCTACGTCGGCGCATCGCCGCATCACGAAGCGGGGGCCACCGGGTCGGGCCAGACCGTCGTCTTCGACGGCCACGACGGGTCCGTCCTGCGCAGCTTCCCGCTCCCCGGCGCCGACGTCCAGGCCTCGACGCCCACCAACCTCGGACCGAACCTGGGCTGGGGGCTCGGCGCCCCGGGTGACCTGAACGGCGACGGGGAGCCCGACTACGTGGGCGGGGCGCCGTTCCTCGACGTGGGGAGCACCCAGGACCAGGGAGCGGTGTACGTGTTCCAGTCGGCGCGGTCCCCGGTCGGCTACACAATCGCCGCCGCCGACGGCGGGGTGTTCCCCTACGGCGCCGGGTTCTTCGGCTCCGCCGGCGCCACCCCCCTCGCCAAGCCGGTGGTGGCCACCGAATCGACGCCGGACCAGCTCGGGTACTGGCTGGTGGCCTCCGACGGCGGCGTGTTCTCCTACGGCGACGCCCGCTTCTTCGGCTCCACCGGCGCCATGAGGCTCAACAGGCCGGTGGTCGGCATGGCCGCCACCCCGTCGGGCAAGGGCTACTGGCTGGTGGCGTCCGACGGCGGCGTGTTCTCCTTCGGCGACGCCCGCTTCTTCGGCTCCACCGGCGCCATGAGGCTCAACCTGCCGGTGGTCGGCATGGCCGCCAGCCCCTCGGGCCGCGGCTACCGGATGGTGGCCAGCGACGGCGGCGTGTTCTCCTTCGGCGACGCCCGCTTCTTCGGCTCCACCGGCGCCATGAGGCTCAACAAGCCGGTCGTCGGCATGGCCGCCACCCCCTCCGGCAACGGCTACTGGATGGTCGGGTCCGACGGCGGCATCTTCGCCTTCGGCGACGCGCCGTTCCGCGGCTCCACCGGCGGCATGAAGATCAACTCCCCGGCCGTCGGCCTGTCCACCATCCCGGCGGTGGTCGCCGTGCTCCCGTAGGCCGCATCCCGAGCATCCGCCGCCGCGGTCCGACCGGCCATGAGCGGCCGTAAGCTTCCCCGGGTGTCACGGGGACGCCGGCCGCGGCGGCGGAATGTGCTCGGGCTGGCCACTGCGGCGGTGATCGCCGTGCTGCTCGTGGCCTACGTCGGCGCCCTGGCGTACTCCAAGCCGCATGTGCCGGGCGATCGCCTCCGCTACGACGCCTTCATCCGCCTGGTGGGCGCCGGGCGGGTGAAGGTGGCGCAGGTCCTAGACGAGGACGCCTACGTGGTCGGCACCTACGTGAAGGCGCCGGGACCGCTCCCGCCGCCACCGGCGTTCCAGGTGCCGGCCGACGGCCGCGGCGCGGTGACACCGACAACGGCGACGCCGCCGGCGGCCGATCCGCCGGGGAGCGTGCGCCGGCGCTTCGCCGTTCCTCTCCTCCGGGCCAACGCCAACAGCAGCCCGGTGGTCGACCTCCTCGTGTACGCCGGGGTCCCGACCACCATCAACCAGCAGGTGGGCAAGCGGTTGGCCGGGGTGGCCGGGACGATGCTGCCGGCGCTGATCGTGGTGGTGGTGTTCGCCTACCTGGTCCTGTCCTACGTCCGGGGCACCGGGCTGTTCAACGTCCGCCACGGCGCCCGGCGGGTGGAGCCGGGCGACACGTCCGCCACCTTCGCCGACGTGGCCGGCCAGGAACACGCCGTGCTCGAGCTGCGGGAGGTGCGCGACTTCCTCTCCGACCCCGGACGCTTCCGGGCGCTGGGTGCCGTGGTGCCTAAGGGGATCCTGCTCGTCGGCCCGCCGGGGTGCGGCAAGACGCTGCTGGCCCGGGCCGTCGCCGGGGAAGCGGGCGCCGCCTTCTACTCGATCTCGGGCGCCGACTTCGTCGAGGTCTACGTGGGCGTTGGCGCGGCGCGGGTGCGCAGCCTGTTCGCCGAGGCCAGGGCCAATACGCCGGCCATCGTCTTCATCGACGAGCTCGACTCGGTGGGCCGGCGCCGCAGCACCGGCAACACGGCCGGAGGCGGCAGCCAGGACGAGCAGGAGCAGGCGCTCAACCAGATCCTCACCGAGCTCGACGGCTTCTCCCCGCTCGACGGCATCATCGTGCTCGGCGCCACCAACCGCCCCGACATCCTCGACCCGGCGCTGCTCCGGCCCGGGCGCTTCGACCGCACCGTTGGGCTGGAGCGGCCCGACGAGGAAGCGCGCCTGGCCGTCCTCCGGGTCCACGCCCGCGCAAAGCCCCTGGACGGCGGCGTCGACCTCGCCGCTCTCGCTGCCCGCTCGGTGGGTCTCAGCGGCGCCGACCTGGCCAACGTGGTCAACGAGGGCGCGCTGCTGGCCGCCCGGGCCGGTCGCACCACGGTGGCGCAGCCCGATCTCGAGGCCGCCCTGGACCGGGTGCTCGAGGCGCCGGAGCGCCAGAGGCGGCTCGCCATGCGGCCCCGTGCCTTCGGCCGGACCACCGGCGCCGACAACAAGGTCACCTTCGCCGACGTCGCCGGCGTCGACGAGGCCATCGAGGAGCTGGGTGAGGTCCGGGAGTACCTGGCTGACCCCGAACGCTTCGCTGCCCTCGGCGCCCGTCCTCCTCGGGGCTTTCTCCTGGTGGGGCCGCCGGGGTGCGGCAAGACCCTGCTGGCCAGGGCGGTGGCGGTGGAGGCCAACGCCACCTTCTTCTCCGTGGCGGCCACCGAGTTCGTCGAGGTGTTCGCCGGCGAGGGAGCGGGGCGGGTGCGCGACCTGTTCGCCGAGGCCAAGGCGGCGGCCCCGTCGGTGGTGTTCGTCGACGAGATCGACGCCGTCGGAGCACGGCGGGGAGCGACGGCGGACGGCTCCAGGGAGAGGGAGCAGACGTTGAACCAGATCCTCGTCGAACTCGACGGCTTCGGGCCCCGCACGGGCGTGACGGTGATGGCGGCCACCAACCGGCCGGAGATCCTCGATGAGGCGCTGGTACGCCCCGGCCGCTTCGACCGCACCATCGTCCTCAACCTGCCCGACCGGGCCGCCCGGCGGGCCATCCTGGCCGTCCACGCCGCCGGCAAGCCCCTTTCGGACGACGTGGACCTGGACGCCGTGGCCGCTGCCACCCAGGGCTACTCAGGTGCCGACCTCGCCAACGTGGTGAACGAGGCCGCCCTGCTGGCCGGGCGCCGGCGCCTCCCGGCGGTGCCGATGGCGCTTGTGCATGAGGCCGTCGAGCGGGTCGGCGCCGGCGTGGCCCGGGCCAGGCGCCTCAGCGAGGAGGACCGGCGGCTGGTCGCCTACCACGAGGCTGGCCACGCGCTGGTCGGCCGGGCCCTCCCCGGCGCTGGCGCGCCGCACCACGTGTCCATCGTCGCCCGTGGCCAGGCGCTCGGCGCCACCTGGCGCCTCGACACCGACGAGCGGGCGGTCCACCCGCGATCGGCCCTGCTCGACCAGCTGGCCGGACTCCTCGGCGGCCGAGCGGCGGAGCGACTGGTGTTCGGCGAGCCGGCCTCGGGTGCCGCCGACGACCTGCGTCGGGTGGCCGCCATGGCCCGCCAGATGGTCTGCGACTTCGCCATGAGCGACACCCTCGGCCCCGTCGCCTACAACGGCGCGACGGGCGGCGAGGCCGTCGACGCCGCCGTGCGCGAGCTCATCGACGAGGCCTTCCGGAGGGCGTCCGCCGTGCTGGCGGCCTCTCGACCGGCCCTCGACGCAGTGGCCGCCGCCCTGCTCGACCGGGAGTCCCTGACGGCCGCCGAGCTGGACCGCATCGCCGGCCCGCCCCCGGCCCCGAAGCCGGCTCGCCTGGTCAGTGGTACGGGGTAGGGTGGACGGGCCGCCGGCCGCGAGGTTGACGACTTCCCAGTTTCTTCCGTAACTTCCAGCAAGCGAACGCATCGGGGGTGGCGGAGCGACGCTGCCCCAGTGGGGAGGCATCATGCGTGCTCGGCGAGCGACGACGGCGGTCGGAGTCCTCGGTGCGGTCCTGCTGATGTGCATGGCCTCGTCCTGGGCGTGCACCGCGCAACCGACCCTCGAGCCGCCGACGCCGGCGATCGGGCTCGCCGGGACCTCGGTGCTGATCTCCGGGAGCCAGTGGTCAGCGGCGCGCCCCGACACGAGCCAGGCCACGACGGCCGGCGTCGAGGTCCGCTGGGGCAGCACCACCGGCCCGGTGCTGGCCACCGCCACCGGCGACACGTGGTCGGCCAACTTCACCGTCCCGGACGTCGCTCACGGCTACTACGCCGTGGTGGCGACGGCCGTCGACTCGAACGGCGCGATGTTGACCAGCGATGCCCAGACGTTCTTCGTCGGCACGGCCGACGAGGCCGCCGCCATGACCCCCGCACCTCAGCCCGTCACGACCCCCGCTGCCCAGGCGGTGGCGACCCCCGCTCCGACCCCCGTTGCCGATGCCGCCGCGCCGCAGGTGGCGAGCGCCCCCGCACCGGCGACGACACCGTCGGTCGCTGCGCCGGCGCGGGCAGTCGCCCCGCGGCCGGTCGCTCCCGCACCGAGCGCGGCGGCACTGGCCCAGGCCGGCGTCCGGCCCGGCTCCGCCATCGACCCGGCGGTGCCCTTGGCACCAGTTCCGGTCGCCGGTGCCGTCGACGCCGGGCAGAGCCGCAGCACCGCTGCCCCGGCCACCGCGACGGTCCGTCCCTCCCTCGTGGCGGCGCCGACGGGCCACTCGGCGTCGGGTTCCCCGCTGGGCGCCGGTGCCGGCATGGTGGCGATCGGGTTGCCGGCGCTCGCCGGCGGTGCCCTGCTGGTCGCCGTCCGCCGCCGGCGAGTGGCAGCCACCGCTCGTTCCTGAAGGAGCGCTCTAACCGGAGGTAGTGGTGGCACCTCTGGGGGCGACTGCCGACGATCCGAAGACTGCGTCGTACGTCAACCAGTTCTGCTACCCGCCCGTCTCGTCCGCCGACGACGACCTGATCGCGTTCGGGGTGCCGTTCGAGCCTCGGAGCCTCTACTTGGTGTCGGCTGCGGATGGTGTGATGGAGCGACTCCCGTTCAAGCGACATGTAGCGATGCCAATGCTCGACGCTGCGTTTCTTGGGCAGGCAAGGCGGTAGCACCGTCCGCGATGCGCCGGTCGGCCCGTGTCTCTGCCGTCCACCGATCGCGTCTCGGGGCGCGCGTTCGGTGCCGTGCTCACCGGCGCCATGGACTCCGCCCGGTCTGTCTGATCAGTTCTGTCGCGTAGGAGTTTCACAAGTCAACCGGATGGAGGTAGCGACTCGGCGAGCGGGCGCTCAAGACGACGCCGGCAAGGAGCCCGCCGGTGCGGCATGTCCGGCGCGGTCCGGCTATTGCTGTGGTCGGCGACCGTCGGTACCATCGCCGCCGGGAGCCCGGAGGGACGCGATGGACCTGTCGATCATGCCGTGGTCGCCGCGGTCGGCAGTGAGCGAGTGGCGAAACCGACCTCCCGGCGCGCAATGGGACGGAGTCGGACATGGACAACGACCACCGCGGCAGTTCTCGGCTCCATCGCTCCCCCTCGGTGCCGATCGCCCACGGCCCGCTGGGAGGCCGGCGGCCCGGTGCCTCGGGACGGCGCCAGGCTGACGGAGCTCGCCGCCGGGTCTCCGTCTTCGCCGCCGCCTGCCTGGTCGCCGCATTCGTCGTCGTGACCGCCGGACCGGCGGTGGCTGCCACGTTCACCGTGACCAAGACGGCCGACACCAACGACGGCGTGTGCGACAGCGACTGCTCGCTGCGCGAGGCCGTCCGGGCGGCCAATGCTGCCGCCGGCGCCGACACGATCAGCATCCCGGCCGGCACCTACACCCTCACGCTGACCGGCAGCGACGACACCGGCAACCTCGGCGACCTCGACGTCACCGGACCGGTCACCATCACGGGGGCCGGGGAAGGGTCCACCGTCATCCAGGCGGGGACGACCAACTCCAACGGCATCGACAAGATCTTCTCGTTCAACCCGCTTGGCTCGGGCGTCGGCTTCGCCGCGAGCATCTCCAACCTGACCTTGCGGTTCGGCAAGAACCCGGAGACCTTCGCCAACGGGAACGGTTTCGGCGGATGCTTCGACTTCGACAGCGGGACCAGCGGCGTCGGCAGCTTCTCGATGTCGAACGTCACCGTCACCGACTGCCAGACGACCGACGCCGACGGGGGCGGCGGTGCCATCTTCCTGACCTCCGGTGGCACCGTCTCGATGAGCAGCGTCACCGTCCAGAACAACACCGCCCATCGGTCGACCCCCAACTTCGCCATCGGCGGGGGCCTGTTCTTCGGGTGCGCCGGCGGCAGCGGCGCCACCGTCACGATGAGCGGGTCGTCGGTCACGAACAACCGGGCCCTCGACCCCAACGCCCAGGGCGGAGGGATGTTCCTGTTCGGCGCCTGCAGCGGCACGCCGACCCTGAATTACCAGCTGCACCACGTCACCATCTCCGGGAACCAGGCGGCCAACGACGGCGGCGGGATCTACTCGACGGCGCCGCTGACGATCGACAACTCGGGTGGGGCCAGCGCCATCACCGGGAACTCGTCGGGCCGCTCGGGCGGCGGCGTCTGGCTCAACCACACCAACTCGACCTCGACGATCTCCAAGGTCAGCATCACCGGCAACACCGCCGTCGACGGCGGCGGCGGCATCCGGCTCGACAGCGCGGCAACCGGCAACGTGCTCAACCTCAGCTTCTCCCGCATCGTCGACAACACCGCCGGCAGCGGCAAGGGCAGCGGTCTGTCCGTCAACAACGGCACCGCCAACGCCACCAACAACTGGTGGGGTTGCAGCACCGGGCCGGGGGCGGCGCCGTGCGACACCGCCAAGGTCGACGCCGCCTCGGGCGGGGGGCCGGCGGGGACCGGCAGCACCAGCGTCTCCCCGTGGCTGCGGGTGCTGACGACGGCCAGCCCGTCGACCATCCTCACCAACCAGACCACGTCCCTCACCGCCAGCGTCAACACCAACTCCAGCAACCAGGACGTCTCGGCCAACAACGACCTGCTCGACGGTCAGACGGTGGCGTGGTCGGCGGTCGGTGGAACCGTCTCCGGAGCCCAGACGACGATCCAGCCCGGGGGCACCGCCACCGCCACCTACACCGCCACGTCGGCCAATGCCGGCAACCGGGGCGCCGCCAAGGTCGACAACGACGGGACGACGACCGGCTCGAACGTCGCCTCGATCACCGTGAACCGGGCCCCTACGACCACCGCCATCACCTCCGACATCCCGGATCCGACCGTGACGGGCCAGTCGACGACGATCGGCTTCAGCGTCACGTCGGGCACCGGCAGCACCCCGACCGCCCCGACCGGCGCCGTCACGGTCAGCGACGGCACCAACAGTTGCACCGGCTCGCTCGCCGCCGGCCAGTGCTCGCTCACCTTCACCTCCGCCGGCGCCAAGTCGCTCACCGCCAGCTACGGCGGCGACTCGAACTTCTCCACCAGCACCTCGTCGCCGGCGGCCGCCCACACCGTGAACCCGGCCGACACCACGACCTCGGTCACCGCCGACACCCCCGATCCGTCAGTGGTGGGCCAGGCCGTCACCGTGCAGTACCAGGTCAGCCCGACCTCGCCGGGCGCGGGGACGCCCACCGGCAACGTCACCGTGAGCGACGGCACCGTGTCGTGCACCGCCACCGTCGCCGCCGGCCAGTGCTCGCTCACCTTCACGTCGGCCGGCGCCAAGTCGCTCACCGCCACCTATGCCGGCGATGCCGACTTCAACGGCAGCACGTCGGCGGCCGAGGCCCACCAGGTCGACAAGGCCGACACCACCACGGGGATCACCAGCGACAGCCCCGACCCGTCCAGCGTCGGCCAGTCCGTCACTGTCAACTTCCAGGTGACGGCGACCAGCCCCGGAGCCGGCGCGCCCACGGGCAACGTCACCGTGAGCGACGGCGTCGACAGTTGCACCGGCACCGTGGCCACCGGGACGTGCTCCCTGACGCTGACGACGCCGGGCGCCCGCACCCTCACCGCCAGCTACGCCGGCGACTCGAACTTCAACGCCAGCACCTCGGCCGGAGAGGCCCACAACGTCAGCCGCTTCGACACCACCACCACGATCGCGTCGGACAGCCCCGACCCCTCGGTCGTCGGCCAGGCGGTGACCGTGCAGTTCACCGTGGCGCCCACGTCCGCCTCGGGCACGCCCACGGGCAACGTCACCGTCAGCGACGGCACGGTGTCGTGCACCGCCACGGTGGCGGCCGGCCAGTGCTCGCTCACCTTCACCTCGGCCGGCGCCAGGTCGCTCACCGCCACCTACGCCGGCGACTCGAGCTTCCAGGGCAGCACCTCGGCGGCGGAGGCCCACCAGGTGGACCGGGCGGCCACGACCACGGCCATCACGTCCGACAGTCCCGATCCGTCGGTGGTCGGCCAGTCGGTGACGGTCCAGTTCGCGGTGACGCCTTCCGCTCCGGGCGCGGGCACGCCCACCGGCATCGTCACCGTCAGCGACGGCACGGTGTCGTGCACCGCCACGGTGGCGGCCGGCCAGTGCTCGCTCACCTTCACCTCGGCCGGCGCCAGGTCGCTCACCGCCACCTACGCCGGCGACTCGGGCTTCCAGGGCAGCACCTCGGCGGCGGAGGCCCACACGGTGGACCCGGCGGCCACGACCACGGCCATCACGTCCGACACCCCCGATCCGTCGGTGGTCGGCCAGTCGGTGACGGTCCAGTTCGCGGTGACGCCTTCCGCTCCGGGCGCGGGCACGCCCACCGGCAACGTCACCGTCAGCGACGGCACCGTCTCGTGCACCGCCACGGTGGCGGCCGGCCAGTGCTCGCTCACCTTCACCTCCGCCGGCGCCCGGTCGTTGAGCGCCACCTATGCCGGTGATTCGGACTTCAACGGCAGCACGTCGGCGGCGGAGGCCCACACGGTCAACGGCGTGGGGACCACCACCACCATCACCGCCGACACGCCCGAGCCCTCGGTCGTGGGCCAGCCGGTCGCCGTGCAGTTCACGGTGGCGCCGGCCGCTGCGGGCACGCCTACCGGCAACGTGACCGTCAGCGACGGCACCGTCTCGTGCACCGCCACGGTGGCGGCCGGCCAGTGCTCGCTCACCTTCACCTCCGCCGGCGCCCGGTCGTTGAGCGCGACCTATGCCGGCGACAGCACCTTCAGCGGCAGCACCTCGGCCGCCGAGGCCCACCAGGTGAGCCCGGCGGACACGTCGACCACGATCACCGCCGACCTGCCCGAGCCGTCGACCACCGGGCAGGCGGTGACCGTGAGCTACGTGGTGACGCCGGTCGCGCCCGGCGCCGGCACCCCCGCCGGCAACGTCACCGTCAGCGACGGCGTCGACTCGTGCACCGGCACCGTCGCCGGCGGCCAGTGCTCGATCACCCTCAACACTCCCGGCTCGAGGACGCTGACCGCCACCTACGCCGGGAATTCGAACTTCAACGGCAGCACCTCGGCCGGCGAGCCGCACACGGTCAGCCCGCCCAACTCCCCGCCGACCGCCACCGTCACCAACGGGCAGTGCCTGTCCTCGAGCGCGGCAAGTGGCAACGTCACCCTCGCCCTGGCCGATCCCGACGGCGACTCGATGACCCTCGTCCTGGCCAGCAACAGCAACCCGGTGCTCGTCCCCAACAGCCGGATCGTGATCGCGGGCAGCGGATCGACCCGCACGATCACGGCCACCGCCGCCGACAAGAAGAGCGGCTCGGCGGTGCTGATGTTCACGCTCGGCGACGGCACGGTGACGGTCCCGGTCACCATCACGGTCATGGTCGGCACGCCCCGCGACGACATTCTGGCGGGCACGGCCGGCAGCGACATGATCTTCGGCCTCGGCGGCAGGAACACGCTCAACGGCTCGGGCGGCAACGACCTGCTGTGCGGGGCCAACGGCGACGACCGCCTCAACGGTGGCGACGGCAACGACATACTCGACGGCCAGAACGGCAACGACGTTCTGAACGGCGGGAACGGCAGCGATATCCTCCGGGGCGGCGCCGGCGACGACACCCTGTCCGGCGGGCCGGGCGCCGATGCGTTCAGCGGCGGTCCCGGCAGCGATGCGGCGACCGACTTCTCCGCGGCGCAGGGCGATACGTCCGACAACACCATCCCGTAACGGGCGGGCGCCCACGACCGTGACCATGACGAACGGGGAAGCGTCGCGCCTCGACCTCCAATGCCTCAGCGACCCCGGAAGCGCCGTTAGGTAACGTCCCCGGTACTCCGGCAGCCGCAATATCGAGCGGCTGATATGTGGTGCCCCTGACCGGTTCCGGGATTACCACGGCCGGCAGTTTCGGGCTCCATTAGGAGGCGGCCGAGGTACATCCCGCCGGCTGGTCGACGCGAACACCAGCACCGCGGCGGCGCATACCAGGGCGCCGCCCGTCGTCATCACCCGGCGCAGCCTCGATCCCCTCGAGACGCGGACCACCGCCCGCACCAGGTCCTGCTTGCCTGAAACGTCCGTGCCGGCGCTCGTGTCCGTCCACACGGCGAGCGCGCTGCCGCGCGCCGAAACGACGGCCAGGCGGCTGCCGAGGTCGGCCAGGCTCCGCTCGGCTCCGAAGCCGACGCGTGAGTCGAACGGCCGGGCGGACAGCGTCAGGGCCCGGCCGAAGTGGCGGCCGTGGTCGAACGACGACTGGAGCGACACCTGGTTGCGGATGTCGGCGCGGTCGCCGCGCCGGTCGTAGTACACGGCGTCGACGCGCCCGCCGGGGGCGACACCGAGCGCCGGCCGGTACTGGGACGTACGGTCCCTTGCCGGCGGGTCGTTGACCCGCACCGCCCGGCCGAACGTCGCCCCGCCGTCGGCCGACGCCCGCACCCAGACGTCGGGGTCACCCCGCCGGGCATCGGCCCAGCCGACGTACACCCGGTGGCCCGACGGGTCGGCGGCCAGCGCCGGTGGGGGCGCGAGGAACGGCACGATCCGCTCGGTGGGCACCACCCCTCCGTCGACCAACGTCTCCCGCCACGTCGCCCCGCCGTCGCCGGAGCGGGCGAGGACCACCGACCACGGACCGGGGAACGGCGGCCCACCACGGCCACCGTGTGCGCCGGCGTAGTCGAGCCGGTCGTCGCCGAGGTCCAGGTAGCCGACGAGCAGCCGGTTGCCGGACACGACCATGGCCGGCGCGACAACCCGGGCCCGGTGGACCGGGCTCACCCGCACCGGCGCCGACCAAGTGCGGCCACCGTCGTCCGACCCGGCCGCCTCGATCGGGTTGCCGGTCGTGGGGAAGCCCAGGGTCGCCGTCGCGTCGGCCTGGAGCCACGCCAGATGGAGCCGCCCCGGACGGTGGGCATCGGCGGCCAGCCGGGGACCGAAGGCGAGGGGGCCGAGGGCCCGGACCGGCGGGGTGAACCGGCGGCCGCCGTCGGCCGACGACGTGAGCCAGACGGCGTGGGGGCGGTTGCCCTCGCCGGCCAGCGTGGTGAACGACGCGTACAGCACGCCGGCGGCGTCGAAGACGGCGTCGGGGGCGTAACACCGCGGCGGCGCCTCCTCGCCCTCCGGGAAGGGCAGGTCGGCGTCGCTCCACGTGGCGCCGGCATCGTGGGAGACGTGGAGCGAGCACGAGAACCGGGGCAGGTCGACCCGGCCGGCCACGACGACGTCGGACGGCCGCCTGGCGCTGCGGGCGACGGACGGCGAGTTGTGGGCGGTGATGTCGCGCCGGTCGCCGGCACCGGCGTTGACCCCTGCGGGAGCGCCGACCATGTCGAGGTGGCGGGCGGGCAGCCCGGTGCCGATCACGACCAGGCCGGCACCGGCGAGGAGCAGGCCGGCGGCGCACAGAGCCTGCGGACGGACGGCGCGGCGGGCGACCGCCAGCGGGATACCCCGGCGGCCGGTCCGGTCGAGGGTGCCGGTCACGGCCCCGGGCGGGGCGTGATCCCGGCCGGCTCCGAGGCGCTTCGGCGGGCCAGGGCGACCAGTTCCTCGGCGGTGACCGTCTCGGCGTCGAGCAGGGCGGCGGCCACCCGGTCGAGCCCGTCACGCGAACCCACCAGCACGGCCCGGGCCCGCTCGTAGGCGTCCTCCACCAGGCGGCCGATCTCGCCCTCGACGGCGGCGGGCGGCGGCTCGCCGCCGAGCGGGTCGAAGTAGCGGTTGGCCAGCCCGTCGCCCATGCCGAGCTCGCACACCATCTGGCGGGCCAGGGCGTCGACCCGTGCGAGGTCGTCGGCGGCGCCCGAGACCGCCTCGCCGACCACCAGCTCCTCCGCCGCCCGCCCGCCCAGGAGAGCAGCCAGCTGGTCGAGCAGCATCGTCTTCGTCAGCAGCGTCCGCTCGGCCCCTTCGGTGTGCCAGGTGGCGCCGAGGGCCCGCCCCCTGGCGACGATCGAGACCTTCCGCGGCGCGGCCGTGCCGGGCAGGGCGAGGGCGACGAGGGCGTGCCCCGCCTCGTGGTAGGCGACGATCCGCCGGTCCTCCTCGCTGAGCCTGCTCGTGCGGTGGACGCCCACGGCGACGCGCTCGACGGCCTCCTCGACCTCGACCATGGAGACCAGCGACCGGCCCCGGCGGGTGGCCAGGAGGGCGGCCTCGTTCAGCAGGTTGGCGAGGTCGGCGCCCGAGAGTCCCGGGGTCATGCCGACGACCACGTCGAGGTCGACGTCGGGGGCGAGCGGCTTGCCCCGGCTGTGCAGGCCGAGGATGGCCCGCCGGGCCTCGCGGCCGGGGAGGGACACGGTCACCGTCCGGTCGAACCGGCCCGGGCGCACGAGTGCGGGGTCGAGGATCTCCGGGCGGTTCGAGGCGGCGAGGACGATGACCCCCGAGCGGGCGTCGAACCCGTCCAGCTCGACGAGGATCTGGTTGAGGGTCTGCTCCGACTCGCGATGGTTGCCGACGGCGACCGTGCGGCGGGCGCCGACGGCGTCGATCTCGTCGAGGAAGACGATGGCGGGCGCCAGGGCCCGGGCCTCGGCGAACAGGTCGCGCACGCGGGCGGCGCCCTCGCCGGCGAACAGCTCCACGAACTCGGAGCCGGCGACCGAGAAGAAGGCGGCGTTGGCCTCGCCGGCCACCGCCCGGGCCAGCATCGTCTTGCCGCACCCCGGCGGGCCGACCAGGAGGACGCCCCGGGGCGGCCGGGCCCCCATGGCCACGAATCGCTCGGGCTGCGAGAGGTACGAAGCCACCTCCGCCAGCTCGGCGACGATGCTGTCCATCCCGGCCACGTCGGAGAACCGCACCCGCTCCCCCGCCGACCGCGAGAAGCTGCGGGCCCGCTGCGACAGGCGGCGCTGGCGGTCGGGCGCCTCGAGGATGCGGGCCAGGGCCGCCCCGAGGTCGCCCTGGTCGACGGCGGGGTGGCCGGCCCGGGCGGCGAGCAGCGCCCCCTCGTTCATCACCGAGGCCAGATCGGCTCCCGACAGGCCGACCGCCCGGTGGGCGATGGCGCCGAGGTCGACGCCGGGATCGAGTCGCTTGCCCCGGCCGTGGACGTCGAGGATCGCCCGCCGCCCGGCCTCGTCGGGCCGCTCCAGGGCGACCGTGCGGTCGAACCGCCCCGGGCGGAGCAGCGCAGGGTCGAGCACGTCCGGGCGGTTGGTGGCGGCGAGGACGATGACGCCCGAGGTCGGGGAGAACCCGTCCATCTCGGCGAGGATCTGGTTGAGGGCCTGTTCCTGCTCGCTGGTGTCGGCGCCCATGGTGGTACCCCGCCGGCGGCCCACGGAGTCGACCTCGTCGATGAAGACGATGGCCGGCGCGTGGAGGCGGGCCTCCTTGAACAGCTCGCGGACCCTCGCCGCGCCGACGCCGGCATACAGCTCCACGAAGTCCGAGCCCGAGATGGAGTAGAAGGCGGCGCCCGCCTCGCCGGCCACCGCCCGGGCCAGCAGGGTCTTGCCGCAGCCTGGCGGCCCGCACAGCAGGATCCCCTTGGGAACCACCGCCCCGAGGGCGGCGAAGCGCTCCGGGTCGGACAGGAACGCCTTGACCTCGGCCAGCTCGGTGATCGCCGCCTCCTGCCCGGCCACGTCGGCGAAGCGGGCGGTGGCCTCCCCGGCCGCCACCCGCCGGGCCCCGCTGCGCACCCCGAACAGGCCGGTGCCCCGGCTGTAGGTGAACAGGAGGTACACGAACACCACGACGACGATCAGCCCCGGCACGAGGATGGTCGCCGGGTAGAACAGCCGCTTGCCGAACTGCTGGTCGATCGTCGTGGTGACGTGGTTCTGGAACAGGACGTCGAGGAGGCGCTCGCGCGAATTCCCCTCGCGCAGATACGGCGTGTTGAACGGCGCCGTGGTCCCGTCCGGCCGGACGTAGATGCCGACGACGAAGGCGTCCTGGTCGAGGATCCGGGCGGAGCGGATCCGGTGCTGGTTGGCCAGGTCAACGAAGGTCGAGACCGGCAGCCGCCGCCCGCCGACCTCGGGACGCGAGTTCACCAGCACGGCCGCATAGGCGCCGAGCAGCAGGGCGACGGCCACCGACGCCAGAAGGCCGGCGCGTGACCTCCTGGCCCGCCCGAACGACCGGCGCCGGCGGGCCATCAGCCGCCCACCAGGCCCACCACCGGCTGGTTGAGGTGCAGGGCGCCGGTCGACCCGAGGAAGGGGGCGTCCCCGTAGGCGAAGACACCGCCGTCCCGGGCGACCAGCCAGTAGCCCTTGCCGGACGGCGTTGCGGCCATGCCGACCACCGGCTGGGTGAGACGGGAGCCCCCTGCCGAGCCGGCGAAGGTTGCTGATCCGAAGGCGAAGACGCCACCGTCGGACGCCACCAACCGGTAGCCTCTGCCGTCACCGACCGGCGCCATCCCGACCACCGGCGAGGTGAGCGTCATGCCACCGGTCGACCCGAGGAAGCGGGCGTCGCCGAAAGCGAAGATGCCGCCGTCGGAGGCCACCAGCCAGTACCCCTTGCCCGACGGCGTGGTGGCCATGCCGACGATCGGCCGGTTGAGGCGCCGGTCGCCGGTGGAGCCGAGGAAGGCGGCGTCGCCGAAGGCGAAGACCCCCCCGTCGGAGGCAACCAGCCAGTAGCCCTTGCCCGACGGCGTGGCCGCCATGCCGACGATGGGCCGGTTGAGGCGCCGGTCGCCCGTCGATCCGAGGAAGAGGGCGTCGCCGAAGGCGAAGATCCCTCCGTCGGAGGCGACCAGCCAGTAGCCCCTGCCCGAGGGCGTGGCCGCGGCGCCGACGACCGGCTTGGTGAGCGTCATCCCGCCCGCCGATCCTAGGAAGGGCAGGGCGCCGAAGTTGAACAGGCCACCGTCGGCGGCCACCAGGCGGTACCCGGTGAGCAGGGCGGC
>DASSMA010000009.1:0-42773 GCA_035689115.1 Acidimicrobiales bacterium
GGGGGGCGGCCCCCCCCACGCCCCCCTTTGCCGGCAGCCGGTGGCGGCCGCCTCCGGCGGCATGAGCGGCCGCCGGCAAGTCTCAACGGACGTGGCGGGATGACCGCCGACGCCGGCCGGGTCGCCTTCGTCACCGGCGGCTCCGGCGGGATCGGTGGCGCGGTCGTCGAGGCGCTGGCCGCCGCCGGCCACCGCGTGGCCGTGGGCTACGGCACCAACCGGGAGGCGGCCGAGAAGACGGCGGCCGGCGTGGGCGGCGTGGCCGTGCAGGTCGACGTCACCGACCCGGCGTCGGTGGACGCCGCCTTCAAGGAGGTCGAGGACTCCCTCGGGCCCGTGGAGGTGCTGGTGAACAACGCCGGCGTCACCGCCGACGGGCTGGTGATGCGGATGTCCGGCGACCAGTGGCGCAAGGTGCTGTCCACCAACCTCGACGGGGCCTTCCACGTCACCAAGCGGGCCGTCCCGGGCATGGTGCGCCGGCGGTGGGGCCGCATCGTGAACATGGGCTCGGTGGTGGGCTCCACCGGCAACGCCGGGCAGGCCAACTACGCCACCACCAAGGCCGGCCTCATCGGGCTGACCCGCTCGCTGGCCCGCGAGCTGGGGTCGCGGAACGTCACCGTGAACCTCGTGGCGCCCGGCCCGATCGCCACGGCCATGATCGACGCCATGACCGACGAGCAGCGGGCGAATATGACGTCGGCCGTCCCGCTTGGGAGAATGGGCACGCCCGCGGAAGTGGGAGCCGTGGTCGCCTTCCTTTGCTCCCCAGCGGCCGGTTACGTCACCGGTGCGGTGGTGCCGGTGGACGGCGGCATGGGAATGGGCCATTGACACAGACCTGGGGCGGCCGCCGGGGCCGCACGACCTGAAGGAGCGAAACCCATGGAACGAGCTGAGGTCCTCGCCGCCGTGCGCGAGGCCGCCGTCGAGGTGCTGGGCGTCGATGCCGACGCGGTGGCCGAGGAGACCCGCTTCAAGGACGACCTCGAGGCCGACAGCCTCGACCTCGTCGAGCTGGTGATGGCCCTCGAGGAGCGCTTCGATGTCACCATCCCCGAGGAGGAGCTGGGCGAGATCGCCACTGTCGGCCAGGCGGTCGACGTGGTGCTGGGCAAGCTCCCCGTCTCCACGTGATGTCGGGCGGGGCCACCGACCACCGCGGCCGGCCGCGGGTGGCGGTCACCGGCATGGGCGTCAAGACGCCCGCCGGGCGGGACCTGGCCACGTTCTGGGCCACCCTGCTCGAGGGACGGGGCACCGCCGCAACCATCACCCGCTTCGACCCGGCCGACCAGCCCGTCGGCTTCGCCTGCGAGGTGCTGGGCTTCGACCCGTCCGACTACTTCGGGCACAAGGAGGCCCGGCGGGCCGACCGGGTCACCCAGCTGGGCTTCGCCGCCGCCACCGATGCGCTGGTCGACGCCGGCGACCTGGGCACCGACCCCAACCGCTGCGGCGTGGTGGCCGGCACCGGGGTCGGAGGGCTGTGGACCCAGGAGGAGGAGGAGCAGGTGCTGTTCACGCGGGGCCCAACCCGCGTCACGCCTTTCCTCGTCCCGATGATGATGGCCAACGCCACGGCCGGCACCATCGCCATGCGCCACGGCTGGAAGGGCCCGAACATCTGCATCACCACCGCCTGCGCGGCGGGCACCCACGCCGTCGGCGAGGCGGCCCGCTTCATCCGCGACGGGTCGGCCGACGTGGTGCTGGCCGGCGGCACGGAGGCGGCCATCACGCCCATCGCCATGGCGGCGTTCGCGCGCATGGGCGCCCTCAGCACCCGCTCCGACGACCCCAGCCGCGCCTCGCGGCCCTTCGATCCCGACCGCGACGGGTTCGTGATGGGCGAGGGCGCCGGCTTCCTGGTGCTCGAGCGCTGGGACCGGGCCGAGGCCCGGGGCGCCCGCGTCTACGGCGAGATCCTCGGCTACGGCCGCAACTCCGACGCCCACCACATCACCGCCCCCTCCCCCGACGGGTCGGGCGCGGTGGCGTGCATGGAGCTGGCTCTGGAGGACGCCGGCATTCCCGCCCGCGAGATCGGCCACGTCAACGCCCACGGCACCTCCACGCCCCTCAACGACGCGGCCGAGGCCGAAGCGCTGGTGAAGGTGTTCGCCGGCGACCCGCCGCCGGTCACCTCGGGCAAGGGCGTCACCGGCCACCTCATCGGGGCGGCCGGCGCCGTCGAGGCCATCGCCGCCATCCTCTCCGCCCGCCACGGCCTGGTGCCGCCCACCGCCAACCACGAGCGCACCGACCCGGGCATCACCATCGACGTGGTCGCCGGGTCGCCCCGCCCCGTCACCGGGCTGGTGCTGTCCAACTCGTTCGGCTTCGGCGGGCACAACGCCACGCTCGTGCTCGCCGGCTTCCCGGAGTGACCCAGGCGCCCGACGTCGGCTTCGACGCCTGGGCGGCACCCGGCCGCCAGCGGCCGCCGGGGCCGCTGCCCGGCCACCACCTCGTCGACCACGAGCAGACCGTGCCCCTGGCCCGGCGCCGGTCGGCGGCGGTGTCGGCCGAGCTCACCGAGCTCGACGGCCGCCCGGCCGCCCTGTTCCGCCTGGGCGGGGGCGAGCACCGCGGTGCCATCGGCCCGGCCGAGGGCGAGACCGTCGCCCGCCTGGTGCACGCCGCCGCCGACCTCGGCGTGCCGGTGGTGGGCCTGCTCGACACCTCGGGCGCCGACGTGAGCCACGGGGTGGCGTCGCTCTACGCGTGGGGCCGGGTGGCCCGGGCCCTGGTGGCCGCCTCCGGCGTGGTGCCCATCGCCATGGTCGTGAGCGGGCCGTGCCTGTCGGGCCCGGCGCTCCTGCTCGGTCTCGCCGACATCGTGGTGGTCACCGCCGACGCCTACGCCTACGTGAGCGGACCGGCGGCGGTGAACGGCTTCACAGGGCAGGAGGTCACCCACGACACCCTCGGCGGCGCCACCGTCCACGGTGTGCGAACCGGGGTGGCGTGGGCCGAGGCGGCCGACGAGGACGACGCCCTCGGCGCCGTGCTCGACGCCCTGGCCTACCTCCCGTGCAACAACGCCGAGGAGCCGCCGGCCCGCTTCGTCGACGACCCCGTCGACCGCGACACGGTGGTGGCGGCCGGCGCCGTCCCCGAGCAGGCCAGCGCTCCCTACGACGTCCGAACCGTGATCGGCGACGTGGTCGACGACCAGTCGTTCCTCGAGGTGCGCCGCCTGCACGCCCCGAGCATGGTCACCGGCCTGGCCACCGTGGGCGGGGCGCCGGTGGGCATCGTCGCCAACCAGCCGTCGTCCATGGCCGGCACCATCGACATCGACGCCTCCCGCAAGGCGGCCCGCTTCGTGCAGCTGTGCGACTCGTTCAACGTGCCGCTGCTCACCTTGGTCGACACGCCGGGGTTCCAGCCCGGCAAGGACGTCGAGTGGCGGGGGATGATCCGCCACGGCGCCGAGCTGGTGCACGCCTACGCGGCGGCCACCGTGCCGCGGGTCTCGGTCGTGCTGCGCAAGGCCTACGGCGGGGCCTACATCGTCATGGACTCCCGTGGCCTGGGCAGCGACGTCAGCCTGGCCTGGCCCACCGCCGAGGTGGCCGTGATGGGGGCGGCCGGCGCCGTGAGCGTGCTGCACGGCAAGCGGCTGGCCGCCGCCGACGAGGAGGTGCGGGAGAAGGAGCGGGCCGCGCTCGAGGCCGACTACGAGGAGCGCTACTGCTCCCCGCTGGTGGCCGCCGAGCGGGGCTTCGTCGACGACGTCATCGACCCGCTCGACACCCGCCGGGCGGTGGCCGCCGCCCTCGTGGCCCTGCGCACCAAACGCGAGCGCCTCCCGAAGCGCCGCCACGCCAACACCCCCCTGTGATGCCCGTCCCTCCGCTCTGGTTGGCGAACCGGTGCGGAATTCGCACCGTTTCACCGACCAGACCCGAGGAGGTCTGCCGTGCTGCTCGAGGGTAAGAAGCTGCTCGTCACCGGCGTGCTCACCGACTCGTCGATCGCCTACAGCGTGGCCAGGGTGGCCCAGGAGCAGGGTGCCGAGCTGGTGCTCACGTCGTTCGGCCGGCCCATGAAGCTCACCGAGCGGGCCGCCCGCCGGCTGCCGAACCCTCCCGACGTCCTCGAGCTCGATGTCACCGACCCCGAGCACCTGGCCCGCCTCACCACTGACCTCGACGCCCGGTGGGGCCGCCTCGACGGCGTGCTGCACGCCATCGGTTTCGCCCCCGAGGTGTGCCTGGGCGGCGACTTCCTGCGGGCCGGCTGGGACGACGTGGCCACCGCCCTGCATGTGTCGGCCTACTCGCTCAAGGCGCTGGCCGAGGCCGCCCTGCCGCTCATGAAGGAGCACGGCGGGTCGATCGTGGGGCTCGACTTCGACGCCACCCACGCCTGGCCCGGCTACGACTGGATGGGCGTGGCCAAGGCGGCCATGGAGTCCACCGCCCGCTACCTGGCCCGCGATCTGGGCTCGGCCCGGATCCGGGTGAACCTGGTGGCCGCCGGCCCCATCCGCACCGTCGCCGCCCGGTCGATCCCCGGCTTCGACCGCTTCGAAGGGGCGTGGGCCCAGCGGGCCCCTTTGGGCTGGGACGTGGGTGACGCCGAGCCGGTGGCGAGGGCCTGCGTGGCCCTGCTGTCCGACTGGTTCCCGGCCACCACCGGCGAGATCCTCCACGTCGACGGCGGCTACCACGCCATGGGCGCATAGGCCCCGCAGCACCCGCGTACACTCACCCGGATGCGCTCCATGGTCAGGCGCCTGCTGGACCAGGCCCGCACCCCCAAAGGTCAGAAGGCGGTCAAGTACGTCGCCGTCTCGGTCGTCACGGTGGCGGTGAGCCAGATCGCCCTGTTCGGGTTCTACGTCGGCTTCCACTGGACGGCCAAGTGGGCCAACGTGGCCGCCTGCGTCGCGGGCGGCGTTCCGTCGTACTACCTGAACCGGAACTGGACGTGGGGCAAGTCGGGCCGCTCGCACCTCTGGAAGGAGGTCGTGCCGTTCTGGGGCCTGGCCTTCGCCGGCCTCGCCTTCTCCACCTGGACGGCCGACTTCGCCGAGACCAAGGCCAAGGGCATCACCGACAGCCGGCTGGGCCAGGCCATGATCATCAACGTGGCCGTGGTCGCCGCCTTCGGCGTGCTGTGGGTGGCCAAGTTCTTCATCTTCAACAAGCTGATGTTCGTCCAGGACGAGGACGTGCGGGCCGCCCTCGCCGACGAAATCGTCGCCTAGCACCGACTGACATGCGAACCGCGGTGGAATTCACCGCCATGTGCATGTCGGAAGCGCCGAAGGGTCAGGCGGTGCGCTTGTGTGGCACGGCGAGCGCCAGCACGCCCAGGCCCACCAGCACGCCGCCCTCCACCAGCGGTCCCCGCCGGCGGGCCCGGGGGCGCGAGCGCCACCAGCGCCCCACCCGGGCGCCGGCCAGGGCGTAGGCGCCGTCGCTCAGCGCCCCGAGGAGCACGAAGAGGGCGCCCAGGGCGAGGGTCTGGCTCCACACCGGCGTGCCGTCGCGGTGGACGAACTGGGGCAGGAAGGCGAGGAAGAACAGGGCCGTCTTGGGGTTGAGCAGGTTCACCACGAACCCGTCGACGTACAGCCGGCGCATCGACCGGGTCGCCTGCTGGCGCTCGCCGGCAGCCGCCCCGCCCCGCCGGATGGCCCGCACGCCGAGGACGATGAGGTAGGCGGCGCCGGCGTACTTCACGACGGAGAAGGCGGCGGCGGAGGCGGCCAGCACGGTGGAGAGCCCGGCCACCGCCGCCAGCACGTGCACGAGGGTGCCGGTGTGGATGCCGAGCACGGACACCAGCCCCGCCCGGCGGCCCTGAGCGGCGCTGCGGGTGGTGATGTAGAGCACCGCCGGCCCGGGCACGACCAGCAGGGCCAGGGCGGCGACGGCGAACAGCGCGGCGGTGGCCGGCGCGGGCATGGGTTCACAGTATCGGGGCGCCCCCCGCCGCCCGCCGGATTTCCCCGATCGTTGCCGCAGAACCTCTTCGCCAGACCGCCGATGGGACGACAGGGCGGCGCGAATGCAAGGATCACTGCAGACGGAGAACACGGAGGTGGACGTGACGGACCCAGACCTCGAGATCCAGCGGACGGGCGCGTCGTCGCGCCGGGGCGCGGCGCCGCCCATCATGCTGGCCATCGCCGGCGACAGCGGGACGGGCAAGACCACGCTCACCGCCGGCCTGGTGGAGGCGCTGGGCCACGACCGCATGACCTCCGTCTGCGTCGACGACTACCACCGCTACGACCGGGAGGAGCGCAAGTCCCTCCCGTTCACCCCCTTGCACCCCGACTGCAACTACATCGACATCATGGAGCAGCACCTCCACCTGCTGTCGCGGGGCGAGCCCATCCTGAAGCCCGTCTACAACCACGACACGGGGACGCTCGACCGGCCCGAGTACATCGAGCCGCGGGAGTTCGTGATCATCGAGGGCCTGCTCCCGCTGCACACCAAGGTGCTGCGGCACTGCTTCGACATCGCCGTCTACCTCGACCCGCCCGAGGAGATCCGCGTCGCCTGGAAGCTGAAGCGGGACATCAACAAGCGGGGCTACACCGAGGACCAGGTGCGGGCCGAGCTGCGCAAGCGGGAGCCCGAGTCCTCGGAGTTCATCCGCCCGCAGCGGGCCCACGCCGACATCGTCGTCCGGTTCGCCCCCATCGAGGAGCGGGGGGAGACGCCCACCGACCCGCTGAGCGCCTACCTCCTGCTGCGCCCAACGGTGAGCCACCCCGACCTCACGTCGATCCTCGGCGACGACGTGAAGGAGGCCATGCACCTGAAGTTGCGCCGGGACGCCGACGGCAAACCGGTCGACTCCGTCCACATCCACTCCTACGCCCACCGCGACGAGACCAAGCAGGTCGAGCAGGCCATCTGGGACGAGCTCGGCGTCGACATGCCGGTGCCCGAGGTCCTCGGCATGCTGGAGCCCGGCCAGCGCGACGAGCCCCTCGCCGTCACCCAGCTCCTGCTCCTCTACCACCTCATCCAGGCCCGCCAGGCGCACGAGGCAGGCTGACCGCCGGGGGGTGACGCCCATACCGGGCGTTTCCCCGATACCGTCCCGCCGTGGTGGCAGGCGGGTGCGAGCACGGCAGGGGATTGGACCGTCGCTCGTTCCTGGCCGCCCTGGCGGCCGGGGCCCTCGGCGCGCTCGCCGGGTGCCGGACCTACCGCCCCGAGGCCGGGATCGCCGCTCCGATCACGCTTCCGCGTCGGCCGTCGACGACGACATCGTCGACGGTGCCCCCCACCGGCCTGCTGCTCGGGCCGGTGCCCCGGCCCCGACCCGGCATCGCCGAGGTGGTGTCCAAGGCGCCGACACGCGCCGACACCATCGCCCTCACCATCGACGACGGCTTCTGCGAGGAGTGCGTGGACGCCTACGTCGACTTCGCCGCCAGCACGGGCATCCACATCACCTTCTCGCCCAACGGCCGGTACCGCCGGTTCTGGGACGTGCACGCCCCCCGGTTGCGGCCGCTGATCTCCGCCGGCCAGGTACAGATCGGCAACCACACCTGGAGCCACAAGCGGCTCACCGGGCTGTCGGACCAGCAGGTGGAGGACGAGATCGAGCGCAACGAGGAGTGGATCCAGGAGGTGTTCGGGATCACGGCCCGGCCATGGTTCCGGCCCCCGTTCGGCGTCCACGACGAGCGGGTCGACACGCTGTGCGGAGACCTCGGCTACACGAAGATCTTCATGTGGAACGGGACCCTGGGCGACGCCGCGCCCCTCACCGCCGACCAGCTCCTGCACCAGGCCGACCTGTGGTTCCGACCAGGCACCATCGTGCTCGGTCACGCCAACCACCCCACCGTCATCGAGCTGTTCGACCAGCTACGGGCCCTGCTCGAAGAGCGTCAGCTGGTGCCCATCACCCTCGACGACATGTTCGGGACGTCGCGCACCACGGGCTGAGCGCTCCAGGGCCCACCCGCCGGCCACGGCGACGACGGCCAGCACCAGCACGGGACCGTCGCCGAACCGTACGTACAGCGTCCTCCCCGAGCGGAGCGTGACGGACCGCTGGAGGACCGCCTGCCGCCCGAGGACGGACCGGGCCAGGACCCGGCCGCGGTGGTCGATCACCGCGCTGTAGCCGGTGGGCGCCGCCTGCACGAGATCGCGCCCGGTCTCGATGGCCCGCAGCCGGGCGCTGGCGACCTGCTGGGTGGGCACCTGGGTGGTGGGATAGGACGAGGCGTTGGTGGGCACGAGGAGCAGGCGCCCGCCGGCCCGCACCGCGCCCCGGGCCTGGTGGGCGAAGAACACCTCGTAGGACACCATGACGCCCAGGTCGCCGGCCGGCGTGTGCAGCAGTCCGGGCCGGCGGCCGGCGATGGCGTCGCGGGGGACCGGGGACAGGTCGCCCAGATGCTCGAACAGCCCCCGCGCCGGCACGTACTCGCCGAAGGGGACGCGGTGGGCCTTGTCGTAGCGGTCGACCACCGTCCCGTCGGGCGACCAGACCACCGCCTCGTTGCGGAAGCGCTCCGGCCCCGCCCCCTCCACCACGCCGGCCACGAGGGTGGCGCCGGCGGCGCTGGCCACCGCGGCCAGCTGCCGGCCCTCGGGGTTCTCGGTGACCGAGCCCTCGACGTCGATCACGTCCTCGGGCCAGAGCACGAGGTCGACGGGCGGCCGCACGCCGGTGGTGGCGGCCAGGTGGCGGGCGAGGACGTCGGCCGGGTCCTCGCCCTCGACCCGCGTGAAGCCCCGCCGGCCGCCGCCCTGCACGGCGGCGACGTGGATCACCGGCCCGCCGCCGCCGTGGGGCGCAACCGGCCCGATGGCGATGCCGGCCGCCACCACGCCGCCGGCCACCAGGGCCGCCCCCCACCGCCGGGACGCCGCTGCCGCCACCGCCACCCCGCCGGCGGCGACCAGGGCCAGCACGAGGAGGGGGCCGCCCACGTGGGCGGCACCGCCGAGGGGCGAGCCGGCCTGACCCAGGGCCAGCCCCGCCATCGGCAGGCCCCCGAACGGCACCGCGCCGCGGACCGCCTCGACGAGGAGCAGGGCGCCCGGCAAAGCCAGCCACCGGCCCCGGCCGGGCGGCACCAGCACCATGCCGGCGGCCAGCATGCCAGCCTCCATCACGATCACCACCACGCAGCCGGGGGCGCTGAACTCGGCCAGCCAGCGCAGCCCGACGGCGAAGAAGCCGAGGCCGAATCCCAAGCCCACCAGCGCCCGGCCCCGGGCCGGCCGGCCGGCGAGCAGGAGGGCCAGGCCGGCGACGCCGGCCATGCCGAGCGGCCAGAAACCCCACGGGGGCAGCGAGCAGGCGGCCACCACCCCGGCGCCGGCAGCCAGGCCGGCGGCGGTCAGCGACCGGCGGGCGCGGCGGGCGGCGGGCGGCGGCGCCTCGGCCGTCGCCTGGTCGAGGGCGGGGGCGGTCACACCATCCCTCGGGGATGTTGCAGCAGCGAGTTGCTCATGGACCGTCCTCCCGGGCCGGTCAACCGAGGCGGGGGAGGGCCTGCTCCAGCTCGTCGACGGCGGCGAACAGGTCACCCTGCCGGGCCACCCGTTCGACAACCTGGCCGGCGTCGAACACCAGCGCGGCGGGGTCGCCCGACTCAGCGGTGGCCGCCACCTCGTCCCAGGTGACCGGCGTGGAGGCGGTGGGCTGCGGCCGGGCCCGGAGGGAGTACGCGCACACCGTGGTCTTGTGCCGGTCGTTCTGGCTCCAGTCGATGAACACCTTCCCGGTCCGCAGCTCCTTGTTCATGTTGGAGAGCACCTCGGCGGGGTGCCGCTTCTCCAGCAGCTGGGCCACGGCCAGGGCGAAGTCCTTGGTGCCGCCCTCGTAGGTGGTCGGCGTGTTGAGGGGCACGTACAGCTGGAGCCCCTTGTTCCCCGACGTCTTGGCCACGCCCTGGAGGCCCATCTGCTCGAACAGCTCCCGGAGCCGCAGCGCCACCCGGCAGCACTCCACCACGGTGGCCGGCGGGCCCGGATCGAGGTCGAACACCATCATGGTGGGGCACTCGATGTCGTCGGCGCGGGACAGGGACGTGTGCAGCTCCAGCGAAGCAAGGTTGGCCACCCACACCAGGGCGGCCAGCTCGTTGATGACGCAGTACCCGACGGTAGCGGCGTTGCGCCCGCTCCAGACCTCGGCCACTGGCACCCAGTCGGGGCGGTGGGAGGGGCAGCGCTTCTCGAAGAAGAACTGGCCGTCGACCCCGTCGGGATAGCGCTTGAGGGTGAGGGGGCGGCCCCGCAGGTGGGTGAGGAGGGCGGGCGCCACCTGCTGGTAGTAGCCGATCACCTGGCCCTTGGTGAACCCCGCCTCGGGGTAGAGCACCTTCTCGAGATTGGAGAGGCTCAGCCGGCGCCCGTCGACCTCCACGGCGAGGCTGGTCGGCTGGCGCTTGGTGCGCTCAGCCATGACCCCTCACCTCAGGACGCCTTGGCCTGGTCGCCCTTGCCGTCCTTGGTGCCGCCCTTGGCTGCCGCCAGCGACGCCTCCAGGGCGGCCATCAGGTCGACCACCGGCGTGGCCGCCTTGGCCTCCACCGGGGCCGCGATCTCCTGGCCCTGGGCCTTCTTCTCGATGAGCTCGAGCACCTTCTCCCGGTAGGTGTCCTGGTACCTGGACGGGTCGAAGTCGGTGGAGAGCGAGCCGATCAGCTGGCCGGCCATGGCCAGCTCCCGCTCGCTCACGCCCTCCGATGGGCCCGGCAGGTCGTCGAGCTCGTCCTGCGACACCACCTCGTCGTCGAAGTTCATGGTGGTCATCACCAGGGCCTCGCCCACCGGGCGCACGGCCACGAGGTACTGCTTGGTGCGCATCACCACCTTGGCGATGCCGACCTTGCCGGAGTCACGCATGGCCTCCAGCAGCAGGCGGTAGGCCTTCTCACCCCGCTTGTCCGGCAGGACGTAGTAGGAGGCGTCGAAGAACAGCGGATCGATCTGATCCAGGGCCACGAAGTCCTCGATGTCGATCGTGTGGGTGGTCTCCGGGTCGAGGGCCTCCAACTCCTCCGGCTCGACGATCACATACTGCCCCTTGGCGATCTCGTAGCCCTTCACGATCTCCTCGTAGGCCACCTCCTCCCCGTCGGCCGAGCACACCCGCTTCTGGTTGATGCGGGCGCCGTCGGTGCCGTGGAGCTGGTGGAAGCGGACGTCCTTCTTGCGGACGGCGGTGTAGAGCTTCACGGGGACGTTCACCAGCCCGAAGCTGATGGCGCCACCCCAGATCGATCTGGCCATGGCCTCTATTGTTCCCCGCGCAGCCTCCGGGTACCACCGGCGCGCCCTTCAGCACCGAATACGGAAGCCGGCCGGCCGCCCGTCGATGGCCGCCTGGAGGTCGTCGTCGGCCACGATGTCGTCGGGGTCGACGTCGGTGCGGAACCCCTTGAGGGTGGGGTGGCGCAGGATGCCCCCGTCGTTCACGTGGCTGTAGCCCACCTCGGCGACGAGGCGGGGTTCGAGGAAGTGCACCCCCGAGACGCGGTCGGCGAAGGGGTTGCGGTCGGTGGCCAGGCGCTCGGCGACGACCTTCAGCTGCCTGATCCAGTCCTCGCTGAGCCCCGAGCCCACCGCCGCCACGAACCGCAGGCGGCCGTCGGACCCGCCGGTGGCCCGGTCCAGCCCGTAGATGCCGACGGCCAGCGACCCGATGGAGCCGGTACGGCTGCCCTCGCCCGGGATCCACCCGCCCACCACCAGCTCCTGCCGGCGGACGCACTTGAGCTTCACCCACGACGACGACCGCCGGCCGGGGAGGTAGGGCGCCTCGGCCCGCTTCAGCATGCAGCCCTCCAGCCCCACCTGGCCGCACGCCGCCAGCAGCTCGTCGGCGGAGGCGGGTGCGATCAGGGGGGTCAGGTGCCACGACGGCCCGTCGAGGTCGAGCCCCTCGAGCCGCTGCCGGCGCTCCCGCTGCGGAAGGGCGGTGAGCAGCTCGCCGTCCAGCCAGAGCAGGTCGAAGGGCATGGCGACGACGGGCACCTCGGCCTGCAGCTCGGGGCCGGGTGCGGCGACGTGCATACGGGACTGGAGGCGCTGGAAGCTCGGGGCACCACGCTCGTCGAAGGTGACGATCTCGGCGTCGAGGACCGCCTGGCGGCCGCCGAGGGCCGCTGCCAACGGGGCCAGCTCGGGGTAGTGGCTGGTGACGTCCCGCCCCGTGCGGCTGGCGATCCGGAGCCGGCCGTCGTGCACGGTGAGGATGGCGCGCACGCCGTCCCATTTGGGCTCGACGAGGTAGTCCCGGACGTCCCGGGGCGCTCCCGACGCTCCCGCCAGCATCGGCGCGAGCGACGGGGGCTGCATCAGTCAACCCTAACGTTCGGGCCAAATGAGCGGAGAGGCGCTCACCTTCTTTTCCGGCGATATGGATGGTCATTCGTCACAGTCGGCGCTCGCATCGACACCCAACGGGCGGCGAACAACTCATCCCTAACGTTCGGCCCCGCATGAACCGATCAAAGGCGCACACCTATTTTCCCGGCGAGCGGTACAGTCGCGGTTGGGTTTCTCCTAGGGGCGGTCGACAGTGCCTGAAGTGCAATGCGTCCAATGCGGACGGTCATTCGTCACACAACCGTGGACGCATGCGTGCCCGCACTGCAACGCGGTCAACGCGTCGCAGTGCGGTGTGTGCGGCGTAGCGGTCCGCACGGGCGCCCGCACGTGTCCCGAGCACACCGCCCCGTCCACGCCGTGGGGCAGCGGCCCGGCCACTCCTCCCGCGCCTGCTCCGGCTCCGTCGGTGCCGTCCTTCGGCGCTCGGCCGCCGGGTGGCCCCGGCGTTCTCCCGCCCCCGCCGTCACCCGACCAGCGGGCCCGCCCCGCCCACCCGGCGGCGTCGTCCGCCCCCGCCGGCCGCACCTTCCCCACGCCCCCGCCGGCCGGCACCTATCCGGGTCCGCCGCCGGCCGACGGCTACCCGGCGGTTGCGCCGGCCGGCGCCTACCCCGCGGCCGGCGGCTATCCGGCGCCCCAACCGGCGGCCGGCTACGCGCCGCCGAGGCCGGCGCCGGGGTGGGGCGCTCCGCCCCCGAACCCCGCGCCCGGGTGGGGGGCTCCACCGCCGCAGTACCCGCCGCCCCCCGGTGGCTACGGGCAGTACCCGCAGTACCCTCCCTACGGCGCCGGCGGGGCGGCCATGCCCGGAACGGTCCTCCCCGAGCGCCGCAAGCGCAGGAAGTGGCCGGTGATCCTGCTGGTCGTGGTGCTGCTCGGCGCGGCCACGGGCGGCGGGCTGGTCGCCAGGGGCAAGTACCTCCAGAAGGACTACCCCGACCAGTGGGATCCACGCGTGAAGGACCTCGCCGCCTTCGTGGAGCACGCGCGAGGGCTCACGTTCAAGCACCCGGTCTACGTCGACTTCCTGTCCGACGCCGCCTTCCGGAAGTACGTCACCCAGCACGAGGCCCCCACGGCCGCCGACAAGGCGGCGATCGACAACCAGACCGCCACGTTCCGGGCCCTCGGCCTGATCGCCGGCGACGTCGACCTCACCAAGGCGTCCGACGAGCTGCTCGGTGACGGGGTCATCGGCGAGTACCGGCCGGACACCAAGCGCATCGCCGTGCGCGGGTCGACGCTCGACGACGAGCGCCGGTCCACCCTCGTCCACGAGCTCACCCACGCCCTCCAGGACCAGCAGTTCGGGCTCGCCCCGCACGCCACCACGTCGGGGGAGGAGCTCGCCTTCCACGCGGTGGCCGAGTCCGACGCCGAAGAGGTCGAGGAGCAGTGGAAGAAGGCCCTGCCCGAGGCGGCCCGCACCGCCCTCGAGCAGGCGCAGGAGAAGTCCTCGCAGGGCGCCGACTACAAGGGCGTCCCGCCCGTGTTCATCGAGCTGTTCGGCTTCCCCTACCAGTTCGGGCCCGACCTGCTCCAGGCGGTGATGAAGGCCAGGGGCGCCGGCGGCCGCAACGAGCTGTTCACCCGCCCGCCGACCTCCGAGGAGAACATCCTCCTCCCCGACACCTATCTCGGCGGCCAGCACGTCGAAGACGTCACCACGCCGGCGCTGAAGCCGGGGGAGAAGGGCATCGCCGGCTCAGCGGGCGACATCGGGATGGTGTCGCTGCTCGTGATGCTGGCCGAGCGGATCGACTACCCCACCGCGTGGGCGGCCGTGCAGGGGTGGTCGGGCGACGCCATGGTCGGGTTCAAGCGGGGGGCCACGACGTGCGTCCGCATGCGCGTCGCCTTCGACCAGGAGGACCAGGCGGCCCGATTCGACGCCGCCGCCGGCCAGTGGGGCAAGGGCCAGGGCGCCCATGCGCTCGAAGGCCGGTTCGCCACCGTGGAATCGTGCGACCCCGGTGCCTCCGCCCCGGGTCGCATCCCCGGGCACGTGTCGGGCATCCAGGGGCTCGGCATGCGCCAGGCCCTGATCGAGGAGCTGAAGGGCTCCGGGCCCTTCGGCGAGGGGAAGGCGGCGTGCGGCGCCGACCGTCTGATCGAGGCCCTCGGAGCCGAGCACCTGGGCGAGCTGTTCCAGACGGAGACGCCCTCACGCGCCCAGGTCGCCGAGATCGCCCGGGCCACCATCCAGGCACGCGCCGCCTGCGGGGCCTGAACTACCGGTTCGGTGTGGTGGTCGGCACCTGGTCGAGGACCGAGTCGTCGATCGCACCGTCCGATGCCGTGGTCCTGGCGCTCGGCGGGACCGGCGCGGGTGCCGGCGCGGCCGTCGTCGGGATGGTGGCCGCGGGTGCCGGGACCGGGTTGACGGCCGCCGGGTCGGAGGCACCGGGGTCGTACTGCATCACGACGGCCATGGCGACGAGGGCCACCACCACGAGCAGGGCGAAGGCGGCCCAGCCCACGGCGGGAGGCAGGCCGCTGGCCGGGGGAGCGGCGCGGCGGGACCGCAGGTCGGGGTTCTCCTCCCGGAGCTCCTCGGACCGCGCCGCTCGCCGCGCCGGCACCTCCTCCACTGGCGCTTCCTGCAGCAGCTCGTCGTAGGGCGGCTCGTCGCCAGGCGGCTGATCGGCCGTCGGTTCGTCGGGCAGGGCATCCCACTCCACGGGAGCCACGTCGGCCTGTGGATCGGCCGCGTAGCGGGTGGCAGCGGCGAGGACCGGGAAGTCGGTCCCGACCGGCACGCCGGCGGTGGTGTGGCGGGGCGGTTTGGTGGCCGGGTACCGGCGAGGACCGCGGGGCGGTGCCGTCAGCCGGCGCCGGGCCACCCGGCGGTGTGGGCGATGATGCAGCACCCCTCTTCCTCGACACCTGGGGAAGGGGAGCAACCGCTTCCACGGTTGTTGTGACCTTGGTCTAGGTCTGCCCACCAGGGGTCATTGCACGCCTTGCGGCCGAACGGCCCTGGGAGATGCAGGCAGCGATGCCGAGCCCCCGGTAGGCGGCGCCGGTGAGGATGACGGTGGGCGCACCGGCCGCCAGGGCCGCCTCTGCCCGCTCCACGCGCGCCAGGTGGCCGGATCGGTACTGCGGGAGGGCTTCGGGGTACCGGGTGACCACGGAGAGGCGCGGGGGCTCGCGCAGACCGAGAGCGGCGACCAGCTCGTCGTGGAGCTGGGCGCACAGGTCGTCGTCGCCGAGGGCCAAGGCGCGGTCGTCGCCCCAGCGGCCGGCCGACACCCGCAGGACAAGGTCGTTCGGCCCGGCCCAGTGCGGCCATTTGGCCGAACCGAACGAGCAGGCGGTGAGGAGGCGGTTCTCGGTGGCGGGGACGAGGAAGCCGCTGCCGGCCAGCGGCGCCGGGAGGGCGGCGGCCGGGTACACCAGCACGGCGAGGACGACCGATGCGTACTCCACGGCCCGCAGGGATGCCGCTGCGTCGGGGGCCACCTCCTCCACCATGGCCGCGGCGGCCGGCGCCGGCGCCGCCACCACGGTGGCGTCGAAGCCCTCGACCGGCGCCCGGTCGACCGCCGCCCCGAGCGTGATGGTGGCGCCCCCCGCCCGCAGCTCCTGCTCCAGCCGCTCGACCAGGCGCCCGAGCCCGCCCCGCAGCGAGGCGAACACCGCCGCCTTGCCGGCGCCGGGGCGGGCCGCCCCCGACCGCCTGGCCCGCAGGCCCAGCAGGAGGCTCCGCGACGTCATGGCGGCGGCCAGCTGGGGGGCCACGGAGCGGGCGCTGAGCAGCGCCGACGGGCCGGCGTGGATGCCGGCGAGCAGTGGGTCCACCACCCGGACGTGCACCTCGGGGCCGAGGCGGCCGCCCACGACCTCGCCGACGGTGGGGTCGGTGGGCCAGCGGGTGGCCGGCCGCACCAGGTCGAGGGCGGCCCGGGCGGCGCCGGCCGGCGACACCAGCCCGTTGCGCACCAGCGCCACCAGCTCGCCGGCGCCGGCCGGGGCGCCGAGTACCAGCCCCGGGGGCAGCGGCCGCAGCCGCCCGCCGCTCCAGATCGCCGCCCCTTCGGCGGCCGGGTGCACCAGCTCGTCCTCCAACCCCAGCTCGGCGCACAGGGCGAGGGCGTCGGGCACCCGCGCCAGCAGGGCGTCGGGCCCGAGGTCCACGGGGCGGCCGGCCACATCGCCGGTGCGGATGCGCCCGCCCAGCCGGTCGCCCGCCTCCAGCACGGTGACGTCGGCGCCGGCCCCGAGCAGCTCCCACGCCGCTGCCAGCCCGGCGATCCCGCCCCCCACGACAGCGACCGACGTCACCGCCGCTCGCCCCGCACGACGTCGGCCAGGAGGGCGACGAAGTCCGGGTCGTCGTTGAACGAGGCGGTGCGGGCGAGGGCCAGGCCGGCGTCGTCGGCCACGCCCCGGGCCTCGATGTCGACGTCGTAGAGCACCTCGAGGTGGTCGGACACGAAGCCGGCCGGGCACACGACCACGCCCTCCACCCCCTCCGACGGGAGGGAGCGCAGGACCTGGAGGATGTCGGGGCCGATCCACGGATCGGCGGTGCGGCCGGCGCTCTGCCAGGCGGTGCGCCAGCGGTCGAGCCCGGCGGCGGCGGCCACCGCCCGGGCCGTCTGCTCCAGTTGCTCGGGGTAGGACGGGTCGTCGGCCGTGCGGGCCCGCTCGGGGAGGGAGTGGGCGGTGAAGAGCGTCTCCACCACCGCCCCGTCGCCGAGCGGCAGGCGGGCCCGGGCGCCGGCCACCCGCTCGGCCAGGAGGGCGACCAGGGTGGGATGGGTGTGCCAGGACTGCACCCCGTGGTACCGGGCGGCGCCGGCCGCCGCCGCCGCCCGCTCGTGGTACTGCCCCACGCTGAGCGACGAGTAGTGGGGGGCGAGCACCAGCCCGACGACGTCGGCGGCGCCGGCCGTGAGCAGCGCCGCCATCCCGTCCTCGATGAAGGGCGGGGCGTGCTTCTGGCCGAGGGCGACGGCGTACCCGTCGCCGAGGGCGGCCTCGAGGGCAGCGACCTGGGCGCCGGTGCGGGCGGCGAGGGGGGAGATGCCGCCGATGGCGTCGTAGCGCCGGCGCAGGTCGCCCAGCAGATCGGGCGAGGGCGGCCGGCCCCGCCGGATGTGGGTGTAGTACGCCTCCACGTCGGCCGGCGTGGCCGGCGTGCCGTAGGCCATCACCAGCACCCCGAGGGGCGCGCCCTCAGGCACCGTGGACCAGCGCGACGACCCGCTCCAGCACCCCGGGGTCGGTCTCGGGCAGCACGCCGTGCCCCAGGTTGAACACGTGGCCGGCGCCCCCGCCCCTAGCCAGCACCTTGCGGGTGGCCGCCTCGAGCACGTCCCACGGGGCCAGGCACAGGGCGGGGTCGAGGTTGCCCTGCACCGCCTGGGTGGGTCGGATCCGGCGGCGGGCCTCGTCGAGGGGGACGCGCCAGTCCACGCCCACCACGTCGGGGCCGGCCTCGGCCATGAGCCCGAGCAGCTCGCCGGTGCCCACGCCGAAGTGGATGGACGGCACGCCCAGGTCGCCGAGCCCGGCGAAGATGCGGCGGGTGGCGGGCAGGACGAGCTCGGCGTAGTCGTCGGGGGCCAGGGCGCCGGCCCAGCTGTCGAACACCTGGACGGCCGACGCGCCGGCCGCCACCTGGGCCCGGAGGGAGGACAGGGCGATGTCGGCCAGTGCGTCGAGGAGGGCCGCCCACGTGGCCGGGTCGGCGTGCATGAGGGCCTTGGTGCGGGCGTAGGTGCGGGACGGGCCGCCCTCGATGAGGTAGCTGGCCACCGTGAAGGGGGCGCCGGCGAACCCGATGAGCGGGACGTCGAGCTCGGCGGCCAGGATGCGGACCGTCTCCAGGACGTAGGGGGTGTCGGCCTCCGGCTCGAGCGGCCGGAGCCGGGCCAGGTCGTCCTTGCCGGCGAACGGCTCGGCCACGACGGGCCCCACGCCCGGCACCACGTCGACGCCGAAGCCGATGGCGGCCACCGGCACGACGATGTCGGAGTAGAGGATGGCGGCGTCGACGCCGTAGCGCCGCACCGGCTGGAGGGTGATCTCGGCCGCCAGCTCGGGCTGGCGGATCACCTCGAGGATGCTTCCCACGCCCCGGACCGCCCGGTACTCGGGGAGCGAGCGCCCGGCCTGGCGCATGAACCACACCGGCACGTGGGCGGCGGGCTGCCGGCGGCAGGCCCGGAGGAAGGGGGCGTCGTCGGGCGCGGCCATCGAAGCGACCTTAGAGCGGTAGGCGCCTGCCCTGTACAATGCAAGGCTCCCTTCAGCGGGAGCGGTGGGGTCGTCCGAGAGGAGCTCGTGGCTTCGCACCCGGACCTGCTGGCCGAGCAGGCGCACATCGACAGGGCCTACGAGCGGGTCGGGCAGCTGCGGGCGGCGGCGGCCGAGCTGCTGGACACGGTGCTCCGCCAGCGGGGGGGCACGCCCGGCTCCCTCGCCGAGCGCGACGTGATCGTGCGCACCACCCTCCACCGCATCGAGCAGCTCGACGTGGGCCGGGAGGCGCTGTGCTTCGGCCGCATCGACCGCACCGACGGCGAGGCGTACCACATCGGCCGGCTGGCGGTGTCGGCCGAGGACCAGGAACCCCTGGTCGTGGACTGGCGGGCCCCGGTCGCCGAGCCCTTCTACCGGGCCACCGGCGTCGACACCATGGGCCTGGTCCGTCGGCGCCACTTCGCCACCGAGGGCCGGCGGCTGATCGGCATCGAGGACGAGGTGTTCGGCGTCATCGACGGCGGCCACGCCGAGGTCGTGGTCGACGGGGTCGCCCTGGCCGGGGGCGGCACGCTGCTCACCGCCCTCGAGCGGGCCCGCTCGGGCCACATGCGCGACATCGTCGCCACCGTCCAGAAGGAGCAGGACGAGGTCATCCGGGCGGAGCTTCCCGGCGTGCTGGTGGTGCAGGGCGGTCCGGGCACGGGCAAGACGGCGGTGGCGCTGCACCGGGCCGCCTACCTCCTCTACACCTACCGCTTCCCGCTGGAGCGACAGGGGGTCCTGGTCGTGGGGCCCAACCCGCTGTTCCTCCGCTACATCGAGCAGGTGCTGCCGTCCCTGGGCGAGAACGGCGTGGTGCTCACCACCATCGCCGGCCTGGTGTCCGACGCCCGGGTGCGGGCGGCCGACAGCCCGGCGGCGGCGGTGGTCAAGGCCGACCCGCGCATGGCCCGGTTCGTGGCCAAGGCCGTCGCCGACCGCCAGCGACCCCTGCGGCGGGCCGTCGACGTGGGCTTCGAGGGCTTCGCGCTGCGCATCACGGCCGAGGCCAGCGCCCGCATCGTCGGCACCGTCCAGCGCCGGCCGGGCACCCACAACGCCCGCCGCCGGCAGGTCGAGGCGCTGGTGTCCCGCCTGCTCCACGAGGGGTACCGCGCGGCTGCCGACCGCCGCGTCCGGGCCGGCCTCCAGCTCCCGGTCGACGAGCGGGTGGCCCACCGCAACGGCGACCGCGACGACCTCGACCTCGACCCCGACGACGCCGACGTCGGCCAGGGGCAGATGGCCGAGGCCGACCTGTGGGCGCTGGTCCGGGAGCTGCCCGAGGTCGCCGGCGCCCTCGACCGCATGTGGCCGGTGCTCACCCCCGAGGAGCTGCTGCACGACCTGTTCGGGGCGCCGGCCCTGGTGCGCCTGGCCGCCGGCACGGCGCTCACCGAGGAGGAGCAGGCGGCCCTGGTGCGGCCCCGCAGCGACTCGATCGACGCCATCCCGTGGACGGGCGGCGACCTGCCGCTGCTCGACGAGGCCCGCGTCCTGCTCGGCCCCCGCCGGCCGGGGGCCCGCCGGGGCGGCGAGATCCGCCAGTACGGCCACATCGTCATCGACGAGGCCCAGGACCTCACGCCCATGCAGCTGCGCATGCTGGCCCGGCGGTCGCTGTCGGGCTCGATGACCGTCGCCGGCGACGTCGGCCAGGCCACCGGGCCCCGGGCCCTGGCCCGCTGGGACGACGTCACCGCCTACCTCCCCAGCCAGCGCCCGCCCCGGGTGGTGGAGCTGAGCGTCAACTACCGCACGCCGGCCGAGATCATGAACCTGGCCGGCCGGGTGCTGGCCGTCACCGCCCCCCACCTGCGGCCCCCGCTGTCGGTGCGGACGGCCGGCGAGGAGCCGGTGGTCGAGACGGCGGCGCCGGCCGACCTCGTGGCGCGGGCCGTCGCCGTGGCCGACTCGCTGGTGGCCGCCGTCAGCCCCGGCATGGTCGCCCTCATCGTGCCGCCGTCGCTCTTGGCCCCGGTGGAGGAGGCGCTCGACGCCTCGGGCCTCCCGTACGCCGTGGCCGAGCGCGACGGCCTCGACTCGACCCTCACCCTCATCCCGGTCGGCATGGTGAAGGGGCTCGAGTTCGACGGCGTCGTGGTGGTGGAGCCGGCTCGCGTGGTGGCCGAGTCCCCCCAGGGCCTGCGGGCCCTCTACGTCGCTCTCACCCGGGCCACCCGCCGGCTCGTGCTGCTGCACGCCGAGCCGCTGCCGGCGCCTCTCGTCGACTAGACCTCCGCCTCGGCCTCGATCTCCACCACCCACCGGGGGTCGAGCAGGCCGGCCACCACCACCATGGTGGACGCCGGCGGGTGGTCGCCGAACACCGCCCGGTGGGCCCGCCCCACCGCCTCGGCCACGCCGGCGTCGGTGACGAACATCCGGGTGCGCACCACGTCGGCCGGCGAGGCCCCGAGGTCGGCCAGGGCGGCGGTGATGATGGCCAGGCAGCGGGCGGCCTGGGCCTCGGGGTCGGGGTCGACCGAGCCGTCGGGCCGGATCGGGGCGGTGCCGGCGACGAGCACCCGGTCGCCCACCCGCAGCGCCCGGCAGAACCCCACCGACGCCTCGAACGGCGACCCCGAGGTGGTGCGCCGGCGCTCCGTCACGCCGGCACGCTACGGCAACCGCCATCTTTCGAGTACATAGCGTGCGGAAACCGCACGCTATGTACTCGGGACGCGGGGGTCAGCAGGCGATGGCGGCCGGCGTGGCGCCGACGGCGGCGTTGCGGACGTCGATGGCGCGCGAGGGGACCGAGCTCACCCGGTCGCGGAAGGTGGAGGCCTTGGCCACGGCCGCCCGGTAGGCGGCCCGCCGGCGGGCGACGCGGGGCGTGTGGTCGAACTGCACCATGGCCTCGGGCTCCAGCTGGGCCAGCATGGCCTCCTTCAGCAGACCCATGGCCTTGGTGCGCATCTGGGAGATGCGGGAGGCGCTGACGCCGAGCTCGTCGGCCAGGTCCTGCATCGACCGCTCCTCGAAGAAGTACCCGACGACCACCTCGCGCAGCCGGTCGGGGAGGGCGGCCACCGCGTCGAGCAGGTAGGCTCGGCGCTCACGGTCGAGAAGCACCACGTCGGGGCTGCGGTCGTCGGCGGGCAGCGTCCATTCGCCGTCGCCGCCGTCGTCGACGATCGACTCGTAGTTCAGGACCACCGAGCGGTGGAGGTCGCCGGCCAGGTCGTCGACCGCCTTGGTGGCCATGCCCATCTTGGTGGCCAGCTCCTCGGTGGTGGGCGTGCGGCCCAGCTCGGCCGTCAGGTCGTCGGTGACGGCCAGCAGGCGGCGGGCCTTGGTGCGAACCGAGCGGCTGGCCCAGTCGCGGCTGCGCAGCTCGTCGAGCAGGGCGCCCCGGATGCGGCCCGGCGCGTAGTGGTCGAACCGGATGTCCCGGTCGGGGTCGAACGAGCGGGCGGCCTGGGCCAGGCCGGCCATGGCTGCGCTCACCAGCTCGTCCCTCGGGACGTACCGGGGCAGCCGGGCGACCAGCTGGTTCACTGCGTAATCCACCAGCGCCAGGTTCTCCCGGACGAGCTTTTCCTCGAGCTGCTGACGGGTGTCTTCGACCGGGTGAGCGAGCATGGGTCAAAGGTCTCCGAAAGGGGCATCCTGGCGCATCGGCCGCGAGATTGATCCTCTCCTCGCCCATGGCCCGAACGGACTAGGTCCTGGCCGCCGGACCGGGCTAGTCATCCCGATTCGGGGACCTCCCACGCCTAGACTGGCGCGGTGGAACCCCGCCCGCCGGCCGCGGTGGCGGTCGACGAGTGGCCGCTGGTCCGCCTCGGGATCAGCCAGGCACTCCGTGCCGTCGACATCGCCGTGGTCGCCGAAGTGGCGTCAGCGGACGAGGGCGTGCGCCTGGCCGAATCCACCGGCGCCACCTACCTCATCCTCGGCAACCACCGCGACCTCTCCCGGGCCGACGCCGCCCGCCGGGCCCGCTCGCTGCCCTCTTCCCCCCACGTGCTGGTGCTGGCCGACCACATCGAGCGCGACGAGGTCCTCGCTCTCCGCCAGGTGGGGATCGACGCCCTCTTACCGCGGTCGGTCAGCCCCGCCGAGCTGGCCGACGCCGTCAGGCGGGTGGCCAAGGGGGAGCGGGTGGTGGCCCCCGCCCTGCTCTCGCTGCTGGTGGGCGCCCTCGGGCCCCGGGCCGACGAGGACACCCCGCCCGCCCCGCCCTCGCCCGAGACCCTCACCCGCAAGGAGGTCGAGGTGCTGGCCAGGCTGGCCGAGGGGCGCTCCAACCGGGAGATCGCCGACGCCTTGTTCGTGACGCCGGCCACGGTGAAGTCCCACCTCGCCCACATCTACGTGAAGCTCGGCGTCACGGGACGCCAGGAGGCCATGGCGAGGGCGGTGGCCCTCGGCCTTCTCGACTGAGCCGCCTGGGAATACTCACAACCCCGCGCCAAGGTGTCGATGCAGGCTCCGTGGCCACGCACGCGTCCAAGCGCTTGAGCGAGCTCTCCCAGGTGCTCTGGCGGGAGCGCGAGGACCTCGAGATGGTGGTGTTCAAGCTGGAGGAGCAGCGGCTGCTCCTGGAGGGCCGGTCCGCCCGGTGGCTGTGCCGGGCCTCGCAGGAGCTCGACGCCGTGCTCGACGAGCTGGCCGCCATCGAGCTGAACCGGGCGGTCGCCTCGGCGGCGGCCGCCGCCGAGCTGGGCATCTCGGAGTCGTCCAGCCTCCGCACCCTCGCGGGCGTGGCCCCGGCCCCGTGGCCGTCCGTCTTCAACCGCCACTTCCGGGCGCTGGTCCGCCTGGTGGAGGAGATCATCGACCTGGCGGACAACAACCGGGAGCTGCTGGAGGCCGGCCTGGCCGAGGTGCAGCGCACCATGGGGGGCAGGCACCAGGCGTCCACCCGGATGCTGGTCGACGCCGCCGCCTACTCGGCCGCCCTGGCCACCAACGACCGGGTCCTCCAGCCCTCGCTCGTCGACGCCGTCGTCGGGTAGGACTCAGGTCCCGGCCAGCCGGTCCTCCCGGGCCGCCTGGCGCTCTTCGGCCGCCATCCACTGGGCCGCCACCACCAGCACCGCCACCAGGCCGAGGACGTCGCCCGCCCCCCACAGCACGGCGGTGCCGGCCCGGTGGTCGGCGGCGGTGTACCGGGCGGCGAGGGGCGGCGCCCCGAGGAGGGCCAGGCCCAGCACGGCGTGGAAGGGGATGGCGAGGAACACCATGAGCAGGCGGGCGCCGTGCGGGAGCCGGCGGGGGAGCGGGTCGGCGCCCAGCACCGGCCAGAAGAACAGGCAGCCGGCGGCCAGGAAGTGGACGTGGACGGCGACGTGCACCGCCTCGTGGTCGAGCGAGAACCCGTACAGCGGGGTGAGGTAGAGCGCCAGCATCGACCCGCCGAACAGCGCCCAGGCCACCAGCGGATGGCAGGCGACGGCCGCCGGCCGGCTGTGCAGCACCCGCAGCAGGCGCCGCCGCCGGCCGGGCGGGGACGCCTGGAGGGCCAGGGTGACGGGGGCGCCCAGGGCCAGCAGGGCCGGGCCGGCCATGCCCAGGAGCACGTGCTGGGTGGCGTGGGTCACGAAGCGGCCGTCGCCGTCGAGGGCCAGGGCGGCGCCCACCACCACGGCGCCGGCGACGAAGGCTGCCGTGCGCCCGGCCGGCCACTGCCGCCGCACCCGCCGGACGCCCACCAGGTAGGCGGCCACGACCAGCACGGGCAGCACGCCGACGGCCACGTCCCGACACTAGAGGCGCTGGCCGGCCGGGCGGGTGGGTAGTGTCTCGCCAGTGCAGTCCATCGGCGTCCGGCACGAGGTCTCCCGTCCGTCGACGCTTGCCGTCGGCACGATGGTCTGGCTGGCGTCGGAGGTCATGTTCTTCGGCGGCTTCTTCGCCGCCTACTTCAGCCTGCGGGCGGCGGCCACCACGTGGCCGCCCCGCGACGTCGAACTCGACCTTGGCCGCGCTGCGTTCTTCACCGCTGTCCTGGTGGTCTCCAGCGCCACGATGCACCTCGGCGTGCGGGCCGTCGAACAGGGCGACCGGCGGGGCGCCCGCCTCTGGATCCTCGCCACCCTCGCCTTCGGCAGCCTCTTCCTCGCCAACCAGGTGTCGGAGTGGCTGGGCCTCGGCTTCACGCCGGCGTCCCACAGCTACGGGTCGGTCTTCTACCTGCTCACCGGGTTCCACGGCCTGCACGTGCTGGGCGGGCTGGTGGCCATGGCCGCCCTGCTCGGCCGCATGGCGTCGCCGGTCGACGATCCCGGCACCGCCCCGGTGGCCCAGGTCGTCGGGTATTACTGGCACTTCGTCGACGCCGTGTGGCTGGCCGTCTTCGCAACCGTGTTCCTCGTGCGGTAGATGCGCCGGCGGCGGTCGGTCTCGCTGATGGTGGGGGGCGGGCTCGTCGTCGCCTGGTCGGCGCTGGCCCCGCTGGCCTCCGCCGCCCCGCCCGTCACCGCCGGCGACCCGACCCGGGGCCGGGACCTGTACGCCACCGGCTGCTCGAGCTGCCACGGCCCCGACGCCGCCGGGACGGACCGGGGCCCGAGCCTGCTCGGCGTGGGCGCCGCCTCGGTGGACTTCTGGCTGTCGTCGGGCCGCATGCCGTACCGGGGCAGCGGGAACGAGCAGGCGGTACGCAAGCCGCCGGCCTACAACCCCCAGCAGATCGCCGACCTCGTCGCCTACCTGACCGCGGTCGACCCGAGCGGCCCCGCCGTCCCCGAGCTCGACGTCGAGGGCGCCGACCTGGTGGAGGGCGGCGAGCTGTTCCGGGCCAACTGCGCCGCCTGCCATGGGGCGGTGGCCATCGGCGGGGCCCTGGCGTCGGGCCGCCGGGCACCGCCGCTGCGGCCCGCCACCGACCGCCAGATCGCCGAGGCCATCCGCACCGGCCCCGGCCAGATGCCCAACTTCGGCCCCGACACGTTCACCGACGAGCAGGTCGCGGCCGTCGTGAAGTACGTGCGCTCGCTCCACCAGCCCGACGACAAGGGCGGCCTGGGGCTCGGCCACGCCGGGCCCATCCCCGAGGGATTCGTCGGCTGGCTCGCCGGCCTCGGCCTGCTGCTGGTGGCCGCCTGGTGGATCGGCGAGCGGGAATGACCGAGACCGCACGCCGGGAGCGGCGGGCCGAGCGCGCCATCGCCGTCGCCCTGGTGGTGAGCGCCGTGGCCGCCCTGGGGCTGGCCGTCACCTACGCGGCCGGGGGCCAGGTCCAGGTGGAGGGGGTGCTCCTCGGCCTGTCCATGGGCAGCCTCGGCTGGGCGCTGGCGGCGTGGGGGAAGCACCTGCTGCCGCCCGGCCCGTTCGTGCAGCAGCGCCACCCGATGGACGAGGCCGACCCCGACCCCGAGCCGGTGTCCCGGCTGGCCGGCGACGGCGACGGCACCGACACCGAGGGCCTCGAACCCATCGGCCGCCGGTCGGTGCTGGTGAAGCTGCTCGTCGGCGCGGTGGGAGCGCTCGGCGTGGCCGCCCTCTTCCCCATCCGCAGCCTCGGGCCCAACCCCGGCCGGTCGCTGTTCCGCACGGCGTGGAGGAAGGGTTCCCTGGTGGTCGACGAGCGGGGTCAGCCCGTCCGCGTCGACCAGCTCGACGTCGGCGGCGTGCTCACCGTGTTCCCCGAGGGCCACGTCGGCGCGGCCGACGCCCAGACCCTGCTGATCCGGGCCACCGATCGGGATTTCACCACCCGGCCGGGCCGGGAGGGGTGGGCGCCCGAGGGCAACGTCGCCTACTCGAAGGTGTGCACCCACGCCGGCTGCCCCGTGGGCCTCTACCAGGTGGCCACCCGCGAGCTGCTGTGCCCGTGCCACCAGTCGCTGTTCGCCGTCATGCGCGGGGCCAAGCCGGTGTTCGGCCCGGCCACCCGGTCGCTCCCGCAGCTCCCACTGGAGGTCGACGACCGGGGCTACCTGCGCTCCCAGAGCGACTACACCGAGCCCATCGGCCCGGGTTTCTGGAATCGTCCGTGAGTTTCGCCTCGCAACCGGAGGTTGCTCGGCGAGCTTGTCGTGCCGCCCTGCGGGCGGCGCTGCGGCCGCCGACCGGCAGAGCCGGCCCGGCGGCTTTCTGCGGAGGGCTGTGCCCCCCGCACCTCCCCGGCCGCCAGCCGGCGGGGGCCGCCTTTGGCGGCCGCGGGCGGCCGTCGGCATTGCGCTTCGTTCCCCGGCGGTGGGCGCTGTGATCAAGCGGGTCAACCGCTGGTTCGACCAGCGCCTCGGTGCCTCCGGCTTCGTGCGCACCGCGCTCAACAAGGTCTTCCCGGACCACTGGTCGTTCATGCTGGGCGAGATCGCCCTGTACGCCTTCCTGGTGCTGCTGGTGACGGGCGTGTACCTCACGTTCTTCTTCGAGCCCAGCGTCAAGCAGGTCGTCTACCACGGCCCGTACCACCCGCTGCGGGGCGTGGAGATGTCGCAGGCCTACGCGTCCACCCTGAAGCTGAGCTTCGAGGTCAGGGCCGGGATGGTGATGCGCCAGATGCACCACTGGGCGGCCATCGTGTTCCTCGCCGCCATCGTGGTGCACGTCGGCCGGGTGTTCTTCACCGGGGCCTTCCGCCGGCCCCGCGAGATCAACTGGATCGTGGGCTGCACCCTGATGGTGCTGGCCATGGCCAACGGCTTCGCCGGCTACTCGCTGCCCGACGACCAGCTGTCGGGCACGGGCCTGCGCATCGCCTACTCCATCGCCCTGTCGATCCCCTTCGCCGGCACCTGGCTCGCCTACCTGCTGTTCGGCGGCGAGTTCCCGGCGGAGTCGATCATCACCCGCCTGTTCGTGCTCCACGTGCTGCTCATACCGGCGATCATCGCCGTCCTCCTGACGGCCCACATGGCCATCGTGTGGCGGCAGAAGCACACCCAGTTCCGGGGCCCCGGCAAGACCGAGGACAACGTGGTGGGATCGCGCCTGTGGCCCAGCTACGCCCTCAAGAGCACGGGGTTCTTCTTCCTCGTGTCCGGGGTCATCGCCCTGCTGGGGGGCATCGCCCAGATCAACCCCATCTGGCTCTACGGCCCGTTCAAGCCGGCCGACGTGAGCGCTGCGTCCCAGCCCGACTGGTACGTCGGCTGGCTGGACGGCGCCCTGCGCGTGTTCCCCGGGTGGGAGGTCCGGGCCTTCGGCCACACCCTGCCGGCCGTGTTCTTCCCTGGCGTGCTGATGCCGACGCTGAGCTTCGCCCTCCTCTACGGCTGGCCGTTCCTGGAGGCCCGGTTCACCAAGGAGAACGACCGCGAGCGCCACCTGCTGGACCGGCCCCGTGAGCGCCCCGTGCGTACGGGCATCGGCGTGGCGGTCGTCGCCTTCTACACGCTGCTGTTCCTGGCTGCCGGCAGCGACGTGCTGGCCACGGTGTTCAAGATCTCGGTCACCGGCCTGCTGGTGCTGTTCCGGGTCCTGCTCCTGACGCTTCCTCCGCTCCTCGGCGTGGTCACCTACCGGCTGTGCCGGGAGGCCGCCGCCGTGCCCGACGAGCACGAGGGACCGCCGCTGGTGGTCCGCACGGCGAGCGGCGGCTACCACATCAGCGAGGAGGACCACGACGGCAACGGGGCAGCGGTGCCGAGCCCCGGCGACGGCCCGCCGTGGCCGCCGGTGTCGGACCTGCCCCCTACCGAGGGCGGGGGCGCCCGGACGCGATCGCGCCGCAGGTGGCGAGCACGATGAGCACGAACCCGGGGACGGCCGGCCAGATGCCGAAGGCGATGCCGTTGGCGGCCAGCACGGCGCCGGCGGCCAGGGTCACCGGCCAGGCTGTGGGGCCCGGGAAGTTGCCCACCGGCCCGGCGCCCGAGGCGATGTCGGCGTCGGGGCGGTCCTCTGGGCGGGGCTTCATCCGCCGGGACCACCGCAGCATCCACAGCCCGGGCACCAGCCCGAAGGCGAGGAGCAGCACCAGCATGGTGGCGCCGGCCTCCTCGTAGCTGGTGAACCAGTAGACGGCGGCGACGACGGCGAAGAAGGCGGCCGTGCCGACGAAGACGAGGCCCTCGACCTTCACCCCGCGTCCGCCCCGTGGTTGGCGTCGAACACCGGGCGGTTGGAGCGGATGGGCGGCAGGGAGGTGAAGTTGTGCTCGGGCGGGGGCGAGGAGGTGGCCCACTCGAGGGTGTGGCCGTCCCAGGGGTTGTCGCCCGCCGGCGCGCCCTTCCGGATCGACACGAGCAGGTTCCACGCGAACGGCAGCACGGACAGGGCGATCAGGCCGGCGCCGGCCGAGGACAGCATGTTCAGGAACGTGAAGCCGTCGTGGGGGCCGTAGTCGGCGACGCGGCGCACCATGCCCCGGAGCCCGAGCAGGTGCTGGGGAAAGAAGGTGAGGTTGAAGCCGGCGAACAGCAGGACGAAGTGGAGCCACGCCGGCCGGGTACGCATCATGCGGCCCGTCCACTTGGGGAACCAGAAGTAGACGGCGCCGAAGCCGGCGAACACAGCGCTGCCGAACAGGACGTAGTGCATGTGGGCGACCACGAAGTAGGTGTCGGTGACGTCGAAGTCCACCGGCGCCGATGCGAGGAGCACGCCGCTCAGGCCGCCGAGGAGGAACACGACGAGGAAACCCACGGCGAACAGCATGGGCGGCTCGAAGCTCAACTGGCCCCGCCACATGGTGCCGATCCAGTTGAAGAACTTCACGCCGGTGGGCACGGCGATCAGGAACGACATGCCGCTGAAGAACGGCAGCAGGACGGCGCCGGTGGCGAACATGTGGTGCGCCCACACGCCGACCGAGAGGCCGGCGATGGCGAGGGTGGCGAAGACGATGCCCTTGTAGCCGAACACCGGCTTGCGGGAGAACACGGGCAGGATCTCGGTGACGACCCCGAAGAACGGCAGCACGATGATGTACACCTCGGGGTGCCCGAAGAACCAGAAGAGGTGCTGCCACAGGATGGGCTGGCCCCCGCCCGCCTCCTCGAAGATGTGGGTGCCAAGGTGGCGGTCGGCGAACAGCATCACAAGGGCGGCGGTGAACACCGGGAAGGCCAGCAGCACCAGCATCGACGTGACCACCATGTTCCAGGTGAAGATCGGCATGCGGAACATGGTCATGCCCGGCGCCCGCAGGCAGAAGGCGGTGGCGATGATGTTCACCGCCGTGGCGATGGTCGACACGCCGGTGAGCAGCAGGCCGGCGATCCACAGGTCGACGCCGGCGCCCGGCGAGTGGATGGCGCTGGAGAGCGGGGCGTAGCCCGTCCAGCCGAACGCCGCCGCCCCGCCGGCGGTGACGAAGCCGGCCGTCACGGTGAGCCCGCCCCCGAGGTACAGCCAGTAGGACAGGGCGTTCAGCCGGGGGAAGGCCATGTCGGGCGCACCGACGTGCAGCGGCACCAGGTAGTTCGCCAGCCCGAACCCGAACGGGGCGGCGAAGAGGAACATCATCATCGTCCCGTGCATGGTGAACAGCTGGTTGTACTCGCCCCGGCTCACCACCTGGAGGCCCGGCTGGGCCAGCTCGGCCCGCATGAGCATGGCCAACACGCCGGCCAGCAGGAAGAAGCCGAACGAAGTCCAGAGATAGCTGAGGCCGATCAGCTTGTGGTCGGTGGTGGTGAGCCAGTTGAGCAGGCCGGTGGGCTCGGGCTGCTCCGGCGGGGGCGGCCCGGCGGCGCGCTGGCGTTCGAGGACTGCCATTAGGGAATTTGGCCTCCTGGTGCGCCGGCGCGGGGCGGGCCGGTCGGCTGGGGCTGCTGGCGGGTGACCCACTGCCGGAACTGCTCCGGGGGGACCGCCTCCACCACGAATCGCATGCGGTCGTGCAGGAGTCCGCAGAACTCGGCGCAGCGCCCGTCGTAGCGGCCGACCTTCTCGACGAACAGGTCCACCTGGTTGGTGAGGCCCGGCACGGCGTCGCGCTTGAACAGGAAGGCGGGGACGAAGAAGGAGTGCTGCACGTCGTCGGACTTCAGGATGAGCCGCACCGTGGCGTGCACCGGCACCACCATCACCGGCTCCTTGGTGTTGGTGCCGATGACCTCGACGCCCTCGCGCGGGTAGCGGAAGCGCCACTGCCACTGGAACCCGGTGACCTCGACGGTGACCGCCGGGTGGGCGCTCAGGGCGTCGACCCGGTCGAGCGTGCGCACGTTGAAGGCGAAGAGGACGGCCACCACCGCCAGCGGCGTGGCCGTGTAGAGCACCTCGAGGGGGATGTTGGCCTGGGTCTGCGCCGGCAGCCGGTCGCCGCGCCGCCGGTAGCGGAGCACGACGAAGAAGATGAGCCCCCACACCAGGGCGCCCACGGCCAGGGCCGCCCACACCGAGCCCTGCCACAGCCGGAAGATCTCCCGCCCCTGGCGGGTGGCCCCCCGAGGAGCGCCGAAGGAGGGCCCGTCGGCGCCGCACGCCCCGGCGAGCAGGCACGCCAGGAGGAGCGGTGCCAGGCTCCGCCATGGTCGGTGCACGCTCCAGGACGCTAGCCCACCACCCGTGTCCCCGGGACCGGCGTCCCGTTCGGCGTCACGGGTACCGGGGCGGGCGCGACACTGGCCGCCATGGGCGGAACGGGCCGGCGCCAGCGGCTGCCGATGCTGGGCGGTGACCTGCTGCGGCGGGTCCACCCCGGCTGGGCGCAGACGTCGGCCACCATCGGGCCCTTCGCCGAGGCGTGGGCGGCGGTCAACGAGGAGGCCAGGGCCGGCACCGGCCCGCTGTGGGTCGCCCTCGGCGACTCCACCGGCCAGGCCATCGGCGCCGCCAGCCCCGACGGCGGCTACGTGGGCGCCGTGCGGAAGTGGCTGGACGAGCGTTCGGGCCGGCGCTGGCGGGTGGTGAACCTGTCGGTGTCGGGAGCCAGGGCGGTCGACGTCCTCACCGCCCAGCTGCCGGCGCTGGAGGGGCTGCCGGCGCCGGACCTGGTCACCGTCGCCGTCGGCACCAACGACGTGGTGCGGCGCACGCCCCTGGCTGCCCTCGAGGCCACGCTGGCCGACGTCTTCGGCCGGCTCCCGGCCGGCGCCGTCGTCGCCACCCTTCCGCGCGGCCTCGGACGGTCCCGGCCGGCGGCGGTGAACCGGCTGATCGAGCGGCTGGCCGGCGAGCTGGACCTCGTGGTGGCCGACGTGTGGGCCCGCACCGGCCCACCGTGGCGGGGGAAGTTCTCGGCCGACGGCTTCCACCCCAACGAGTCCGGCTACGCCGACTGGGCGGCCGCCTTCACCGAAGCCATGGCCCCTCGGTGGGAGGCAGCACGGTGAGCAGGTGGGAGCGGACCAACCGGATGGGCGCCGCCGACTACGACCGGCGCTTCGAGGAGGCCGAGCGGGCCGGCACGGACGTGCACGGCGAGGCGTCGTTCGTGGCGTCCCTGGTGCCCGCCGGCGGCTCCGTGCTCGACGCCGGCTGCGGCACCGGGCGGGTGGCGGCGGAGCTGGCCCGGCGGGGCTTCCAGGTGGTCGGCGCCGACCTCGACGAGCGGATGCTCGAAGGTGCCCGGGCCAAGGCGCCGGAGCTCGACTGGCGGCGGCTCGACCTGGCCGCGCCCGGCCTGGCCGCCGCCCTCGGCCGGCGGTTCGACGCCGTGGTGGCGGCCGGGAACGTGATGATCTTCCTCGAGCCGGGCACCGAGGCGGCGGTGGTGGCCAACCTGGCCGGGGCGCTGGCGCCCGGCGGGGTGCTGGTCGCCGGGTTCCAGCTCGGCGGCGGTCACCTGCCGCTGGACGCCTACGACGCCCACTGCCGGTCCGCCGGCCTGGAGCTGGCCGAGCGGTGGGCCACCTGGGACCGCGAGCCATGGGCGGAGGGCGACTACGCCGTTTCGGTGCACCGGGCCGGCCGTACACTAGGGGGGTGAGCGAGGACGGGCTGATGAGCGTGGCCGAGGTCGGCCGGCTCACCGGGCTTACGAGAAAAGCGTTGCGGCACTACGAGTCCCTGGGCCTGGTGGAGCCGGTGACCCGCACCGACGCGGGCTACCGCCTCTACGACGCCGAGAGCCTGCGGCGCATCGAGCTGGTCAACCGGGCCAAGGTGCTCGGGCTGTCGCTGTCCGAGGCCAACGAGTTCATCCACGTCGCCGAGGGCTGCTGCGGCGAACACCACCCCAAGCTGGCCGCCCTGGTGGAGGGCAAGCTGTCCGAGACCGAGACGCGCATCGCCGAGTTGCGCTCCCTCCGCGAGACGCTGCGGGGAGTCCTCGACCGCCTGGAGGCCACGGAGGGCCAGCACCGGTGCGAGGAAACCCTCTGCACCTGCGGCTCCCTCCTCATCATCAAGCCCAAGCCGGCGGTTTCGAGGAAATAGCCCACCATTCTGGTGGGCTATTTCCTCGGGAGCGGGTGGGTCAGGCGACCGGGCGCTTGCGCCGGCGGCGGGTGCCCTCGGACGCGACCGCCCGGCGGGCCACCTCGGCCGGCGTGAGCTCGTCGGCCGGCGTGACCGCCTCGGGGGCCGGCGCCGGGGTCTCGGCGTCGATCATGAACTGGATGAGGAAGCGGTCCTGGAGGATGTCGTAGTCGGGGGCGACGAGGACGGCGTACCGCTCGAAGTAGAGGATCTGCTTGCCCAGCAGCACCAGGGAGCGGGGCAGCTGCACGCCCTTGGGGGCGGCCATGCGCACCGCCTGGCCGAAGATCTCGAGGTAGTCGATCTCGGCGATGGGCTTGGCCAGCCACGGGGTGACCAGCCGGGCGATGGCGGCGGCCGCCTTGTCGTGATCGGTGCGGTGCCCCAGGTGGGCGCCCAGCTCGGTGAGGCAGGTGGTGACCTCGCCGAAGTCCTGGCGGTGCAGCAGGGCCACCACGCCCCGGCGCACCAGCTGGCGGGTGGTGTCGTCGAGCTGGCCGGTGATGCCGAAGTCGAGGAACACGACCTTGCCCTGGTCGTCGACCATGAGGTTGCCGGCGTGGACGTCGCCGTGGAAGAAGCCGTGCTCGCAGGCAGCCTCGATCCACGCCCGCACGCCGGCCCGGAGCAGCCCGAACAGGTCGAAGCCGGTGGCCACCAGCGACGGCAGGTCGTCGACCTTGGTGCCGTTGATGCGCTCCATGGTGAGCACGCCATGGCCGCAGTACTCGTGGTGCACCTTCGGCACCCGGATGCGGTCGTTGTCGCCGAAGGCCTGCAGGTTGGCGGCGAAGCGCTCCATGGAGGCCGCCTCGCGCCCGAAGTCGAGCTCCTGGCCCAAGGTGGTGACCACGTCGTCGACGATGGCGACCGGGTTCACGACCCGGGCCGACTTCGACACCTTGTTGGCCATGATGGCGGTGACCCGCAGCAGGCGCAGGTCGCGCCGGAACTTCTTCTCGATGCCCGGCCGGCGGATCTTGACGACGACCTCGGTGCCGTCGTGCAGGGTGGCGGCGTGGACCTGGGCGATCGACGCGGCGGCCATGGGCTCGGTGTCGATCTTGGCGAAGAACTTGTCGACGGGGCCGCCCAGCCCCTTCTCCAGCACCGGCCGGATGTGGTCCCACTTCTCCGGCGGGGCGGCGTCGAGCAGGTCGCGCAGCTGGTTGGCGATCGGCGCCGGGAACAGCCCGGGGCTCGACGACACCACCTGGCTGAGCTTCACCAGCGGCGGGCCCAGCGACGTGGTGACCCGGTAGAGGCGGGGGGCCAGCTTCTCGGGGGTGCGGTTCTTCTTGCGCAGCAGCCCGGGGGCCAGGTGCCGCAGCAGGACGTAGTTCATCCGCTGGAGCCGGATGAACTCCCGGGGGCCGAGGCGGCGGACCGTCTTATGGCTGACGACGGCCGCGGCCGGGTCGGGGGTCAGGTTGGTTTCGATGAGCCTGCTCCAGCCTTGTGGGACGTCACTTGGGGTGAACGAAGGGTAACGCCCCATTGTGGCCCGGTCGAGAGCACCTGTCGGTTAGGCTCGGCCCCGTGGAGCCCTTCGCCGTGTCCACGAGCGAGGGCGACGGCTGCGCCGTGGTCAGCGTGCGCGGCGAGGTCGACCTGGCCACCGCCCCGGAGCTGCGGGCGGCCATCTGCCAGCTGGCCTCGCTCGGGCACCCCCGCCTGGTCGTCGACCTCACCGCCACCGCGTTCCTGGACTGCAGCGGGGTCCGGGTGCTGGTCGGCGGGCTCACCCTGATGCGGGCCGCCGGCGGCGAGCTGCGGGTGGTGTGCCCCCCGTCTCCGATCCGGCGGACCTTCCGCCTCACCAGCACCGACGACCTCATCCCGATGTTCCCGTCCCTGGCCGCCGCGTCGGCCTGAAGGCCTCGCTCGTCATGGCTCGCTGCGCGCCCTCCTGGCGCTCCGCTCGTCGTCGCCGGCGCCCTGGCGGGCGCGACGGCGACCCCGCGAGCGTCGGCAGCCGTCGGCAGCCGCCATCCATGGCGGCTTCGCTCGTCATGGCTCGCTGCGCGCCCTCCTGGCGCTCCGCTCGTCGTCGCCGGCGCCCTGGCGGGCGCGACGGCGACCCCGCGAGCGTCGGCGGCCGGCGGGAGCCGCCATCCATGGCGGTTTAGCGTCATGTGTGGGCGGTTCGTGGCGTCGACGCCGGTGTCGGCACTGGCCGAGCGTTTCCTGGCCGAGCCCGCCGTCGAGGAGCGCCCCGCCCGCTACAACGTGGCTCCCACCGACGAGGTCCTGGCGGTGGCCACCAGCCGCGGCACCCGCCGGCTCGGCACGCTCTCGTGGGGCCTGGTGCCCCAGTGGTCCACGACGGCGACGCCGGCCAAGCGGCTGATCAACCTGCGCTCCGAGACGCTGGTGGACCGCCCCGGCTTCGCCCGGCTCCTGCGGGAGCGGCGCTGCATCGTGCCGGCCGACGGCTTCTACGAGTGGCGGGCCACCGGCGGGGGGCGCCGGCCCTTCCTCATCCGGGCCCGCGACGGCTCGCCGCTGGCCATGGCCGGGCTGTGGGACCGCTGGGCCGACCGTCACGACGGGGCGCCCGAGCCGCTGCGCACCTGCACCGTCCTCACCTGCGCCCCCAACGCGACGGTGGCCCTCCTCCACGACCGCATGCCGGTGCTCCTGTCGGGGGAGGCCGTCGAGGCCTGGCTCGATCCGGGCGTCGACGACGTCGGCTTCCTCGCCTCCCTGCTCGGCCCCTGCGACGACGACCTGCTGGAGCTGGTCCCGGTGTCCACGGCGGTCAACAGCGTGCGCAACGACGGCCCAGAACTCATCGAAAGGGTCGAAAGCCCTGTTCAGGGCGATCTCCTGGGAATCTGAACCAACCCTGATCTTCCGGAGGGACGGGACGTCGGGTACCCTTCCGCCCACGGCCCCACTCCCCGGGGGCCCACAGGTGGAAGGGGGCGTTGTGCGCCGTGCCCGTGAACGGGCGGTCGTGTTCCTCGCGACCGTGACCTGCTGCACCTTCGTCGCGGCGGTGGCGGCCGTCGCTGTGCACCGGCCGCCCGAGGCGGCGCCGGCGCAGGCGGCACTGGTCCACCGCGGCCTGCTCACCCTCGCCAGCGTGCCGGCAGCGCCCGCCCAGCGGGTGGTGGGCCTGGCCACGTTCCGCCGGCCGGCGGCGGCCCGGGCGGCAGCGGCGCCGGGCGGCGTGCTCGCCGGGCTCGGCGTGCAGGCCGCAGCGTTCAAGAACCTGCCCCTCGCCGCCGTGGTGGGCACCAAGGACGAGCTGGCCACGGCCGTGCACCGGGGCGCCGCCCTCGACGTGTACCCCGATCAGGCCCTGCACTTCCTGTCGGCCGAGTCGACGGCCGCCGTCCACGCCGACCAGGTGCGGGCCGCCGGCATCACCGGCAAGGGCGTCGGCGTCGCCATCGTCGACACCGGCGTCGACGCCACCCACCCCGACCTGGCCGACCACGTCACCCACAACCTGAAGCTGGTCGGGCCCGAGATCCTCGACGTGCTGGGCGGGAAGCAGGGGCCGGGCGGCACGATCGCCATCCCCATGGACTCGCTGCCCTACGACAACAGCGACACCTCGTCGGGCCACGGCACCCACGTGGCCGGCATCGTCGCCGCCGACGGCCACACCGGCGCCAGCCAGGTGGGCATGGCGCCCGACGCCAACATCATCGGCTACGGCACCGGCGACCTGCTCTCGGTGTTCATGGTGCTGGCCGCCTTCGACGACATCCTCACCCACAAGGACGCCTGGGGCATCCGCGTGGTCAACAACTCGTGGGGGGCGTCGGGCCGCATGTTCGACCCCAACCACCCCATCAACGTGGCCACCAAGGCCCTCCACGACGCCGGTCTGGTGGTCGTCTTCGCCGCCGGCAACGACGGCGAGGAGGGCACCATGAACCCCTATTCGGTGGCCCCGTGGGTGATCGCCGCCGGGTCGGGCACCGTCACCAAGCAGGCCTCGCCGTTCACGTCGGGCGGCTACGAGTACGACGCCGCCGAGCCGGTGGCGGTGCCGGCCGACCGCCACCAGCACTTCGAGGGCGACCGGATCGGCATCTACCACCCCGACGTCAGCGCACCGGGCAGCGACATCGTCTCGTCGGGCACGCCCACCGGCATCGGCGTGCTGAGCCCCTCCCTGCCGGGCGGCACCGCCACCCTCTCGGGCACCAGCATGGCCTCGCCGCATCTGGCCGGCCTGGCCGCCGACCTGCTGCAGGCCCGGCCCAGCCTCACGCCCGACCAGGTGCGGGAGGTGCTCCAGGTCACCGCCGTGCCGCTCACCGGTGACGCCCCCTTCTGGCATAGCGGCTACGGCTTCGCCGACGCGGCGGCCGCCGTCGCCCTGGTGGGCCGGGCCGACTTCAGCCAGGCCATGCTCGACTCCCTCCAGGCGGCCGCCGACGCCCGCGTCCTGGCCGCCCGGCCGTTCGTCGTGCGCTCCATGGACCTGTGGTCGTTCAACCCGCTGCCCGTCACGGTGGCCGGCCTCGAGTCGCACTCCTACAACGTGGCGGTGGCGCCCGGCGCCTCGGCCGTCAAGGCCATCGCCACCTACCCGAGCCTCGGCCTGGTGGGCGTGAACCCCTTCGACTGGAAGCTCACCGTGGTCGACGCCAAGGGCCACACGCTCGGCACCAGCACGCCCTCGGGGAGCACCGGCGTGTCGTCGGTGTCCATCGACCTGCGGTCGCTGCCCGACGTGGGCTACGGCACCTGGAAGCTGGTCGTCTCCGGCGACCTGGGTGCGGCCGACACCGACGCCCTCATCGGCAACGTCGTCACCGTGGCCTTCTCCCAGGTCCAGGCCCGGCCGCAGCTCTCGCCGGCCGCCGCCCCGTCCACGCCGGCCGGCCCCGCCTTCGCCGCCACCGGCACCCAGCCGCTCTACTTCCAGCACCTCGCCGCCTCGCCGGCCACCGCCGGCGTCACCCTGCCGCTGGCGGTGCCCTCGCCCGAAGGGTGCGAGACGGCGGCCGGCGCCCCCACGGGCGTCATGGGCGGGGCACGGGGCGGTGCCTGCGCCACGGGCCTGGTGGGCTGGCCGGTCACCCACGTGGCCGACACGCCGGCCGAGTTCTCCACCTCGGCCCCGCTCGCCCAGCCGCTGGTGGTGGGCGGCACGTCCACCCTCACCCTCTGGCTGGTCGACCCGGCGGCCCCGGTGTGGTCGGCCGCCGCCGTGTCCCGCATCTCCTACCAGCTCGACGCCGTCGACGGCTCCGGCACCGCCACCCCGCTGGCCGCCGGCGACATGGACCGGCGCATCACCGGCGCCGAGGAGGTCGGCCCCGACCCCGTGCGGGCCGACTACACGTTCCCGGTCACGCCGGCCACCGTCCCGGCCGGCTCCGTCCTCCGGCTCCGGCTGCGGTTCTCGGGGGCCTACACCGCCACCATGCGGATGCTGTTCGGCGGCCCCTACGCCGACTCGGGCCTCCAGCTCGGCATCGGCCGGCTCGGGTAGGCGCCTCCCGAGTACATAGGGTGCGGTTTCCGCACCCTATGTACTCGGGACAGAGGGGTCAGCCGGCGACCAGGCGGCGGAGGGCGGCCAGCTGGGCCTCGGTGCCGATGGTGATGAGCACCTCGCCGGCCTCCATGACGTCGCCCGGGTCGGGGTTGGTGCGGAAGCGGCCGTCGGGGCTGCGCACCGCCAGCACGAGGGCGCCGGTGGCGTCCCGCAGGTGGGCGTCGCGCAGGGAGCGTCCGGCCACCGGCGACGAGGCGCCGACGGTCAGCTCGGACAGCCGGAAGCGCAGGCCGGCGTCGCGCATGGCGACGTCGAGGAAATCGGCCACGTGGGGCTGGGCGATGAGGGCGGCCATGCGCTCGCCCCCGATGGCCTGGGGGTTCACGACCCGGTCGGCGCCCGCCTGCTCGAGCAGCGGCTCGGCCGAATCGGCGTGGGCCCGGGCCACGATGAACAGGCCGGGTCGCAGCCGGCGGGCCGACAGGGTGACGTAGACGTTGGCGGCGTCCTCGGGCAGAGCGACCACGAGGGCCCGGCAGCGCTCGACGCCGGCCCGGCGCAGCACCGCCTCGTCGGTGGCGTCGCCGGCCACGTGCAGGCCGGCCGCCGCCGCCCGCTCCGGGTCGCGCTCCACCGCCACCACGGTGTTCCCCTCGGTGTCGCGCAGGGCGGCGGCGAGGGCCTGGCCCACCCGGCCCCAGCCGCACACCACCACATGGCCGCTCAGCCCGGCCAGTTCCCGTTCCATCCGCCTCCTCTCGAAGCCCTCCGAGATCCTGCCCTCCACGAGCGCCTCCAGCAGGACGCCCAGGGCGTAGAGGGCGATGCCGACGCCGGCGATGACCAGGAAGATCGTGAACCACCGGAACGGCGCCGTCGGCTCCCCGACCTCCCGGAAGCCCACCGTCGTGACGGTGGTGACGCTCTGGTAGAGAGCGTCGAGCGGCGACAGGCCGAGCAGCAGGTAGCCCACCGTGCCCACGGCCAGCACGCCCACCAGCAGGGCGACCGCCCGCAGCAGGCTGGTCCAGCGCGGATCGGGCGGCGGCATGCCGGACGGGCGCCGCCGGACCCGGTCCGCCCACCCTCGGCCCTCGCTCACCGGGCGGCGAGCTTAGGCCCGCTCGGGCCGAAGGGGACGGAACGGTCCGTCCTCGTCGACTACGGAGCGGGAGATTCGTGCCGCTGCAGACGCAATTCCGCCCATTTGTTCGCGCTGAGAGTGAAAGAAATCATCGCCGGCCCTTGTCACTGACTAGTCACCCACGTACTCTCAGGATCACTACGGGGGGCGGCGGAACAGAGCGCCGCACCGGGCGGAAACGAGAACACCGGCGCCGGCGGGGCGTGCGGCGTTTCCAACTCAGGTGTTCTGGCCGCGCCTCGCGGCCCGGGGCGGTTCGGTCGGTCGACCGGGTTCGTCGCGGGCGGCGCAGCGCTGCCGCCCGACCGTGGACGACGAATCGAAACCGCGAAAGGACGAAGGATGCGTAAGAAGGTCATCGGGTCGCTGACGGCCCTGCTGTTCGCCGGTGGGCTGGTCTCCGCCGGTACCGCCATGGCGGGGACCACCGCCACCGCCACGGCCACGGCCACGGCCACGGTGAACCCCGTGTGCAAGACGGTGTTCGTCACCACCTTCACCGCCCCGGTGCTCAACGTCAACGTGGGCAACTCCCACGGCACCGTCGACGTCTCCGCCATGGTGGCCAAGTCCGTCACGGTCTGCGTCGGCGCCGACGCCGCCCTCCAGTCGAAGGTGGCGCTCCTCCTCGACGCCCCCAAGGTGGCCAACGGGGCCGTCACCATCAGCGGCAACATCTACGCCATGGCCGGCGCCAGCGGCAACGTCGCCGTCTCGGTCCAGGTCAGCAACGGCGACCACAGCGTCTGCAAGGAGCTGAGCTTCCCGGTCATCCCGGTGAGCAGCGACTACAGCCAGCCGATCTTCATCGCCGCCGGCGACCCGTAGCACCACGCGTTCCCGTCCCGAAGGCCCCGGCGCACCGCGCCGGGGCCTTCGGCGCGCCCGGCCCGGCGAGAACTTCCGCGCGCCTTGCACGAAGTATCCCAATCGGTTTACTCTCGGAGCTAGATACGGCTGGGGGCGAAGAGCGGGGGAGGAACTGGCGGGACTTCGGTCAATCGTCGGCTGGGCGTTGCGGGACGCCCGGGAAGGCCGACGCTCAGACCCAGATCCGCGAGTAGGGGGTCGACGATCGTCAGGAATCCCGAAATGGCGCAGCCGTGCGACATCCCAGCCTGGACTGGGCCGATCGCTCGATGATGGGCCGCGCTCGACCAGACGGTCCGGGCGTGGTGGTCAGTTCCGGCCGGGGCAGTGCAGCGGCAGCCGGTTCACCGCCGCCCGTCAGGGCGCGGCGGTGGGAAGGGATCGCAGCGTCGACCAGGCGGTGAGGAACGAGCCACGCTGGTGGACCGGCGACAACCGCAACACGATGCGCCGGGCGTGGTGCAGGACCCGGGCGGGGATGTTGAACAACTCCCGGCGGGCCCGCTTGGCGTGCGCCCGCCCGTCGGTGTCGACGCCGGCCAGCGACTGGCAGTACACCGACAGGTTGAGGGCCAGGAACGCCGACCACATCCACACCGCGTTGACCTGCGAGTAGCCCGACGGCAGGTGGCGAAGGGCCAGGCCGCACTTGGAATCGCGCAGGCGCTCCTCGACCTGGGCCCGGCCCCGGAACCACGCCTCGATGTCCAGCGCGTCGCCATCGAGGTTGGTGACGATGAAGCTGTAGGCGAAGGCGTGGTCGGCCCCGCCGCCGAGCACCAGGGCCAGCTGGGTCGGGTCGATGGTGCGCCGCCGGCGGCTACGAGGGTCACGGCGCACCTCGTCGGGCTCGACGCGCACCCGGCGCACGATGGTGCGGGTGCCCTCCGGCCACCCGCCCGGGACGTAGTCGCAGCTCGCCACCTCGGCCCCGGCCATGCCGGCCGCCGGCGTCCAGGCATCGTCTTCCAGCTTGGCCGCCGAGCGCCACACGGCGGTGTTGCGCTTGGCGGCGATGGCGAAGTCGGCCCCACCGGCCAGGGCGGCGGCGGCCACCTTGCGGTCGAAGAACCCCGAGTCGGCCCGCACCCGGGGTCGGCCCAGCCCCTCGGGCAGGGCGGCCAGCGCCCGGGCGATGAGTCCCAGGGCCTGGGGCCGGGGGTCGTCGGTGCCCGAACCGAGCTCGCCGGCCACCACGATGCCGGCTTCGGCCCACACCGCCGGATGCGCCCGGCCGCAGCGCTGGCCGGCGTAGTTCCAGGCCACCCCCTGCTTGCTGGAGCCGTAGACCTCGATGTCGGTCGGGTCCAGATCCACGGTGGGGCGCACCTCGGCCAGCTGGCGGCGGCGGGCGGCGGGCAGGGCGGCGAACCAGCGCGCCGCCATGGCGCCGACGGCCGACTCCAGATCGCCGATGCGCGCATCATCGAAGCGCCGGGCCAGGGCGATGAACGTCGTGGACGCCGGGGCGCCCGGCACCGCCCGCAACGCGGCTCCGGCCACGTCGGCCCGGGCCAGGTTGTCCAGGTCGCACATGAAGTCCCCGCCGGCCAGCATGCACTCGGCCATCGACACCACCAGCTCACCGGCGCTCAGGCCCCGGTCCCGGTCCTTGATGCGCCCCACCCAGTCGTCGATAGTGCTCACCACGCCGAGGATCCGGTCGACCTCGGCCACCAGCGCCAGGCCGGCGGCGGGCGTGAGGGTCGGGTCGTCGCGACCAATCACGATTCGGGGCCGGAGCGTGGGTATCGTCTTCACCCGACAGGTGCCTTTCGTTTCGAGAGCTTCGGAGGAATCAGCAACCCCGATTCTCTTGTGGCGGAAGGCATCCGTCGCGGATGGTCTCGCTATGTCAACTCGCTACCTGCGGATCTAGGTCTGATCTGAACACGCGCGAACGGTTGGTCGGTGTGGTGGTCCGTCCGGAACAGGACGACCGGTGCGTCGTGCGCTACCTCGAGCGCTTCGGCGAGGAGGTACCACCGGTGCCCGCCAGTGCCACGAGGAGCCGTCAGCACCGATTCCTGTGGGCACGCAGTGGGGGCACGACGGCTCCTGAGCGAACGAGCCCGAAACTCCGCAGCGCCCTGACCAGGCAGTTTTCGGTGGAGACGATGGGACTCGAACCCACGACCCCCTGCTTGCAAAGCAGGTGCTCTAGCCAGCTGAGCTACGTCCCCGTGTGGTGCCAGACCAGCAATTCTCCCCTCTGACCTGGGCGTTTGCGCTACGGCCTCCTCCTCTCTTTGGGTCGGGGTGTGTTCATTTGGGTCCGAATTCCCGGGGGAACATCTGGGGGAAATCCCCCACTCTGGGGGAAGACTTGGGGGAACGGCAGACAGCCTACGGTGCCACGTCGTCGAGGTCCCCACGGGCGCTCGCTCACATCCTCCATCCCTTTCCCCTCGAACCT
>DASSMA010000010.1:0-76134 GCA_035689115.1 Acidimicrobiales bacterium
CCTCTGGGAGGCGATGCGGCGGGGCTTTTCAATCCAGCAGCAGTCGCGCTACCTGGCGGCGCTGACCATCCACCAGCGGGACGGCCAGCTGCGCCGGTTCGCCGAGTGGACCAACGAGTACCCCTGGCGCTGGCGGCCCCAGGACGTCGAGGAGTGGACGTCGGCGGCGGTCGCCGAGCGCCACCTCACCCGGGCCACGGTGCGCGGCGTGCACCTCACGCTCAAGTTGTTCATGGACTACCTGATCGACGAGCGCTACGGCTGGGCGGCCGAGTGCGAGGCCCGCTTCGGCACCCATCCCGTCCAGATCTGCCACGAGTGGAACACCGTCAACCACGTGGCCGACTACGAGGGCCGGCCCACCAACCGCCCGCTCAGCCGCCCCGAGCTGCAGCGCCTGTTCGACGCGGCCGACGACCGGGCCGAGCGCATCCGCCGCCAGGGCCGCAAGGGCTGGGTGGCGGCGTTCCGCGACGCCACCGTGCTCAAGGTCGCCTACGCCTGGGGCCTGCGCCGCCGGGAGGTGGCCCGCTTGGAGGTCCACGACTGGGGGCGCAATCCCAAGGCACCGGAGTTCAACGAGGTGGGCACGCTGGCGGTGCGCTGGGCCAAGGCCGTCGCCGGCGGCCCGCCCCGGCGGCGCACGGTGCTCACCGTGTTCGACTGGGCGGTGGACAACGTCGAGGAGTACCTGGCCGAGATCCGCCCCCTCTACGACTTCGACGGCCTGGCCGCCATGTGGCCGACGGAGCGGGGCGGGCGGGCCGCCGATGCCAACATCGGAAAGATGTTCGCCACCATCCGCGCCGAGGCCGGCCTGCCCGCCGAGCTCGGCCCGCACTGCCTGCGCCACAGCTACGTGACCCACCTGATCGAGGACGGCTTCGAGCCGCTGTTCGTCCAGCAGCAGGTGGGCCACGCCTGGGCGTCGACCACGGCGCTGTACACCGGGGTCAGCTCGGACTTCAAGAACAACGCGCTGCGCTCGGTCCTCGACCGGCGCCTGGGCCGCCCGGCGGCCAAGGAGGGGTGATGGCCAAGCTCGACTACCGCTGGCGGCTGCGTGAGGTCATGGCGGCCCGGAACATGTGGGCCACCACCGACCTGGCCCCGTTGCTGTCGGCCCGGGGCATCGACCTGTCCCCGGCCCAGGTCTACCGCCTGGTCACCCAGACGCCCGAGCGCCTCTCCCTCAAGACGCTGATGGCGCTGTGTGACGCCCTGGAGTGCATCAGCACCGATCTGATCGAGCCGGTGGAGGTGGCCGCCGGCCCCCGCAAGCGCAAGGCGGCCGGCGCGGGGACGGGCGGGGAGGTCAGGCCCCTTCGTCCCAAGCGGGCCAGGATCGTGCCCGAGCGGTGAGCCCCGACGATCGCTGCGCCGACTGCGGGCGGGCGGTGGCCCTCCGGGGCAACGGCCCCGGCCGCCGCATGCTGTGCGGCGCCTGTGACGCCCGGGCCCGGGCGGTGGAGTGCTCGCGCTGCGGGGAGCGTCGCCCGGCCAACCGCCGCGACGCCGTCGGGGCGATCTGTCGCACCTGTGCCCGCCGGGACGACGCCGCCGCCGCCACCACCGCCCTGCGGGGCCAGGTCGCAGTGGTGGTGGCCGAGGTGGAGCCGGACCTCGACCGGGCCACCATCGACGCCGCCGTCGCCGTCGCCGCCCCCAACCGCCGCCACACCGCCGGGCTGGCCGAGGCCCTGGCCACGATCCCCGACGCCCTGTCCGGCTCCTCGCTGGCCCCACCGGTGGTCGACCGCCTGGTGGCCGCGCTCGTGGCCGGCGGCGCCACCAGCGTCCGCCCGCCGTCGTGTCACGGGTGCGGGACGACGCGATGGCTGACCCAGCGGGTCGACGGCATGCGGGCCTGCAACTGGTGCGCCATCAAGGCCCGGGCCCAATGCTGCGGGCGGTGCGGCCGGGTCGGGCCGGTGTCGACCCGGGATCGCGACGGCGCCGCCGTGTGCTCCTCGTGTCGGGCCCTCGACGCGGCGACGTTCGAGGTGTGCAGTCGCTGTTCCCGCCGCCGCCGGGTGGCCAACCGCACCCCCGAGGGGGCGTTGTGCGGCGGGTGCGCACGGGGTCACCCGGTGGTGGCCTGCGCCGGGTGCGGGCGGACCCGGCCTGCCACCTCGAGCGGGCGCCAGGGCGAGGCCCGCTGCAGCTCGTGCTCCAGGCGGCGGGAGCGGTGCAGCCGCTGCGGGACCGACGACGCCATCGTGGCCGTGGTGTGGGCGGGCGGGCCGGTGTGCTCGACGTGCTACAAGCGGGCGGCGGGGGCGAGGGGCACCTGCGCTGGCTGCGGCCACCGGCGCCGCATCGACCCCCGCGACCCCGACCAGCGCCAGCTGTGCTCGGGCTGCGCCGGGCTGCAGCCGTGGAGCGTGTGCTCGTCGTGTGGGGCCGAGGACCTCCTCTACGAGGCGGGCCGCTGCCGGTCCTGCACCATCGAGCGCCGGCTCCCGTCGCTGCTCGGCGACTCGCCCATCCTCGCCCCGCTCCGGGCGTCCCTGGTCGGTTCCGACAGGGCGCGGGCCACCCTGCGGTGGCTGTCCAAGCCCGAGTGCGCCGAGCTGCTCGCCGCCCTGGCCCGAGGGGAGGTGGCGGTGACCCACGAGGCCCTCGACGAGCGGCCGGCGACCAAGGCGCTCGACCACTTCCGCGCCGTGCTGGTGGCCGCCGGCGTGCTCCCCGAGCGCGACGAGCAGACGGCCCGCCTGGAGGCGTGGGTCGTCGACCAGCTGGGCGCCATGGCCATCGACGAGGACCGCAAGGTGGTGGAGGCGTTCGCCCGGTGGTGGGTGCTCCAGCGCTACCGGATGCGGCGCAGCCGGTCGGGGGTGGCATCGGACGACCACGCCCGCCGCCTGGTGCGCGGCGCCGTCGAGTTCCTGGCCTGGGCCCGCGGCCACGGCCTCGTGCTGGCCTCCTGCACCCAGGCGCACGTCGAGCTGTGGATGGCAGGACCGCCGGGGCGCAAACACGCCCGGGGCTTCCTGCGCTGGGCGTGCCGGCACCGACTGGCCCACGACCTCGACATCGTCCGCCGCGCTGACCCGAACCCGGCCCGCAGCGCCCACGCCGACGACCACCTCGTCGTCGCCCATCGCTTCGCCACCGACGCCACCCTCCCGCTGGTCGACCGGGTGGCCGGGCTGCTCCTGCTCTGCTACGCCCAGCCCCTCGCCCGCCTGAGCCGGCTCCGGGTCGACGACATCACCGCCGGCCCAACCGCCACCCTCGTCCGCTTCGGTCGCACCCAGATCGAGCTGTCGGAACCGGTCGGCCGCCTCGTCGCCGACCTCGTCGCCGACCGCCGGGGGCGGGCGACCACCGGAGCATCAGGGCAGAGCCGGTGGCTGTTCGTCGGTGCCCAACCGGGGCGCCCGCTCGGGGCGAACCAGCTCGGTGTGCGCCTCGCCGCCTACGGCATCGACGCCCGCGCCGCCCGCAGCGCGCTGCTGCTCGACCTGGCCGGCGAGCTCGCACCTGGGGTCCTGGCCGATCTGCTGGGCATGCACCCGGGCACCGCCGTCCGCTGGGTCCGGGCCGCCAGCGGGGACTGGTCCGGCTACGCCGGCTCCCGGGCGAGGGGCGGGGTCGACGGTGAGCCCGGCCGGGAGCGGGAGCCGGACCCGGTCCAACCTCCCGGCGGAACCCACCCGGTCGTTGCGGAGCGCCCGACGACCATAGAGGTCGGCGTCGGCCCGGGCGACCAGGGCCTCGAGGGTGTCGTTCGAACCGAGCTCGGCGAAGCCGGCGCTCACCGAGTAGCCGTTGAGGTGGGCGACCGATGAACGCATCTTGTCGAAGCGGGCGACGGCGTCGGCCATCTGCGCCCCGGCCAGCGAGAAGATGAACTCGTCGCCTCCGAAGCGGACCACCACGTCATAGGAGCGCAACACCGAGCGCAGCCCCGCCGCCACCTCCCGGAGCAGGGCGTCGCCGGCTTGGTGGCCGCGGGAGTCGTTCACCGTCTTCATCCCATCGACGTCGACGAAGCCGATGACCAGGCCGGCGTGCGAGCGCCGGCACCGGTCGATCTCGTGTTGCAGCCGGGGGAAGCCGTCGCGCCGGCGCAGGACCCCGGTGAGCTCGTCGGTGCTGGCCGCGGCACGATCGAGCCCGGCCTGATGGCGCGACAGCGCGGCCTGCTGCCGATCGGCGAACGCCTCCTCCCGCAGAAGGGCGGCCTGGTGGACCAACAGCGCCGCCGCATCCCGGTCGTCGGCCGCCGCCTGTCGGTCGGCCGCTGCCGCATCCCGGTCAACTGCCGCCGCCTGTCGGTCGGCTGCTACGGCTGCCAAGGCGTTCCTGGCCTCGGCCCAGCAGCCGCTCCGTCGTCGCATCGCTGCCACCTCGTGTTCAGCTGTCGGGTGCTCCCGCTTGGACGCCGGCGCCGAGAACCGACGGCCGTGGGGTGACGAGACCGGCCAGGCCCATCGGTTCCAGCGCCTGGTGGACCCGTTCGGGAGGGTTGACCAGGCGCAGCGCCCCGCCACGTCCCTCGGCCCGCTCGGCCGCCGCCACCAGCACCGCCAGGCCGTCGCTCTCGACGACGCTGACGTCGCCGAGGTCCACCACGACGGCCAGGTTGCCCTGGCCGTCGATGAGGTCGGCCAAGATGCGATCGAGGTGGGCCGCCCCCGAGCCGTCGAGCTCCTCGTGCACCGTGACCACGACGGTGCCGAGGGCGCGCCGAACGCCGACGGAAGCGCTACCGGTCATGGCCGCCGCTCACCCTGGTCGTCCCGGCGCAACGCTCCTCCCCGTCGGATGCCGGCTCGCCCCCGGCTTCGAGCCGGACGATCCGACGGGGAGCGGGCTCTGCCCACGTCACCGAGGGCGACGACGTTGCGAGGTGCGCCGAGAGCATCGCTGCACTCCGAGGGGGCAGAACCAGAGCGGGCGGTCAGGTCGCGCCGCAGAACTCGGACCTATCGCTCCTGATCGGCTGTTTCCCAACCGAGCGATGGCTGTGGAGCTGACTTGCGGCTGCGTTCCCAACCGCAAGATGCCCAGGCTGCCACATCCGCCAACACCGTGCGCTAGTTCTTGGGTTTAAGTGACAGTTGTCGGGATCTGACCGGGTCCCGATCGGGCATACACTCGGACCACCAGCCGACATCAGGCCACCTTGGCCGATGACTGGGGCACGCGGATCCTTGGCTCGGTCCACGAGCAGACTCGAATCGAGGCGCCGTGACCGACTATCCCGATGAGCTGTGGCGCAGCGTCGCGGACCTCTCCGGCCTGCTGCTGGCCGAGGAGACCCAGGAGACCACGCTGAGGCGGGTCAGCGACCTGGCGGTGCGCAGCATCGCCTCGTGTGACGCGGTGGGCATGACGTTGTTCGTGGACGGCCAGCCCACCACCCGGGCGGCCACCGGCGGCCTCGTCTACGAGGTCGATCACTACCAATACGACATCAACGAGGGCCCGTGCCTGCAGACCGTGCTCGACAACACGATCGTGGCCGTCGCCGACATGGCCGACGAGCCGCGCTGGCCACGGTTCTGCGAGCACGCGGCCGAGCGCGGCGTGCACGCCTCGCTGTCACTTCCCCTGGCCGTCCGCGGCAAGGTGCTCGGCGCGCTGAACCTCTACGCCCACGAGGCCGGCGCCTTCGGCGACGCCGACCGCAAGACGGGGGTGATGTTCGCGGCCCAGGCGGCCGCCGCGCTGGCCAACGCCCTCACCTACTTCGCAGCGGTGAAGGTGGCCGGCGAGCTGCGGGAGGCGCTCGACTCGCGGGCGGTGATCGACCAGGCCATGGGCATCCTCATCGGCGAGAACGGCTACAGCCAGGAGCTGGCCTTCGAGACGCTGCGAACCACCTCGCAGTCACAGAACTGCAAGCTGCGCCACGTGGCTGAGGAGATCGTCCGCACGGCCATGGCGCCTCGGGACAACCCCAAAGACTGATTCTGTCGGCAAGTCCACCGGCGATCGGGCCCGACACCCTGGTTGTCGCAAGGAGAATCCACCCCAAAGGAATCTCGCCTACGTACCGGTCTATTCGACGTAGAGGGAGTCGGGCCGGAAGCCGTGGGCCTCCACCACCATGTCGACCAAGGGGGTGACCTTGACGATCGTGCTCATCTGCGGTGCGAGGTTGGACTCCACGGCTGCTCCCTTGCTGAGGATCGAAGATACGGTTTACCGTGTACCGTATACCTCCACGTCCGCCGCGTCAAGTGGAAAGAGCCGCCATGCTGTGGGCATGGGCTCCGACGAGCTGGCCCCGGTCATCCCGCTGCGCAGCGACGAGGAGGACCTCGAGCTGTTGGAGACCGCGGTGCTCGACGCCCTCGACGAGCGAGACGCCGAGGAGGACGACGGCGGCGGCTCGCTGGGCCCTGTGGGCGACCGCTGACCCCCTCGGGGCCCGCTCACGGCCCCGCAGTGGCTCAGTGGAGCTTGGCCGGCTCCGAGGCGTCCTTTGCCGCCACCTGGTCGATCAGCGTCTGGCACCGGTCGAACAGCACGCGGCGGTGGCCGTAACTGCGCCATCTCACGTGCGCCACCTCGTGCGCCACCACCAGCTCGGCCGCGCCCCGGGTGCGCGCCTTGGCCGGGTCGACGTATACCACCGGGCGCCTACCGCAGGCCCAGTTGGCCTCGCCCCACATCTCCGGGCCCACCGGGCGGCCGCTGAGGGCCTGGTACTCCGGGCCGCTGGCCGTCGCCACCACCGGCGCGACGCCGGCCACGCCGGCGTAGCGGTGGATCCTTGCCACCACCCACGCGGCGGTGGCCGGCTGCGACGCCTCCGCCGAGGAGAGGCGATGGCACAGCGCGAAGTGGCGGCGCATCGTCGTGGCGCTCACGGTGGAGGCCTTCTCGCCGCCTCCGCCTCGATGCCCCGCCGCAGCGCCCGCCGCAGCGCCGCCTCGTCCACCCCGAGGATCTCCGCCACGGCCGCCGCAGTGTCGGGTCGCAGCGTCCTCCCGCCCCGCTCGATGAAGTCCCAGGTCGACCGGGCGATCCCCAGGCGCGCCGCCAGCTCCGTCTTGGTCACGCCCGCCCGGGCCCGGAGGTCGGCCAGCGTGGCCGTGCGCGGCGTCGCCGTGGTGAGCGCTAGCGGGTCGACGCCGAGGGCCCCGGCCAGCGCGGCGAGGACCTCGATGCCCGGGCGCGTGGTGCCCCGCTCGTAGGCGATCAGGTTCGGCCGAGCGACGTCGACCAGCTCGGCCAGCGCGTCGTGGGACAGCCGTCGCCGCCGCCGGGCGCGCCTTAGCGCCTCGGGGTCGAAGCTGCGCACCGGCTCCACCGATCGGCGAGGCCCACCAGAGCTGACCAGCGCCCCTCCCGTGATGTGCTCGGCGTCGCGGCCAGCATACGTCTCCAGGTTGTGCGAACTAGCCCGCAAGCAGGCATGGGAGATCACCACGTCCAACCGGGCAGCGCCTCCAGGCGCGAGGCCCGGTCGGGTCCGAGCCGCCCGGCCCGGTGCTTGGAGCGCTGCTTGGCCACCCAGCCACCGATCCGGACCCCGTCGTCGTCGACGTCGCCCTGGCTGGGCAGCCGGCCGCCTCTGGCCGACGTCCAGCGCACCAGGGCAGCGAGGTTCGCCTCCCACGCCGCATCCCACGTCGCCTGGCGGTCCACCGGAGCGTCCCAGCGCCAGCCGGGGATCGCCTCCAGGCGCTCGGCCCGGGCCGCCTCGAGGCGGCCCTCGCCATGCCGGGCCCGGGCCCGGCGGACCCAGCGGGCCAGCCGGCGTCCGTCCTCGCCCTGGTCCGGCCCGGGATCGCAGTGCCCGTGACGGGCGGCGAACGCCTCCAGGGCGCCCACGGCGGCGTCGAAGCGGGCGCCGTGGACGCTCCACACCCAGCCGGGCATCGCCTCCAGGGCGGCCACCCGCTCGGCACTGAGGGCGCCACGACGGTGCTGGGTCCGCTGGGCCGTGGCCCAGGCCCCGAGGCAGAACTCGTCGCCGCCGACCCCGTCGGGCACGCGGGCGTGGCCGTGGCGCTCGACGAAGGCCACCAGCCGGGCGTAGGCGGCCGGCCAGGCGTCGTTGCGGGGCGACCACTCCCATCCATGCAGTGCGTCGAGGCGATCCGCCCGAGCGACCGGGAGGCGGCCCCGGCGCCGGCGCTCCCGCTGGGTGGCGACCCAGGAGCCGAGGCCGTAGCCGTCGTCGAGGACCAGCGTCTGCGGCGGCGCGGCGTGGCCGTGCTCGCCCGCCCACGCCCTGAGCCGTGCATAGCCGGCCTCCCAGCCCGCCTCCCGCTCGTGGTCGACCCACCCGGGCAGCGCCCGGAGCCGCTCGGCCCGGGCCGCCTCCAGCCGGCCGGAGCGCAGCGCCGATCGCTGCTTGGCCACCCAGCGCCCGAGGTCGAAGCCGGCGACCAGGTCGCCCGAGCTCGGGCACGCGTGGCCGTGCTCGGCCGCCCACGCGGCGAGGTCGGCGAAGTGCTCCTCCCAGGCATCGCTGCGCACGTCCCAGGTCCACCCGGGCACGGCCTCGAGGGCCGCCACCCGCTCGGCGTCGACGAGGCCCGCCTTGTGGGCGGTACGCACGGTGTTGACCCAGGCCCCGATCCGCCGCCCCCGCCACACGGTGGTCTGCGGGCAGTTGGCATGGCCGTGGCAGCGGGCCCAGTCGGCCAGGGCGTCGAGGTGGGCCAGCCACTGCTCGGGCACCGGGTCCCAGGTCCACCCGGGCAGCGCCTCCAGGGCGCTCACCCGCTCCGGCGCCAGCAGCTGGCGGCGCCGCAGCGTCCGCTGCGTCGTGCACCACGCCCCCAGGCCGAAGGTCCCGCCCCGCCCGTCGGCGACGGTGGCCAGCTGGGGCACCGCCGCGCTGCCGTGCTCGGTGGCCCACGCCCGCAGCCGGCCGAAGTGCTCCTCCCAGCCCGGCGCCGCCTCGCGGACCAGGCGCAGCGCCATGGCCCCGGCCAGCTCGCCGGTGGCTCCCCCTGGCACCCACAGCTCGACGCGGCTGCGCAACAGCCCCCGCGCCGCGCTGCGCCGGGCGAAGGCGGCCCAGTCGGGCCGGCCCCCGGGCAGTCTGCCCACCCGCCGGCGGGTGAGGTCCAGGCGGGTGCCCAGACCGTCGTCATGGGCCCGCAGCGCCCGCAGCACGCCGGCCACGACCTCGAGCCCGGCGCCGTCGATGCCGCCAAGCGGGTCGTCGGCATCGGCGCCGGCGGCCAACAGCACGGGCAGGACCACCGTGCCGACCTTGATTCCCTCCGACGGGCGACGGAGTGCCCGGCCGGCGGCCTGGAGCACGTCGGCCTCGCTGTTCTTCGGGTCGACGATGGCCACGGCGTCGAGGGTGGGGAGGTCCACGCCCTCGCCGAAAGCCCGGGCGTTGGCCAGCACCCCCCAGCTGGCGCCGTCGGCCAGGCGGGACAACAGCCGCTGGCGGATCCGCACCGAGGCGCCGCCGTGCGCCCAGCCGGCCCAGCCGGGGCCGGGGGGCCGCTCCCCCGCCAGGGCGTCGGCCACCGGGCCGATGAGGGAGGCGAAGGTGCGGGCCCGCTCGACGCGGGTGTGGAAGCTCAGACAGCTGGCCAGGCGGAACTGGCCCATGGCCCGCACGACGGCGATGGCGCCGGCCAGGAGATGGGTGTCGATCCCGGCCAGGTCGGGGTGGGCGGCTACCCGGGCGAAGGTCTCGGCGTCCACGGCCGCCACCACGATGCGGTAGTCGGCCACCACGCCGGCGGCCACCGCGTCCGACAAGGAGAGCCGGTAGGTCCGGGGCCCGAACACCTCGACGTCGTCCATACCGACCAGCTCGACCTCGCCCGCCCGGCGGCGGTACAGGCGCGGGGTGGCCGTCATGTACAGGATGCGCCGGGCGGGGATCTCGCCCCGGCACAGGGCGGCGAAGTGCTTGGCCCGATCGCCGGCCAGGTGGTGGGCCTCGTCGGCCACGGCCAGGTCGAACTCGCCGGCGCCGCCGGCCAGCACGGGCGACGACTGGTAGGTGGCCACCACCAGGGCGGGTCCCGGGCCGGCCAGGAAGGAGGCGACCCGGGCCGGGTCGGTGGTGGCCTCGAGGTCGAGCTCGCCGGCGTCGCTGCACACCGCCAGCACCCGCTCGCTCGGCCATCCGGCGTGGCGCCACATGGCCGCGGTCTGGCCCACCAGCGACAGGCTCGGCACCACGACCAGCACCCGCTCGGCTCCGAGGCGCTGGGCGACCCAGGCGCCGATGTGGGTCTTGCCCGACCCGGGGGCCATGGCTACCTGGCAGCGCCCGCCCGCTGCGATGGCGGCGCACACCGCCTCCACCGCCTCGAGCTGGTGGGGCCGGGGCCGCAGGGCCGGGAGGAGCCGGGGCGCCCGGGCCGGCGGCTCGCGCCCGGCGCCGGGCTCGCACCAGGCGAGGTAGGCCTCCTCGCCGACCACCCCGAGCACGCCGGCGTGGCGCAGCACCCGGCGCAGACGCCGCCGGCCCGCGGCGGTGGTCCCGCCCCACACGCCGTGCGACTCGCCCCCCGCCAGGGCGGCGGCCAGGCACTCGCGCTGCACCGGGCACGACGAACGGCACGCGTCGACGACGGCGCCCAGGCCCGTGGCCCCCCGGCCGGGGTAGAAGCTGTCGGCTTTGCTGCCCCGGCAATGGGCGAGTCGGCGCCACCCCGCCCCGCCGGCGTCGGGCCCGCCGGCCAGGGCGAGCTCCACGGCGCCGGCCAGCACCTGGTGGTCGATGCCGGCCGCCTCGGCGGCGGCCGTCGCCACCGCCTCGGGCAGCCGGGGCGGCGGGCGGCTGGCTCCGTCGTCGGCGGGCGGCCCAAAGGCGGCCAGCGCGCTCACGGCACTGTTGCCGCCGGCCCGGCGCAGCGGGTGGAGGTGGAGGCGATGGCGACGGCCTGGGCCGGGGTGACGCTCAGGTCCCAGCGGGCCTTGATGCGCCCGTAGGCGGCCACGTAGGCGCAGCGGTAGGAGGCCTCGGGCGGCAACCACCGGTCGGGCCCGTCGTCGGCCTTGCGCTCGTTCTCGGGCCCCCATACGGCGTTGAGCGCCTCGGGGTCGACGAGGTCGTTGGCGAAGGCCACCTTGCGCTCCGCCGGCCACGCCCATCCCCCGCTTCGGTGCGCATCGGCCAGCGCCACCAGGTGGTCGATCTGCAGCTCGGCGGCGGAGCTGGTCGAGCGCCCGGTGTAGGGGTCGCGCCAGGTCCCGGCCGCCACCCGGCAGCGACCCTCGACGACCACAGGGATGGCCGACTCGGCCATGAGGACCTCGGCCCGGGTGTTGCAGCCGTCGCCGTCGGCGTCGGACCAGCCCCCCGGCTGCCACTCGTCGCGGTCGTAGCGGGGCCGGCCCGGGTCGGGCTCGGCCACCCGCAGCCCGGCCACGGCCGGGCTAGAGGCGCCGGTCGCCGTCTCGGGTGCCACGACAGGCACCGAGCACGACGAGGCGACCAGCATGGCGGTGGCCACGGCGGCGGCCCGGGCGGTCACAGCAGCCCTCGGGCCACTTCGACGTTGACGATCGGCCGGTCGCCCCAGCCCAGCCCCAGGCACGGCCCGCACAGGTCGTCGCCGCCGTCGTCCCAGCACCCCGAGCACAGCTCCTGGCCGCAGCAGCTGCACGACAGCTCGACCTCCAGCTCGCCGCAGCACTCGCACAGCGGCACCCGGCCGACCGGGCGGCGCGGCGGTGCCGGTCGCCGAGCCGCCAGGCCGCCGGCCTCGGGCATCACCGGGGCGCTCATCGGGCCCGGCCCGCCGCGCCGCTGAGTGGACGGCTGCCTTGCTGGCGCATGGCCACCAGCCGGGGGGCGGCGGCCTCGATGGCGTCGGCGTACTCCAGGGTGGCCCGCCAGCGGGGCGGCACGGCGCCGGCGCCGTGGAGCACGCCCAGCAGCCCGCCGGCCACGGCCCCGTTTGTGTCGGCGTCGCCGCCGAGGTTGACCACCTGGACCACCACGTCCTCGAACGATCCCGACTGGACCAGCGCCCAGGTGGCCACGGCCAGGGTGTCGAGCACGAAGCCGCCGTTGGGCAGCTCGTCGAGGCGGAGGTGCGGCGCTCGGGCCAGCACGGCCCGCACCTCGCCGCCCACGCCGGTGGCGGCCAGCACGTGCTCGATGGCCTCGGCCGGGCCGGCACCCTCCAGCACGGTGGCGGCCAGCTCGCCGTAGGCGACGCACGACTCGACGCAGCGACGGTCGGCGTGGGTGATCCTCGACAGCTCGGCTGCCTCGGCCGCCCGCTGGGCGGCGTCGCCCCGCACCAGGGCGGTGGGCAGTGCCCGCATGAGCGAGCCGTTGCCGGCCGCCAGCGGGCCGGCGACCTCCGCCCCGCAGCGCCGGGGGTCGCGGCTGCGGCGGTAGGCGGCCAGGGCGGCGGCCGTGGTGGCTCCGACGTCGCGAGGGCCGCTTTGGAACCAGGCCAGCATGTACTCGGCGGCGGCCGCCACCGAGTACCCCTCCAGGTAGGCCTGGACCACGGCCCAGGTGAGGTCGGAGTCGTCGGTCCCCTGCCCCGGCCGCCACCCGAAGGCGCCGCCGCCGGTGAGCTCGCGGTGGCCGCCGCGGTAGCGCGAGGCCACCGCGGCCCGGGGCAGGAACTCGAGCGTCGACCCCAAGGCGTCGCCGGCGGCCACCCCGAGCAGCCCGCCGGCGATCCCCTCGGCCAGCGAGGCCGCCATCACACCGCCTCCGACAGCTGTTCGGCGGTGAAGGTCTTGCGGGTGGTGGCCAGCACCTGCACCGCCGCGAGGTCGTCGGCCGACAGGCCGGAGTGGGCGAGGCCCGGGAACGCCCCACCCGACACCGCCGCCCACACCACCTGGGCGAGCGAAGCCCGGGCGTCGGCGAAGTTCTGGCCCCAGGCGAACAGCCCGGAGAACGGCGACGCGTCGCCCACCACCTGGGCGATCCACATGGTCTTGTCCGGCCCGTCTACGTCCACCACGGCGTTGACGACGAGCGTCTTCTTATCCTGGGCCATCTGCCCTCCCTCGGTCGGTGTAGTGACGAGCATACGTCTGCTCGTCACTGTGTGTCAAGGGCACTACGTCGTTTTGTTGCTACATCCGGGGCCCGGGGGTCAGGCCCACTCGCCCCACCAGCTGTCCCCCCACAGCCGGCCCAGGTCGGCCTCCGCCTCGGCCGACAGCACCGTGTACACGAAGACGTCCCAGCGCTCGAGCTCGGACCTGGTGGCCGGGCCCGCCGCCCGGATCCTGGCCACCTGCCCGCTCGGCTGGGGAGCCACCAGCTCGTCGCCGGCCACCTCCAGGCGCTCGGCGTGCAGCGCCCGGGGCCGGGCCTGGTCCAGATGGAAGGCGTAGCCCGGCGAGCCGGGCTCGCTCCGCTCGACGGCGTAGCCGCCGACCACGGGGCGCACCCACACCAGCGCGGGCTCCTCCAGGCGGTAGTGACGGGCCAGCGGGGCGAGGAAGGCCACGGTCCCGTCGGGGTCGCTCACCTCCAGCTCGGCGCCGACATCGAGGTCGCCCAGCCAGCCGGCCAGCAGCCGCTCCCAGCGTGTCATTGCACGACCTTGTCGACCGGGCGCCCGCCCAGCTCGGTGATGTTCCGCTCGGCCAGCAGCTTGAGCACGGCGGCGCGCTCGGTGGCCGAGGCGCAACGGATGAGCGAGGGCGCCTCGGCCCCCAACAGGTCGATGCCGTGGCGGAACATGACCTCGTTGCTGCCCGAGCTGAACCCGGCCACGGTGGCCGGGTTCCGGGTGAGCCCGGCTGTGGAGTGGCCGCTCTTGGGGTTGAGGGACCCGAAGTGGTCGCCGTTGTAGGCGTACCAGTCCGAGCGCCGCAGCAGCTGGGTGGGGTCGGCCCAGAACAGCGCCGGGCCGGCGCCGCTCGGCTGGCCGCCCACCCGCAAGAACACCGACTGGGCGCCGCCCGAGGCCATGTCGGAGCTCTCGCTCATGCCCTTGCCGGCCTTGACGCCCATGAGCCGGCGGCGCTCGGTGGAGGCCAGCACGCCGCCGTTGGTGAGAATCTCGATGAGGTTCTTGTTGGTGACGCGGTGGTGCAGGCCCCGCTTGGCAAACGGGGCCCGGGCGGCCGCCGGGTCGGCGGTCACGTCGAAGCGGTCCCACACCAGCCAGCCGCCCGATCGCCGCGGGGTGGGCTGGTAGCCGGGGGCGGCCGCCAGCGCCGTGCCTCCGGCCAGGCCCTTGGCCTTGGCCACGCCGTCGCGCACCAGGCGCACCTTCTCGGGCAGGGCCCGGGCCTCGGCCTCCAGGCGCAGCCCCTTGGCGAAGCCGACCAGGGCGTGGTGGTCCAGGCCGATGGCCTGATGGGCCCGCTCGGCCACCAGCAACTCGGTGGTGGCGTCCTCCAGGCCGTCGGAGTCGGCCAGCGCCTTGGCCACCGCCGGGTGGGCGCCGAGGCCCTGGGCCTCGATGTTGCGCCGGAGGTAGGACCACTCGCCCTCGGCTGCCGTCATGGGCCGGTTCACCAGGTTGAGCTGGCCCAGGCGGCGGACGAGCTCAGGCCCGTGCCCGGGGCCCTGCGGGGCGATGAGCTCCAGGGCGCCGCGGTGGCTGAAGTCGGGATCGGCAGCGCCGGCGGCGCCAGCGTAGGGGCGGTACACGGCGCTGTAGCCGTCGCCGAGGTCGACCAGGTACTCCTTGCCCTTGGCCGTGGTGCGGGTCGTGCCGTCCCAGCTGCACGAGCCGCCGGCGCCGACCTTGGCGCCGATGCGGGAGGCGGGGCGCATCTGGGCCGCCAGCAACCCCTCGGGGGCGTGCGGGGCCGGGGCGGGGACGTACTCGGTGACGCTCACCGTGCCCGTCGTCTCGTAGGCGGCGACCATGGGCACCTTGCCGCCGGAGGCATAGGGCACCTCGTAGCCGGGGGCGAGCCGCTCGGCGATGGTGGCCGCCGCCGCCTGGTAGTGCGCCACCATGGCCTTGTCGGCCTCGCCTTGGACGCCCGGGGCCAGCTTGGCCAGCTCCTCCTGGGCCTTGGCCAGGTTGGCGTGGGTGTGGACGGGGATGGCGTCGCCGGCGCCGAGATGGTGGTTCACCGACTTGGCCACCGTGACCAGCTGCTCGTGCAGCTGGTGGGCCTGGTCGAGCGGGAGCCGCCCGGTCACCTCCTTGTCCACCGAGACCGGCACCATAGTGGCCTCCGACAGGGCCAGGGCCTCGTAGAGCTTGGCCTCCGCCTCGGGCGTGACGGTGGCCAGCAGCACCTCCCGGGGACCGCCCTTGGACTGGTAGGAGACCAGCGTGGCCAGCGAGTCGTCGAGGTCGGCCCCGCCCACCAAGAGCGGCGTTCCGCAGATCTCGCCGGGGGTGGGGTCGGTGGGCACCGGGGTCAGGAACTCCTCGCCGGCGGCGGCGGGCTCGCATGCAGGCGCCGGCGGGTCGCCGAGCCCGCCGGCCGGCGCGACGTCGGCCTCGGCCGCTACGTCGTCGTCGCCGACATCGTCCTCGCTCCCCCCGCCCGCCGGCTCCGAGCCGGCAGGGGAGCCGTCCAGCAGCGTCTCGAGGGCGGCCACCATCGCCTCGATGTGCTCCGGGTCCGGCATCTCCACCGGCTCGTCGACGACCTCGTGGTCCTCGCCGACGACGTCGACAGGGGGATCGAACACGGCCGTGGGGGTCACCACGAAGCTCTCGTGCGCCTTCGAGGAGCCGCTGCCCACTACGCCACCTTCTCGAGCTTGGCGCCGGCGCCGAAGCCACTGGCGGTGAAGAAGCCGGCGAAGGCGGCCCGCAGTCCGTTCTTGCGCGCCACCGCCGTGCGGAGGAACTCCTCGGCCACCTCGGCGTCGGAGACGCTGGCGGTGCCCAGTCGCTTGGCCGCCGCCTTGCGCATGGGCGCCACCCAGTGGACCCCGTGGGCGACGCCCTCGGTGGCCACGGAGGCCAGCAGCGCCCGATAGGCGGCGTCAGGCAGCGCCTCGAACGCCTTGATGGTGGGAAGGGCGGCCTCCGGGCGGACGGCCACCCCCTTGGCCAGCCCACCGGCCTTGGCCGCCGCGTAGGCCTGGTGGAACGCCGGCACCGAGCCGAACGAGTCGTTGGGGTGGTAGTCGGCGGCCAGCCGGTCCCGACCGAAGAACTTGAACGCCTGGCCCTGGTCGACCGGGCACAGGCCCCCCGACGGGGTGCGGATGACGTTGGCCGGGTTGCCATCGTGGTCCCCCACCGCCCAGGCGGCCACGTGGTAGCGAACCAGGTTGTCCACGTCGGTCTGCGACCAGCCCTTGGGATCGGCGCTCAGCGAGGTGGCGCCGTGCACCAGGGGTTGCACGGAGCCGACCTTGCCGGCGATCGAGCGGGCGTAGACGGGCACCGACGGCACGCCCACCCGGGCGAAGATGGCCGACGCCTGGGCCTCGGCGTGGGCTCGGGCCCCGCCGGCGGTCTTGTCCGGCTTGAACATCCAGGTGCTCCCGTCGGGAGCGGCATGCAGGCTCTTGGCATGGGCGCCCCCGAGGTGGGCGGCCTGGGCCGGGCCGAAGGCCCAGGTCGCCACGGTCTCGGCCGGCGGGCGAGCGGGGAGATCGGCGGCCAGGGCCTGGTGCGCCTTGAGGGCCTCCACGATCTGGAGATGCTTGGCCGCGAACGACCTCGCCGAAGGGGGCCCCGACGAGACCGGCGCAGCCGGCGGTGCCGGGCCCGCCGCCACCGGTACCACCGGCTTGGGGGCCACCACCTTGGCCGGGCCGGCCGGCTTGGCCGCCTTGGCGGCCACCGCCGCGGCGATCGCCGACTTGTCGAGGGTGGGGTCCCAGCTGGCGGCGATGTAGTTCTGGATCTGGGCCCGGGAGGCGCCCGCCGCCGGCATGCCGAGCGAGGTGGCCACGGCCCGCAGATCGGCCAGCTTCTGGCCCTTGGCCCAGGTGCGGAACGTCGACGTCAGCTCGCTCTGCCCGGGGGCCCAGCTGTATCCGGTCAGCGCTGAGAACTCGACGGAGCCAGCCGCGTTGGTGCTCCACGACATGACCTTGGCCCGCTGGTCGAAGTAGTTCCCGGCCGCCGTGGCGAAGGCGACGGCGCCGTCCTTGCCCAGCTGCGAGTCGAGCCCGGCCAGCTCCAGGCCACCGGCAACGGGAAGGGCGCCGTAGGCGGCGTAGGCGCCCTTGGCCTCAACGAAGGCGGCCAGCTCGCCCGCCCGGGCCGCGGCCACCTCGCCGAGGGCGGCGCGCTCGGTCGCCGCCGTCGAGGACCGCAGCAGCGCCAGCTGCTCGGTGCGGTTGAGGTTCTTGGCCTCGGCCTCGCTGAGGATGCCCTCGGCATGGGCGGCGGCCACGACCTGGTCGACCGCCCACTGCTGGCGGTAACCGGTGGCGCCGGCCAGGCTCTTGTCGACCAGGGCCTTGACCGACGCCTTCGCCGCGTCGAGGTCGCTGCCCAGCTCGGCGCACTGGGCGGTGGCCAGGTGGTTCTCGGCGGCCAGCAGTGCGCCGAGGCCGCCGTCGTTCGGGTTGTCGAGGGCGGGGTTGGTGGCCTGGAGGATGTTGAAGTCGGCCAGCGCCTGGTGCAGTGCGGTCGAGGCGGTGACGATGTCGGCCGGCGTGGCCACCCAGCCGCCGCCACTCGGCGGCGCGCCGGCGCCGGCCGCCGCCTCCGCGGCCTGGACGTCGGCGAGGGTGACGCCGGCGATGGTGGCGCCGTCGGCCAGGGCGGCGAAGCGCTCGGAGGCCTTGGCCTGGATGGCCAGCTTGGACGGCGACGTCGGGGGATAGGCGGGATCGAGCCAGTGGGCCAGGGGGTGCGGCCCGCCGCCGGCGGCGTTCAGCCCGACCAGCGTCGGGTGCTCGAAACCCTCGGCCAGCGCCAGTCCGGCCAGCTGGTCAGCGTCGAGGCCGCCCAGGAACTGGCCCGAGGCGGCCTTGAGGGCGGCCTGGTCGGCCTCGTCGCCGGCGATCCCGGCCGCCGCCTTGAGGGCGGCCAGCTTGTCGGCCGGGGTGGCGTCTGGGTCCTCCAGCGGCCCGAGGGCGTCGAGCATGGCGGTGGAGGGCCCGGGCACGCCGTCGTCGGTCCCGGGCGTCTCGGTGCCCACCGCCGGCGCCGGCGAGACCACGAAGCTCTCGTGGGCCTTGGTCTTGCCGCCGCCCATTCAGCGCACCCGGCGTTCGAGGAGGACGAGCTCGTCGAAGGCGAGCTCGACGTCGCCACGCAGGTCCGCGGTGCCGGGGGCCTCGAGCTCGACGAGGGCCCAGCTGACGCCGTCGGCGAGCTCGGCCCACTCCTCCACTGCGGAGGCCAGCGGCGCGGTGATGGCGGCCACCCGGGCTCGCCACTGCTCGGCGGCCGGGGCGTAGGACAGCCAGGAGAGGTGGTGCTGGCCGCCCTCGACGCCGAGCACCCCGGCCAGTGAGCTGGCCCAGCCCGTCGCCGGTTCCCGGGCCAGCAGCGCCCAGATGCGGCGGTGCGGCGTGGTCACTGCTGGCCGGCGCCGGCGGCCAGGAGGCCGGCGTAGTGGCGGACGTTGGCGGCGAAGAGGTCCTCGACCCGGGCATGGCGATCGACCCGGCCCGCCTCGGTCATCGCCGCCCCGTGGCGGGCGTAGGCCTGGGCGTTCTGGGAGACCAGGTGCAGGCGCTCGCCGAACAGCTCAAGGAGGGTGGCGATGCGGTCGGCCCGGGACGACCCGGCCACCACCACGGCCAGCTCGACCGGGATGCCCAGGGCCAGGTAGGTGAGCCCGGGCAGGGCCATGGTCTGCCAGTCCTCCTCGGTGCGGAAGGTCTGGAGGTTGACGGCCACCGCCGCGGGGCCGGTGTCGTCGATCCACGACAGGTAGCGGTCCAGGTCCTCCTTGCGGAACCAGTACAGGTTGGGCACGGCCGGGACCCCGGCCGCCGCCAGCTCGGCGGCGACGAGGAGGTTGCGACGGAAGTTGATGAGGTGCTCGGTGCGGGGCTGGTTGCCGTACATCGAGTAGTTGGGGGCCAGCACCAGGTCCCATCCCTGGGCAGCCACGGCGGCGGCGACCCGGCGTCGATCGGACCACACCGCCTCCACCAGCGGGTCCTCGCCGTAGCCGACGAGCACGGCCAGCTGATCGGCCGCCAGCCCCAGGGCGTCGTGTGCCGCCACGCCGTCGAAGCGGGGGTAGATGCGATGGGTGGCGGGGCTGAACACCCGCCGGAGGCCCACGGCGTAGGCGGGCCAGTGCAGCTGGCGGTCGAAGCCGGCCACGTCGTGGCCGTCGACCTGGGGGACGAAGCGCGGCAAGCCCGGCGGGAGGGTGGTGCCCACCACGATGTCGTCGAAGGCCAAGGTACCGCCGACGTCGGCCATCCACGCCGCGATGTCGACCCGGCTCCCGCAGCGGATGGAGCACGCCCCGCACGGCGCCGGGCCGGGCGCCTCCGAGCGGGCGCAGCCGCAGTAGGAGCACGAGCTGTTGGAGCCCGAGCAAATGGGCTCCACCGCGGCCGGGTTCGCCACGAAGAACGGGCACACCGAGCAGCCGCAGCCCCGGGCCGGGGCGATGGTGGCCACCGGCACCCTCACGCGGCCACCTCCCCGGGCTCGAGCAGCTCGATCAGCTCGCCAGCGAACAGGCGCAGCGAGCCGGCGTCGAAGCGCCCCACGCTCGCTCCCCCGCGCATCTGGCCGAGGAGGCGCCGCAGCCCCTCGAGCACCTCCTCCACGACCTGCGGGTCGATCTCCCCGGGCTCCGCCGAGATCCCCGGGCGCTGGGCCCGGGCCCGGGCCTGGTCGGCGAGCTCGCGCCGTTCCTCGGCCCGATCGACGGACTCGCGGGCGTCGAGGTCGGGATGGGCCAGGCGCTCGTGCACGGCGGCCGACAGCAACTCGGGGCGCTGGCGGTCCCGCACCGCCGCCCACAGCTCGGCGGCCGCCTCGGCACACCCTCGCTCCAGACGCAGATAGTCCAGGCGGGTGGCCAGGGCCACCTTGGCCGCGTCCATCTGGCTGGAGACCTCCGCCGGCAAGGCGGCGAAGGCCCGCACCAGCTGGCGGGCCTTGTCCTGGCGCATCTGGATCCCCAGGCGCCGCAGCACCTCGTCCCACGGCGCGCCCACGTGGTGGCGCCCGGCAGCCACCCGGAGGCGGTCCAGGGCCCGGAAGCGGGCCACCGGGTCCTCGAGAGCGGCCAGCTCGGCGGGGATGGGTACGCCGTCGGCCAGGAGCTTGGAGGTGAGCACGGCCGAGCGCTCGTACAGCAGGGCGGCGGCAAGCTCGCCGGGCTGGAGGTCCTCGCGGGCCAGGTTCTCGACGAGCTGCCAGACCCGGCGCTCCTCCTCGCTGAGCGGCCCCGGACAGATCACGGCCGGCACTGTGGCGAAGTGCGGGTTGTCGGGGTGGTGGGCTGCGCCCCAGCGGGCGGCCCGCACCCGGCGTTCGCCCGCCACCAGCCGCATCCGGCCGCCGTCGAGCTCCTCGACCAGGACCGGTTGCAGCACCCCGACGGTGGCGATCGAGCTGATGAGCTCGACCAGGTTGGCCGGTGCCGTCGACGGGCCCGGCCCCCGGCCCTGGACCTCGGTGAAGGCGCAGCCCGGGCCGGAGAGCGGCAGCAGCTCGAAGCGCCGCCGGCGCAGCCGCTCGGAGAGGGTGAGGCGACGGGCGATGTCGAGCGCCTCGCTCATGGCCGACGCCGGCCCCAATGACCACGACAATGGCGCCCCATGGCCGACCAGGGCGCAGCGAGGAGATGAGCGAGCTCGTCACCGGGATCCTGGCAGCCGGCGCCGCCCTGGCCGGCGCCTGGATCGTCGGGCGCCAGGCCGCCGCCCAGAACCGGGACCGTCTGGCCCACGAGCGGGCCATGGCCGGCGAGGCGCGCCGCCAGGAGCGCATCACGGGCGCCTACCTGGCGTTGCTCGATGCCGTCAACGACGCCGACCGCCTCGTGGAGACCGACGCCGTCGACCGGGAGCGCCCCGACTACGAGTCGTGCGACGCCCGCCTGGCCGGCGTGTGGACCGCGCTGGACGCCTTCGGCTCCGACATGGTGCGAGAGCGGTTCAACGCCTGGCGGGCAGCGTGGATGCTCTTCAAGGTCGACATCCACAACTCCCGCGTCGTCGGCGACCGCCGGGACCGGGCGCTGGAGCAGACCAGGCGCGACGCCCTCGAGGCAGCCCGGGCCCTGCGAGCTCAGGTCCGGACCGAGCTCGGCACGATCGAATAGCTCCGGCGCCGGCTTCACCCCGCCGCCCTCTCCACGTGGCCGGGCGCCGGGCGGCCGAGCACGTCGACGGGCGTGGCCGGATCGCCGAGCCGGCGGAACACGCCGGCGAACGGGCCGTCGCGGCGGAGGTCATCGAGGGTGGCGACCGAGATCCCGAGCTCATCGCGCAGGGCCATGACGCGGGCGTCGCGGCGGACGAGCTCGAGGAGGCTGTCGCGGCGGCGAGCCAGGGTGGGCGCCGGGCGGCCGGACATGACGACCATGACCTTCGGGAAGCGGCGGTGGTAGTGCTGGCGCCAGCCCCGGGGCGCCTCGGAGCCGGGGCGGGCCGCCGGCTGGTAGGCGTGGAGTCGGGCGTAGTTGGCCAACTTGGTGGCCACCTCCCGCACCGACATGGTGGCCCGGTCCAGCTCCACGAAGCGGCAGACCAGGACCTCGCCGTCGGGGTCGTGGACGACGTAGTCGAGCACGGCGTCGGCGATCACCAGCTCGGGCTTGCGGCCCTCGCCGAGGGGGTGGGCCGCCTCGTGGCGCCAACTGGCGACGTCGAAGTCCTCACCCCGGCGGCGGGCCGCCTCCAAGAAGGCGATGCCGACGTCGTTGACCGCCATGGTGTGGGCTTGCAGCGGGCCGCCGGCCCGGGAGGCGTTGAGCCGGTAGGACCGGACGTCGACGCCGGCGCCCTCCACCGCCTCGGCGCCGGCGCCGGCGACGTACCAGGCGGTCTCCATCGACCCGGCGATCCCGACCCGACAGACGTAGCCGGTCCGCTCCAGATCGCACAGCACCATCCGGATGCGCCGGCGGGTCAGCTCGGGGGCGTGGATGACGTGGACCTGGCTGGTCGACACCAGCCGGTGGCGGTACAGGCCGGTGAGGATCTCGGCGCCGAGGCCGGACACCCGGGGCAGCGGCCGCCTCAATCGGCCCTCCAGCGCACCCGGTCCGGGCGCGGCCGCGGCCCGATCGGCACCACCGGCGCCTCGGCGGACGCAGGTGCGGCGCCCTGGAGATGGCCCAGGATCCGGTCGTCGAGGGTGTCGAGGTCGGCGAGGATGTCGCCCACCGGCCGGCGCCCCATGGTGGCGTCGATCACCTCGTTCATGGCCGGGACGTCCTCGGGGCGGTGCACCTCGCCCCACAGGTCCTCCACTCGCAGCCCCCGCACCAGGAAGGGAGGGGTGACCTCCCCCCCCAGAGTGGCCGACACCAGGAAGTGGTACCGGGGCAGTCGGGTGATGGTGCGGGGGTCGACCAGGCCGGCCCACTCCTTGGACAGCACGGCGGCCGACTCGGCCCCCACCACCGTGGAGAACAGGTGCGAGCGGTTGGTGAGCATGGCGTTGAGCGTGACCTTGGACAGGGCGGTGGGCTGCTGGGTCATGGCGTGCACCCGCAGCCCGAACTTGCGCCCCTCCCGCAGCATGCGGGCCACCGTCTCGCTCGACTGGCCCGAGTCGGCCAGCTGGCACTCGTCGAGGAAGGCGTGGAACGGCCGGCGCTGCGCCGGCGGGATGTCCCGGCGCGACAGCGTGGCCCGGAACAGATCGAACAGGAACAGGCTGAACACGAGCTTGTCCTTGTCGCCGATGCCGGCCGGGCAGGCCAGCACGGCGGCGCCGGCGTCCATGGCGGCCCGCACGTCGTAGGTGGAGCGCGACGAGCCGAACAGGGCGGCGACGCCCGAGCTGGCCCGCAGCCGGTCCAACAGGTTCGTCACTGGCGTGATGGCCTCGGCGGCCAACTTGGTGAACCGGGTGGCCCAGAAGTCCCGGCTGGTGCGTGACAGGTAGGGAAGCACCTCGCCCCGCCAGTCGTCGTTGGACAACAGCGTCGTGATCTGGAAGATGGTCGGGGCCAGCTCGGGAGGCAGGCGCAGCGCCAGCTCGCACAGGCTCTGGGCCGCCATCGTCACCAGGTTGAGCGCCCGGGTATTTCGGTCGTCCCAGCTCAAGGCGGCGGCGAACGAGCTGGCCAGCGCCGAGACCCGGGCCTCGACGTCGACCGCGCCGAGGCCCTCCATCGACAGCACGTTCCACCCCGCCTGCACCTGGTCCCGTCCCCTGGCCAGGTTGATCTCCAGCACCCGGTCGGCCATGTCGGTCAGGCATGGGCTGATGCGCTCCAGTGCGTCGCCGTGGGGGTCGAGGAACATCCCGCCCCGGCCGGCCCGCACCAGCGCCACGAACTGCATCACCGCCGTCTCGGTGTTGTGGGTCGGGATGCACGACGCCCCCGCCAGGAACAGACGCGAGTGCGAGTCCACCGCGATGCAGCGCACCGGGGCCGACGGCACGGGGCGCACGTCGACGATGTAGCGCCGCGACAACACCGCCGTCCGCCGGCGGGCGACGCGCTGGCGCTCCCGTTTGCGGGCCAAGCGGAACACCACTTGGCGCGGGGTGAAGGCGATCCGGTAGCGGGGTCCACACACGCGGCCGGCGAGCTGGGCACGCCCAACGGCCATGGTGGCCTTCATCCCAAGCCCCACGATGAGCTCCAAGGCGTCGTGGGCGAGGCGGCGGTTGGTCAGGGAGAGTTCGCAGCTGCCACCGGTGCCGATGGTGCCGTCGGTGTCCATCAGACCCTGGAGCAGGGCGCTGCGCTGCTCTATGTCGGCTTCGAGGTACAGCCGTGGAACGTGCTTCGACCCCAGCACCCCGAGGGCGCGGAGGAGGCCGAAGACTCCGACGATGCCCCACGAGTACGGTCGCGTCGTGCTCGTTGGGCACCAACGACGCACCTCGTAGCCCGCCGCCCGTATCTCCTCGAGGATCTGGGGGTCCGCACAGGTGATGCCGCCATTGGCGCTCGTGCCGTCGCCGAGCCATGCGCCGAGAACGTAGGGATCGACCGGGAGGGCCCGGTGCGGGTACCGGAGAGGACCAGCGAGGTCGACAGAGTGATTCGCCCGCCCTCGACTGGTGAGGGTGGCCCGGATCTCCTCGGTGGTCCTGAGCCCCCGAGCAGGCAGGCGCTTGTGCCGTTGGTCGTTCCGAGGCGTGCTCAGCTGCTCGATCAGCCGCTCCAGCAGATCCCGCATGGGGTAGGCGCCGGGGTTGTTGCCCCGTCCCGGCCGCGCCAGCACCGTGGCTGGCGCCACGCCGGTGGTCAGACCGTCTATCGCCCGGGCCCGCCCCACGAGCGAGGCCAGCTCACCCCGGGTGACTAGCGCTCCGGCGGGTGCGGCCGCCGCTAGGGCATGCAGTGCCGACAGCTCGTCCGGGCCAGCCCGAGGTCGGCGCGGCCTGCTGAGCTGCGCTGCCATGTACCGCCGCTCGTCGGCGGTCTGGGTCGACCACAGGTGCTCGGCGTCCGCGACGATGGTCGACCCGTCTGAGAACACGACCTCATAGCAGTCGTGGCCGTGCATGACGTCGCTTGCGCCGATGACCTTGGCCGGGTCGCCGCGCTCGTCGAAGACGGTGGCGCCGGGGGTGAGCTCACCCATGGTCGTCCAGCCGCCTGGCGTGGGGATGGGCGTGTCGACGGCCAGGGCCTTGCCGAAGCCGGCCCGGCCGAAGTGGGCGGTGAACAGCGTCTCGGCCAGGGGCAGGCCGACCACCCGCTCCCCGTCGCTGCCCTGGACCGTCCCCAGCGGCAGGAGGTCGGGCTGGCCAGCGTAGGTCGGCAGGCCGAAGGGGGGAGGTGGGATCACGCCCCCCGAGCGCACCACCTTGGGCGCCCGGCAGTGGATGGTCGGCGGCTTGAGCAGCCCGGCGATCTCGCTGACGGTGACGAAGGACTCCCCCGCCGGGCGGAACAGTCCGCTGGCCACACGGCGATCGAAGCGACGCCGGCGCCACCACAGGTCCGAGCCCAGGTGGACCACGCCGAGGTTGCGGCCCACCACCCGGAGGTGGTTCTCGCCGGCGAACTGCTCGAGGCAGGCCACCAGGGCGTGGAGGTGGGCCTCAGCCCGCCCCGGGATCTCCGAGCGGGCCCACACCAGCAGCTGCAGGGCGAACAGCGGCTCGGTCGACGACAGCTTGGCCAGCCGGTGGCGGACCTCGGCCCGGTCGTCCAGGCCCTCCATGGTGCCGGCGGGCCCGAGGCGCGGCCGGGGCTGCTGGCGCCCGCGGGACGAGCCGCCCCGTACGGCGTCCCACACCTCGTCGAGGGGCGACCCACTCGACGACGAGCGCTCCCGGCGGATGGCGCTGCGCAGCTGGTGACGGCGCCGGGCCGGCGTCAGCGGCAGCAGGTCGACGATGACCTCGGCCGCCTCGCCCAGGGTGTCGTCCACCTCGCCGAGCGCCAGGGCCAGCGAACTCAGCGGGTCCGGTCGCAGCGGCACGTGGCGCAGGGCCAGGCTCGACTCCCGGGCCAGGACCAGCTCGGCCCGGGCGGTGCGAGCGTCGCCCATCAGGCCGCTCCCGCCTCGGGTTCGCCGTCGGCCGGGCCTGCCTGCTCGCTCTGCGGCTGCCCTGGGCGCTCCGGTGGGCCGGCGTCGAGGGCGGGCAGGACGGATTCGGGCGGTCGGAGGTCGACTTCGGGATACGGATTGAGGCGGAGAAGGGAAAGAGAGTTCTTCGGTCCTTCGAGGAACTGGACGACTCTGCCCCCCGCGATCGCGACCAGGCGGAGTCGGATGGCATCGACTCGGCGGGGCCGCCCACGCCCTACCGCCCGCCTCGTGCGCGTGAGCACGCTGGCGAAGCGGAGCACGTCCTCCAGTTGCGGGTCGAACGACTCGCTTGGCACCAAGGCAAAGCGCACCCTCGCCCGCAGCGCCCGGCGCTCCAGACGTCGGCGGACCACCACGGTCCCGATGGCCACCGCGACCACGATCGCCGCCATCACCACGGCCCTCACCACTTGGCCAACCCACGATCGAGCGCCTGCGGCGCGCTGCGTCCCATCGGGGCTGGCGCCAGCACCAGGCTGCTGCCACTCAGCGTTCCATGGCCACCACACTGACGAACACCCACCCCACCACCTGCTTGTGTCAGTGCACTACCAGTTTTCGTCTCGATCACATGCCGGTCATATGAGTGGTGGCCTGGGGTTTCACCATGGGCCGGGCGTCGGCGGGGGGAAGGCCGGTGGAACGGGTGCGTCGGGCGGGCCGGAACCGGCCGAGCGCGCCTCGCCGCCGCGCCGGTCCTGATCGGCTGGTGGAACGTGTGGCGGTGCCGTCGGTAGTGCACGTCGGTCCTTGGGGCTCGGCCTCTGGTGATGTAATGGGCGCGGCGGCGGGCCGAACGCGACAGGCCGCCGGTGATTTCTCGTCCGGGTCTCACAGTGCTTCCGCCTCCGGCGGGAGGTACTCGATCGGCCAGATGCCGGGCGGCGCATGCTGGGAGGCCAGGTACTCGAGAGCCTCACGCTTGGCCGCCGCCAGCTGGGCCTGGCGCTGGGGCAGCTGCTCGGCCCGATTGAGCGGCGGTGCCAGGGTGACGACCAGGACCAGGCCGTCGTCGACGAGGCGGTAGTCGATCCGGTAGGTGGCCGCCTCATGCGGCAGGGCGCGAACCAGCGGCACGTCCCGCTCCAGGCGGTCGGTGCGCTCGAGCTGGGCCGCCAGCTCCTGTGGTGGTGGCGCCGGGGCCGCCACCGGCTCCGGGGCCGCGGGGGGCACGCTCGGCACCGGCGGCGGGGAGGTCGCCGGCACTGGGCCCGCTGGCACCGCGGAGGGCGGCGAGGTGGTCGTGGTCCTGGTCCCGCCGGCCGTGCCCACCGCCACCAGCACGGCGCCGGCCACCAGGGTGGCCACGATGGCCGGTGTGCTCGCGCCTCGCCTCACTGCATCCGTCCCCACCCGACGATCTCGGGGTTGGTGGCGTAGGAGGGGTAGCGGCGCCGGGCCACGGCGTCGGAGGAGTTCCCCTCGATGGTCTGCACGACGTCGCCGTCGACGCTCTCCACCAGCCCCATGTGGTCCTGGCCTGCGGCGGCGAAGACGATGGCGTCGCCGGGCTGGGGGACGGCCCGGGGCTGGGGCAGCGGTGCGAGGGCGGCGGCGAAGCTCGCCTGGCCCCGGTCGACCCAGATGCCGTTCGCCTGGAACCAGGCCTGGACGCCGGCCACCGCGGACAGCCGCCACCCCCCGTCGAGGCCTCCGGTGAACGGCGTGTCGGCACGGGCGTAGACCCAGCTGGCGAAGTCGGCACACCACGCCTCGCCGACGAGCGCCGCGCTGCCCTGGAACTTGGCGATGGCCGGTCCCCGGTTGGAGCCGGGGGGATCCTCGCCCAGGCCGAGCTGGGCCTGGGCGATGGCCACCACGGCGACGTCGCTGGCTGGCCCGCACCCCGGGGTGGCGGCGCCGCCCAGGCGTACGAACACCGTCCAGGCCCCGTAGCGGGACAGCTCGCGCAGCCCGGCCAGCGGCTCGCCGGCGACGTCGGGCCAGGCCATGTCCAGGTGGGCGCCGTCGAGCTGGTTCATCACGTACGGCGACACCTCGGGGCCCAGCCCCGCGCTGCGGTAGATCGAGCCCCGGTTGTAGGCCAGCAGCGCCAGCTGGACCTCGGTGTCGGTGCTGGCCGGGCCGAGCTCGACGCCGTAGACCGAGCGCCCCATGGCCACCAGGTGCTGAGCAGCCCGGGCGAGGCTGTCCGCCTTGTCGGTGGTGGTCAGCGACGGGTTGTCGGGGTTGGGCGTGCCCAGGGGTTCCCCCGACAGGGCCGAGCGGACCGGGTCGTTGCCCGACTCCCGGTAGTCGACGGCGGCCAGCAGCGGCCAGGGGATCCCGACCGGGCCCGCCGCCTCCTGGTACAGCGGGCGCAGCGCCTCGATGCCGGCCACCGTCGCCGGCGACAGGTCGGTGGAGGCCGCCACCGGCCCCCCGGCGCCGCAGCCCGCCGCCGGGGGCGTGGCGAAGCCGAAGGCGAACAGCACCACCAGGCCCATCAGGGCCAGCGGGATGGCGGCCACGACGGCCACGGTGGCGGCGACACCGGCGCCCGCGCCCGACCCGGCGCCTGCTCCGGCGGTGGCGGTGGTGGTGGTGGTGGTGGCCCGGCCCATCGCCGCTAGGGCCGCCCCGTGGTGGACTGCCACACCCGGCGGGCGGCGCGGGCCGGCGCGGCCACGCCCTGGGCGTACTCCCGCCCGAACGCCTGTGCCTGGCCGGCGCGGCTGTGCGCGGCCGCCACCAGCCGGCCCCGCAGCTCGACCGCCCGGGTGCTGGCCGCCTGGGCGGCCCGGGGTCCGTAGACGGGCAGGCCGACGCTGGCCTGGAGGCCCAGGCGTGCCGTGCCGGTAGCGACCTTGGTGGCGCCGAGGGCGGCTCGGCCCGCCTTGGTGCGGCCCACGGCCGCCGCCACCCGGGCCCGGGCCGGTGCGTTCGCTGGCCCGCCGCCGGCGGTGAAGCCGGGGCCGGCGGCGCCCGAGGCCCGCACCGCCCGGCGCATGGAGGCGTGGCGGCGAGCGGCCACCAGCGACTGGCCCCGCCACCGGGCCTGGTCGAACAGCTCGTCGGCGCCAAAGCCCACCGCCGCGCCGGCGGCCGCCGGGCCCAGCCAGCCCCGGCCGTGCTCGCCCCCCACCCGGGCCCGCTCCAGGCGCTGGGTGACGTTGGTGACCGCCCGCTTGCCGGCGCGCACCAGCTTGCCCCGCTTGACCAGGGCGATGAGCACCACGACGTCGATCACCCCCATCTGCACCATGAGGGCCTCGCCCGAAGTGGCCACCAGCAGCGCGCTGACGCCGACCAGGAACAGCGACAGGAACACCGCCGTCATCACCACCGCGGCCAGCGAGCGACCGATGCCGGCCACCCACCGCCACAGCAGCTGGCGGCCCCCGCCCGGGAGCACTCCCCCGGTGAGGGCGAAGGGGGCCAGGGCCACCGCCACCACCACGCCGAGCTGGGCCGCCACCAGGGTGACGGCCACCATCACCAGCATCACCATGACGAAGACGGCGGCCAGCGCCACCAGGGCGGCCGCCCCCAGGCGGTCCGCCGACGGGTCGCGGTTGAACCGGGCCTCGGCCTCGCAGCCGGCGTCCTCCATGGCGTCGCGGGGCTCGTCCTTGGTGCCCCACGGCCCGGTGCGGACCACCGCCTCGTAGACCGCCCGGCACCGGTCGCCGGCGGGGAAGGTGCGGCCCCAGGACAACAGCTCGTGCGGCGTCTCGACGAAGGCGCGGTGGAGGTCGGCGGCGATGGGCCCTACCGGGTTCGCCGGGTCGGCGGTGGTGGTGGCCGGGTTCTCGGCGGTGGTGATGGAGGCCACCTCCATCGAGATGGCCTCGGTGCGCTCCAGTGCCCCCACCAACACGCTGGCCGGGTAGGCCAGGGTGGTGGCGGCCAGCGCGGCCACCACCACCGACACGGCGAACTCCCCCACGCCCCGGGTCATCCGCCCCCGCAGCGCCTGCCAGCCGCCGTAGCAGGCGGCCAGCACCAGGAAGAACCGCCCGAGCCCGAGCCCGTCCACCACCCGGGTCTGGTAGGTGTCGGCCACGGCCTGGGCCGGAACGGCCAGGCGGCGGGCGAAGCCGAAGCCCAGGGCCCAGTTGATGACCCAGAGGCCCGTACGCACCGCCCAGCGGGCCACGGCGAAGACCTGGTCGGTGAGGAAGCCGAGGATCTTGCGGTCGATGGACAGCGCGCCGCCCCGGTCGTAGCCGATGTCGTAGTGGCTGGTGGGGGCGGGGCCCGGGTCGACGCCGGGCACGATGCGCTCCATCAGCGTCGAGCACGACCGCTCGCCGCCCTCCTCGTCCTCGTCGCCCGGCGCCGCCGGCGGGGCCGAGGTGTCGCAGCCGGCCAGGGTGGCGGGACGGCGGGCGGCCGTGGTCGGCGGCGCCGGAGCCCTCGGGCGCGGGCCCAGCGTCGTCGGGGTGGCCGGCGGAGGCGAGGTAGCCGGCGGCGCCGGCGTCTGGGCCCAGGCGGGAGCGGCCGCCACCACGGCGCCCAGCGCCACCACGGCGCCGGCGAGGGCCCGGGCGACGATCGCCCGGGGGGCCCTCATGGCCGGGAGGCGCCGTTGCGCGATGCGCCGGCCGCGGCGGCCCGGCGCGCCGATGCGGGCGACGACGGGCGGTCGGCCTCCGGGTTGGTCTCGAAGGCGGCGGCCAGCTCGGCGAAGGGGGCGGGCAGGACCTCGATCAGCCCGATGCGGTCGCGCACGTCGCGGTACAGGCACTGGCCGGTGCGCACCGACAGCTCGAGCAGCTGCACGGTGGCCTCGGTGGGCTCCATGCCCAAGAACTCGAGCGCCAGGCCGGCCGCGGCATGGCTCTGGCGGAACACCAGCCGGCTGCCGAGGAGGTCGGCCAGGCGGCGGTCGCCCAGGTCGGCCGGGTGCTGGGACAGCACGATCACCCCGGCCCGGTGCTTGCGCCCGTCACGGATCATGTCCAGCACGAGCTGGCGGCCCTGGAGGTTGGCCGTCAGCGCCCACGCCTCGTCGAGCAGCACGCCGGCGAAGCGGCGGCGGTCGGCGAAGGCCACCGAGCGGGCCACGGCCGCCACCAGGTACAGCAGCGCCTGGGAGAAGACCTGCTCGGGCAGCAGCTGGCGGGCCAGATGGGGGTTCTCGAGGACCTCCTTGTCGGGCAGCGACAGGCACGGCATGTGGAACACCAGGTAGTCGGCGTCGAGTCGCACCGGGTCGCCGGCGCCGAACGCCACGGCGGCCAGCTCGGCGTGGGCAAAGTTGGCCAGCCGGTGGTACACGTCCTCGGCCCGGGGGTTGTCGGCGGCCAGGCGGCCCAGGGTGACCACCACGTCGCCCAGGCGGGCCCCGGGGTCGGCGGCCGCCCGCCGCACCGCCTCGGCCAGGGCCGCCCCCTCGTTGTCGGTCGGGCCGGTGCCCGTCAGCAGCGTGAGGAAGCCAGTGGTGTAGCGCACCCGCTCGCCGGGGGCGAACACCGCCATGGGGTCGAGGCACACCCCGTCCCCCTCGTCGGCCGACAGCCGCACCACCTGGGCGCTGCCCGGCGCCACCGCGGCCAGGCGCACGTACTCCCCCATCGGCGTGCGGTCGACGGCCACCACCTGGCCGCCCCGGGCCAGGGTGTCCCAGCACAGCCTCTTGGCGAAGTAGCTCTTCCCCGATCCGAGGGCGCCGAAGGCGCCGATGGACCCGGAGCGGTCGATGGAGGGCCCGTAGCCCCAGTCGCACAGCACCGGCGCCGCCGCTCCCCCGTCGAGGCTCACCCCCAGCAGACCGCCCCGGGGGTCGCCCACCTCGGTGCCGGCCCACGGGGCCTGGGCGGCCAGGTCGCCCACCAGGCCGTACTGGGTGTAGTCCCGGGCCACCGGCGGCAGCGGCGAGCCGACCAGCATGGCGCCGTAGAGGGCGAGCTGGCCCCCGGTGGGGCGGGGCAGCCCGTACTCGTTGACCTCGTATGCGGCGCGCAGCTGGCCGGCCCGGCTCTCGAGCTCGGCGAGGGTGTCGGCCCACACGGCGAACACCGTGGTGGTCTGCAGCTCGGGTTCGGCCGGGTTGGCGGCCAGGGCGGCGCGCTCGTGGTCGATGGCCTCGACCGCGGCGGCCAGGGTGGGCGGCGGCCCGGCCGCCTCGCCGCCGTACTCGTCGAACTGGCCCGCCAGCTGGCGGGCCTGGCGCTTGGTCTTGGCCACCGCGTCGGCGTTGGAGGTGGGGCGGACCCGCACGCACCAGTCGACAGGGAAGGCCATGGCGTCCGTACGTGCCAGGGCTTCGGCCCCACCGGGGTAGGCGAAGGTGGCCGGCATGTCCGACACGGCGAGGAAGGCCTGGTAGGCCGACCCGGCCTCGGTGTCGACCCGGAGGTAGCGCCGGTGCCGAGGACGGCCCTCGTCGTCCTCGGCGCCACCCTCGACCAGCACCGCCTCGGCCAGGCTGGCCAGCGAGGGGAAACGCAGCGCAGCGTCGGGCGCCGTACCGCCACCGTTCAGCGCCGGCTCCCACGACTCGTCGAGGGGCGGCTCGTCAAGGCCTCGGCGCGCCGCCCGGGCGTAGAGCCACACCACCTCTGCGGCGGTGGCCGGACGCACGTGGTCGCGGCCGAGCACGGCGGCCAGCTGCTCGCCGAGCTGGTGGGCCTGGCCCTGGCGCTCGAGCACCTCACGGCGCCGTACCGGCGCCGGCGGCAGGCCGAACTGGCCGCCCACCTGGGCCCGGGCCGAGCCCAGCGCGGCCCGCAGCGCGGTGGTGCTGCGGCGATGGTCCAGCACCGCCGCCAGGTAGTGGTGGCGCCGGTAGAGCCGGGCGTCGCCCAGGCTGTCGAGGGCGGCGGCCGCCACCTCGGCCCACTGGCCATGGGTGTCGAGGTCCACCCCGTCGACCATGGCCTCCACCACCGCGGCGGGGTCGACCCGCTCGCACACCGACACCAGCATCGACTCACCGGACAGGGCCATCAGCGCCGCCCGGGTCCGGCCGTGGAGGTCGAGCTTCTCCCGGATGCCGAGGTAGGGATAGGTGCGGGCGCCGACCCGCCACAGCGCCCACGTGGTGCCCTCGTGCGTCCACACCAGCTGTCCCGACACGCACCGGGCGGGCAGGCGCACCTACCGACCGCCGCCCACGACGAAGAACCGGGCACGCTGCCGGCTGGGACCGGGTGGGCGGTAGGGGCGGCCCCGCAGCGTTCCCCGGCGGGGCCGGGCCAGGTAGGACAGCGCTCCGTTGGCCATGCGCATGGGCGATCGGCCCTCGATGCGCAGATGGCGCACGGCCCAGGCCAGCCCGAGCGGGCCGCCGGCCATGACGAACAGGCCCAGCCCGCCGGGCAGCACCGCCCACGCCGAGCGGGTGGCGAGCAGCACCATGGCCGAGCCCAGGAGGACGCCGAGCTGGGTGGGCGTGATAGGCCAGGGCAGGACCCACCCACCGATCACCCCGATGACATTGGGATGGCGGCGGGCGTGGGTGTAGGAGCGGCAGGCGATGTGCTCGGCGTCGTCGGCCATGGCTGTGCTCAGACGGAGGCGGGCGGCGCCGGCGCCGTCCGCACCGCCGGCGCCTTCGACTGGAACTCGCCGCCGACGCGCTCCTTGAACCAGTCGACGTTGGCGACGCTGAACAGCACGAGGCCGGCCACGACGCCAGCGACGGCCGTCTTGATGAGGTTTCGCGTGGAGACGTAGGTCAAGGCGATGATGACGATGGCGGCCAGCGCGATGCCGTTCTGGGCGAGGCCGGTGACCTCGCCGATCTTGGCATTTGCCCACTCAATCATCGTTTGGGCGAGGATCATTTGGTCATCCCTTCGGTGGTGGTTGCGGTGGTCGGGTCGGTCGGCGCCGGGCCGGGTGGCGCGGTGGTCGTGGTAGCGGTGGCGACGCCAGCCGGCGGGCGGACGGCCGCCAGCGGCGGACCCGGGAGGAGCTCGGCGACCTCCCAGCGCTGCTCTCGCTGGCCGAGGCGAAGCGAGTAGTGCAGGAGCTGCTGGCGTCCACCGGCGTCGGTCCCCCGTACCTCAGCCAGGACCATGCGCGCGCCGCCGGCGAGCTCCTGGGTCGCCATCCGCACCACCTCCACCGCGGCGAACGGGGCGGGCGTCACGGCCACCAGGTCGGCCCCGGGGGCGACGTAGCGGGCCAGCTCACCCTGGCCGGCCAGGAAGGCGGAGAAGAATCGGCCGAGGGCGTCGGCCACCGGGTCGTCCGACCGGGGCCGCTCGAGGGCGCCGACGTCGAGGCGTAGCGCCGACGGGGCGGGCGGCGCGGGGACCTCGGCCGGCAGGCTGGTGGCCGCCATGGGCTGGCCCGGCCCGGGCTGCACGACGGCGACGCGGTAGTAGCGCAGCGCGTCGCGGCGGAACTCGTCGCCGGCGGCGAGGAGGACCTCGGCGGCCACGACGACGGACCAGTACCGCTCCCCCACCGCCTCGACGGCCAGCGTGACGGTCCGGGCCGGGTAGCGCGACCCGGCGGGGACGTCGCGCAGCTCGACTCGCTCGGGGTAGTAGGCGCGCAGCTGCGCCTCGGTGCCCTGGCCGGCTCGGAGGTAGGCGGCCACGTACAGCTCGGCGAAGCCACTGGGGCCGGCCGTCGACGGTGCCGGCGCCGCCGTGGCGGCCGCCCGGGCCGGCGGCCGCAGCAAGGCGGAGCTCCCGCCGATCGCGCCGACGACCACCAGGGCCCACAGGGCACAGGTGGCCAGGCGGGTGAGGACAGCCGGTGCCGGACCGGGCCGGGCGAAGGGCACCACCTCCGGCTCCACCGGCGCCGTCGTCGCCGGGCCCCGCCTCATCGGCCTTCGTCGGTGCCGACCACGGCGGCCTCGGCCAGTGCCGCATCGCGCAAGCGCAGCACTAGGCGCTCGTGCGCACGGACCGCCGGCATTGCCGACTCGAGGAAGCGGGCCAGGTCGACGATGACCTCGCGCTCCAGCAGCCGCCCCGAGCCGATGATCCGGTCGACGATCTCCGACAATGCTCGCCAGGCGCGCTCCACCACCTCGCGCAGCTCGCCGTCACTCAGGTCCGCCTCGGTGCGCTCGGCGCCCGAACCGGACCGGGGCGGCGAGCCTTCGATCGGCTGGTCGGGCCAGCCGGGTGCCGGGAGGGGCGGCCGGGCACCCGGCTGGCAGTTGGGCTCCACACCGATGTAATGGGCGCGCCGCGGTGCCCAACGCGACAGCCGGGAAAGATTTTCTTCTCGGTCAGGCGGCGTGCACCGCGGCGACCAGGCGCAGCTCGGCACGGCGCCGACGCTGGCGGAGGGTGGCAGCCGCCGGGCCGGGCGGGCACAGCGTCGCCACGCTGAGCTCGCCGGTGCGGGTGAGCGAGATGAGCTCGGCCTCGCCGGCGTCGAGGTGGCCGGCCGACACCGCCCATGCCAGCAGCTCGGCCAGCTCGTCGGCCGCCGCCGGCACCGCAGCCGGCTCGGCCAGCTCCAAGGCTTGCGCCTCGTCCTCCAGGCAGGTCGGTCGCTCGCGGTCGCTTCCCTGGCGCACCAGCCGCTTCTTCGTCCCGTTGAGCAGGGTGGCCGCCACGTAGCTGCGGGCCCGGCGCCCGGCGAAGGCCCGGATCCGGTCGTAGAGGTCGCTGACGATCTCGGCCGCCAGCTCATCCGCGCTCTCCGCCGACCAGCGGAAGCGCCCGATCAGGGCCTTACACCCGGGGAGGAGCAGCTGGAGCACGGTACGGGCGGCGAGGTCGTCGTCGCTGGCCCGCATGGCGAGGGCTACCAGCACCCGGTCGCGCTCCCCCACCGGCGTCGACCGGCGGGCCACGTGCTCGACCAGCTCGGCGAGGGTGTGGAACCGGGCCAGGGCGTCGTCGCCTCGCCAGCGAACCAGGCTCTCGGCGGCGGCCGGCGAGCCCACCAGCACGCGCCACTCCCGCTCCAGCAGATCTATGACCGTCGCCTCCACTTGTCACCCCTCCAGCTGCCCGCAGTCGCTGCGGCTGGTAGGGACGATCGAGGTCGCTGCTCACGGCCCGGCTGTGCCCGCGCCTCACACGGGCCCCATCTCGGGGGGATTTTCGTCTCACATTCCTTGGCCGGCTCGGCCCAGAGCCGGTAGCCGCCGGCCTTGACGCGTGCGCGTCAACGTGCGCAGCAGACAGTGTCTGCTCGCACATCGACGCCAATGGGCGCGTGGTTCGGGCTTCAGTCGGCGTTGCGCCGGCGGGCGTACTCGGCCGACGCCTCGTCCTCCTCTGCGTCCGACAGCTGCCTCAGGGCGCGGGCCACCTCGACGTCGTCGTCACCCGCCCGGCGGGCGTAGACCTCGCCGCAGTAGTCGACCCGCACCACCACGGCGATCGCCCACCCGTACCGCCACGCCTCGAGTACCCCGAGCACCACGTTGTCGCCGGGCTCGGCGCCGAGCCCGGGCACTGCACGCAGCGGACCCCGCACCTGCCAGCCCCGCTCATCGAGGTGTGCCGCCATGGCGGCACACGCCTCGGTCTCCCAACCGGGCAGCGCTCGGCCAGGAGCTGGCGTCGGCTGGCCGCCGAGGTAGCCCGTGGCCTGGGCCAGATCCTTGTTGTAGATGCTGGAGTGGTCCAGTTCCCTGTCAGCCTCTTGGGGCACCCAGGCGGCGTACAGCTCGGGGTCCTCGCCGTGGCCGGCGTCGAGCAGCTCCCGCCAGCCGTCCCGGTACTCGAAGAACTCCTCCAGGGCGGCGAGGTCCGGGAGCTCGGCGGCCGAGACCACCGCCTCGGCGCTGCGCAGCGTCCCCTCGTCGTCGTAGCGCTCGATGCGGCGTACGGTGAGCACCGTCCAGCCATCGGGCGCCCGGAATAGCGTCAGCTGCTGCTCGTCATCGCCGTAGTGACTGCGCAACTCGATCTGGGCGACCCGGCGCCCTGCGACCTTGATGACCTCACCGCCCATCGCCGGCCTCCCGACTCTTGGTGGTGACCGTACCGGCGGGGTGCGACAGATACGCGAGAGTCGCCGCCACCAACTCAGCTAAAGGGCGACGTCGACGACAGCCGTGGTGCTCGATGGCGGCGGAACCGGCTCTCCGTGGGCCCGCAGCGACTCGACGTGCAGCCGGATCGCCTCGGCGATGTTGGCCCGCACCTCCTCGACGGTGCCGCCGGTGCTGACGCAACCAGGGAGGTCCGGGACGTAGGCGGACAGGTTCCCCTCGGCCTGTTCGATCACGATGGCGTAGCGACTCATCGGACCCTTCCGAGTCCGGCTTGGCGCCGGATCGATGCCAGCGTACCGGGGGCGAGGTCATCGCCGAGATGGCCAGGAACCGTCACTGTTCCCGGACGAGCTGGATGGCGATACTGACGGTGGCTGCCGCTTTGGCGATCGAGTTGCCAGCCAGCGCGCTCAAGGTCACGGATCATCTCGCGAACCTTCATACGTCTCGTGCGCCTGGGTCGATGTACTGGTCGGCTGGTGCCACCTACGCGTCATGTCGAGGTCGACGGGCGCCCGCCCGCTTCGCCGGCGCGGCTGGCGGCGCCGCCGCTCGGACCAGCAGCTCGGTGACCATCTGCGAGCGCGACATGCCGAGCTCCTTGGCGTGGCGGTCCAGCACCTCGGCCTCGGCCCGGTCCATGTAGACGTTGCTCGGCACGCCGCTCACCTCGCGCCGGCGGGGCGGCGTGCGGGGCGGCAGCCCGGCCGCCCGGCGACGTTCCGCGTCGCTGGCATGGGGCGTGAGGGCCTCGCGGTGGGTGACGAAAGCGTCGAGGATCACCTCGCGCTTGGGCCACCCGAGCTCGGCGGCACGCTGGCGCAGCCACTGGTGCGTCTCGGCCGGGAGGTGCACCACGAACTGCACCTTGGCGCCCGTCGGCTCGGCCGCCTCGGCCTCCTGCTTCGCCCGGCGACGGGCAGGGGCCTTCGCCGGCCTCGGCCCGCCCGGCGCTGGCGCCTGTACTGCCTCGGGCTTCGCCACCAGGGGGGGCGGCGGAACCGCCGGCCGCCGGGAGAAGTCGCTCAGGTCCACGGCCTTCGGTGTGTAGTCCGTCATCGCTGAGCTCCGGCCTCGGCCGAGACGGTGCCGAGGATCTCCTCGGTGAGGCGGGTGTAGTCCTCGGCCAGCCCGGGCGCGTTGGCGCCGAAGCGCACGGCGCCGGGCTCCCAGGGCCTCGGACTGCCCTCGCCCCGCAGCGCCCGGTCCCGGGCCGCCTCGTACTCGTAGGCCAGCTGGCCGGCGTTGCGCATGTCGCCTGAGGCCCGCGGCGCCGAGCGCACGAAGGCCTCGAACACCGGCGCCGTCTCCCCCAGGCTCGCCGACAGCGAGGCCCGCACGTCGGAGACCATGCGGCGGTGAGCGGCCCCGAAGTCGAACAGGACCACGCCGAGCACCTCGAGGTTGGGGTTCACGGTCTCGCGCATCTCGGCGAAGCGCCGGGCCACCCGCACCAGGCCCTGGATGGAGCCGGCGTCGCGGCGGGTGGGGATGACCAGCCAGCGCACCACCGCCAGGGCGGCGTCGAGCAGGACGCCCCCCGCCGGCGGGGTGTCGATGACCACCAGGTGGTACTCCTCGGCCACGCCCGCCAGCACCTGGCCCAGCACGAGCAACTCGGCCTGGGCGGCCTCGTTTCCGGCCGCCTTGTTCCGCCGGGCCTGGAGCAGCGCGGCCAGGTCCTCGGTGAACTCGCCGCCCGGCACGACGTCGAGCCCCGGCCGGACGTCCCGCAGCGGCTCGAGGGCGAGCCGCCCGCGCTTGAGGACCGCATCGTGCAGCGCCTCCCCTCCGTCCGATCTGGCCCGATACCCGAGGTCGTCGCCGACGTTGCCCTGGGGGTCGAGGTCGACGAGCAACACCCGCCACCCGCCCAGCGCGGCGGCGCCGGCCACGTTGGCCGCCACGCTCGTCTTGCCGACACCGCCCTTGCCGCTGGCCACGGCGATCGCCTGTTGCAACATGACTGCCCCCTTCGTGTTCGCCGTGACCGGAGCCCGGGTCATACACTGCCACTGATCTAAGTGTACCATGGCGGCGCTAGAGCTAGCTTATAGCACGCTTATTACACTACAGGGGCGCCCACCCCGCATCACCATAGGCTTCCCGCAGCCCACCGGTGGCGGACCCGGCGTCGCCTCGGGAGCGCCGTAGCGGGCCTCGCCGGTTCAGAGCCGAGAGCAGCTCGCCCGGGCCCGGCAGCGGCCTTCCAACGCTCGTCTTATGCCGCCGCCGGCACGGGTGATGTCACGACCGCCATTGCCGCCTCCACCCGCTCCCGCAACAACCCGGGCTGCGTGAGAGCACACCGCACCCGCTCCACGGCGCGCATGGCCGTGGTGTGGTCGCGGCCACCGAGCGCCGCGCCGATGGCAGGGTAGGAGAGCTGGCCGACGTCGCGCAGCACGTACATGGCCACGTGACGGGCATGCACGACCTGGCGCGCTCTGCTCGGGCCGCACAGCTGCTCGGGCCCCACCCCGCACGCCCGAGCCACCTGGCGGAGCAGGGCCTCCACGTCGGCCTGCCCCGCTTGCGGCGTGAAGTCGGAGGAGCGCACGTCCTCGCCGTCACAGACCGCCCCAGCAAGGAGCCGCTCCACTCCCCGGCGCAGCGCCGGCCGCTCCGCCATGCGGGCCCGCACCTGCGCAACGGCGTGCATGGCCGTGGTGTGGTCGCGGCCACCGAGCGCCGCGCCGATGGCAGGGTAGGAGAGGCCCAGCTCTCGCAGCACGTACATCGACACCTGGCGGGCATCGACAACGCGACGGGTCCGCCTCGGCCCGAGCAGCTCTTCGGGGGCGATCCCGAAAGCGGCTGCTACCGCGGCAATCGCTTCGTCGGCCTCCTTCGCGGGCCCGGAGGTGGGTTGCGGCGCAGTGGGGGAGGGGGTTGAGAAGGGATCCCCAGCCGGGTGCCACTCCCCGCCGACGGCCGGGAAGGCGTCGCTGAGGCCGTGGCGCAACTGCCAGGCCGCCACGGCGGCGTCATGCGCGGCCTCGATGACCGCAGCGGGCAGACGCCGGGCCAGAGTCGCCCGTTGGCCCGGCGCCATCCCCCCGGCCATCCCGTAGCGGTAGGTGGGGTCCTCGTCGCGCAGACACGCCCAGAGGCACAGCTCCCTCACCGGACAGCCGGCACACAGCGAGCGGGCCTCCGCCTGCCGGCGTTCGTCGAACATGGTGGCCGTCCGGTTCCGGCAGGCGGCCATCGTTCTCCACGCTTCGGTCATGCTCGTCAACCTCCGTTTGCGGCGAGCGAGAAGGCCAAGCGCTGCGGCCCGCTCGAGGACGTAGGGCGGCGCCGGGCTGTGCGGCCGATGCCAACGACGGGGCTGGAGTGCGTCCCGGCGCCCGCGGCCTGAGCTGCGTGGAAGGCCCCCAGTGCCGTCTCCAGAGCCTCCTCGTCGCCGGCGAACTCGGCAGCCACGTCATCGGCGGTCGCGCCGGCGCTGGCCCATGCCCGCCCGAGGTTGCCTGCTCCCCTGAGCGCGTCCGATCGGCGGCGGGTGGCCTGTTGTGCCGCCAGCTCGGCGACGGCGGCACCGGTGGCGCTCGCCCCGGCCAGCTCCACCAGGCGCCGCTCGGCGCGGCTGTTGGCCAGGGCCATGGGACTCGCCACGCCCTTGGGCCAGTCTCGGGACACGGTGGCCACGGCGTCGGCCTGTCCGACCGCTGCGACGAGGCGTTCTAGCCGGCGCCGAAGGGCCTGGCGTCCGGGTGCCTGGGCGGGGTCGGCGAGGAGCTCGTGGTGGGTTGCTTCGGGCAGGGCTAGGGCGAGGGCGGCAAGGTTGCTGTCGCGCGCCTCGTTGCCGAGACTCGGACCCTGGCCCTGAGCCAGGTCGGCAATCGGGGCGTGCGTGTTCTCGGGAGTCTTAGGTTCGAGGTCTTGGTCTTTCCCGTCTAGGAGAGAGGAGGGCCGCGCGTTTTGGACGCGGGGGGCGCGCGATTCCGGCACGGCCGGCGCGCGATCCGAGCGCGGCGTGCAGGGGTCGGCGGGAGGGGCAGCGAGGCGCACGAGATCGCCGTAGGCGGGCAGTTCCAGCCGCTCGGGATGGCGACGGAGGAGACCCGCCGCGGCCAACTCGTCGAGGGCGTTGGTGAGCCGGAGACGGCCGAGCCCGTAGCGGGTGGTGAGCTGGCGGAGCGAGCCGGTGAGGACATGGGTCCTGTGGTCGACGTCGACAACCAAGCGCCGCAGCAGTGCGCCGGCAGTGGCACTGAGGTCGTGGCGCGCCCGGGCGCCAGCCAGCGCGCCGGGGAGGACCTGGACGTAGCCGACCCGGCGATCACCTCGCCCTCCACGCACCAGCCGCGGGTACACGAGGACCTCTATGCGGCCAGGCTCGGATCCCCAACTGGGCTCCCAGTCGATGGCGTGGGCGGATACGAGGCGGCCGAGGCGGGCGGCCAGTGTGCGGCGACCGGACGGCCCGAGGCCCAGATCCCGGGCGAGCCCGCTGAGGGTGCAGTCGTGGACGACACCGCTGCCGTGCTCAGCGGTGTCGAGCAGGTGCTCGAGCAGCGCCCGTTCATCGAAGTCCAGCCCGTGCTCGGCACAGAACGCACTCACCGCCCCCGGGAGCACCTGGACGAAGGTCCCGGGCGGGCGCAGCGAACGCGTCGAGGCCTCGTCGTCTGCCGGGAGGAGCTGTAGCGCGACGGCGGTCATCGGCGGAGGCTCACGGGTGGAACCACATCCCACGCCCATGCCAGGGCGATGGTGAGGGCGCCGGCCGGAGGTCCTCGTCGCCGACGGGGCTCCTCGGCGCCGTGGAGCGCGACGGCGCTCACTGCGAGGCGGCCGGGTGGAGGTCGTGGTCGGCGAGCGCCGCCAGCTGGTCGGGGAGGCGCTCGCCCGTGACGAGCCAGCGTTCGGCGTGGGCGGCCAGCCATGCGACGCGACGGTCGACCTCGGCGTCGAGCAGCCGAGACAGCACCGCGGTCCGGTCATCCATCTGTGCGCACCTCCTGATCCGGTTGGTCCAAAACCCCATGGTTGGGGGCGGGCGGGCCCGGCGGAAGGCCAGACGGAGAGCTGCGTCGGAGAGGGGGCCGCATCTCGACGGTTCCGGGTGGTGAGGCGACGGAACCGGGGCGAGCACAACCACTGGGGAGCGCCTCTGCGCAACGGGAACGGGGTGAACCTCGCCGGATACGGGGCGTCTTGCGTCGGGAACGGGGCGAGGTGCGGCGTCCTTGGCGGCTCACCAGGGCACGCGGGCGACAGGAGAGGGGCTCAGCGCCGGGTTAGGGAGCGCCACTGCACGAGGTGGGCCGCACCAGATGACAACCGGAGCGCGCCGAAGCCCGCGGGAGGGTTCCGCGGGCAGGAGGCAGGCGGGCTAGCGGCTAATGGTTAGGGCGCCCGCTGTGGCGGCGTGGCCCCAGGTGTCCCTGGGCGGGCTGCGGGGCCCGAGCGGGCGACGCCGGACGGGGCGGTATGGCGGGCCGAGGCCTCCGTCGCCGGCGCCGGTCGCGCCAGGCGCACCACGGTGGCGAGGGCCCGTCGCGCCCGGTGGGGGAGCTCGGCCAGGTGGTGCCCGACGGCGCGCAACCCGCTTACCACCTCCTCGAGCACGTGGTCGGTCCAGCCCGCGGTGTGGCGGCGGCGGGTGACGGGACCGAGGTCGACGCCGCCGTAGCCGGCCATGAGGTCGTCCACGGCGACGTCGCCGGCGCCGGCGGCGGTGGCGAAGATGGCGGCCAGCCGGGCGCGGGCCCGCACCGCCCGGCTCGGGTGGTTGCCCTCGGGGTTGGGAGCGGGAGCGGCGAGGTCCAGGGTCGACGCCGGGACCGAGCGGCACTCGGCCCGGAGTTGGCGGCCGCCGGCGGTGTGGAGGTGCGCGGTGGCCGAGCAGCGGGTGTGGCGCTCGATGGTCACCAGGGGCTGGCCGGCCACGACGGCTGGGCCCGGCTTCGCTTGGCGGTCAGCTCCGGCGGTCCGGGGTGGGGCGAGGTGCCAGCGGGCCCGCTCCAACAACGCCAGCCACCCTTGGATGGGGCCGTTGTGCCGGTCGGTCTTCGCCCGCCGGCCCCGCAGCAGCTCGGTGACCCGGGCCCAGCACCACTGGCCGTCGGCGCCGTCGAGCTCGACCAGGCGGGTGAGCACGGCGGCCAGCTCGGCGGCCGACACCGGCTCCCGGGCTGCCCGCTCCAGTGCCCGGGCCGCCCGCTCGTCGTCGTCGCAGTGGTCGGGGTGCTCGGCGGTGCGCAGCTCGAGGCGGCCCTCACCGCCGTCGAGGCCCCGCCATCGGTAGGTGGCCCAGCCGTCGGCCTCACTGGTCGCCGTCGGCGGCTCGCCCTGGCGGCACAGGCCGGCCAGGAGCCGGGCCAGGGGGCCGGTCGGCAGCTGGAGGCTGGCGCCGCCGGGAGGAGGTCGGGTCGTCTCGACCACGGCGGTCATGGTTGGCCCGGCCGACAGGTGAGGATCCCGCCTCTGGCGCGGCACGCCCAATGGCCGGCGCTGTCGGAGCGGGGGAGGGGCATGGCGATCTAGGCGTGCCGGGAGCGGCCGCTGGACCGGCGGAGGCGGTCGAGGACCTCGGGCGGCTCGCTGGCGGCCCACTCGTCGCAGCGGTCGAGGAGCTGCTCGACGAGCCGGCCGGCGGCCGCCTCGAGCTGGTCGTCGACCGCTGCCTCGGCGGGAGTGAGGAGGCGGCGCCGGCGCCTCGTGCGGTGGGTGGTGGTGGCCAACGGGATTCCTCTCGGACGTGCGCACGGTCGTGCGCGGTTGACCGAGGCCCCTGGCTCCGCTAGAGTCGCTGGCGATCTACTTCGCGCCTAGCGGAGATCAGAAGTCTCGACGGAAGCGCCCTGGACTGGTCCTCCGGGGCGTTTTGTCATTGGTGGGCGGGGGAGCGGGCCCGGAGGTCGGGCGTGGTCAGCGCCGTCGCTCGTTGCCGCTCGTTCTTAGTCAGCCGACTAGGCGATCACCTCCTGGTCCTCGATCTTGGCCTGGGGCCTACGCCACGTGCCGGCTGGCGGAGCCGGGCTGCGGTGCGTGCAGGATGCTCACACAGGCGATCGCCTCGGCCAAGCCCGCCAGGCTGACCTCGACGGCCCGGGTGCGCCGGTCGAGTTCGTGGCGCATGGTGTCGGCGACGGCGTCGGCGTCGGCCACCAGCTCGGCGATCCGCTCGGGCATGACGCCGAGGAGGTCCTGGAGCACGAAGGCGGCCCTCAGCACGGTGACCTGCTCGGCAGTGAAGCGCCGGTTGGCCGTGTCGTTGGGCCGCATGTCGTCTCGCGCGAAGAGACGGTCGGCCACCTTGTAGAGCCGGTCGCGCGAGACGATGAGGCCGGCGCTGTAGAGCAGCCCCGAGACCTCGGTGGTGGTCAGGCCCGTCCTCGACGGCCAACGCATGGCGGTCACCTCCAGGAGTGGATTACAGCGGTGTGATTCGACCGTAGCCGCCAGGGCGTCGGCGACGGGGGATTGTGCGCCGCAGCCGCGCGAATCGCGCGAGGGCGCAGGAGGGGGTTCGCGAGGGTCCACACCTATGTAATGGGCGCGCCCATCCGTGGAACGCGACACGCGAGGCGGGATTTCCCATCAAGACGCCAAAGTAGCCGAGCCGCCCGTAGGTGTGAGAGAATGTCCCAAGGATGCAACAAGTTAGCCACGTTCCCGGGTCGTCTCACCGCTCCGTAGGTTTGCTACTCGTGGGCCGCCGGGTCGATGCAGACCAGCTCGTCGGAGCAACAGACATCGCCGAGCGGCTAGGGCTTGCCCGGAGCCAGGACGTGCACCACTTGCGCCGCCGTGACCCGACCTTTCCGGAGCCGGTGACGGTTCTGGGCGGCGGCCCGCGCAAGGGCATCTACGTCTGGGCGTGGCCCGACATCGCTCGCTGGGCCCGCACGAAAGGGTACGAGCTGGCGGAGGGGGAGTGGCGAAGGCCACCCCGGGCCAAGTCCGCCCGGGAACGCCTCAGCGAGTTCGAGGCGCTGGAGCGGGAACTTGGTGAGTTGGCCGACCTCCGCTCCCGACTCGACGAGTTGGCGGCACTGCGCGAGCGCGTGGAGCGACGCGGCCACGAGACGACAGGCGCCGAGGAATGAGCCGGCCAGGTGCCGCGGGCGTCAGGATCCACGCGGCCGGGTCGGAGGGCCTCGACGGCCAGAGGGAGCCCTCGTCACGCCCGGGGCCATCTCACAACACGTCAGCGGGCCGCCCATTGCGGGGGGTACGGTGACGCCCGGAAAAACTGCCCGCACCCGGCGCAAGCTGTCGATTTCCTTGCCTCGGGCAGGCGAGTCGAGGTGGCCACGATGCGAAAGACGATCGCCAGAGGTAGCGAGGTGACGACGGGGACCGGCGTTGAGGACCGGTTGGCCGAGGAGGTCTCTCCGGCCGCCTCGCCCAGCACACTCGACCACGAGGTCGCGCGTCAGCGAGGTGGCCGGCTGATCCTCGCAGTGATCGCGGCTGCGGTCATCGTCGTGGCCGCGGTGGTCGTGATGCAGACGGTCGGGGACGAGACGTCGGCGCCGCCAACGATCGAAGAGCCTCCCGACGTCGTCCCGCCTGCTCTCACCGAGGAGCAGAGGATCATTGCCGCGTACCGAAAGTACGACGAGGTCGACTTCGCTGCGCAACAAACCGGCAACCCTGACCACCCCCTGTACTCCGCCTATCTCACAGGGCCACAGCTGCAAGCGGCCCGAGATGGAGTCAGGCGGCTGCGAGACCAGGGCCTCGTCATGGCTCCGCCCACGGTGAACGAGCTGACGGTCACGGTCGAGTCCATCGAGGGGGACCGGGCGAAGATCCGCGCATGCGGGGTCGACGATGCCTACCCGGTGAGGGCGGACACTGGCGAGCCGATCGCTCCTCGGCGGCTGGGCACGGCTCTCATCGTCGGCGACATGGTCCAAGAGCACGGCGCCTGGAAGGCGTCCTATCTCACACGGGTCCAGCAGTGGGAGGGGAGGGCTGGGTGCGCCTTGGAGTAGCTGCAGCCGCTGCCACCGTGCTCGTCCTTGCACAGGGCCCAGCGGACGCCCAGACGTCTCCCACGTCCCCGCCCGCGACCTCACCACCCATAACGGTGCCGTTCGGTCGTGGGGTAACCGGCCTGGCCGGCAACGAGGGCGACATGATCACGGCCGGCGTCGGCAACGTCACCAGCCAGCCGACCGCCACCGAGCGCCCAAGGGCGCGGCCCATCACCCGCCGCCGGCCGGCACGGCCCCGCAGCGACCCACGCTTCCCGGTCTGCATGGTCCCTCTCGGCGAGGGCGGCGACGGGGTGTGCGCCCAGGACCCGCCGCCGGTGGTGAACAAGCCGGAGCCTCGTCCCACGGCCGACGTCGCCCGCAACGTCGGCCAACGCACGCCGCTGCCCGTGCCCGGCATCCGCACCAGCCCGCCCACCGGAGCCGACCAACTAGTGAACCTGCCCACATGGATGTGGCTCGAAAACTGGGCACCAGCCTCCGCCACGGCGACCGAAGGCGGGCTCACCGTCACCGTCACCGCCACCCCGAAGCGTGTGGTCTGGCGCATGGGCGCCGGCGATCCCGTGGTCTGCGGAGCTGGCCGGGCCTGGAACCCCGCCCTCCGGGAGGAGCAGCAGTCCTCGGACTGCACCTTCACTTACCGGGCGTCGTCGGCCAATCAGCCCGACCTGATGTACCGGGCCTCGGCCACCATGGTCTTCGACATCTCGTGGTCGGCGACCAACGGCGAGAGCGGCAGCCTCGGCCAGGCCAGCACCACCACCGACTTCCGTATGCGGGTCGCCGAGGGCCAGGCGCTGGTGATCGGCTGACCGTCACGGCTCGGGAGGTGCCGTCGAGACTTCCCCCCTTGGTTCCCCCCTCCAGAAAGGGAGCGCATGACCGCAACTGCCACGAGCCGCAACGGCGCCGCCGGCGCCCGACAGTCGGACCGCTCTCGCCTCGAGCCGCCGCCGGGCACGCGCCGGCGCCCCGTACGGGCCCTGGTGCTCCTGGTGGTGGCGGTGGTCTGTGCCCTCGGCTTCGCGGTGACGCTGTCGGCAGCCGGCCAGCGCGAGGCGGTCCTCGCTCTGGCCCGTGACGTGCCGGCCGGCGGTGTCATCGAGGCCGGCGACCTCACGGTGGTGGAGATCTCCGCCGACGACCGGCTCCGTCCGATCGCAGGGGCACAGCGGTCCCGCATCGTCGGTCGTACCGCCACGTGGTCGCTGGCGGCCGGGACGCTGCTGACCGAGGCCCATCTGGCGGAACCGCCGGGCCCGGGTCCCGACGAGTCCGTGGTGGCCCTCCGCCTCAAGGGTGCTCGGGTGGCGCCGACGTCACTGCGCCCCGGCCAGCGCGTCCAGGTCGTCCAGACCACCTCGCCCATCGCCGCCGACGTCGTGGAGGCGGGGCCCGTCGAGCTCGGCACTGTCCTCACCGAGGGGCGGGTCCTGTCGATCGAGCGCAGCGACAGCGCCGAGGCCAGCGTGGAGCTGTCCGTGGCCGTGGCCGAGGCCGTGGCGCCCGCCGTGGCCGGCGCGGCGGCCGCCGACCTGGTGAGTGTCGTCGTGGTGAGCCCAGCGACATGACCACCGTCGCCGTCGGCTCGGCCCGCAGCTCGCCGGGGGTCACCACCACGGTCCTGGCGCTGGCGGCGGCCTGGCCGCCGGAGCGCCGCCTGGTCATCGTCGAGGCCGACCCGGCCGGCGGCGAGCTCGCCTGCCGCTGGGGCCTCATGGCCGAGCCCACCCTCGTCACCATGGCAGCAGACGGCCGGGCCGTGCTCACCGTCGAGGCGCTCCTGGCCCACTGCCAGCACCTCCCGGGCCGGCCCGGGGTGGAGGTGGCGGCCGCGCCGGTCGACCCCCGCCAGGCCAAGGTCGCCCTCTCGGTGCTGGCCCGGGCCGGCCTGGCCGAGCTGCTTGCCAGCGAGGCCGACGTCGACATCCTGGTCGACGTCGGCCGGCTCGAGGCGGGCTCGCCGTCGCTCGAGCTGTTCGGCGCCGCCGGCAGCGCACTGCTGGTGGCCCGCTCGGACCTGGTCCAGGCGGCACACCTGCGCGAGCGCATCGCCTGGGTGGGCGCCGGTGGGGGAGTGGAGCTGGTGGTGGTTGGCCAGGGCCAGTGGTCACCGGCCGAGCTAGCCGCCGGCGTGGGAGCGTCCGGTGTCGCCGGCGTGCTTCCCGAGGATGCCCGGGGCGCAGCGGCCCTCGTGTCCGGCCCCGGCGCCCGGGGCCTCCAGCGCTCGGCGCTGTTCCGGGCCGCCGGGCCCATCGTGGCTCACCTCCTGGCCAAGCCCGTCCCGGCCACGGGCCGCACCAGCACCGGGATGGCCGAGCGCCGGAGCGCCGCCGAGGCCCTGGTGGCCCGCAGCTCGCTGTCGGCCCCGACCGCCGTGACGGGCAAGGACATGAGGAGCGGGCAATGGCGCTGAGCGACCGGGAGTTCGACGAGCTGGTCCGGAGGATCCACGGCGAGGTGTCCGAGGCCCGGGCCTCTCGGCTCCAGGCCGACGCCCGCCTCGGCCGCCCGCCAATGGACCGCGATGATCTGCGCCAGCTGAACCTGGCGCTGCTCGGCGCCGCCTACAGCCGCCTGGCCCGGGAGCGCATCGAGGTGGGCCAGGTGCCGCTGGTGCCCGACGAGGAGCAGCGGCTGTCCCAGGCGGTGCTGTCGATGGGCGGCCTGGGGTGGGCCATCGAGGAGCTGCGGGCCGACGACACCGTCGAGAACATCGACATCAACGGGCCGGGCGAGACCTTCGTCCACCGGGCCGACGGGACCAAGACGCGCCTGGACTATCCCATCGCCCACAGCAACGACGAGCTGGAGCGCTGGGTGCGCAACGCGGCGGCCCGCCTGGGCATGAGCGAGCGGCGCTTCGACGAGGGGAGCCCGCTGCTGATCCTCCGCTTGCCCGACGGCAGCCGGCTGTTCGCGGCCATGGGCGTGTGCGACGGCGTGCATATCTCCATCCGCATCCACCGCCACCCCAAGGTGGAGCTGGCCGATCTCCAGGGCGGCGGCATGATGAGCATGGCGATCGGCGACTTCCTCCGGGCCGCCGTGCTGGCCCGGCTGAACATCATCATCTCCGGCGGGACCAACGCGGGGAAGACGACCCTGTGTAGGGCGTTGCTGAACGAGTGCCCGGCAGCCGAGCGAATCATCACCATCGAGGACAGCTACGAGCTCGGCATCGACCAGCTCGCCGAGCGCCACCCCGACGTCATGGCCCTCGAGGCCCGGGAGGCCAACGTGGAGGGCGCCGGCGAGATCACGATGAGCGATCTTGTGCGGGCGGCGCTGCGGATGAACCCGACCAGGGTCTGTGTCGGCGAGGTGCGCGGCGACGAGGTGCTGCCCATGCTGCGGGCCATGACCCAAGGAAACGACGGTTCGATGTGCACGATCCATGCCGACTCCTCGGGCGGGGTGTTCGAGCGCCTGGCCATGTACGCGGTGGAGTCGCCCCGCCACCTCGAGCCACGCCACACCGCCCGGCTGGTGGCCCAGGCCATCGACCTGATCGTGCACATCGAGCACGAGTTGCCCCGGGCCGGCTCCCCGGGCGGGCGCTACGTCGCTTCCATCCGCGAGGTGCGCGGCGCCCACGAGACCGGCATCGAGACCAACGAGGTGTTTCCCCGCGGCCCCGACGGCCGGGCGGTGTCGGTCGGCGGCCACCCGCTGTCGCAGCGGACCCTCGACCGCCTCGCCCGCGTGGGCTGGACGCCGGCGGTGCTGCGCACACCGCCCGGCCCCGCTGCCAACGGCCGCCGAGCCTCCACCACGGTGGGACGGAGGGCCCGGTGAGCCCCGCCCTCCTCGGTGCCGCCCTGGCCCTGGTGGGAACCTTGGCCCTGGTGGGGGCCGTGCGCTGCGTGCGGGCCACCCCGGTCCCGGCGCCGGCCGGGCGCGACCCTTACGCCCCCCCGCCCAAGCCGCCCATCGGGCGCCTCGGCCTCCGGGTCGCCCTGGCCGTCGCCGGCGGGCTGGCCGTCGCCGTCGCCACCCGCTGGCCCGTAGGCGCCGTGGTCGCCGCCGCAGGCGGGTTCCTCGCCCCCAGCCTCGGGCGGTCCCGCACCGGCCGCCGGGTGGCCCTGGAGCGCATGGAGGCGGTGGCGGCGTGGGCCGAGATGCTGCGCGACGTGCTGGCCGCCGGCAGCGGGCTCGAGCAGGCCATCCTGGTCACAGCCAACGTCGCCCCCAAGGCCATCGAGCCCGAGCTCGCCCGCCTCGCCGACCGGGTGGGCCGCGGGGAGGATCTGGTCGACGCGCTGCTCCACTTCGTCGGCGAGCTCGACGATCCCATGGCCGACAAGGTGGTGGCCGCCCTTGTCCTGGCCGCCCGGCGCAGCCCCGGCCACCTGGGCGACCTCCTGGGCGCACTGGCCGAGGTGGCCCGGGACAACGTGGCCATGCGGCTCAAGGTCCAGGCCGGCCGGGCCCGCATCCGCACGTCCATGCGCCTCATCACCGGGCTGACCGTCGGCTTCTCGCTGCTGGTGGTGGTCGCCGATCGGGACTACGTCGCCTCCTACCGCAGCCTGGCCGGCCAGCTCGTCCTGGCCGCGGTGGTGGCCCTGTTCGCCGGCGCCCACCTGTGGGTGGAGCGGGCGACGGGCGAGCGGCGCGGCGAGCGGGTCCTGGGCGGCGTGGACCCGTCGGCGGCCGCCGCCATGGTCGAGGAGTCCTCGCGGTGGAGGGCGACGGTATGAGCGACGTCGCCGTGGCGCTGGCGCTGGGCGCCGCTGCCGGCGCCGCCCTGGTCGGGGCCGGCCGTGCCCTGGTCCCGCCCCGGGTCAGCCTCGACGACGCCCTGGCCGGGCTGCGCCGGCTGCCCGAGGCGCCGCGGGCCGAGCCCGAGGCCGGCTTCACCGGCCCGGTGGCCAACCGGCTGGGCTGGATGCTGCGCCGCACCGCCGAGTCGGCCGGCGTGAGCTTCGCCCGCCTCGGCCCCGACCTCCGCCTCCTCGGCCGGCCCATCGAGAACCACCTGGGAGCCAAGTGCGTGGCCGCCCTGGCCGGCTTCGCGCTGCCGACGTTGTGGGCGGCGGCCATGAGCTCGGCCGGGCTGGCCGCCGTCCGCCCCACTTCGGCGCTGCTGGCCGGGGGCGTGCTGGCGCTGCTCGGGTTCCTCGTGCCGGACCTCCTGGTGCGCTCGGAGGCGGCCGAGCGCCGGCGTGCCTTCGTCTCCGCCTTCGGGACCTTCCTCGACATGGTGGCCATCAGCCTGGCCGGCGGGGTCGGCGTGGAAGGCGCCCTCATGGACGCCGCCCGCATCGGGCGGGGCCGGGAGGCGGCGCTGCTGCGGGCGGTGCTGGAGGAGGCGCTGTGGTCGGGGGAGTCGCAGTGGAGCGCGCTGCGCCGACTGGGCGTCGACCTGGCCATCCCCGAGGTGGTGGAGGTCGCCTCCACAGTGTCGCTGGCCGGCACCGAGGGCGCCCGGGTCCGCCGCTCCCTGGAGGCCAAGGCCCGGGCACTGCGGGGCCGCGAGCTGGCCGAGGCCGAGGCCAGGGCCGAGTCGGCCACCGAGCGCATGGCCATCCCCACCGCACTGCTGATGCTCGGCTTCATGCTCCTCGTCGGGTTCCCCGCGATCGCCTCCGTGCTGACCCAGGCGTGATGGCATGACCCTTCGACCCCTGTTCTGGACCGCCCTGATCGCGACCGTCACTTTGGCGGTCCTCATCGTCCTCACCAGCTGACCCACCCACCGACAGAAAGGCACACCGACGACATGACCTCACTGACCGTGCTGTGGACCTACATGCAGCTGCAGGCCTCACGGCTCCGCCAGCTGCGGGACGACGAGAGGGGAGCGGTGACCCTCGAGCAGATCATCGTCGCCGCCATCCTGGCCGCGGCCGCCATCGCCGCCGGGACGATCATCTACAACCTGACAGTCAACAAGGCGAACTCCATCGACACGACCACGCCCTGAGCCTCCTGCCGTGGAGCCGTCGACCAGCATGCGCCCGCGGTGGCGCCGCGTCCGGGGTGGCCCGGCCGACGAGCGCGGGTCGGCGACGCTGCCGCTGGTGCTGGTCGCTCCGGCCATGCTCGTGCTCATCATGGGCGGGGTGCAGCTCGGCCTGTGGCTGCACCTCCAGCACGTGGTCACCGCCGCTGCCCAGGAGGGCCTGGTGGCAGCCCAGGCCGAGGGTGGCGACCCCTCCGCCGGCGAGGTCCGAGCCACCCGCTTCCTCACCGAGCTGGCCCCACCGCTGCTGCGGGACCGCTCGGTGAGCTCCCAGGACCTCGGCGGGGACGCCCGCGTGGTGGTGACGGGAACGGTGACCGAGGTCGTCCCCGGGCTGCGCCTCCAGGTCCGGGCCGTGGCCCAAGGACCCCGTGAGGAGTTCCGGGCACCGTGAGCCGGAGTGAGCGCGGCTCGGCGCCGCTCGAGCTGGCCCTGGTCACCGTCCCGGTGCTCGCCATGGTCATGTTCATCGTGCTGGCCGGGCGCATCGTGCAGACCACCGGGACCGTCGACGGGGCCGCTCGGGCCGGGGCCCGGGCCGCGTCCACGGCGCGGGCCAGCTCGGACGCCCAGGCGGCGGCCCGGGCCGCCGTCGACGCCAACCTGGCCGATGCGGGCCTGCCGTGCGAGGGGACCGACGTGCGCATCGAGACCAGCGACTTCCGCGCCGGCGGCACGGTGGCCGTTCGGGTGACTTGCCTGCTGCGGGTGAGCGACCTCGGCCCGCTCCCCGTGCCCGGCACCCGCACGATCGTGTCCGACTCGGTGGCCGTGGTCGACGTCTACCGGGGGGCCGAGAGTTGATCGTCCAGCGGGGCGAGCGGGGATCGGTGACGCTGTTCATGGCTATCGTCGCGCCAGCGCTGTTCATCGGCGTGACGGGCCTGGTGTTCGACGCGGGCAACATTCTCACGGCCAAGCGCGAGGCCCTCAACGTGGCCCAGCAAGCGGCCCGGGCCGGCGCCCAGGGACTGGTGACCGAGGACGTGCGGGAGGGGACCGGCGGCGCCCAACTGCTCGACCCCGACCGGGCCGCCGCCCGGGCCCAGGAGTACCTGGCGGCGGTGGGGCGGATTGGTGCCGTGTCGGTATCCGGCCAGGTGGTCACGGTGACCGTGACGGTGCAGAGACGGGCGCAGATCCTGCCCTTCGGCACCCGGTCGATCAGCGCCACCAGCCAGGCGCGCAACGTTCGCGGCGTGGTGGAGGCGGAGACGTGAGCGGAGCGTCGGTCGGCGCCGGCGGGCGGTGGTCACGGGTCACCTCGAGCGTCGCCGCGTGCATCGGGGTGCTGGCCCTGGTGGTCGGGTTCCCGGTGCTGTTGTGGGCGCTGGCCGGGTGGCCGCTGCCCCACGGGGTACCGGACTGGTCGGAGGCCTCCGCGGCCATCTCCGACGGCGCCATCCCGGACCGGCTCTGGATCGGGCTGGCCGCACTGGTCGGCTGGCTCGTGTGGGCCCAGCTCGGGGTCGCAGTGCTCGCCGAGGTGGTGGCCGCCGCCCGGCGTCAGGAGGCGTCGGCGCTGCCGCTGGTGGCCTCGCCAGCTCGCCACCTGGCTCGGCGCCTGGTCGGCTCGGCCGCCATGGTGGGCGCACTGGTGTCGCCCCGGGTCGCGCTGGCACACCCGCCGCCGCCGCCGCTCGCCATCGCCGCTGACCCGGCGCCGCTGGCCACTGCGGCCGACTCGGCGCCCGTGTACGTCGTGCAGGACTGGGACGTGTCCAGGGACTGCCTGTGGACCATCGCCGAGCGGCACCTGGACGACGGGAGGCGATGGCGGGAGATCTGGGAGCTCAACCGAGGGCGCCCCCAGCCCGACGGCGACGTCCTCGAGAAGGCCGACGTCATTCGGCCCGGCTGGCGCCTGACCCTTCCCGCCGACGCCACGGGCCTGCCGACCCAACGGCCCGCCCCGCCGGCGTTGGCTGCCGACACTGCAGCAGCAGCGGACTCGGCGCCCACCTCTCCGGCCCCGACGACCAGCGTGCAGACGACCCTGCCCGCAGACGTCGGGGCCGGGGCCGCCGCCGCTCCCGACCGCGTGCCGGTGCCAGTGCCGGCGCCCGAAGCGCCAGTTGAGGAGCCGATGGTCGATGCCGGGCCCCGCCACCAAGCCGTGCCGCCGGCACCAACGACGCCGGGCGCCGAGGCGGCGCCGGCGGCTGCACCGCCGGCCAAGGAGAGCGCCGGGCGCGGCCTACGGGCCAACGCACCGAATCTGCTGGGCGGAGGCCTCCTCGCCGCCGGCGTGATCGCCACCCTGGACCGGCTGCGCCGGGCCCAGATGCGCCGTCGCCGTCCCGGCCAGCGCATCCCGCTGCCGACGGCCGATACGGCGCGCCACGAGTGGGCGGCTCGCGAGGGTGCCGACCACCGGGGCGCTGAGCTGTTCGACCTGGCCGTACGGGCCATGGCGCACGGTCTGGCCGATGCCGGCGACGTGCCGCCCGAGATCGCTGCCTTCGAGCTCGACGGCGGCCGCCTGGAGGTCGTGCTGGCCACGCCCGCCCCGGCCCCGGCCGGCTTCGTCGACGACGTCGTCGACGGCCGCCCCCGCTGGGTGCTGGTGGCGGGCGGCGCCGAGGAGCTGCGGTGGGCGGCGGAGGTTCCCCACCCGCTGCCGGCGGTGGTGACGCTGGGCCGGACGCCGTCGGGTGCCCAGGTACTGGTCGACCTGGTGGAGCCGTGCCTGACCACCATCGCCGGCGACGCCGAGGTGGGCCGGGAACTGGTGTGGGCGGCGGCCGCCGAGATGGCCAACCGGATCGACGACATGCTCTTCTCCCTCTGCCTGGTGGGCTTCGGCGACGAGCTGGCCAGCCCGGCCCGTCGGGTGGAGGTCCTGGAGAGCTTCGACCGGGCGCTCGACTACATCGAGTCCGCCGGCCTGGCCGGGGCCGAGGAGCTGGCCGCCGGGGGCTTCGCCTCGGCGCTGCACGCCCAGGTGGCCACCGGCCAGCCCGACTCGTGGGGCCCGCTGGTGGTGCTGTGCGACCGGCCACCGCCGGCCGAGCAGCTCGAGCGGCTCGTGCGCCTCACCAGCTCGGCCGCCGTGGCCAACGTGGCCGTCCTTGTGGTCGGCGACGCCCCGGGGGCGGCCCGCCAGCTGCGCGTCGTCGACGGGCTCCTGGAGGTGCCGGGCCTCGACGAGCGGATAGAGCCCCAGCGCCTGTCCGCCGCCGAGGCGGCCGCCATCGGCGAGATGTTCGAGGTCGGCCGCCACCGCTCGCCCTCGCACCTGTACCCCGAGCCGCTGGTGCCACCGGTGGTCGACCTGGTCGACGTCGACGAGCCGGGCCTCCTGGAGGTGGTGACCTCGCCCGAGGTGGCGAGCGAGGCCGAGCCCGAAGCGGTCGAGGAGCCGCCGGCCGTGGTCGGCCCCACGCTCTCCCGGCCAGAGGTGCTGGTGCGGGTGCTCGGCCCGGTGGGTGTCGAGCTGGCCGGCCAGCCCGTGGCCTTCGCCCGGATGAAGGCGGTCGAGGCCCTGGCCTACCTGGTCACCCACCGGGGCCTCGCCATCGACGGCGACCGCCTGGGCGAGGCGCTGTGGCCCAAGTCCGAGGGTCGCCCGACCGGCAACCTCAACACCACGCTGTGGGAGGTCCGGGACCGCCTCGGCGCCATGGCCCGACAGGCGCTGGAGGGGAACGAGCCGGCCAGGAAGAACGTCGACTACGGCGCCCGGTTCCTGGCGCCGCTGCGGGGCGCCCGGCGCCTGTACGAGCCGGGGGAGCCGGTGGGTCTGGACTACGACCTGGTCGTCGAGGCGAACCGTCTCGCCGTCGCCGGCGACGCCGCCGCCATGGCAGCGCTGCGCGACGCCCTGGAGCTGGTCCGCGGGCGGCCCTTCGAGACGTCGGCCAGCGGCAAGGACGAGGGTTTCCTGTGGGCGCTCGTCGACGGGCTGCTGTACGAGATGGCCGCCGGCGTGGTGGACGCCGCCCACCGCCTCGTCGAGCTGTGCCTCCAGGCGGGGGACCTGGGCGGGGCCCGCTGGGCGGCCGGCCGGGGCATGGCGGCCAGCCCTGGCAACGAGGTGCTGTGCCGGGACCGCATGCGCATCGCCGCCGCCGCCGGCAGCCCCGCCGGCGTCGACGCCGTGATGGACGAGCTGCGCACCTGGGTGGGCGTCGACCAGCCGTGCGACACCGAGCTCGACCCCGAGACCGTCGCCCTCTACCGCAAGCTCCGCCCCCATCCCCTCGATCGCCGCCCCCGGGTCGGGGCCGGCCGGTAGGGCGTCGTGATCCGGGCGCTGCTGGCCCTCGCCGGCCTGGCGCTGCTGTGGAGCGTGGGATCGGTGGTCCTGCGGGCCGTGGCCTGGTTCACCGTGGCGGCCATTGCTCTCAGCCTGGTGATCGGCGTGGACGTCCCGGGCGCCGGACCGGCCATCGCCGGCGGCTGCTGGCTCGGGGCCGAGGTCCTCTTCCGGCTCCGGCAAGGCTTCTGGCGCAGCCGGCTGCTGGCCAGGGCCACCGGTCGTCCTCCCGCCGTGCTCGTCGACGGCGCCGAGTAGGGGAGCGTCCTTGGCCAGCCCGCTGCTCACCTGGCCGGTGGTCCGCCAGGCGGTGGCCGAGCGCTGCCGGCCCCGGGAGGCACCCGAGGGCTGGAACCCGTTCGGCGTGCCGGCCGGCCTGGTCGGGTGGGTCGAGCTGCTCGACGAGCTCGGCATGGGAGCCGGACCCCGGGACCACGACGACGCGGCCCTGGGCGCCGCCTTGTCGCAGATCGGCCACGACCTTCGCCTGGTCGAGGCCACCGGCCGCTGGACGATCACCAGAGCGCCGCGGCGAACCCCCTCGTCGTACGTGCCGGGCGACGCGTTGGCCCTCCGCACCCTCTACGGCATGGACCTGATGATGGATGCCGACCCGGTCGAGGTCGCCGCCGTCGGCGATTCGGGGATCAAGCTCCGTCGCGACGCGCTGCCCGTGGCCCACGCGCTGGTCGAGGCCGAGGCGTACTGGCTGCCGCCCGGCTCGGAGGAGGCGGTGTTGGCGTCGGAGGCGCCACCGGCAGACCAGCTGGCGTCGGCTCGCCTGCGTCGCCCCGTCGTCGTGGTGTGGCTGGCGCACCCGGCCGAGATCCCTCCAGGCGCCGCCCCGGCCGGTCTGCTGGACGACATGGTGGCCGACGTCGGGCAGTTCGGCACCGAGGAGCTGCAGATGCCGGCCCCGCTGCTGTCGGCGGCCACCATGCTCGACAGCCTGGTGGACGACCCCCGTAAGGCGCAGCTCGAGGGGTTGATGCTCTTCGCCGACGCCGATGGCGTGCTGGGCGACGGCCTGGCCTGGCTGGTCCAGGTCCCGTCGGTCGTCGACAGGGCGCCACTGCGCGGCGTCGTACTCGGGCGGCGCAGCCAGGCCGGCTGGCGTGCGGTGGCCGAGATGCTGGCCGCCATCGTGGCCTGGGGCGACTGGAAGCTGCCGCCGTCGATCCCGGTTGCGGCCGAGCCGGGGCGGGCCGATCTCCGCCGGCTGCGCCAGGGCTCGACCCGCCGGCTCGAGGAGGCGGGCGCCCTTGCCGGCGTGCGAGTCCTCGATGCCCGTCGCCGGGCGCCGGCCCGATCCGAGGAGGCCTCCGGCACCCATGCCAGCCCGATCCCTCACCCGCGGCGGGGCTACTGGCGCAACCAGCCCGTGGGGCCCCGCGACGACGGGCGTCGCGAGCTGCGGTGGATCCCGCCCACGTGGGTCAACGCTGGCGGCCGCCGGCCGCCGCTTCGGGTCTACCGGTTGCCGGCCGCCCCAAAGCCGGCCGGCGCAGCCGCCGGTTCCATGGGCCCCGGCTGAGCCCCTACGCCTCGTGGCCTTGGCCCCCGGACCGGTGGGGCATGCTGGGGCCATGCCGCATGTCGCCGGGATCGAGGTGCGCCGCGCTTGGCGGCACCGCAACGAGGTGGGTCGGATCCACTACATCGTCACCTCCCACGAAGGCGTGGAGCGTCACCTGTACGAGCGGGATGACAGCGCGCTCGGTCGATTGCTCGATGCTGCGCTGCTGGCCCAGGGCTACACCGGGCCGAAGAGCGCCCAGGACGACGACGAGGGCGCCAGCGTCCCGCTCGAGGAGTAGGACCCCGCCGCGCAGGCCGCTGTTCGTCAGCGCTTCTCGGACAGTTCCCGCTCGAGGAGGCGCGTGACCAGCTCCGAGCGCGACATGCCCAGTTCGGCCGCGCACTCGTCGAGCACGCTGCACTCCTCGTCGCTGAGGAAGAGCACGCACGTGGCCACGCCGCCGGCACCCATGTGACGTCGGCGAGGTCGGGGCCGGGGAGGCAGCCCGTCCCGCTCGGTGAGCGCCTTGAACTCCTGGCGCAGCGCCCGGTGGTGGTGGCCGTAGGCGTCGAGCAGCACCTCGGTCTGGTACGTGCCGCGCTCTTCCACGACGGCCTTGAGCCGGTGCTGGAGGTCGGCGGGGACCGACGTCAGGACCCGGCGCTTGGCCATGAGGTGCAGCCGTTCGGCGCATGGTGCGACCGTCTCATGTCGAGATGAAGACTAGCATATGTCACTCATATGAGCGGTGGCCTTTGAACCCGCCCGATACCGTTGACGGAATCTATAGAAGCTGTCACACCCTCACCGTAGAATCTGTTGAGAACATCAACAGAAAGGCGCTACGGTGGACAAGGAGTTCCGGCGACTGGTCCGGGCAGCGGAGGAGCAAGGGTGGCGAGTACGGCCGATCAGGAAGGGCGTGATGCTGGTGCCGCCCGATCCGGCCAGGCCTGCCGTCACCATCCACCGCACGCCGTCGGATCGGCGGTCGTGGAACAACACGGTCGCCCAACTGCGGGCGTCAGGGCTGGAGTGGCCGTGGCCGCCCGAGGCGTGAGAGCAGCAGCGAGGAGCAGACGACGATGACGACCTGGTGGAGTGTGAGCCTGAGCGCCGCCGGCGGCGGCCCGGCGCTCGACGAGGTCGACGAGCGCCTGGTCGATCTCGCCGAGGCCCTCGAGGAGCACGCCGGCGTCGTGAGCTCCCAGCCGCTGCGCTATGGCGCTCGTCTCTCCGTTCAGGCCCCGAGTGCCGGAAAGGCGGTCGAGACGGCAAGTCGGCGCTTCCGGGAGGCGGCCGGCCGTGTCGGGCTGCCGTCGTGGCCGGTGGTCAGCGCAGAGGCCGTGACCGAAGCCGAGCTTGAGGCCGAGCTTGAGGGGCCGACGTACCCCAAGTTGATGGGGGTGACGGAGGTGGCCGAGGCGCTCGGCACGAGCCGTCAGCGCGTGTCGGCGTTGGCGCGCCAGCGCCGCGGGCTCCCGCCGCCCCTGGCCCAGCTGGCCAGCGGCCCGGTGTGGTCGGCGACGACGCTGCGGCGCTTCATCAACGAGTGGGACCGGCGTCCCGGCCGGCCAGCCAAGGTAAACGTCACACCGAGATAGGGTCCCGGCCCAGCCGGGTGGCCCGCACGCAGGCGGCTCTGGCCCTATCTGATGAGGCGGCCGGTCTTGGGGTGGACGATGACGCCTTGGTGCGCCAGACGTGCGCTGACATGGCGGAGATCGAGGCTGCTGAGGTCCCATCCCCGGCGGATCCCGTGGCGCACGAGCATGACGTAGAGGTGGCTGGGGCTGCCAGCGCCTTCCAACGCCAGCGCCGTCTCCAGGGCGGAGTCGATCTCGTGGTCGCTGGGCACGTGGAGCGCATCCGGCGACGTCGTTCCAGGCCGCATGGTGAGGATGAGGTCGATGGTCGCGACATGCTCGAAGCCCGACGCCAGGCCCTTCACCGAGCGCTGGCCCTTGTTCAGGCTCGTCACCAGGTCTGCTTCCAGCTCCAAGCCGGCGGCGGCGACGGCGCGCTGCACGAGCGCCCACATGCGCCCGGTGCTGTTCCCGAACACGACGCTGATGTGGCCGCCCGGCTTCAGCACCCGGACGCACTCGCGGAAGGCGCCAGTCAGACGACGTTCGTAGGACTCGGCCGTGCGCCCCGCGCCGGTGTCGACCCGGTCGACCACCGCCTCGGCGTAGTGGTTGGTCAGCTCGCCCAGCCACCCTTCCTGGAACAGGTTCATGTCTGAGTAGAAGATGTTCGAGCCGAACGGCGGGTCGGTGAAGACGTAGTCGACGCTGGCGTCGGGAAGCGGGAGGTGCTCGGCGCTCGCCGTCTCGTAGCGCACGTCGCCCGGCGCAGGGTCGGCGGGGAGCCCACGCACCCGGCGGAGCTGACGCAGCCAGTGGTCCGACTTGAGGGCCGCCTCGACCTTGCGCTCGAACAGGTCGAACACGTTCCACTCGTAGAACACCGGGCCGACGTAGTAGTTGGCGTTGGCGGCGTTCAACGGCCGCTGGCGAGACCATTGGTAACGCTTGCTGGCTCGGGTCAGGATGGCGGTGAAGGCGAAGCGCAGCTTCTCGCGAACCTCCGGCTCGTCGACCAGGGCGATCTCGGCCCACAAGGCGGCCAGGGCGGCGAGGTTGCGGCGGGAGTAGAACGACGCCGTGGTGGTCAGCCCGTGCCGACCTAGTGCCGACGCCAGGAACATCTGGCGGTCCTCGCCGATGGGCTCGTCGGGCCACCACAACCCGGTGGTGTCGACGTCGGCCGTTGCGGGGCGGTGGTCCTGCTCCACCTGCGTCGGCGAGCAGGCGCATGCGAGGTAGTCGACGACGGCCTCCTCGCCCACCCGACGGGCCCGACCGGTGACCGCCGCTTCGCACGTCGGGCAGCGCATGCACTCCTTGCGCCACCCGGCCGACTCCAGCGCCCGGTAGAACGCAACCGGCGAGCCGCACCCTGGGCACTCCACCAGCACGGTCCAGACCGTCTTGACGAGGCGGGCGCTCTGCTCGCAGCGGCCGCATGCCGTCGCGTAGGCGGGTCCCACGCGGGCGTCGGCGGCTCGCACCACTTCGGCGGCGTGCTTGCGGGCCACCTCGGGGCGCACCAGGTTGGCGTAGTTGCGGCCCACGTGCCGGCCGAGCACGGCGATGTCGAACAGGCGCGCCCGCCGGCCCAGCGCCATGGCCGCCACGCCCGTCATGCCCGAGCCGGCGAAGGGGTCGAGCACCACGTCGCCGGGCTGCGTGAAGGCCTCGATGAAGGGCACGATGGCGGGCACGGGCACCTTGGTGAGGTAGGCGTGCGCCATGTACACCGGGTCGCTGCGTTTGACCTCGATGTCGGTGAGGTTGTGAAGACGGGCTGCCATCGGGCCGATGTTACTCATTGTCTGTAGCCTTATAGTGTGCGGGATTCTTAGGCTCCCCCATCATGGCCGGAGAGCCTCCCGCCCCGGCGGATGCCGGGCGTGCCACCTTCGGCCAGCGGGTGCGGGTCCTGCGCCAGGACCGGGGTTTGTCACAAGAGCAGCTCGCCGAACGGTCGGGTCTGCACCGGACCTACGTCTCCAGCCTGGAGCGGGGTCAGCGCAACGTCGGCCTCGACAACATCCTGCGCCTGGCGGCCGCCCTCGAGGTCCCAGCCGCCGAGCTCTTCGGCGGCGACTGATGGGGTTCAAGGAGGACGCTGACTTCGCCCGGTTCGTGTCGATGGGCGCGGTGGGAACCGCCCAGGTCGGCCGGGATCTGCGAGACCGGTTCGGGCACGCACCCGTCGAGCTGGAGCGGTACGCGATGAGCAACAAGGTCTGGCAGACGAAGGTCAAGCGCCTTCGCCTGCCTGACCTGGTGTGCCTCCGCTGTGGGCGACGGATCGAGTCGAGGGCCAAGTCGACTTTGGGGGTCATCCTGTCGCACTCCGACACGCCCGGGCGGGAGTGGAACGCCGGGGGCATGCGCGGCGATGACCTCTACGCGTTCGTGCGGGTCGACCGCTCGACGGACCCGCCGACGACCGGCCCGGTGGCCTACTTCAGCGCCGGCGCGCTGGAGGCGACCGAGGACCTCGCCCGGCGTAGCGCCCGAAAGGCGGTAGCCGAGGGCTCCGAGGTGACGCTTACCTGGCCGAGCTGGGTGCCCGCCCGTTCGGGGATCTTGGTGGGCGAGGACGAGCGGGGCAGGCTCGTGTGCCGCTACGACGACGGGGGGACCCAGGCTTACTGGCAGTGGCGGAGTTGGGCTCGCCGGATGGTGTACCTCGCCCCCGGCGATCGCTTCGAGGCCGGCTGCTGCGTCGTGGCCGGCGTCGTCGACTCACCGGCCACGATCGCCTGCCCGGGACCGACCTGGGACGTCGCCGCCGACCTGGCTGCGGCCCGGCACGGTGACCGCTACGTTGCCGTGAAGGCGGCCGGCTTCCAGGGTCGCCACGATCTGGTGCCAGCCCTTCGGGCTGTGGCCGGCGACCCTGGCGCGGACTGGCGCATTGCCCTGGAGGCGCGGGCCAGCCTGGCCAGGATCGATCCCGACGCCGAGACCGGGCACATCGCGGCCGTGGCGCGCGACCCCCTGGGCGGCGCCGAGGAGCGCATGGAGGCCGTGCTCGTGCTGTCGGAGATCCCAACCGACCCGGCGGCCCTGGTGTTGGCCGCCGTCGCCGGCGACGCCGGCGCTCCCGAGGAGCTGCGGGCGGCGGCGGTGTGGGGGTTGGGGCAGGGCAGCCATGATCGACCCGACCTACTGCTCAATCTGCTGGTCGACGACTCCGAGCTCGTCCGCCTCCACGCCGTCGTCGCCGTGCGATCGCTGGCCCCGGCCATGGAGGTCGACTTGGTGGGCTGGCTCGGTGGAGACGATCGCCATGCGTCGGCAGCGTGCACGCTGCTGTACCGCCACCGTGGGATCGGGGCGCTCCTGGCGGCCCTGGACCGCGGTCCTCGGGAACGTCTGTGGGCCCTTCGCACCCTCGGCGACCTACCCGCCGACGAGGTCCTGGCCCGGGCTGGCGGAGCGCTCCCGGCCGATGTCGAAGCAGCGCTGACGCCGCTGTGGTTGGGGCAGGCCGACTGGTTCCGTTCCCATGGTCAAGAGGGCCTCGCCGCCCTCGAGGTGCAGAAGGTCCGCTTCGACCCGGTGACGCTGGAGGAGCCGCCGTAGCGCTGCGGCACGGGATGCTTGACTTACACTGAGAGCCGCGCGCGTAATGTCTCCGTGTTCACACATGAACCCTCAGACGTAAGGTCTGCTCCCGAAGCGGCAGAGCTCGCCGGCGTGACGTACCGCCAGCTCGACTACTGGACCCGCAAGGGATGGATCGACCCGGCCGCCGTCGAGGAGATCTCGGCCGGCCGGCGGGTGCGCCGCTACGGGGCACCCGAGATCGTCCAGTGCGCGCTCCTGGCCCATCTCGGCGGAAGCGGGATCGACGTGACGCCCTACGGGCCGCACGTCGCCGAGCTGGGGGCACTTGGCCCTGACGACCTGGTAGTCATCGGGCCGGCCGGCGCCCTCGAGGTCGTCGCTGCTACGGAGCTGCGCCAGCGGGTCGGGCAGCGGGGCCGGCACGTGGTGTTCGACCCCGAGGTGGTGCTCCGCCGCTTCGGCGGCCGATCCGGCGATGGGCTGGAGGCCGACCGGGTCGAGACCGGGCGGAGGAGCGCGTGATGGCCCAGCCGCACACCCTGTGGCCCATGCCCGACGCCGCCGACCCGGCGCCGTACGAGGATCTCCCCGACGCCGGCGCCTACTTCCAGGGGCGCAGCTCCCGGGAGGGCGCCGACTACGACGAGGTGGCCTTGCACTACCTCGCCTCGGCGGGCGCCACCGTGGTCCAGCGGGGCGGCAAGGTCGGGATCGTGCCGGTGGACGCCGTGGTGCGCGGCACCAACGGGCGGTGCTTCGTGGTTCTAGCCCATGGGAACATCAGCGAGGCTGCTCGGGCCGGCCTCCGGCGCACCGACACGGTGCGAAAGCTGGGCACCAGCGCCTACCTCCTGGCCAAGGACCACGCCGCCCCGTTGCTGGTGCTTACCTCCCATCTCCCGCCGGGCGGCAACCGGCGCTCGGCGGCCGCCGACTACCTGGCCGGGCTGGGCGAGCTCATCTTCGACGTGGTGGTCACCAAGGGCGACCTGGCCGGGTACCACCGTCTGCGCCGCTACCTCGGCGCCGTTCCCGCCCCCGAGGGTCCCGAGCCCGCCCCCTGGCGTCGGTCTCGGGGCGACCAGCTCGTGCTCCCCCTCGGCCTGGGGAGTTCCGATGCGTGAGCGCCGCCCCGCCGACTGGCGCCTCGACCTGGCCGAGCGCCACCCGCTTGAGGCCGAGGTGGCGGCGGCCATCGACGCCCACCCGGCCCTGGTGCGGCTGCGCACCTCGACGTCGTCGTGCGACCGCCTCGACTACCAGATGCTCGGGCCCGGCGAGCGCCTGTGCGAGCTGGAGCTCAAGGCCAAGCGTCGGCCGTACCAGGGGTGGACGGCGCTTCGGCCCGACGTCGCCCCCGCTGACGTGTTCATCCTCGACGAGCTGGCCCTGCGGCGCATCGTCGACGCCGGCCGCTACGGCTTTCTGCTCGTGCGGGACTTCCCCGGCCAGCGGTGGGCGCTTTGGAGCACCGCCGAGCTCGTGTTGGCGTCCAAGGTCAGGGCGGGGCGCCACCTGGCCACCGGGTCGGGGCGCACCAAGGGCAAGCTGCTCATCGACTTGTCGTCGGCCGCCTCGGTGACCGACCACCTCGGGGCTGCCCTGTCGGCGCTGGCCGGGCTGGTGGGCGTCATCGACCGTCGCTGGGACGACATCGCCCCCTGGCCATGGCAGGAGCACCAGAAAGGAGCGGCATCGTGATGCTGTTGACCATCGAGGAGGGCCGACGGCTGTTGGTCGCCTCGGCCGGCAAGCTGCTGGCCATGATCGAATGCCCCGACACCGCCCGCCTCGCCGAGGCGCTGTGGGGCCGGGATCCGCTCGGGGATGGCAGCATGGCCGACCAGGCATTGGCCGCCGCCCACCGCCGCCTCCTCGCCCACCTGGACGCCCTGGGCTACGGCGGCGACGCGGCCGACCAGCTCGGGGGGATCTGCGAGGCGGCGGGGCTGGCCGAGGGGCGCCGGGACTACGACTTCGTCGCCGCCGTGCTCGGCGAGGCCGGCTTCGACGACGATGACGAGGAGTCGTTCTGGTCCTGGCTCCTGGCCGCCTGAGCGGCCTTGGCCTCCCGGGCCCGGCGCCGGGCCAGGACCACGTAGGTGGCGTCGGTGTCGTAGCCGACGAAGCGCCGGCCGGCCTCGACGGCGGCCACGGCGCTCGCCCCGCTGCCGCAGAAGGGGTCGAGGACGACGTCGCCGGCGAAGGTGTACAGCTCGATGAGCCGGCGGGGGAGGGCGACGGGGAAAGGCGCCGGGTGCCCGACGCTGCGAGCCGAGGCGGGGGCGATGTCCCACACCGACAGCGTGGCGGCCAGGAACTCCTCCTTGGTGATGGTGCTGGTGCCCTGGCGCACCCGGTCCATGCGGCCCTTGGAGAACACCAGCACGTACTCGTGGACGTCGCGTAGCACCGGGTTGCGGGCCGAGGCGAAGGTCCCGAAGGCGCACGACGAGGCCATGCCCCGGGCCTTGCGCCAGATCACCTCGCCGCGCATGTGGAAGCCGAGCTCGCCCATGATGCGGGTGACGTCGTGGCTGAGCGGCAGGTACGGCTTTCGTCCGAGGTTGGCCACGTTGACCGCTGCCCGCCCGCCCGGCTCAAGGACGCGATGGACCTCCGCGAACACCCGAGCCAGCAGCGCCAGGAACTCGGGGTAGGAAGCGTCGGTGTCGTAGTCCTTGCCGGCGTGGTACGGCGGGGAGGTCACCATGAGCGCCACCGAGTTGTCGGGCAGCTCGCCCATGGTCTCGGAGGAGTGGTGGTAGATGCGGTCGAGGTTGCGGCGGGGCACCTCGTTGAGCGCGACGTCCTCGGAGAAGGCGGCGGTGGCCAGGCGGCGGTTGTAGAAGGCGGAGGCATCGTGGCTCTCGCGTCGGGACGTGCCGTAGCTGCGGGTGGAGGTGACCATTGCCGTGGACCCTACCGAGCGGCCTCGGCCGGCCCCGCTGGTGCCCGATTCATCGGCACGCCGTCAAGACCGTCGTGCCGTCCCAGGTGAGGCTCACCCCCGCTCGAGCCGTGGCGGGGCGGTTGAGCGCACCGAGGAGCTCCCGGTCGTCTTGGGCGGTGTCCATCACGAAGCGGATCCTCGTGCACGACTGGGCCGCGTGTGCCCAGGTGACGTAGCGGTCCGCCGCCCCAACCGGCGGCGGCCTTCTCGGCTTCCTCCCGGGGCAGCAGCGACGAGAGCATGAGCAGCAGGCGCAGCTCGCCGAGGACACCGGTCCCGATGACGACTCCGTCGGCGGCGGGGACGGCGACGGCCCGCGGCCGCTCGCCTTCGAGGTAGTGCTCGGGGTGGAGGATCTGTTCGGTGCTGGTCGGCGGGTCGGCGAAGGCGGCGTCGAGGCGGTTCTGGCCACCCGCACGGAGTAGCGCCTCGACGAAGCCTGGTCCCACGGCGTAGGGGAAGGCGAACTCCTGGTTCTCCAGCTTGGGGACGCCGTCGGTGCTGGGCGTACGAAGGACGGTCGCCAGACCCCGTGCGGCGGGGAAGAGATACCTCGCGGGCCAGCGCCGCGTCGACAGGTACGCCGCCTCGACCCGCTCGGCGTCTCCCTCGAGGAGCGCCTGGAGGGCGAGCTCGGCGTCGCGGGTCGGCGTGTCGACCTCGTCGAAGGCGAAGTGCTGGTGCTGGAGAGCGTGGACGAACTCGTGCACGAGCGTTGCGGCGACTGGAGGGCTCCGTTTGATGGCGCGCACCGCCACGACGCGTGCGGCGGGGTCGTAGTAGGCGGCCCACCCCGGCGCGATCTGGTTGATCCGGACCTGGACGAGCTCCTGGCGGGGTTCCAGAAGGCCCAAGGCCCGTTTCAGGGCCTGCTCGGCCGGCATCCTGCTCGCTCGAACATGATGGGCGGCCGGATCGGTGAACTCGTCGCCGGAGCGAACTTGCACCAGCACGGGCGAAATGAACCGGAGCCCACGGAGCTGCTGGGCCTTGTCCTCCAGGCCGGATACCACCGCGCTGGTGGGGGAGTGCGAGGTGGCCTGAGGCACGGCGAGGACGCCGAAGACGACCTGCCCGATCGCACACGCCGCAGCGATGCGCGCCCGACGCCGGGTTCGGGTCATCGTTCCGGCCTTCACGGCCCCAGGATCGCAGGAGGGTGTGACACTCCCACAGAGGGGGGGCGAGAAGGCCGCCAAGGACCGCCTAGTTGAGCTGGTACTTCCCCCAGGGCAGCTGCTCGATGAAAACGTTGGCTAGGAAGTCCACGAGATCATGACGGCCGCTGTAGCGGGGCCGTCCGCTGCCGTCCTGCTCCATCAGGACGACCGGCACACCGCCGAAGCCCATCGAGAAGCGTGCACGCGCCTGCTCCCTGCGGGTCGGCTGTTCAAGAACGCCAGGTCGCACCGCAACCACGGCGAAGGTGACGCCCTGCTCCTTGACCAGGGCGGCGTCGAAGGTTGCCACCTTGTTCTCCTCTCTGGGTGCGGAGCCGGCTACCGGCTCGTCTCGTCGTGGTGACGGCGATGGGCCGCACCAGGGCCGAGCCGTCCTCGAGGCAGACGGATGGGCGTGGTCTCGGTGGGTGCGCCCTGGTGACCGCTCACTTGCCTCGCTTCGGGGCTCGTTGGCTCAAGGCGCTTCCGGCAGCCGTCTTCGAGGCCTTCGAGGTCCGGCCGTCGCGAAGCACCTTCGACGCCGCCTTGGCGGCCTTGGCGCTGGTCTTCCGTCCGGGCATGGATGGCGTCCTTCCTATGGTCGTGGTCGTCGCTGGTAGCGGTCCGTTGAGGACCTGGTATGCACCTGCTCCCCGGGAAAGTCGCGGCTGCGTCTCGGCCTGCTCGACGACGGCCTCAGCCTGGCCACGGGGCGTGCGTCGGCGGAGCGACATTGCTTCCCGAGAGCCCAACGAGGACGCCTGCACCAGGGTGTGGAACTGCCTACGTGTCGTCACCAGAGACCTTTCGAAGCGAACGACGGAAGGCGTGGATCCGCGACTTCACCGTCGGCACGGTCAGCTCGAGGATCTCGGCGATCTCGGCGTCGGTGTAGAGCTGCGCCTTCAACCTGAGGATGTCGCGGGTGACCGGGTCCGTGATGGTGCGCGCCAGGGCGTCGAAGTCCTCCTTGTGGATCAGGGCCCGATCGGGCTCGGGAGCGGGATCACGGTGAACGCCAGTCGCCCGGTCGAAGGAATGCTCGCGCTCGAGAGGCCGAAGGCGCTCGGCGACCCCCTCCTCGGCCCGCCACTGCCGGTAGATGCTGACGAACCGGATGCAGCAATGCCCGACGAAGTACGTCTTGAGCGACGCCCCTCGGCGTGGGTCCCACCTGTGCGTCTTCAAGACCGTCTCTCGGAACGACTCCAGGGCACTGCCCACGACCAGGGTCGCCAGCTCGTCGACGGCATCAGGGGCAAGGCGCCGATCGGACAAGCCCTGCACCCCCCGCAGCTTCTTCTCCTTGCACTTCCGCACGATCACCCCCGTGCTCAGCCACGCCGTCATCACCGCGAGGCCGTACTCGGCCAGCGCCAACGCCAGCTCCCTCCATCCCTCGCCCTCGAAGCCAGCCCACTGCAGGGCCTCGATCAGCTCTCGGTCGGCCTCGAGCCTGGCCAGATGCTCCGCTTCCTGGCGGTGCTCGAAGGGCCGGAGATCCTGGCGGCCGACGATCGTTAGCTCGGGGGCGCCTCGTCGTTGTAGGCGTCGCTCGCCCGTCGTCCCGCCCTTTGGGCGTTCGCTGCGGTGTCCGGGCGGCGGGTTCATGGTGGGTGACGGTGAAGCCAGTCGCCCGCCAAGCACCTTGCCGGGCAACCGCCTTCTATGCAGCTCCGGCGGGGGAAAGTCGCGTGACATCGAAGATCTTGCGACCAACCCTACGAAGAGGGTGTGACGGCCACGCTCAGTGTCAGGCGGGGAGCCCGTCACTCGCCGTCGCTGCGTCCCACACGCCCCTCGAGCCGGATGTACTGATCGAGCGAGGGCAAGCGAGCGATGGCGGATCTGGTGGGCGATGGCCCGGTCCGAGAGGCCCCGGGCCTGCCCCGTGCTGAAACGGGAAGGAGTAACCCTCCGGCCCGACGTGTACCGCAGGCGTTACAGCTCGAGGTACCTGGAAGCCGGGTCGGAGAACAGCTCGCCGTCCTCCACGTAGCCCCGCACGGTGGCCGTGGAGGTGTGGCCCGTGGTGCGCATGATGGTGCGCTCGCTGGCGCCGTTGCGCGCCGCCGTGGTGGCGTGGCCCCGCCGCAGCGAGTGGCCGGCGAAATCGGCTGACCTATAGCCGAGGCCGGCCATGTGGCGCTTGACCACGATGGCCACGGCCTGGGGCGTCAGGCGCCGGGGCGAGAGGCGCCCGTGGCGATCGACGGGACGGAACACCGGGCCCTCGCAGATGCCCGAGGCGGCCAGCCAGGCCCGCCAGGCCCGCACCGGGCACGTGGAGGCCTCGGTGCCGTACACGACCTCCACCCGCCGCCCGACGCCTTCCTGGTCGGTCTTGGAACGGCCGAGGTGCACCAGGAGGCCTTCGTCGACCTCCTCCACGTCGGCGACGTCGAGGCCCACCAGCTCGGAGCGGCGCATGGCGCCGGCGAAGCCGAGCAGCAGGACCAGGCGGTCCCTGGTGTCGAGCAGCGACGTCCCCAGCGGGCCCACCGCGGCGCGCACGTCGGCCGTAGCCACCGCCTTCTTGGGCCTGGGGGCCACGCCCAGGATGCGCCGAATACCCTTCATGGTCTCGCGCACCACTACCTCGGTGCACGGGTTGGGGTAGCCGGCCACCTTGTGGCCCTCGCCGATGGCGGCCAGACGCCGGGTGATGGTCGACACCGCCGCCGGCGAGCGGTCGTCGGGCGGGCTGGCCATCTCGGCCACGTAGCCGGCCACCGTGGCCGGGGCGGCCGGGAGGGCCTCTAGGCCGACGGTGGCGCACCAGGTGGTGAAGTCGGCCCAGTCCGAGCGGTAGGCCCGCAGGGTGGCCGCCGATCGCCCCCGGCTGATGGCGGCCGCCACCTTGGCCTCGAGGTCGGCCAGGCGCTGCGGGAGGGCGCCGGCGCCGGCCGGCGTGCGGGGGGCCAGCTCGGGGAGCACCTCGGCAGCGTCGCGCCGGGCTGTGACAGGCCCCTCGGAGGCCGCCTCGAGTGGCTGATTCTGGGTCACGAGAAGGAGAAGTTATCGTGACTCAGGCGGCGAGTGGCAGCATGTCGAACCCCCGCCCCGCCGAACGTCAGCGGTGGTCGTGACTGGAGGAACCTTCGGCTTTGCCCGTGGGGGCGGGCGCCCCGGACCTTTCAGCCCAGCAGGCGGTCGAACTCGCCCCTGATGATGCCGTAGCACTCGCACGACGACCCCTCCAGGCCCTCCCGGTCGATGACCGTCATCCTCCCCCGGCGGTAGCGGATGAAGCCGGCGCTCTGGAGCATCCCGGCGGCGACCGTGACCGACGCCCGGCGCACCCCCAGCATCTGGGACAGGAACTCCTGGGTGAGAGGGAACTCGTCGGAGCCCACCCGGTCGTGGGTCAGCAGCAGCCACCGGCTGCAGCGCTCCTCGATCGAGTGCAGGCCGTTGCAGGCCACCTGCTGGGAGACCTGGCTGAAGAAGGCCTGGACGTAGCGCTGGACGATGTGGTGGAGGGCCCCGCCGGCCGCCGTCTCCTCCTGGAACGTGTCGGCGTCCATGCGTATCACCTCTCCCGGGACCTGGGCCTGGGAGAACTCCCGCACCGGCATGAACGTGGTCCCCAGGAACAGCGGCACGCCCACCATGCCCTCGTTGCCGATGGTGGCGATCTCGACGCCCGAGCCGTCGTCCATGGTGGTGAGCACGGAGACGACGGCGGTCCTGGGGAAGTACACGCAGTCGATGTGCTTGCCCGGCTCGTAGAGGAGCTGCTTCAGCTCAACTTGCTCGGGCTCGAGATGGGGGCTGAGGCGCGCCCGGTCCGCCGCCGGCAACGCCGCCAGCAGCCGGTTCGCCCGGGCGTCTCGCTTGCGGGTCATCTCACACCTTCCTCCCCGGTCGGCTCCGCTTACCCGGAGGTCGGAGCCCAAAGCCCGTCCATGATCGCCGTCCGCTCGTTCGGGGCCCCGCATCGGCCCCAGTCGATGACGTCCCGACCCCGCGGCGTGTCGCCTTGGACGCCGCGCCGACGGGTCAGCGCCGGCCGTGCCGGTGAGGTCCACCACCGAGTCGCTGCCGCCGAACTCGTTGGGCTGTAGTCGTCCGCCATCTGGTCGTTGAACCAGCGCCCGCAGTCAGTTGAGTCCCAGTCGTTGAAGTCGCCCACGGCGGCCACGGGGCCGACCAGCCCGTCGAGGGGGACGGTGAACCTGGTCGGTGTCCGTACGGGGGTTCGCATCGGATCATGGCGCAACTCCTGGGGTGACGTGGTGGTGGTCGCGGCCGTCTGGAAAGGGTGCTGCGGCCGATTGCCGTCGACGAAAGGTCGCCCGTCGGCGGGAAGCTGCAACCCACAGGAGTCGGCGTCAAAAGCGACGGAGCCGGTCATCGGATCGGGCCGCGCCGGCCGTCCCCACCAGAACAGCCCGCGGGGTAGGGCGTGGCCGACCCCGCCAGGGCTCGGTCCCGGTCCTTCCGGCCGCTCGGCTGCCCGCAGGATGACGAAGGACCGCGCACGATGACGCCCCCGCGGCTGTCCCCATCGCCACCACTGCAAGGCAGCGGAGCGGCCGATCACCAGCTCAGCCCGTGAGATCGAGGATGGAGTTGTCCTCGCCCATCCCGTTGCTCTCGTAGGCGTCGGCGGCCCCGTCGTTGAACCACTCCCCGCCCTCGGCCAGGTAGCGGAACGCGTAGCGCCGCCCCGAGCCCACCACCACCGAGGCGGTGCACGAGCCACCGCGCCGGGCGAGGGGGTTGGCGGTGGGGTCCCAGTCGTTGAAGTCCCCCACGACGGCCACGGGGTCGGCATGCCCGTCGAGGGGGACGGTGAAGGTCACTTTCACTGTGTCGGTGCCCTTGACGGGCGCGCATCGGATCATTGGTCAGCTCCTCTGATGGTGGTTGATCGGGAGTGATCGGGGCCGCCGTCCCTCCCGGCTGGGTGCTGCGCTCTCGCTGTTCGCGCGGCCCACCCGTCCGATGCGGGCGACAGGGGGGGGGGGCAGCGATCGCAGGCGGCGGTGGGCGGCCACGGTGGCGGCGCTGGCCAGTCCGATGGCCTCCAGGGTGGCCAGCAGGCAGTCGGAGGGGTCGGTGAAGGTCAGCTCCCCGCCTCGCCGGGTCGCCGACGCCGAGGCCGCCACGAGGACCTCGACGATCGAGGGGTCCACCACGGACGCGGCGTGGAGGTCCACGACGACCCGCAGGTTGCCCTGGCCCTCGATGAGGTCGACGAGCACGGCCCTGAGGGTCGCTCCGCTGGTGGCGTCGAGGCGCCCGTGGGCCGTCACCACGACCACTCCCATGTCCCGGGTGATGTCGAAGGTGAACGCCGAGCCCGGGGCCGGGGAGGCCGCGCCCGGGTCCACTGGCACGGGGTCGCCGCCGCGGCGGCGCTGGACGGAATGCCGCTGGCGGCTGCCGACCGGGGTGATGGCCCTGCCGTTCGGCGTTCCACCGCCAGCGCCCCGGTGCTCGGGGGCCGAGGCGGGGCCGCTCGACGACGAGACGGGCTCTTGGTGAGGTCCCGCGTCTGGCGCGTCAAGGTCGGCACCGACGACCGCGGTCGTCTTTCGCACTGGCTCGGCAGACACGGCATCGCCCCAAAGGCTGCGACGGGAGGGCGATCAGGTTCGCCCACACGACTAGGACCGTCGCTCCTGATCGGCTGCTGGCCCAACCGAGCGACGGGCTTCCAACTGGCGCGAGGCTGGCTTTCCAACCGCTCCCGGCAGTCTCCCGTCCCTGCTGGCGGTTGTCAACGGCCCCGCTCTTCAGGGCCTCGTGGGCCGGAGCTGTGCCGGTCGGGAGACCCCCGGGGGCCAACCGAGTGTACGGTGGCGTACTCTCGGCCTCTGCGGCCTCCGCCCCATGGCGCGGCTCGTCGACGCCCCGAATCGAGGACCGCGGTGCCCAGCTACCCCGACGAACTGTGGCGCAGCGTGGCCGACCTGTCGGGCCTGCTGCTGAGCGAGGAGGACCAGGAGACGACGCTGCGGCGGGTGGCCGACCTGGCCGTGCGCAGCATCGGCGACTGCGAAGCGGTGGGCGTGACCCTGTTCCGGGCCGGGAAAGCCACGACGAGGGCGGCCACCGGTGGCCTGGTCTATGAGATCGACCACTACCAGTACGACATCGGCGAGGGGCCCTGCCTGTCGGCCATCCTGGACCAGCAGATGACCGAGGTGGAGGACATGGACACCGAGGGGCGCTGGCCCCGGTTCTGCCGCCACGCGGCGGAGCGGGGGACCCATAGCTCGCTGTCGTTCCCGCTGCTCGTGCGGGGCGAGACCCTGGGCGCCCTCAACCTCTACGCCGGCCGGCCTCGAGCCTTCACCCCCGCCGACCGCGAGACGGGGGCGATGTTCGCGACCCAGGCGGCCGTGGCCCTGGCCAACGCCCAGACCTACGCCGCCAGCGTGGCCCTGGCCCAGGGCCTGCGCGAGGCGCTGGACGGCCGCGCCGTCATCGACCAGGCCATGGGCATCCTCATCGGGCGCAACGGCTACAGCCAGGACCTGGCCTTCGATACCCTCAAAGCCGCCTCCCAGTCCGAGAACCGAAAGCTGCGCCACATCGCCGAGGAGATCGTCCGCACGGCCATGGCCGCCGAAGCCGGCTCGGGCTGATCACCGGAGCAACCTCCCAGGCGGTCACTGCTCGGCTGAAGTGAAGGCAGCGCGACCGTGACCACTTCGAGTGGACGACCCGATGATCGCGCCCGAGCGGCCGGAAACGGCCGCGTAGAGCAGCGCTCGCCGTTGGCCCTACAGCCCTGGCGAGCGCACCCAAGCGGTAGCGGAGACCTGACGTTCAACGCTGGGCAGCGCCGAGGCCGGGAGCGGCAAGGTGGCCGCCTGGAGCGTCGCCCGCCACGGGGCCGGCGGAGCCATGGAGGTGATCGCGCGATGCACGTGCGTCACCAGGTCCTCGATCGGGGCGACCGCCGGCGGGAAGGCCACCTGTACCACCAGGTGGCGCCATGTGCTGACGCCGTCGCCCGCTTCTCGGCCAGGTACGCCGGCTGCGTGCTGTAGAGCGGCCAGTTCCTCGGCCCGAGTGCGGTCGGATTCGGGCACGGGGACAACGGCGGCCGCAGCTGCGATCGGCCATGGCGGCGCATCGGTGATCGCCTTGACCGCACCGGTCGCCAGCCAGTCGGCCAGATCGTGGTCACCCAACGCCGGCGCGAGCGGCTGCTGGGTCAGGGTGACGGTTGTCAGCGTCATTGTCCGGACCCACGTCTCATTGACCACGGTCATCGGCGGGGAGACTACGCCTCAGCTGTGACACTCATTCGGGCCGCCGGCGGAGCGGCGGGGGCCGTGGAGCTGGCGCCACCCCGAACGGACCCGAAACGTCCTCTCAAGCTCCGCACAGGAGGCCCGTGGAGCGCCGATCTCGGGCTCCCGTGGGTGGTCGGTGCCGGGAATTCGGCACCGATCGTCGGTCGGGCGTCCCGGAGCTCGCTCATGGTTGGTCCTCGAGGGCGGCCTGCACGGCGTCGACGATGACCCGAGTCTTGGAGCGGCCGGAGCGGGCCATCTCCTTCTCGATCCTGGCCAGCAGCGACCGTGGGCAGTGGAAGGTGACGCGTTGGTGCGACTCCTCCCAACTCGCCTGGTGGTCCTCGGCTGGCACCGCCGGGCCCTTGGTTGGCATTGCTACCCTCCCCACGCGAGCGGCCCGCGATGGCGGCCGCTCACCGTGGACCGTAGACGGTCTCATCAGCGCCCCCGGTACAGCCACGGCGCCAGCGGGTCGCCGACGTGCCAGATGCCGAGGATGCGACCCACCACCCGCTCGTACGCCTGGTGGGCGGCGGCGTCGAGGACCACGCGGCCGGCGCCGGCGGCCAGGACGTCGGCCAGGAGGGCGACGTCGTCGTCCCAGGGCAACGACAACAGCCCGTGGAGACGGGCGGCCTCCGCCACCAGGTCCTCGGGCTTCATCCGGTACGCCTCCGCCAGCTCGGCCACGGCGTTGGCCACGTCTTCGTCGTCGCCGAGCCCCCACGCCCGCCCCAGCGCCTGCACGGCCAGGCCGACGGCGATCAGGTCGGCACGCTCGACCGCCGCCCAGGCCAGCGGTACGAGCTCGTAGCGCCCGTCGGGGGCCACCGGCTGCGCCACCGGGCCCCGCTCGGCCTCGCTCACGACGCGAGACAGCCGCCACAGCGCCTGACGTGCTGCGGGCGTCAGCTGGCCGGCCGCCGTCGGCGAGCGGAGCCCATCGTCGTCGACGACGGCGCCGAGCAGCTCGTCGAGGCGGTCGAGTGCCGCCCGCACCTCGCCGTCGGTGTCGGGGACGGCTACCGGGCGGCGATCGGCGTGCTCGCGCAGCCGGTCGACGAGGTCCTTGTCCATCGGGTCGCTCCTTGTCGGTCGTTCCAGTGGTCACCGCTTGGCGCGTGCGCGTCAAGCGGTGAAGGGCTGCCCGCAGCGGCCGCAGACGATGGCCGCCTCGTCCAACACGGTGCGCGACGCCCGCACCCGTCTACCGCAGGGGCACGTGCACGCCACCAGGGACGCTCCTCCGGCACCCGAGCGGGCCGAGGACACCTCGGCCCGCCGCCACAACCGCAACGCCGCCGCCACGCCGGCGAGGGCCTCGCCGTAGCGGTCCTCGATGCCAGGGGCCACCACGGTGGCCGCCCACCCGAATCGGGCGTCCTTGGTGGCCACCAGGCCCACCTCGTCGGCGACGGCCGCGTAGCGGCGGTTGTGGTAGCGCCCGCCCCGGCTGGTGTCGACGATCCGGCGCTCGTGGGCGATGCCATGGGCCGCTTCGTGCAGCAGTGTCCCGAGCACTTCACCAGGGCCGAGACGGAGGCCCTCCCCCGCCACCAGCACCTCCGCGGTCGTGTTGCCCGCCACGTCCCAGCGGGAGGCGGCGTAGTGGCCGAGCTTGGCGCCCCGGCCGCTGGTGCCCGACGCCAGGACGATGACGACCTCGGGGACGTCGACGTGGTGGGCCCGGATGGCCGCCCAGGCCGCCTCCAGCGCCCGGACGAGCCCCGAGGCCCCAACCCCACCATCCCCGCCGGCGGCGACGCCGGCCGCAGCGTCGGTCATCGCCATCACCGCGTCCCACGTGCCCCGTGGCCACCAGGCCGGCGCTGCTCGGTGACGCGGTGGTGCATGGCCCGGGCGGTGACGCCCAGGCGGTCGAGCTGGCGCATCGTGAGGGGGGCCAGCGCCCGACGCACGGCCAGGGCGTCGCCGCGCCACTCGGCGGCGCCGAACCTCGTCAGGCGGTGCAGCGCCCGGGACAGCAGCGAGTTGCGCCCGGTCCCGGTGCCGAGGCCGAGGCCGACCGCCAGGTCGACCAGGTCGACGGGGACGGCGGCACCCGGCGCCGTGGCGGCCGCCAGGAGGCCCAGGCGGCGGTAGGCGAAGGTCGACGTGGGCCCGAGGACGCCGAGCCAGCAGAAGGCGCGCGTATTCATCTGATGCAAGTTGCCGTGGGTGCTCCAAGGACCCTCTGACCAGGCTGAACGTGCTGGTAGAGCGGGGTCGGTGTGCTGTTGCTCGGAGCCCTAACGGTGCCCTGAACTGCCGGTATCCGCGCATCCGGGACTGTCATGAGTGAATCTATCATCTGATGCAAGCGACCGTGGAGGGGTGTCCGGGTGGCTGAACCGACGGTGCTGGCGGGGTCGGCCTACCTGCAGCTGGTCGGCGGGGTGGCCCTCCTGCAGCCCGAGGAGCACCTCTGGGAGGCGATGCGGCGGGGCTTTTCAATCCAGCAGCAGTCGCGCTACCTGGCGGCGCTGACCATCCACCAGCGGGACGGCCAGCTGCGCCGGTTCGCCGAGTGGACCAACGAGTACCCCTGGCGCTGGCGGCCCCA
>DASSMA010000011.1:0-67655 GCA_035689115.1 Acidimicrobiales bacterium
TCGTGCGCCGGCCGCCAAGGGCTGCCGGCGCACGATCGATCAGAACCGACGAGGGTTCACGATCCTCAGCTCATGGTTAGGACGGGCAGTACGCGCTCTCGGCGAACAGTCCGGTGTTGTAGTTGTTGACGCCCTGGCAGACGGAGCGCACGATCCGCTTGGATAGCGACTCGTTGATCCAGATGTAGGGCAGCCGGGCGACGACCGCGTTCTGGATGGCGGTGTAGGCCGCCGTGCGGGCCGCCGGCGTGGTGGCCTGGTTCGCCGCCAGCCAGAGGGCGTCCATCGACGACTCGCGGTAGCCGGCCAGGTTCGAGAGGAACGAGTTGGCGATCTGGCTGGAGACGTACGAGCGCTGCACGCCGATCACCGGGTCGTCGCCGTTGCAGTACGAGACGAGCGACATCTCGAAGTTGCGGGTGGCGGACCCAGCATTGTTGGTGCTGCTCGCCGCGTAGGTAGGGCTGTTCGTCGGGGTGGCGGGGTTGTTCGCCACGCCGTTGCGGTTGACGATGTCGACGCCGATGGCCGCCATGTCGCTCTTGAACCGGGCGGTGTAGGCGTCGGTGCCGGTGCCGGCGGGGTTGACGTTGTTGTGGAAGACGCCGAGGAGGAGCGGGGTCCCGTCCGGGAGGCCGGCCACGCCCGCCGACGTGCGGATGTTGGTGGTGCCGTCGGGCGCCGTCACCCGGGTCCCCGTCCAGCCGGCGGCGTCCAGGTCGGCGTTCGCCTGGGCGACGCTGTAGGCCGGGAAGGCGGCCGGCGAGTAGGCGCCGACGTCGTTGCTGTTGTAGATGGAGTCGGCCACCCGGCCCACGCCCTGGTCGACGGCGTTGAACGCGCCCGTCCGGTCGAACCCTTCGAAGAGGGCCTTGCGGACCAGGTAGACGCCGACGATCGGGTTGTCGTACGGGGTGTCGGCGGTGAATCCGCCGATGCTGGCGGAGCCGGCGGGGTTGAGCCCGTCGGCGCTGTCACCGACGGTGTTCGGGCCGCCCGAGAGCGGGTTGCTGTTGGGTGTGAAGCCGCCCGGGGCATGGCCGCCGGTGGTGTTCCCGACAAAGTTCCACTCGGGAAGGACGCCGGTGGGCTGCCACAGGTTGAAGCCGATGGTGTTCACGCAGTTGGAGCCGCCGGTCCCTCTCGGCACGTCGTAGGTGTTGTAGCTGGCGTTGGCGAACGTCGCCAGGTCGGACGGCGTGCCGATCGAGCCCAGGTCGACGCTGCCCGAGGTGCCCCGCGGGACGAGGAGCGAGTTCTTGGTATTGGCGGTCGGCTGGAACACCAATTTGTTCAGGTAGGGCAGGCCCGCCTTGAAGTACTGGGGGTTCTTGTTGAGGGTGAGCACGTTGGTGGTGGTGTTCAGGCTGCCGGTGTTCCACATGAACGGGCCGCTGCCGATCGGCCCGGCGACCGTGCCGGTCTGGGCCAGCACGGAGGCCAGGTTCTCGGCGCAGGTGTAGCCGGCCGTCGGCGCCGTGACCGGCGAGGTGCTACCGAGGGTGCCCTTGAAGGGGTCGGCGTTGTTCAGCGGGTCGGTGGTGCCGGTGTGCACGGCGCAGTGGTCGTACACATGCTTGGGGATGATGGCCGCCTCGGTGACGTTCATCTGGAGCGAGAGGGGCGAGTACGGGTAAAGGAAGTGGAACTTCACGCCGAGGGGCTGGCCGCCGACGAGGAACCCGGTGATGGCGGTGCCACCGAGGTTGGAGCAGTCGCCGGCTCCGCTGCAGTTGGAGCCGGGCAGCGTCAAGGTCGTGCCGCTGCCGCTGGCGCCGAGGGGCGGGTTCATGGAGCCGGCGGTGCGGCCCTGGTAGCGGAGGATGGCCTGGGCGAAGCTGAAGATCACGTCGTCGTTGGTGATGGGCTGCACGGCGCCGGTCGGGTTCACGCCCGCCAATTCGGAGGCTTGGTACTTGCCGACGACCTGCCCGCTGTCCTGCCACACCATGCCGGAGCGCAGGGTGAAGCTGACGTCCTGGGTGCCGTCGCCGTTGTTCACCACAGTCGGGAGGGCGGCGGCCAGGTCGGGCACCACATTGTTGTTGGCGTCGAAGGCCAGCAGACCGTTGAACATCGCCTCGCTGGTCGGATGGGTCGTGCCACTGGAGGAGTTGGCGGGGTTCCACGGGCCGGTCGGGGTCTGGGCCACCACCAGGGTGCCGCCCCGGACGATCTCGGTGGTGGGGGCGCCGGCGCAGGAGTTGGACGAGGTGACGGTGCAGCTGAGGCGGTAGCCGGAGGGTCCAGCCGGGTCGCCGGTGCACGGGCCGGTGACGCCGGCCGTCTCGATAGTGGTCAGATTGCCGTTCCCCGGGGCCAGGAGGCCGGCGCTCTGGAGCGTGGCCTGGTCGGGCGCGTACTTGCCGAATTTCCCGCAATACGCTTCTTCGGCCGTCCGGATGATCGCAGCATCGGTGCGAATAGCCGCCGAATTGCCCTTGTCGCCGATGCCGTTGACGGCGAACACCACGACAGCCGAAAGGATGCCCAGGATCACGACGACGACCAGGAGTTCGATGAGCGTGAAGCCGGTGTCGCCACCGGTCTGCGCCCTCCTGAGCCGGTACCGACGTAGCTGTTCTGTCATAAGGACGATCCCCTTTTCGCTTCCACGAATTGACGGGACCCGACAGCATGCGCCAGCCCCCGAGAATCCCAAACGTCGCACACGGATCTGAAGGTTGCTGGAAGATCACCTGAAGATTCCCTGAAGCCGGGCTCCTCAGCGTGCCCGGCTGGTAGCCTCCTCGTGGAGATGGGCACGCGCTACGCGCTGCGGCGGCTCATCGGGCTGATCCCGACGCTCTTCGGCGTGGTCACGCTGACCTTTCTGCTGTCGAGCATCGTCCCGAGGGACATCTCCTCCGACCTGGCCGGCAACGACGCCACGCCCGAGCGCGTCGCCGCCATCCGCCACGACCTGGGGCTCGACAAGCCGCTGGCCGAGCAGTACGTCGACTACATGGACCGCCTTTTCCACGGCGACCTCGGGGACTCCATCACCCAGGGCCTGCCGGTGCGGACGGTGATCGAGGGCCGGATCGGCCCCACGATGCTGCTCACCGCCAGCGCCTTGGCACTGTCGACGCTGCTCGGGTTGGCCCTCGGGACGCTGAGCGCGAGGCGCTCACCCGGCGTGATCGACGGCGCCGTCCGCGTGGGATCACTGGTCGGCGTCGCCGTCCCAGGATTCTGGCTCGGCCAGCTGGCCGTGCTGTGGCTCGTGGTCCACATGCATCTCTTCCCGGTCCAGGGCTACCAGGACATCCGCCACAGCTGGTCGGGCACCAAGCACCTCGCCGACGTGGCCCGCCACCTGATGCTTCCCGCGATGGTTCTGGCCGTCTCGGAGATCGCCGTCCTCAGCCGCATCACGCGCGGAGGGCTGCTGCGGGAGCTGGGCAGCGAGTACGCCCGCACCGCCCGGGCCAAGGGCGCGGCCGAGGCGGACGTGGTTGAACGCCATGCCATGCGCAACACCATGCTTCCGATCGTGACGGTGATCGGGACGCGGATCGGCTTCCTTCTCGCGGGATCGGTCGTCATCGAGAACGTCTTCGCCTGGCCCGGCATCGGCTCCGTGCTGTCCCAAGCGGCCCTCGGGAAGGACACGCCGATGGTGGTCGGCATCGTGCTCGTCGTCACCACCGCTGTGCTCGTCTCCCACGTGGTGCTCGACATCGTCTACTGCTATGTCGACCCGAGGGTGCGCAATGACTAGGGCGCGCCGGAGCCGGCCCGCCAACGGCCTCGTGTCGGCCGGTCGGAGAGCGCTCACCCGGCCCGGCGGCGTGATCGGGCTCGTCCTTCTCGGATCCATGGTCGCGCTGGCGGTCGCCGGCCCGATGATCTCGCCCGGCAACCCGCTCGCCATCAAGTACCCGCCGATGCTGGCGCCGTCGCGCCACCACCTCTTCGGAACCGACAACCTCGGCCGCGACGAGTTCCGCGCCGTGGCCCACGGGCTGCGCACGTCGCTGCGGATCGTGGTCGGCACCACGGTCCTCTCGGCGCTGCTGGGCACGGTCTTCGGCGTACTCGCCGGCTACTACGGAGGCGGGCTGGTCGACCGGGCGTTCCTGCGGTTCTCGGAGATCCTCCAGACCATTCCACGCATCTTCCTGGTGATCCTGGCCATCACCCTCTTCGGGTCGGGCGAGCGGAACCTCATCGTGGTCCTCGCGATCACGTCCTGGGTGTTCCTGGCCCGGGTGACCCGCTCGGAGGCCCTGTCCGTGCGCAACCGCGGCTACGTCGAGGCGGCGAAGGCCAGCGGGAGCGGAGATGCCCGGGTCATCGCCCGCCACGTGGCCCCCAACGTCATGCCCGTGGCGATCGTCGTCATCGCCCTGAATGCGTCGGGTGTGATCCTGGTCGAGGCAGGCCTGGCCTACCTCGGCCTCGCCTCCTCAACCCATGTCACCCTCGGGTCGCTGCTCAACACCGCCCAGGTGTTCCTCAGCCAAGCATGGTGGATGTCGGTGTTCCCCGGTGCGGCCATCGCCATCACGGTGCTCGGCATCAACCTCATCGGCGACGCCTTCGGCGACGCATTCCGGCTGTCCGGGACGTCCGCGAAATGGCGGCACGGCACCGCCAACCCCGGCACTCCGGCTTCGTCGTAGGGCGGCAGCCCTACGAGCCGCTCCCGCTGTCGGAGCCCTGGAGGCACTCGTTTCCCGACCCGAGCACGGCAACCTGGGCGCGCCGGAACTCAGGCGACCGGACCAGAGTGAGGTCGCCGGCCGCCGCCTTCTTCACGGCGGAAACCACCACCTTGGCGTCCGGCTTGGCGCTCCCCGGTGCCCGCTTCGACACCGCGTCGAGCTCGGAGCCCATGGTGCGCACCACGAGCTTGAACGAGTCGGCTGTGACGGTGGCCGGCAGGTCGCCCTCCAGTGGCACGCCGGCGGCGGCGAGGGCCGAACTGAGGCGACCCGACGCGTCGCAGTACTTGGCAGGAGGATTGTGGACACCCGAGCTCTTGTTGCCGACGACGTAGAAGACCGCTCCCCCGGCCACGACCACGGCGAGGACGGCCAGCAGCGCACGCGCCGGTGGCTTGCGCCTCCCCGTCTTGGTGCGCTTCGGAGCCGACTTGGGCTGCGGCTTCTTGGGCGCCCCGATCTTGCTCAGGTCCTGCATTCCTCCACCTTCCCCGGGGCCGTCGAGGAAGCGACCATCATTCCATCCTATGCGGCATCCCGCACGGGCGCTCCCCAGCTCCGCTCCTCCTCCCCGTCCTGGTCGAGGAGTCCCGCCAGACCGTCGGCCAGGAGGTTGAGCGCGAACACCGTCACGGCCACCGCCGCCCCGGGGAACACCGACATCCACCACGCACGGTCCAGATAGGGCTGGGCGTTGTTCAGGAGCGCCCCCCAGCTCGGGACGTTGACGTCGGCCAGACCCAGGAACGCCAGCCCGGCCTCGAGCAGCACGACCCGGGACCCGATCAGGGCCACCACCACCAGGGCGCCGCGCGCCACGTTGGGGAGGATGTGGCGGGCCAGGATCCGCACGTCGCCGGCGCCGGCCGCCCGAGCCGCCTCCACGAAGGCCCGCTCGCGCAGCGACAGCGTCTCGGCCCGCACGACCCGGGCGAGGAAGGGCCACGACGTAAGGCCGAGGAGCACGGTGAGCGGCAGCCCGGGCCCGAACCATCCCACGACCAGCACGGCCAGGAAGAACCTGGGGACGGTCTGCACCACCTCCGAGACCCGCATGGTGGCGTCGTCGAGCAGGCCACCCTGCAGGCCGGCGGCGAGCCCGACCGGCAGTCCCACCGCCACGGCGATCACCACCACCCCGGCCACCACCTCCAGCGACGTGCGGGAGCCCTGTACCACGGCGGTGAACAGGTCCCGGCCCAGCTGGTCGGTGCCCATGAGGTGGGCCCGTGAGGGGGGCGCGAAGGGGTGGGGCGAGAGGGCGAAGGCGTAACGGGGGGCGAGGCGCCGGTCCAGCAGGGCGACTGCGGCGATGGCAGCCGTCAGCCCCAGCCCGGCCAGCAGCGACGGCTGGCGGCGGGCCCGGCGCAGGAACGGCGGGCGGCGGCGGGCGGCGGGCGCCTCAGCGCTGGCGGACACGGGGGTCGATCCACGCGTACAGCAGGTCGGTGGCCAGGTTGGCGACCACCACGGCGGCGGACACGAGCAGCACCATGCCGAGGATCACCGGCTGATCGCCGGCCCGGCCGGCGTCGACCACCAGGCGGCCGAGGCCGGGCCAGTTGAAGACGCTCTCGACGAGTACCGCACCCGAGACCAGGAACCCCACGCGGCTGCCGATCACGGTGACCACGGGCAGCAGGGTGTTGGGGACGGCGTGGCGGCGAACCACCTCGTCCTCCGACGCACCCTTGGCCAGGGCCGCCCGGACGTACTCCCTGCCTCGCTCGCCGGCCAGGCCGGCGCGGGTGACCCGCAGCAGCAGGGCCGTCTCCGAGATGGCCAGCACGAGGGCGGGAAGCAGCAGATGGCGGCCGGTGTCGAGGGCCGCCGCCATCCCGGTGTGGACGGCCCGGGGGTCGTTCATCCCGCCGGCCGGCAGGAGGCCGGTTCGCAGGGCGAGCGTCAGTACCCCGAGCTGGGCAAGCCAGAAGGCTGGCACGGCGTAGCAGGCCAGGGATGCCAGGTTCACCCCGGCGTCGAGACCACCGTGGGGCCGGCGGGCGGATCGGATGCCGAGCCACAGGCCGGCGGCGACGGAGAGGGCGAGGGCGGTGCCGGTGAGCAGCAGCGTGGGCCACAGCCGCATGGCGATGAGGGTGCGGACGGGCAGGCGCTGGGAGAAGGAGGTGCCGAGGTCGCCCCGCGCCAGGTGGCCGAGGTAGGCGGCGTACTGCTCGGGCAGCGGGCGGTCGAGGTGGAGGTACGCCCGGGCTGCGTCGATCTGGGTCTCGTCGGCACCCTCGCCGGCGAACTCCCGCGCCGGGTCGCCGGGGGCGGCGTGCACGAGGACGAAGGTGAGGGTGACGACGCCGAGCACCGTGGGCACCACCAGGAGGAGTCGCCTGAGCACGTACCGGCGGTTCACGGACCACCGCCGCCGCTGCTGGGCGACCGCCTCGCTCTGGCGATTCTCTCCACGGCTGGGAGCTTCCCACTCCCGGCCCCGCCGGCCCAGGAGCAGAAGGCGGCTGTCCTACTTCGGGGTGCAGCTGGCGGACTCGGCGAACAAACCGGTCCACACCACGAAGCCCGCGCACCGGGTTGTGTACCCCCGAACGTTGGGCGTCTCGATCATCCACACGTAGGGCAGGTCCGTCACCACCCGCTGCTGGAAGTCGTGGTACAGGTTGTACCGGGTCGTGGTGTCGGAGGTCTGGACGGCGGTGTCGAAGTCGGTGTCGACCGAGGAGTTGCGGTAGCCGGCGGCGTTGTTGGGCGTGCCGCTGGTCGAGATCTGGTCGGTGGCGTACTGCCGGCGCACGCCGACGTGCGGGTCGTAGCCGTTGGCGTAGTTGAGGATGTACAGGTCGAAGTTGCGGTTGGTGAAGACCTGCGTGGTGGCCGAGGAGGTGTTCACGGTGACCGGCATGTCGATGCCGACGGCGGCCAGGTTGGCCTTGATCACCGCCACCCGGTCGTCGAAGGCCAGCGAGCCCTGGAGGAACCGGACGGTGAGCGGCGTCCCGTCGGTGAAGTTCGGGTTGCCCAGGGCGGTGCGGACGTTGGGGGTGCCGTTCACGGGCGTCGTCGTGCGGGGCCCGCCCCAGCCGGCGGCGTCGAGCAGGGCGCCGGCCGCGGTCGTGTCGAAGGCGGGGAGGGGGATGTCGGTCTCGGCGCCGAAGATCTGACTGGAGATCGGCGACTTGGACACGGTGCCGATGCCGTAGCGCCCGGTGTTCAGGTACTGGTCCCGGTTGAGGGCCTGGAAGATGGCCTTGCGTACCCTCACGTCGCCAAGGATGGGATGGGGCGTGGCGGTGCCGGCGGCGATGTTGGCGACGTTGCTCCCGCTGGCCCACAGGTTGAAGATCACCTGGTCCACCGAGTTGGGCCCGCCGCCGAGCGACTGGGTGGCGGCCGTGGCGAACGAGGAGTTGGCTTGCAGGGCCGCCACGTTCTGGTTGGGCACGTCCCACAGGAAGTCGACGTCGCCGTTCAGCAAGGCGGTCTGGCGAGGGGCGTCGGTGGTGTAGGGCCGCATGAGGATGCCGTCCAGGTAGGGGAGGCCCGGCTTCCAGTAGTTCGGGTTCCGCACCACCTTGCCGTCGCCGGCGTTGGGAGTGTTGATGCTGCTGAACTGGAACGGGCCGGTCCCGACCTTGATGGTGTCGGCCTGGGCCTGAGTGGGGCAACCGGGGCTGCCGGAGGTGAAGGCGCCGCCCAGCGAGGTGGCCGGGTTGATCGCCGCCTCGGTGACGTTCAGCTGCTTCAGGAACGGGATGTAGGGGTTGGTGAAGTTGAAGACCACCGTGCCGCCCCTGCCGCCGGGGCCGTCGGTGGCCACGATGTTGCTCGCCACACAGGTCGGCGCCGCCGTGTACCCGATCGGGGTAGCCATGTTCTTGGCCCGCGAGTGGAACTGGAACAGGATCTTCTCGAACGTCCACTTCACGTCGGTGGCCGACAGGTAGTGGGGCACCGCCGTGGTGCTGTCGTGCCACTGCACGTCCTGGCGCAGGGTGAGGGTGTAGGTGGCGCCGTTGTTGGTGATGCCGCCGTTGGCCGCGGTGGGCACGACCGTCGCGAGCTCGGGCGAGGGGTTCCCGGCCTCGTCGAGGGCGATGAGCCCGTTGTACATGGTCTCCCACCAAGCGTGCGGGCCGCCGTTGCTGGAAGAGGCGGCGTTGGTGGTGGTGTTGCTGGCGAAGGTCTCGCCGACGACGAGCGTGCCGCCGCGGACGACGGCGCCGGCGCCGGCGACGCAGCCGGTCGGCGTGGAGCCCTGCGTCCCGCACTCCACGGTGAAGCTCGAGTTGGGCTGGCCGCTGGGGCCGTTGCTCCCCAGCAGGATCGTGTTCCCCATTGCCGTGCGGTTGCCCGGGTAGGAGCCGGCGGCGAGGAACCCGGCCGACGCCAGCGTCTGGACGTCGGCGTAGGACCCGTGCTGGGCGTAGTAGGCCTCTTCGGCGGTGTGGAGCGTCGCCACGTCGGTCTTGAACGCCGACGAGGCCCCCCGGTCCCGCACGCCGGTGACGGCGAAGACCACGACGGCGGCGAGGACGCCGAGGATCACGATCACGACCAGCAGCTCGACGAGGGTGAACCCTCCGTTGCCTGCCCGCAGCCGCCATCGCCCGATCCGTTCCACGACGCCCCCTGTCCCCGACGCGACCCTCCCGGCCTTCGCCCCGGCCACTATGGCAGCCCTATCTGAAGGGAGGCTGAAGATCAGGCGGCGTTCGTCAGCCCTCCTGGCCGTTCTGGCGGGTGCACGCCTGCTGCACGTAGTCGCTCACGTGCTGGCGGTGGGCGCGATAGGCGTCCGTGGCGAGAGCGCCGGCGTCGCCGCCGGCCGCCGCCTCGAGGGCGTCGAGGGCCGGCGGAAGGTCGGTCCTCACCCCCGGTGGCGCCACCGCCTTGAATTCCGACACAGAAGCGCCCAGCTGGCTCAACGCCTTCTTGGCGCCGGCCGAGTCGAGCGGCGGGGTCACCGGAGCCACCAGGTCGAGGGCGGCGGCCATGTCACAGAAGCGCGGTGACGACACGGCTGCCCGGTTCGTCGCCGCCCCACTCGAGCCGCCCCCCCTGCCGGCGGCGAGGTAGGCCGCGCCGGACAGCGCTGCGGCGGCGAGGGCGGCGACAACGGGGATGCGGCGCCTCGGGCGTCGCTTCGCCGGGACAGCGCCCGCCGGCGGGCTGGACGCCGGTGGCCGCTTGCGCGGCGGCGGTCCCGGCTGCGCCTTCGGCTTTGCGCCGACCTTGGAGAAGTCCAGGGGCTCGCTCATGAGTGAAGGGTGCCACGCCGGTCCGCGCGAATGGTGCCCGTCCTACTGGTCGCCAGCACCCCCCCCAGGGGCGCACTGCTGGATGACGTCGGTGATGCGCTGGCGGTGCCGGTGGTAAGAGGCCGACTTCACCGCCTCCGCGTTGCCGCCGGCGGCGTCCCGGAGGGCCCCCAGAGCCGCCGAGACGTCGCCCCGCACCCGCTTTGGCGCCGCCGTCTTCAGCTCCTCGGCGGTGGGGCCCAGCTGGGCCAGAGCCGCCTTGGCCTGCGCGGGCGGGAGGCCGTTCACCTCGTCGGGGGCGACGCGGTCCAGGCCCTGGACCAGTTCACAGAAGCGGATCGACGAGGCGGCGGTGGCCGGCTTGCCGCCGCCTCGCCCGAAGAGGAGGTAGACGCCGACGCCGGCGGCGACGACGACGACGAGGGCCAGGATGGCCGCCACGGGCGGCCGTCCCGACGCCTTCCTCGGGACCTTCGGCAACTTCCCCGGCGCCTTTCCGGGTGCCTTGCGGCGCGTGCCGCGCGACGGCGCCGGAGCAGGCCGGCCGGCGCCGACGCGGGAAAGGTCGAGTGGCTCGCTCATAGTCCTCTGGTCCTGATCTCGAAGGCGTCGCGCAGGCCCTCGCCGAAGAGGTTGGCGGCCAAGGCGACGATGAAGATTGCCACGCCCGGGATGATCAGCAGCCGCGGGGCCGCGTTGAAGTAGATCCTCGAGTCGGCCAGCATCAACCCCCACTCGGGTTGGGGCGGGCGGGCGCCCAGGCCCAGGAACGACAGGGTGGACAGCGCGAGCAGCAGTCGCCCGACGTCGAGGCTGGCCAGCACGACCACCGCGCCGAGGACGTTGGGGACCACGTGGCGGGTGAGGATGCGCGCCCGCGACGAACCCGCCGCCCGGGCGGCGTCGACGTACTCGCGCTCGCGCACCGACAGCGTGGTGGCCCGCACCACCCTGGCCTGGCCGGTCCAGCCAAGGAGGGCCAGGACGACGACGAGCTTCACCGTGCCGCGCCCGAGCAGCCCCACGGTGACCATGGTGACGATCACCAGCGGGACCGCCTGCAGGATGTCGACGACCCGCATCACGGCGGCGTCGACGAGGCCGCCTCGGTAGCCCGCGATGACGCCGACCACGAGCCCGATGGTGGTGGCGATGGCGGTGATGGCGAGAGCCAGGGCCACCGACTCCCGCCCGCCCCACACGATCCTCGACAGCTCGTCCCGCCCGATGCCGTCCGTGCCGAGGGGATGGGCCCAGCTGAAGTGGGCCAGGTTGTTCGACGAGTCGGTGGCAAGAGGGTCGGGAAGATGCAACGCGGGCGCTGCGAGCAGCGTGAGGGCGACCAGCGCCAGCGCCAGTGCGCCCGCCATGGCCGTCGGCTCGCGGAGGGCCAGCCGCACGGCCCGGCCCGACCGCCGGGCTGCGTGGCCGGCGGCCACCTGCTCGGTGCCGGGAGAGACCACCGCCGTCACCCGAGGACCGTCATGCCGCTGCACCGAGGCGGACCCTGGGGTCGAGGCGTGGGTAGGAGAGGTCGACGAGGAGGTTGAAGGCGATGACGACCAGGCCGGCATAGAGCACCACGCCCTGGGTCATCGGGTAGTCCGCCGAACCGACGGCACGGAGCGTGAGGCTGCCGATCCCTCCCCGTGCGAAGACCAGCTCGACGACCACTGCCCCCTCGATGAGGCGGGCGACGATGCCGCCCAGGACGGTGACGACCGGGAGGAGGGCGTTGCGCAGGGCGTGGGACGCGGCCGTGGCCGAGCGGCTCAGGCCCTTGGCCATCGCCGTCCGGGAGTACTCCTCGCCCAGTTGGCCGGCGAGAGAGGTCTGGAGCAGGCGGGCGACGACGGCCGCCGGCGCGATCGCCAACGTGATGGCCGGGAGCACCAGTCCCTTCCACCCGGGGGTGCTCACCACAGGGAGGAGCTTGAGCCGCACCGAGAACAGGTAGATGAGCATGTACGCCAGGAGGAAACCCGGGATTGAGGCACCGGCCAGCTCCCCCACCCGCAGGATCTCGCGACCCGAGCGGCGCTCCACCAACGCCCCCAGGAGGCCGAGGGGCACGCCCAGGAGCACGACGACGGCGATGGCGGCACCGGCCAGGCCGACCGTGCTCGGCGTCGCCCCCCGGATGGCGTGCGTGACACTCTCGCCTGTGAGCAGGGATTGCCCGAGGTCGCCGTGCACCGCCCGCCCCAGCCACTCGCCGTAGCGCACCAGAACGGGCCGGTCGAGTCCCAGCTCGTGGTGGACGGCGGCGATCTGCTCGGCCGTCGGGACCTCGCCCGGTTGCAGGCCCCGCTCGGCGATGATGCCCGACGGATCGCCGGCGATGGACCCGAGCAGGAAGACGAGGAGGGAGAGGCCGAGCAGCGTGGGCGCCGCCACTGCCAGGCGCCGCGCCGCGTACCGGCCTCTCCCTTCCATGTCGTCTCAGTGTTGCATCAGAGCTGAATGCTGAGGCTGGTCCAGCGCTGGCTGGTCTGGGACGGGTGGGCGTCAGTGAAGTTGACCGCGCGGCTCATCCCGTAGATGCGGTACTGGCCGACCACCGGGATCACGACGTTGGTTTCGTTCTGCCCGACGAGGATGCGCATCATGTTGGCGGCGGCCTGCTGGTTGGCGTCCTGGGTCGCCGCTGCCGCCGACTGGGCCACATACCCGGTGTTCGGAGTGTCCATCGGACCGAGGATGGCAGGGGTCGTGAGGGTCGCAGTGGGGTTCACGGCCGTCACGTTGGCCTGCGTGGTGGCGCAGGGCGTATTCCCGGACGGGAAGGTCCCGCCACCGTTGGCGGACGTGTCGGCCACTGGCGTCGTCACGGCGTTCGTGCCGTCGGCGGGGGCGAAACGGAAGTTGGACTGACTGGCGCAGGCCTGGCGCAGCACCGGCAGGAAGGCGGCGTTGGCGTCGTTCTGGTTCGGCAGTTCCAGATCGAAGTCCCACAGCGCGCTGTTGTACATCTGGCCCCGGCCAACCGAGTTGTCGGTGCATTTCGACGTCGTGTCGCACTGCCCCCGCTCGGTGACGAGGTTGATGCCGGCGCCCTTCATCTGGCTGGCCAGCAGGTCGTACTCGCTCTGCGGCACGAGGGAGATGCCGACCATGTAGAGCGTCAGCGGCCGCCCGGCGGTGAACCTGGCATCGCCGTGCCAGGCACGAATCTCGTTGGCGTTGCAGGCCGTGCCGAGGCCAGGGGCGGCGTTCTGACAGGTCCAGCCGTCGTTGTCGAGCACGGTGTTGGCCTGGGCGACGTCGGTGGCCATGGCCGGCACGATCGTGTTGGCGTAGGGCCCGAGGATCCCGGGCGGGGACATCCAGCGCCCCGGCGAGGCATTACCGGCGAAGATGTTGGTCACGATGGCGGCCCGGTCGATGGCCAGCGAGGCCGCCTTGCGCACGGCCGGGTCGGTGCCGATGTTGAAGGTGTAGCCGGCAGGCGTGGCCGGTCCGACCTTGGTGAAGTCGAGGGAGGACGGCGACGTCTTCACCACCTTGTTGACGTAGATCAGTGCGTTCTGCCCGTACTGGGCGCTCACCACCCGGCCGCTGGACTGGATGGCGTTCACGTCGAGCGGGTTCAGATCCAGGACGAAGTCGTACTGGCCGGACTGGAGGCCGGCGGTGCGCACGGCGGGGTCGGCGATGAACCGGTAGTTCATCCGCTGCACCTGCGGCTTGTCGGCGCCCCAGTAGTTCTCATTGGCGACGAAGGAGGCGCTGCCGCCCCCCTGCGGGTTCGTCGGGCTGTAGCTCAGGTACTTGAACGGCCCGGTGCCCTGGGGCGTCCCCTTCACCAGCGTGGTGGGCGCCACGGGCAGCGCGGTGCCGCCGGCACCGAGCACGTACGAGCCGGAGGGAATGCCGCCGGTGCTGCCGTCGAGGTGGCGGCCGAGGAGGCGGGGGACCGACAGGCCGGGGGTCTGCTCACCGGCGGGTGCCTGGACCGGGACACCGCCGACACGCAGGACCTCGACGATGGCGCCCTTGGGGTGCAGCACCTGCTCGGGGAAGCGCAGGTTGCCGGTGTTGATGCGGGGGGTGATGTCGACGGTGAACTGGTCGATCTTTTCGACCGAGTCGTACGGGCAGAGCCTCGTCGCGTCGGTGGTCGAGCCCGAGAAGCACTGCGCGGCCGTGCTGACCGTGCTCGGCGTAATGCCGGTCGCCGGAGCGCGGGTGAAGCCCAGTGTGTTCTCGCCGTCGGCCACAGAGCCGTTCAGGGGCTGGCGGTCCCGCCACGTCCAGATCAGGTCGTCGGCGTCGAAGGGCTGCCCGTCGTGGAAGGTCACGCCTTGGCGCAGGTGGAAGCGCCAGGTGTCGTTGCAATAGGGCCGGTCGGACACGGAATTGCACGCCGTGTACGGGGTCGGCGTGCTGGGCAGCGGAAGGGGCGTCGGATTGTTGGCGCTGGTGAAGGTGGACCGGTCGGTGCCCTTCGGGATCAGCTCCCAGCTGGCGGCCAGACCCCCGCGGAGGGTGTAGTCCGAGTTCATGATGATCAACGGCTCGTTGAGATTCGAGTTCAGCGGGTACACGAAGGCGCTCGAGTTGTAGCCGGTGCCCGAGCCGCCGTCGCTGACTTGCCACTGGTCGGCGTTGGCGGCGATGTTCACGACGCCCGCCACGACGGTGAATTTGCAGTCGGACCGGGGCCCGGGGCAGTTCCCGGCGGAGAGCCGGACCGCGGTGTTCTCCGATGCCTTGGCCAGGAAGCCCCCCGAGACCAGCGTGGCCATGTCGGCGTAGTGGCCGTTCTGGGCGTAGTACGCCTCCTCGGCGGTACGCACGATCTGGGCGTCAGTAGCGGCGGCCGCGTGCTCGCCATGGTCGCGGATGCCGCCCACGGAGAAGGCGACGACGGCAGCCAGCACGCCGAGGATCACGATGACGACGAGCAGCTCGATGAGGGTGAACCCCCCTTCGCCGGAATATCGCTGGCGGGCCCTGGACAGCCGGTCGACCATGTGACGTCCCTTCACACGCGGACGCGCCCCCTGGCGCACCCGTATCTTCCAGAACCTGCCGCGCCCACCTGAAGAACGGCTGAAGAAATGGTCGTTCTGGCTGAAGATCGACTGAAGATTGCGCCGTCAGCGACCGGCGGGTGCCGCACAGCCAGCGTCCGGGGCGGTGCCGTTCACCAGGACCCGCCTGCCGGCCTGGTCGAGCGTGTAGGTGTAGCCGGGGACCGACGGCACCGTCGCCAGCAGGCCGGCGGCGGCGAGATCCCGCACGGTGGCCGGCCAGGCGCCGCGGGCGGCCTGGTAGGCCTCGGCGGCGGCGGCGATCGTGCGGGCGTCGGTCACGCACTCGTCGGTGCGGGCCCCGCCGACGAGACCGCCCACTCCGCGGGCCGACGGGGTGGCCACGCCCGCGCCCGGCTCGGTGCCCACGACCGCGCCGCCCGGAAGGCCGGCAGGCCCTGCGGGCGGGCCGGCGCTCGGGCCGGCGCTATCACCCGCCCGCTGCACGGCGACCACGGCGATCGTGGCCAGCACCCCGATGATCAGGACCGTGATCAGGATCCCAATGGTGCCGTCCTCGCCCCATCTGGCCGCGCGCCGCACCATCGGAGGCAAGTATCGCTCGTGCCGGGGCGCCGTACACTCCGGGCGATGGGCGAGTCGGAGCCGCTGCTGTCCGTACGGGAGTTGCGTGTCGCATTCCCCTCCGACCGGGGCACGGTGCAAGCCGCCGACGGCGTGTCGTTCGACGTGGCCGAGGGCGAGGTCGTGGCGGTCGTCGGCGAGTCGGGCTCGGGCAAGACGGTCACGGCCCTGTCGGTGCTGCGCCTGCTCCCCCGAACTGCACGGATCAGCGGCCAGGTGCTGTTCAGGGGCACCAACGTGCTCGACCTCCCCGACAAGAAGCTGGAAGCGCTGCGGGGCGACAAGGTCGCCATGGTGTTCCAGGACGCGCTGGCCGCCCTCAACCCGCTCCACCGGGTGGGCGACCAGGTCGGAGAGGCGATCCGCCTCCACAACCACAAGATCAGCGCCAAGGACGAACGGGCCCGGGTGGTGGAGCTGCTGACGTCGGTCGGCATCCCGAACCCGGCGGCCCGAAGCCGGGAGTACCCCCACCAGTTCTCCGGAGGAATGCGGCAGCGGGCCATGATCGCCATGGCGATCGCCAACGATCCCGACCTCCTGATCGCCGACGAGCCCACCACCGCCCTCGACGTCACGACCCAGGCCCAGGTCCTCGAAGTGCTCGCCGAAGCCAGGGCCCGCACCGGCTCTGCCATGGTGATCATCAGCCACGACCTCGGCGTGGTGGCCGGCGTGGCCGACCGCGTCGTCGTGATGTACGCCGGCCGGGTGGTGGAGACGGGGACGGTGCGGCAGGTGTTCCATCACCCGGAGCATCCCTACACGGCCGGGCTCCTTGCCACCCTCCCCCGCCTCGACGACCGGGCCCGGCGCCGGCTGGCGCGCATCCCCGGGCAACCGCCGTCGCCTGTCGACCTCCCTCCCGGCTGCCCTTTCCACCCGCGGTGCACCCTGGCGAGCCTTCCCGAACCGTGCGCCGACGAGCGACCCGAGCTGCGCTCGGTCACCGAGGCCGACCACCGGTCCGCCTGCCACTTCGCCGGCGCCCTGGCGGCCAGACCGCTGGAAGCGGGGAGATGACCGGCCCGCTCCTCGAGCTGCGCGACGTGGTCAAGCACTTCCCCGGAGGGCGAGGGAGCGCGGGCAAGGCGGAGGTCCACGCCGTGTGCGGGGTGTCGCTCGGTGTGGCCGCAGGCGAGACGCTCGGTCTCGTGGGCGAATCAGGCTGTGGCAAGTCGACCACCGGGCGCCTGGCCCTCGGTCTGCTGGCGCCGACGGCCGGAGCCGTGCGCTTCGACGACCACGACCTGGCCGCCCTGGGCCGTCGCGAGCTGCGCCACCTGCGCCGGCGCATGCAGATGGTGTTCCAGGATCCCTACGCCTCGCTCGACCCCCGCATCCGGGTGGGGGCGAGCATCGCCGAGCCGCTGCGGATCCACCACCTGTACGGCGGCACCGGCCGCGACAGGGTCGCCGAATTGCTCGAACTGGTCGAGCTCAGCCCCGACGACGCCGACCGCTACCCCCACGAGTTCTCCGGCGGCCAGCGCCAGCGGATCGGCATCGCCCGCGCCTTGTCCCTCGCCCCCGACCTCCTCGTGCTCGACGAACCGGTGTCGTCGCTCGACGTGTCCATCCAGGCCGGCGTCATCAACCTCCTCGCCGACCTTCAGGATTCCCTCGGGGTGGCCTACCTCTTCGTGGCCCACGACCTGTCGGTCGTCCGCCACATCTCGAACCGGGTGGCGGTGATGTACCTGGGGCGAATCGTCGAGACGGGCACCCGCGACCAGGTCTTCGACCGGCCGTCCCACCCGTACACGCAGGCGCTCCTCTCGGCCGTGCCCGTGCCCGACCCCGACGTCGAGCGCGGCCGGAAGCGCATCATGCTCGCTGGCGAGGTCCCGAGCCCCACAGACCCACCGTCGGGCTGCCGGTTCCGCTCACGGTGCTGGAAGGCGGCCGACGTCTGCGCCGAGGAGCGCCCGGAATTGGTCGACCGGGGACAGGGCCACCCGGTGGCGTGCCACTTCGCCGAGGTTGCCAGCGTGGCCTGAGCATCTACCCTTGCCGGGCATGGGGGAGTCGGACGAGTCTGCACCGCGCCCGGAGGCGACTCGCCCCGACGGTGACCTGATCGGGCTCCTGGGAGTGGCGGTCTGCGGGCTGCTCCCCCTCGTGGTGCTCCAGAACCTCTACTGGGGCGCCTGGGCACCCAAGGCGGCGCTGTGCCTCGTCCTCCTCTTCCCCGGTCTGGTGGTACTGGCCCGTCTGGTGGCTGCACGCAGCCCCGCCGCCGTCGCCGCCACCGCCTTCCTGGCCGCCGCCGCCGTCTCGACCGCCCTGTCGGACCGCCCGGCCCAGTCCCTCGTCGGCCCGGCCAACTGGGGGACGGGCTGGCTGCTGCTCGCCGCTGCGGCGGCGGCGTGGGCGGTGGGGGTCGTCGCCGGCGACCGGCGGCGCCGGGAGCTCGTGGTGGTCCTCATGGCCGTCACCGTCGTCAACGCCGGCGTGGCGTGGCTCCAGGCCCGGACGGACGTCGGGCGCACACGCGGCCTCATGGGCAACGCCGTCTTCCTGGGCGGGCTGGCCGCCGGCGGTCTGTTCCTGCTGGCTCGCCGGCTCGGCCGGGAGCGGGGCAGCTGGTGGTGGGTGCCGGCGATCGCCCTCGTCGCGGGAGCCGTCCAGCTCAGCGGCGGGCGGGCGGCGACGGTGCTCGCCGTGGTGGCGGTGCTCGCCTCCCTCCCGGGAGCGGGCGCCGCCCGGAGCGCCGTGGTCGTCGGTGCCGTGATCCTGGGAGTCGCGGTCGCACCCGTCGGGGCCAAGGGCGTGGTGCTCGGGTCGACGCGATCTGCACCGTCCGCCGTGGCGACCGCCGCCAGTGGCGACACCCGCGTCGCCCTGTGGCGGATCAGCGCCGGTGCCGTCGCCGAGCGGCCGGTCGTGGGGTACGGGCCCGGCCGGTTCGCGGCCGCCACCGGCCGGCGGTACACCCCGGCCGCCGCCCAGGAGCACGTCGTGCTGCGCGACGCCCACAACTGGGTGGTCGGCACGGCGGTGACGACCGGCCTGCTGGGCCTCGGCCTGCTCCTCGCCTGGCTGACCCTGGCCGCCCGTGGAGCGCGCGGCCCGCTGGCGGGATTCGCCGTCATCGTCGCCGTCTCGAGCCTCGTCCAGCCCCTGCACGTCGCCCTCACCCCGATGGCGATGCTGGCGCTCGGCGCCGCCGGCGGCGACGCCGTGCGCCGGCGGGCCCGGCCGCTCCCGGTTCCCGTGCTGCGCGGGGCGTGGGGAGTCGCAGGACTCGCCGGGCTCGCTGTCGGCATCGCCGGTGCCGTGGTGCTCGTCACCGGCCAGGCGGTGCTCCAGCGAGGCGTGGCCGGCGACTCCCAGGCGCAGGTGCGCCTGGCTCGCACACTCTCGCCACCGTGGCCCGACCTGCTGCTGAAGGCCGCCAGCGTGGAGGCCACCTACGGAATAAGGGAGGGAGAACCCCACAAACAGCGCACGCTCGAGCTCACGCGCCGGGCGGCACTCCTCGATCCCACCGACCCGATCCTGTGGTCGGAGCTGGGCTTCGTGGAGGCCCAGTGGGGCACGACAGACCGGGCTGCAGCCGCCTTCCGCCGCGGCCTGGAAGCCAACCCCTGGGACGTGTCCAGCCTCGAAGGCAGTGCCGACCTGGCCCGGGCGCGGGGCGACGTCGCCCTGCTCAGGGAGGACTGCCGGCGGCTGCGGATCCTCAAGGTGCCCGTCCAGGCATGCGGAGCCAGGCCGTCCGGGTGACCAGGGTGAGCGGGCGGGATCCCCGGCGGCGGCCGAGTGCGGTAATCATGGCGCACATGCTCGTCGTCGAACGGTTGCGCGTCACCTACCCGGGGCCGCCCCCTGTTCGCGGCCTTGACGACGTGTCGCTGACGGTGGCGCCAGGACAGTGCCTGGGCATCCTCGGCGAGTCCGGGTCGGGGAAGTCGACGCTCGGCGCCGCCCTGCTCGGGCTGCACACCACCGCTCGGGTCGAGGGGAGCCTGCGGCTGGGCGACAGCGACCTGACCGCCATCGACGAGGATGGTTGGCGATCGGTCCGCTGGCGACGCATCGCCCTGGCGTTCCAGTCCACCGCCGCCCTCAACCCGGTGCACCGCGTCGGCGAGCAGGTGGCGGAGCCCATGAAGGTGCACCTGGGTTTCGGCGGCAGCGCCGCCCGGGAGCGGGCCGAGCAGCTGCTGGAGGACATCGGGCCCGGAGCCTGGGCCTTCGGCCGGTACCCCAACGAGCTGTCCGGCGGCCAGCAGCGCCTGGTGCTGCTGGCCATGGCGCTCGCCTGTGACCCCGAGGTGCTGGTGCTCGACGAGCCGACCTCCGGTCTCGACCCGGTGACCCGGGCCCGGGTTCTGGCGGTGCTTGGCGCCGTCCAAGCGACCGGCGACCGCTCGATGGTGATCCTCGGCCACGACACCGACGCTCTCGGGGTACTGGCCACCCACGTGGGCGTGCTGTACCGCGGATGGATGGCCGAACACGGGCCGGCGGCCGACGTGCTGACCCGCCCCCGCAGCCCCTACGCCTGGGCCCTGCTCAACGCTCGCCCCACCCTCGCCTCCGTCAAGGAGCTTCGGGGCATTCGCGGCGCTCCGCCCGATCCCGCCGAGGTGGCCCCCGGCTGCCCGTTCGCCGAGCGCTGCACCCAGGTGGTCGCCGGGTGCGAGGAGGGGCGGCCGGCGTTGGTGGCCCCCGCCGGCGAGGAGGGCGAGCGCCGGGTGGCGTGCATCCGGGGCGGACTGGTGCAGGTGCTGGCGGCGCGAGCCCTGCGCAAGACCTACAAGGTGAGCGGAAGGGGCCGGCGCTCGGAGCAGGTGGCTGCAGTCGATGGTGTGGACGTGGACGTCTGGGAGGGCGAGGTCCTCGGCCTCGTCGGTGCCACCGGCGCCGGCAAGTCGACCCTTGGGATGCTGCTGGTCCGTCTGCTCGAACCCAACGGTGGCACCGTCACCTTCGAGGGGCACGACCTGCTTGCCGCCCGCGACGGAGACCTGAAGGCCCTGCGGGGGCGCGCCCAGATGATGTTCCAAAACCCGTTCGAGGCGGTGTCGCCCCACCTGACAGTGGGCGAGATCGTGCGGGAGCCGCTCGACGTCCAGGGCCGGGGCCACCGCAGCCACCGCGACCAGCTGGTGCGGTCAGCACTTCGGTCGGTGCGGCTTCCAGACGACGACCGGTTCCTCGGCCGGCGCAGCCACGAGATGTCCGGCGGCCAGCTCCAGCGGGTCGCACTGGCCCGAGCCCTGGTGCTCGAGCCCAAGCTGCTGGTGGCTGACGAGCCGGTGTCGATGCTCGACCCGAGCGAGCAGGCCAAGATGATGCAGCTCCTGAAGGATCTGCAGGTCGAGCGCGGCATGGCCATGGTGCTGGTGTCGCACGACCTGGCCACCGTGCTCCGTGCCGCCGACCGGGTGATGGTGCTCGACGCCGGCCGAGTGGTGGAGGAGGGCACCGGCACGGAGCTGCTCCTGCGGGCCCGCCACCCCGTGACGCGGGCGTTGCTCGACGCCGCCGGTCGCGATCCGGGGCTGCTTGGCCGCCAGGCCGGCGCGCCGGTGGCGGTGGGCGCCGGCGGCCCATAGCGGCTACCCCAGGTGCAGGGGCGGGCGGAGCAGTCCGAGGACTTCCCCACTTCAGGGTTTCTTCAGGTCCGCTGTGTACGTTGCCCCACGACGTTCGGTGCCGGTTCGGCACCGCCAACCGGCGAAGGGAGCACATCCGGATGATCGAGCGCCTCACCGCCAGCAGGCACCGTGCCAGCGAGCATGGCTTCACGTTGATCGAGCTGCTGGTGGTCATCGTCATCCTCGGCGTGCTGAGCGCGGTCGTGGTGTTCGCCGTCAACGGCGTGACCGACAAGGGCAAGGCGGCGTCGGAGACGACCGACCAGCGGGTCGTGCGGACGGCCGAGGAGGCCTACTACGCCAAGAACGGCACCTATGCCACCGAGTCGCAGCTCGTCACCGCCGGGCTGCTCACCACCGAGTCCTCGAAGACCGACGTGTCCCTCGGGGCCAGCAACAAGAGCTTCCTCCTCGGGTACGGCCTGCCCAACGGCGGCTCGCCGGCAGGCAAGATCGACCAGCTCACTCTGGCGGCCAGCGGCGGCCAGTTCGGCTCCCCCGAGCCGTTCGGCTACCAGCGCGGCCCCGGCCACCTGAACACCAACTACCTCTTCGACCCGATGCTGTGGAAGGACGAGACCGGGAACCTGATCCCATGGCTGGCCACCGACGTGCCCTCCGTCGCCAACGGGGGCATCACCAACGGGGGCACCACCTACACCTTCAACCTGCGGTCGGGCGTGAAGTTCTCCGACGGTGTGGCCATGGACGCCAACGACGTGAAGTTCACCTTCGACTACCAGAAGACGGGCGCCGGCTCGGGCGCCGGCGTCTCGCCGTGCTTCTGCCTCTCGGCGTTCCCGAACGTCCTGTCGGCCACCGTGAACAGCCCGACCCAGGTCACCTTCCAGCTGTCCCAGCCGTCCAACATCTTCCTCAGCTACATCGGCTCGCAGATGGTGATCATCCCCCAGCACATCTGGGCGACGATCAACCCGCCGAACACGGCGGCGGTGAAGGCCAACCCCCTCGCCTACGTCGGCACCGGGCCCTACACGCTCACCAACCCGTTGCCGGGCTTCTACAACGAGACCACCGGCGAGCAGCAGTACGACGCCAATCCCAACTACTTCCTGGGCATCCCCTACGTCCGCCGGCTCAAGTTCGTCCAGGTGTCCGACTCCATCCTCGCCCTCCAGACCAAGGTGCTCGACGCCGGCGGAGTGGGCAGCGAGGAGGGCGTGACTCAGACCACCCTCAACCAGCTCGCCGCCATCCCGAAGGTCGACAACGCCGGCGGCTGGAACCGGGCCTTCCACTTCAACCCCAGCCGAGGCTTCCCGTACAACAGCGTGAAGTTCCGCCAGGCGCTGGCCTACGCCATCGACCGCCCGGCCCTCCTCCAGAGCATCGTCGGCGGCCGGGGCGTGGTCGGGAGCCTGGGGAACCTCACGCCGGCCAACCCGTGGTTCCAGACCGGCCTGCCCACCTACGACCTGGGTAACCGCACCGCCAACATCAACGCCGCCAAAGCGCTGCTGGCGTCAATCGGCTTCGTCGACAACGTCGACGGCAGCGGGCAACCGGGCTCGGACGGCATCTTCGAGTGCCCGGCCGCCAACCCCTGCAAGCTGGTGAGCGGCACCATCGGCTCGGCCACCATCACCAACTCGTCCGGCACCGACCTCAATCTCAATCTCTACACCAGCCAGAGCTTCAGCCTGAACACCGCCACAGCCGTCGCTCAGCAGCTGCTCGATGTGGGCATCGGCACCACGATCGTCAACGAAACCGGTGGCGGCGGCGCCAGTGGATCCGACACGCGGATGAAGAACGGAAACTACGGCATCAGCCTGGTGGGTTGGGGGAACCTGCTGTCGGATCCCGACTCGCTGCGCACCCGCCTCGACACGAACTACACCAGCGTGGCAGCCAACGCCGGCTTCACCAGCATCTTCGGGTGGAACAACACGGCCAGCCAGGCCGACGCCAACACCGCTTACGCCACCAACGCCGACGAGTTCCAGGCGCTGGCCGCCGCCCAGCTCACCGTCACGGATGCGTCCGTCCGACTGACCGAGGTGAAGCGGATGCAGGAACTGGTGGCCGCCGACGTGCCGATGATCTCGCTCTACGTGCCGACGGCCACGCAGTTCTACCAGCCGAACAGCCTCACCGCCTGGTACTACACGCCCGGCGGTACCCCGCCTGGGCCCCCGGGCTTCATGAACAAGCACGTGCTGGTCACCGGCAAGCAGTTCGGGCTGCCGGCCGGCTACTGATGGGGGCAGCCGGACAGTGACGACGGTCACCAACCCGGCGGCGCCGGCGCCGGCCCCAGCGGCCGCCGGCCCGCCGGGTTGGTCCGTCGTCACGAGGGTCGGCTCGGTCCCCGCCGGCCGGCGCCGGCTCCGGTACGCCGCCGGGCGGGTCATTGTCTATCTCTTCATGGTCTGGGTGACCGTCACCGTGGTGTTCGCCCTCCCTCGGCTGCTGCCCGGGGACCCCCTCGAGTCGCGAACCGACATCAACGGGTCGATGTCCCCCGAGCGCCATGCCGCGCTCACCGCCACCTACCACCTCGACCGCCCGCTCGTCACGCAGTACCGCACGTACCTCACCGGGCTGGTGCATGGCGACTTCGGCGTTTCGATCGCCCGTGACGTGCCGGTGGGCACGCTGCTCCGGCAGACGATGCCGTGGACGCTCCTGCTGGTGGGCGCCGCCATCGTTCTCTCGTCGGCGGTCGGTTTCGCCGCCGGCACCGGCGCGGCGTGGAAGCGGGGCGGACGGACCGACCGCGAGCTCCTGATCGGGATGACGGTGCTGAACGCCGTTCCCGAGTACGTGCTGGCGGTGGTGCTGCTCATCGTCTTCGTGGCCGTGATCCCGGTCGCGCCGATCGGCGGCGGGGCCACGCCGTTCACCCAGTCCTACGGCATCCTTTGGAAGATGCAGGACGTGGGCCGCCACCTGGCGCTGCCGGTGTTCGCCTTGAGCCTCGGCATGATGGCCACCAAGTTCCTGCTCGTGCGCAACACCACCGTCGGGGAGCTGGGCCAGGAGTACATGGTGGCGGCCAGGGCCAAGGGCCTGTCCCCCCGGCGTATGCGGTACCGCCACGCCGGGCGCAACGTCCTGCTGCCGTTCGTCACGGTCGTGGGCCTCCAGGTCGCCTTCGCCGCCGGCGGCGCTCTGTTCGTCGAGACGGTGTTCGCCTACCCCGGCGTCGCCAGCATCATGCTCCCGGCGGTCAACCAGCTGGACTTCCCGGTGATCGAGGCCACCTTCACCATCCTGGCGGTGACAGTGCTCACCGCCAACCTGGTGGTCGACCTGCTCTACGCACGCCTCGACCCCCGGGTGGCGACGGCGTGAACGGCGGCCAGCGGACGATCGGCTGGATCGGCCTGGGCATCCTCGCCGCCTTCGCCGCAGTGGCGCTGGCGTCCTCGTGGATCCCCCACGACCCGTCGCACTTGTTCCGGGGCCAGTACCTGCGCCCGCCCAGCCGCCACCACCTCCTTGGCACAAACCAGATCGGCCAGGATCTGGCCAGCCAGATGCTCGAAGGGGCGCGCTACTCCCTCCTCGTGGCCTTGATGGCCGGCGCCGGCGCACTGGTGATCGGGACGACCGTCGGCCTTGTCGCCGGTTGGTGCCGCGGGTGGGTGGACACGGCCGTGATGCGCACCGTCGACCTCCTCCTGGCCCTGCCGCGCCTGCCGCTCCTGCTCCTCCTGGGCCTCTACGTGGGGCGCGACACGCCGTCGGTGGCCCTGGTGATCGCTCTGCTGTTCTGGCCTGCAACGGCCAGGGCGGTGCGCTCGCAGGTGCTTACCCTGCGCCGGCGGAACCACGTGCGGGCCGCGATCGGGTTCGGCGCCGGCAGCCTCCACATCGTCTGTCGCCACCTCGTGCCCGCCCTGGCGCCCATCCTGACCACCCAGTTCCTCCTCGCCTCGGGCCGGGCGGTGAGCCTCGAGGCGGGGCTCGCCTTCCTCGGCGTGGGCGACCCCAATCGGATGAGCTGGGGTGCCATCATGCAGCAGGCGCGCAGTACCCCGGGGCTGTTCTACGGCCCGGCGTGGTTCTGGTGGATGCTCCCGCCGATCCTCGCCATCGTCCTCGTCCTGCTGGGCATGACCTTCCTGACCGTTTCCCTCGACCACCGATTCAACCGGCAGCTGTCGCGGCACGTGCCCGGTGCCGCCTGACGCCACGACTCCACGGAGGTACGCGCCGCCATGACAGACACCGCCACGCCCGCCCCGGCCACCGGCATCCCCCTGCGCAAGCGCAGCGGCTGCATGTGCAGCGAGCTCGGCCCCGAACCCCACGGCCACGAGGCGCCCCCTGCGCCGGCCCCCTACGCCGGCTTCGACGAGGACACCATCGCCCGCGTGGTGGCCTTTCACGGCCACATGTGCCCGGGCCTGGCCATGGGCATGCAGGCGTCAGCGATCGCTCTGCGGGAGATCGGCGCCCACTCGCGCGACGAGGAGGTCGTTGCGGTGGTGGAGACCGACATGTGCGGCGTGGACGGCATCCAGTTCCTCACCGGGTGCACCTTCGGCAAGGGCAACCTGATCCACCGGGACTGGGGCAAGAACGCCTACACCTTTTACCGCCGCTCCGACGGCAAGGCGATCCGGATGCGCGGGAGGAAGGGCGCCTTCGAGCGCAACCCGGAGCACCAGGAGCTGTTCGCCAAGGTGCGGGCCGGCACGGCCACTGCCGAGGAGCGCGAGCGCTTCGGCGCCCTCCACGTCGAGTCGTCGCGGCGGGTGCTGGCCCTCGACCCGCTCGACCTCTTCGAGGTGTCCCTGGTCGAGGGGGAGCCGCCGCGCAAGGCCCGTATCCACGCCTCGATCGCCTGCGAGGACTGCGGCGAGGAGGCCATGGAGACGAGGGTCCACCTCTTCGGCGGGCGCAAGCTCTGCACGCCCTGCTTCGAGGCTGCTACCACCGCCCCGTAATCGTCCCCCGAGTCAGCGGGTCACGCCGCGGTGCCGTCCCACCACAGCGCCACGCTGCGGCGGACGGGGGTGTAGGCCGCGATCTTGTCGAGCTGCGCCTCGATCTCGGCGTCGCGCTCGGGCCCGACGCACAGGCGGCGCCTGGTCATGGCCACGGTGGCAGAGCGGTCGGGGCCCCACATGGTCCAGGGCCGCTCGAACTCCTCGTGCCCGACATCGAGGCCCAGCTCTTCGAGCACGGCCAGGGCGTCGTCGGAGGTGGGCGCGTCGGGCCGCTTCAGCCCGTGGAGCGCCTCCCACAGCGGGTTGAGGTTGGAGAGGGGGTGAGTGGTGCCGATCTCGACCACGACCCGCCGGCGGGCGTGGTCGGTGAGGGCGGCGACGAAGGGTACGAGATCGCCGATGTTGTAAAGAACGTTGTGGCAGACCACGACGTCGGCGGCGTCGACCTCGCGGGCGACGTGCGGCCACGTGCCGGGGATCTCGCGATGGGCGACGCCCCTACGGTCGGCAGCCGACGCGTACGCCTCCAGCATCCCGTCGGCGTCGTCGACGCCGGTGAGCAGCGTGGCCGGCGGCACGAGCGGCAGCGACCCGGCTCCGCCCCCGCACCCGACGTCGAGCACCGAACCGCCGGCGGGGAGGACCTCTCGCGCCCGGCGCTGCGACGCCGTCTCGGGCTCGTCCAGCACCTGGTCGGCCCGGCGGGCGAACAGCGCGGGTTCGAAGGTCCAGGGCGCGGCCGGGGCGGCGGCCAGGATGTCGTCGGGAATGGCCCAGGCGGCGAGAGCGTCCCGCCAGCGCTCGGCGGCGCTCACCTCAGTTGGCCGAGAGCGCCGCCGGGTAGAGCGGGGGGGGCGGAGCCGCTGGCCGCTGCACCTCTTCGGGGTGCATGGTCCACAGGATCGCCTCCTCGTAGGCCACGTCGCCTCGGAGCACGAGGTCGGACAGCGCCGCCTCGAGCGTCTGCATCCCGCCCTTCTGGCCGGTGGCCACCAGGTTGCGGATCTGGCGGGTCTTGCCCTCCCGGATCAGGTTCTTCACCGCGTTGGTGGCGACCATGATCTCGAAGGCCGCCACCCGCCCGCCGCCGATGCGAGGGACGAGCGCCTGGTTCAAGATCCCCACAAGGGTATGGGTGAGCTGGAGCCGGACCTGCGGCTGCTGTGCGGCCGGGAACACATCGACGATGCGGTCGAGGCTCTGGGCGGTGTCGTTCGTGTGGAGGGTGGCGAACACGAGGTGGCCCGTCTCGGCGATCGTGAGGGCGGCCGAGATGCTCTCGGGGTCGCGCATCTCGCCGACCAGCACGACGTCGGGGTCCTCTCGGAGGGCGGCCTTCAGGGCGGCGGCGAACGACTCGCAGTCGCCTCCGACCTCGCGCTGGTTGACCGCCGACCGCTTGTGCATGTGCACGTACTCGATCGGGTCCTCGATCGTGATGATGTGCACCGCCCGGTTGAGGTTGATGTGGTCGATCATGGCGGCGAGGGTGGTCGACTTCCCGGAACCGGTGGGCCCGGTGACCAGCACCAAGCCCTTCGGGAGTTTCAGCCATTCGGCCACCGACGGCGGCAGGCCCAACTCGACGGGCGACGGGATCTCGTAGGGGATGAGCCGCAGCGAGAGGGCGACCGTGCCCTTCTGGAAGAAGGCGTTGCCGCGGACGCGCGCCTTGTCGGCCCAGGTGAAGGCGAAGTCGACCTGCTTGGTGCGACGGAACTGCTCGTACAGTTCCTTGCCGAGCACGCCGGCGATGACCCGCTCCGTCTCGTGGCCGTCGAGCTCCTTGGTGTTGCTCAGCCGGGTGAGGTAGCCGTCGACCCGCACCAGGGGCGCCGACCCGGCGGTGATGAGCAGGTCCGTGCCGCCCTGGGCCCACACGGCGGCGAGAAGCGGGTCGACGTGCGACGGTGAGGGTCCCACCGTCCGAGTGTAAAGGACACCAGCGTGTCCAAGAAGAGGAGGGTGCACACTTTCAGGAACCCTTCAGGAACGGCGTGGGGATACGCGGCGAGCCAACGTGGGTACGACCCTCCACATGACCGACGCCCACCTGCATGACAAGGTGCTGGGCCTCGAGCTCGAGTTGGTGGAACTGGTTGAACAGCGGGAGCGGGCGCATGTGCAGGGCCGCCAGGCCGATGTCGCCCGCTTGACGCGAGAGATCGCCGGCGTCCACGACGAGCTGGCGAGGGCAGCCGACGATCTCGCCCGAAGTTCTGGTGCCCCTTCGTTCCGGCGGGTCCGCCGGGCCGCTGCCTGACCGGTCACCGCCGCCCCCGCCACAGCGGCCGGGGATCGAAGGCGCGGCCGAGCCGCATGTGCGGCGCGGTAGCGGCACGGAGGCCCGACTCGATGAGCGCCGCGTCGGCGCCCGCCTGCTCGACCTCTGCCGTCGGCGGCTGGCCCGGCGCGTAGCTCGCGTCGCCCGCCCGGCCGGCCAGCGCGAGGACGGGCTCGGCCAACCCGGCCGGCAGGCGCTCGTCGCCCGCCACCCGGCCGGCGTGGTCGAGCAAGGTCTCGGCCGGCGCCCGCTCCATACCCCGCGCGGCCAGCGCTTCGGCCGCCTCCGCCCACGCCACCAGCACCCTGTCGCCGGGTGTCGATGCCCGGCGCCGCCGGTTGTCGCGGCGCCGGCGCTTGGCGGCTGGAACGGCGCCCACCACGAGCACGACGGTGGCGGCAACCAACGCTATGGCGCCCCAGGGCAGGCCGGCACCGCCTGGCGCTCCTTTCGGCGGCGCAGCGGTGCCCGGGGCCGTGGTGAACACCGTCGAGGGGTCGTCCGGGGTCGTGTCCCCGGTGCTGTCACCACCCGGGACGGTGGTGTCCGCCGTGGTGGGGACTTCCGCCGGCGCCACTGTGGACGGCGGCGCGGTGGTGGGGGCGGTCAGGTCGTTCCCGGAACCGGGGCCTGGGCCGGTACCGCTGGCCTGCATAGCGGGTACCCCCGTATAGCTCTCGGCGCCCGGTATGCCGCGGCCCGGCGTCGGCTCGAACCCCACCCATGATCCGTTCAGGTTGACCTCGGGCCACGCGTGGGCGTGCCTGCCCTCCACGTGGTAGAGCCCGTCGCCGAGGAACTCGCCCGGCGTGAACCCGATGGCCACCCTGGCCGGGATACCCACGGATCGGGCCAGCACGGCGAACGCGGCGGCGAACTGCTCGCAGTAGCCCCGCTTGGTATGGAACAGGAAGTTGCTCAGCGCATCCTTCCCGGACCCAGGCGCCACGCGGAGGTCGTAGGTGAACGAGGTCCGGAAGAACGACTGGAGCTGCAACGCCTCCAGGTACGGGACGCCTGGGAGGCCGCTCGGCGCCGACGCCCGGCCGGCCCCCTCGCCGGCGATCCTGGCCGCCAACCGGCGCACCGCCGGGTCGAGATCGGCGGGCAGAGCCAGGTAGCGGTCGAAGCCGCGCTCGGCAAGTGAGAATCCGGCGTTCGCCAGGGCGTTGGGCGTGGGCTGCGGAACGGCCGACGCCACCTCGTAGCGGTCGCCGTAGCGCGAGTCGCGACGCCCGACCAGGGTGGTGGATGCCCCGACCACGCCGAGGTCCGGCGAACGCGGAGGCTCCGCCCGGTAGGCGGCCGGCAGCCAGCGGGACCTGAGCCCCAGGATGCGGACGCGCTGGACGACCTCCGACGCGGCCAAGGCGCTACCCGGCTCCGGGGGCGGGGCGGCCGACGCCTCCTCCTCGCTCTGCGTCCAGGTCCTGCCGTCGAAGCGGTCGAGGGCGGTGAGCCGCCAGTACCCGGCCTGTTGCGAGTCGACGGTGAAGAGCTCGGCGTCCGTGCGGTCGAGCAGCACCGGGTTGAGGTCGACGAATCCGGCCAGGCGCGCCGCCTGGCCGCGGCCGGCGGCCAGGCCGGCACCCTTCACCAGCGGCTGGCCGCCGTAGCCGGGCAGGTGCGACGCCACTGCTGCGCCGACCAGGGCGGCGGCGAGGGCCAGCGCCGCCGCAGGCACGGCGGTGGCACCGAAGGTTCGCACGCGGCCCCCGGCCGGCGCCCTGGTCGGCGCCCCGGCCCACGCATGATGGGCGGCGAGGAAGGCGGCGGCTGCCACGATCCACACCGACACGGCGACGACGGGGTGGTCGGCCGGCGCCCTGGTCGCGCCGAGCACGATGACGGTGAGGGAGGGCACCAGGGCGACGAGGGGCCGGCCGATGCGCAGCGCCATCTGGTCGGCCATGACCGCGCACACCGCCACGATGAGCACGGCCAGCGCCAGCTTGCCGGCAGCGGTGACGGCGTCGCCGCCACCGATCTGTCCGCCCGCACCGGCTGCCACCGCCTGCTTCACGGCGACGGCCGCTGCCTTCCATGTGGCCGAAAGGGGAAGGCCGCCGACGGTGGTGCCCGGGAAGGCGGTCCATGCGACGGCCAGGAGGATGGCCACCAGGCCGCCCACCAGGCTGACCGAGGGCGCCACGCGGCGGGCGGCCCACGACGCCAGGTGCACGAGCACGGCCACCACGAGGATGGGGACCAGCGAACGATCGGGCCCGAGGAAGCCGCGGGCGCCCGGGGCGGCGGCCAGGGTGGCAGCAACGAGGGCGGCGACCACCGGCCACTCCCGGAGCGACGCCCGGGCGTCCCCGGAGCCCGCCAGTGCCCCCCTTCGGAGACCGGTCACCTTCGCGTCGCCCCCGGCGAGGGAGCGGTCTCGACACCCCAGGCCCTCTCCCACGCCTGGCGGAAGCCGCCTGCTCGCCCGACCGGAACCACGGTGTCGAACGCCAGGCCGAGTGAACCCGGCCGGGTGACGCCGACCACGACGGCGACGGATCCCATGGCGTCCGCCACCGCCGGGCCCAGCACGGACAGGCCCTGGGCGCCGGCGGCCGTGACGAGCACCAGCGTGGCCTCCTCGTCGTTGGCCAGGAGGGAGGCCATCTCCCGCAGGCCGGGGGAGGCGTCGGCGTGGGCGGCGGCCAGAAGGTCGAACACCTCCTCCTGGTGGGCGTCGCCGCCGGCCCACCCGGAGTCGATACCGCCGGTGGTGACCAGACGCACCACGCCCTCGCCGGCCGAGGCGGCGGCGAACACGCCGGCCGCCGCCGATACGGCGAGCTCCTGCGTCACCCCGTCGTGGACCGACGCGCGCAGGTCGAGGGCGACGACGGTGCGGCGGAGGTGGGGCAGCTCGTCCTGGCGCACGACCAGGTCGTCGAGGCGGGCGCTCGTGGGCCAGTGGACGAGGCGGAGGTCGTCGCCGGTCTCGTAGGGCCGCAGGCCGTGGAAGTCCCCGCCAGGAATGCGGGCCGGCGCCGGCCGGGACGGCGCCGAGCGCCCGGTCCCCTCGGGCGCCAAGGCGATCTCGTCGACCGCCGGGTGGACGATCAGGGTGCTCGGCGCCAGTACCTCGACGGTGCGGGCGGCCAGGCCGAAGGGGTCGGTCACCCCCGCCCGCAGCGGGCCGGCGGGTATGAGCCCGCGGCGGGACGCGTCGAGCCGGTAGGAGACCTGGACGGGGCCCCGGAGCGCGGGGAGCACGAACCGGCCGGCGGCGCCGTCATCGAGGCACAAGGCCGGGGTGGCCTGCCGCCCGCGTGGGGCGAGCGTGAGGGACGCCGTCGTCCACTGGCCGGCGGGCACCCGGGCGGGCGCCAGATGCCGTCTCGCCTCGATGCGCACCGGGCGCAGCCGAACCCAGGCGACGGAGGCGGCCAGGAGCAGGGCAGCCGCCGCTGCGACGACATACAACTCCTCGAGGCCCAGCACCCGGCCGCCCGCTCCGACCACCAACGAGCCCAGCCCCAGCCGCCACCCCTTGGCCGTCGGCACCGGGGTCTCGGCTCAGTCCCGCCCGACAGGTACCGGGACCGACGCCAGCAGGTTCTCGACGACCTGCCGCCGGGTGTGCCCGGCCGCCCGGGCATCGGGCGAGAGGACCAGCCGGTGTTCGAGCACGGGGACCGCCAGCCGGCGCACGTCGTCGGGGAGGACATGGCCCCGCCCGTGCACCGCCGCCTCCGCCCGGGCGGCGCGGAGCAGGGCCAAGGACGCGCGGGGCGACATCCCGAGGGTGAGCGCCGGCGAGGACCGGGTGGCCTCGGCCAGCCCCAGGATGTAGCTCTTGACGCCAGGCGCCACGTGCACGGCGCGGGTGGCGGCGATCATCGCCCGCACGTCGTCGAGGCCGGCCACCGCCGCCGGCTCGGCGACCGGCGCCTCGGCGCCGTGGGTGTCGAGCATCGCCATCTCGGCCGGGCGCCCGGGGTAGCCGAGCGAGATGCGGACGAGGAAGCGGTCGAGCTGGCTGTCGGGCAGCGGGTAGGTGCCGTGGCGCTCGAAGGGGTTCTGGGTGGCGATCACCATGAACGGCCGGGGCAGCGGGTATGTGGTGGCGTCGACGGTGACCTGGGCCTCCTCCATCGCCTCGAGGAGGGCCGCCTGGGTCTTCGGCGAGGCCCGGTTGAGCTCGTCGGCCAGGACGAGGTTGGTGAACAGCCCGCCGGGCCGGAAGTCGAAGGTGCCCAGCTCGCGGTTGAACACCGTGGCCCCGATCACGTCGGACGGGAGCAGGTCGGGGGTGAACTGGATGCGCCGCCACCGGCCGTGCACCGACGCCGCCAGGGCCCGGGCCAGCGTGGTCTTCCCGACGCCGGGGACGTCCTCGACGAGCACGTGCCCCTCGGCCAGCATGGCCACCACGGCCAGGTGGATCGCCTCGGCGTTGCCGTGGACCACGGTGGCGATGTTCGCCCCGATGACGTTGTAGAGCGCGGCGACCTCCGGATCGGCGCGCACCGGGACCGCATCGCCGCTGGTCATCGCCATGAGCCCTCCCCTTGCCCTGAAGCACAGCCAAGCGTACGCGCGCCCGTCGCCCGGCGACGGCCGGGACCCCGGCCTACGAAGGGCCTCGCCCGCCCCGTCGTAGACTGCGCCCGTGGCCGAGACGGCAGAAGCCAGGCGCTTCCGCACCGCGCTGGCCATGGCCGACCTGGGCGTGGCGCTCATGCGCCAGAACCTCCGCCGCCGCCATCCGGGAGCGTCCGAGGTGGAGATCGACGCCCGGCTCCGGCGCTGGCTCGCGGACCGACCGCCCGACGCGCCCGGGCGGCCGCGAGCCATCACGTCGTGGTGACGGCCTTCGAGCGCGCGGCCCGCACCACGGCCGGCCACCTCGAGCGGCTTGAAGCCCCCTACGCGCTGGTGGGCGGGTTCGCCGTGTCGGTCCGCTGCGAGCCGAGGTTCACCCGAGACGTCGACCTGGTGGTCGCTGTTCAGGACGACCAGGCGGCCGAGGCGATCGTGCGGGCATTGACCTCATGGGACTACCGGCTGCTGGCGGTCGTCGAGCAGGAGGCCGCCGGGAGGCTCGCCACCGCCCGCCTGGCGTTCGGCGCCGACGGCGAGGCCGTCGACCTGCTGTTCGCCTCCTCGGGGATCGAGCCCGAGATCGCAGCCGCCGCCGAGCAGCTCGAAATCCTTCCCGGCCTCGTCCTGCCCGTGGCCAGGACAGGGCATCTCATCGCTCTCAAGCTGCTCGCCGCCGACCCGATCTCCCGGCCGCAGGATGCCGTCGACCTCCGCGCCCTCCTCGACGCCGCCGGACCCGAAGACGTCGAGGTGGCCCGCCGGGCGGTGGGTCTCATCGAGGCCCGCGGTTTCCAGCGCGGCCGGGACCTGGAGGCGGCTTTGGACGACCTGCTTTCCCGCTGATCGGCTACGGGAAGAGGCCGCGGGCGGCGATGGCGTCGGCGACCCGCTGGAGGGCGAGGGCGAAGGCGGCCCGGCGCAGCGACACGCCGAGGGTGTCGGCCTTGGCCCACACCGACTGGAACGCGGTGTCCATGAAGGTGCGCAGCCTGAGGGCCACCGTCTCCTCGTCCCAGGCGAAGCCCTGCTTGTCCTGGGCCCACTCGAAGTAGCTGGCGGTGACGCCGCCGGCGTTGGCGAGGATGTCGGGCACCACCGTGATGCCCCGCCGGTCGAGCACGGCGTCGGCTTCGGGGGTGGTGGGGCCGTTGGCCGCCTCGACCACCACCTTGGTGGCGAGCGTCTCGGCCACGTCCTTCCCGATGGCCCCGGAGAGGGCGGCCGGCACCACCAGCTCGCTCTCGACCTTCCAGAGGTCGGCGGGGTCGAGGGGGTCGGCCTGGTCGAACCCGGCCACGGTGCCGGCCTTGGCCACGTGCTCAGAGAGGGCGGAGGCGTCGAGGCCGCCCGAGTTGCACACCGCCCCGCCGATGTCGCTGACCGCCACCACCCGCATGCCGGCCGACGAGAGGAGGAACGCCAGCGGGCCGCCCACCTTGCCGAAGCCCTGGATGACCGCCCGGCTGCCGGCCAGGGGCATGCCGAGGGCGATGAAGGCAGCCCGGGCGCACATCACCACACCCGAGGAGGTGGCGCCGGCGTGGGCCTTGGTGCCGCCCACCGACAGGGGCTTGCCGGTGACGGTGCCGGCCAGCAGCTCGCCGCCGTGCATCATCGCCAGCGTGTCCATGAGCCAGGCCATCACCCGGCCGTCGGTGTTGACGTCGGGCGCCGGGATGTCGCGCTCGGGGCCGAGCAGGGGCGACACCTCGAGGGTGTAGCGGCGGGTGAGGCGCTCCAGCTCGCCCATCGACATCACCGTGGGGTCGCAGCGGACGCCGCCCTTGGCCCCGCCGAAGGGCAGGTTGGCCACCGCCGTCTTGAACGTCATGTCGGCGGCCAGGGCGGTGACCTCGAACACGTCCAGCTCGGGGTGGAACCGGATGCCGCCCTTGCCCGGCCCCCTGGTGGTGTCGTGGTGGACCCGCCAGCCGGTGAACACCTCCACCCGCCCGTCGTCCATCCGCACCGGCACCGCCACCTCCAGCACGCGCCGCGGCGTGCGCAGCATGCGGTGGATGTCGGGGTCCAGATCGGTGAGCTTGGCGGCGTCGTCGAGGCGCTCGAGCACCGCCGACCACGCGTCGTAACTCACGGTTCCACGGTAGGCGAGCGGTCAGCCTTCTGGGAGGAGGGTGGCGACGTTGACAGCTGCCTGTGGGAGAGCCTCGGGAGCGACGGTGGCGCCTCGCCCGTAGACCTGGCGGGACCGGTAGTCGCGACCGGTCGGGTCGCTGCACACCTCGATCGTGCCGTCCCCCACGTTGACGAGCCACACCTCTCGGATCCCGGCGGCGGCGTAGAGCGGCAGCTTGACCCGGGCGTCGAAGGCGGCGGTGGAGTCGCCGACCTCGATCAGGACGAGGACGTCGCCGCCCTCGGGGAGCGCCCCCCGGTAGTCGTCGGCCCGGGGACGGAGCAGGAGCAGGTCGGGCTGCGGCTCGGAGCGGTCGCCGAGGCGCAGCGGGTTCTGTACGGACACGATGGCCCGGTCGCCGGCGGCTTCGACGAAGAGGCGGGTCAACCCGTTCACGCACGCCGCGTGGCGGGAGCCGATGGGCGTCATGTCGACGATCTCCCCCTCGAGGAGCTCGATCCGGTCGTCCTCGCCGAAGATGCCGGCCTCGGCCATCCGGTGATACTCGTCGACCGTGAAACGGTGGGCAACGGGCTGCACCGCCATGCCGTCAGGCTACAGGGAGGGGGTGACACCCTCCGTGTAGTGGAGGAACAGCTCCTCGACGACCTCCCGCAGCCCGTCGCCCTTCGTGCCGGGGCCGAGTTCCACGGTGATCATGTTCGAGTAGACGTGGACGCCCTTCACGTCGCCGTGGGCGAACAGGCGCCGGGCCAGCACGTCCGGCGGCCGGTCGCCGGTGGCGTCCTCCGCGCTGGCGTAGCGCTCGTGCCCCATCCCGGTGAGGCTGCGGTTGATCTCGAAGCGCAGCACTCCCTGGCTGAGCGACGGCTTCTGCACGACCACGATCGGCTGGCCCATGGCGGAGGCGGAGGTTAGCCCCTGGGTACGCTGACTGGCGATGTCAGCCCCCGCGGCACCCCAACGCCAGCCGGTGCCGTGGCGCACGATCTGGGCCACGATCGGCTCGGTCGTGCTGACGCTGGCCCTCATCGCCCTGGTGAAGGCCACGTCCAAGATCCTGGTGTGGCTGGTGATCGCCGGCTTCTTCGCCGTGGTGCTCGGCCCCCCGGTCGACTTCCTCCAGCAGCGGGCGCACCTCCGACGCTCGCTGGCCACCCTCCTCGTGATCTTCGCCGGCCTCGCCCTGCTCGGGGGCATGCTCTACGCCTTCATCAAGCCCATCGTCGACCAGACCCAGCAGTTCGTCGACCACTTCCCCACCTACGTGGAGGACGCCCGGGCCGGCCGGGGCCCCCTCGGAGGGCTGGTGAAGAAGTACAACCTGGACCAGAAGCTCGAGGAGCACCGGAGCGACCTCCAGAAGTCGCTCACCAACCTGGGGCGCAACAGCGTCGACATCATCCGGGGCGTGGGCAACGCGGTGGCGGCCACCGTCACCATCTTCGTGCTGGTGGTCCTGATGCTCATGTCGGGCCCCAAGATGCTGAGCAGCGGCGTGGGGGCGCTGTCGCCACCCGCCGCCGAGCGCGTCCGCAGGGTCTCGTCCGACTGCGCCAAGGCGGTCACCGGCTACGTGGCCGGCAACCTCCTCATCAGCGTGATCGCCGGGATGGCCACCTTCGTGTTCATGTGGATCGCCGACATCCCCTTCCGCAGCGTGCTCAGCCTGTGGGTGGCCTTCGCCGACCTCATCCCGCTGGTGGGCGCCACCCTCGGCGCCATCCCGGTTGTCCTCGTCGGATTCCTCAACTCCACCGGGCAGGGCATCGCCGCCATCGTGTTCTTCATCGCCTACCAGCAGTTCGAGAACCACGTGCTCCAGGTCACGATCATGTCCCGCACGGTGGACCTCAACCCCCTGGTCGTCCTCGTGGCGGTCCTCATCGGCGTGGAGCTGAGCGGCATGCTGGGCGCCCTGCTGGCCATTCCCATCGCCGGCGTCATCCAGGTGATCGGGCGGGACATCTACGACACCCGCCGCGGACGCGTCAAGCCGGAGCCCACCGTGGGCGCCGACGAGGTCCCGGCCGGCGCGGTCCCCACCGGCAACGGAGCCGAGAGCACCACACAGCCGGCGGAGACAGGAGCAGAGCGGTGACCGTCAGCGAGGTCGTGGAGATGGAGGGCCACATCATCGACTCGCTGATGCTGGCCAAGGTGATGGACGTGATCATCGCCGCCGGCGCCGACTACCGGATCCTCAGCGTCGACATCGGGCGCACCAACGTCGACGTCAGCAAGGCCCGCCTGGAGGTGGTGGCGGCCGACGAGGAGACCCTGGGCGCCCTGCTGGTGGAGATCCAGGACCACGGCGCCAACCGGGTGATCAACCGCGACGCCGAGCTGGTGGCGGCCGACCTCGACGGCGTCCTCCCCGCCGGCTTCTACTCCACCACCAACCTCCCCACGGCCGTCCGTCTCGGCGGCCGGTGGGTGGACGTCGAGAACCCGGAGATGGACTGCGGCCTGGTCGTCACGCCCGAGGGCCGGGCCCGCACCCTGCCCATGCACCGGGTCCGGGTGGGCGACATGGTGGTGGTCGGCCACGACGGCATCCGGGTGTCGCCGCCGTCGCCCATGCGCGGGGTGAAGACCTTCGAGTTCATGAGCTCGGAGGTCTCGTCGGAGAAGCCCAAGGCTGTCCTGGTGGCCGACGTCGCCTCCCGGCTGCGGGTCCACCGCGAGGCCGGCGACAAGGTCCTCGCCGTGTGCGGCCCGGCGGTGGTGCACACGGGCGCGGCGCCGGCGGTGGCCAGGCTCGTCCGAGCCGGGTGGATCGACGTCCTCTTCGCCGGCAACGGCTTCGCCACCCACGACATCGAGTCCAACGTCATGGGCACCTCGCTCGGCGTCTCCGTCCACGCCGGCACCCCCTCCGAGGGCGGCCACGCCAACCACCTGCGGGTGATCAACGAGGTGCGCCGCTACGGCTCCATCGCCGCCGCCGTGGAGGCCGGCTACATCGACGGCGGCGTCATGTACGAGTGCGTCGTGTCGAAGGTGCCGTTCGTGCTGGGCGGGTCGATCCGCGACGACGGGCCGCTGCCCGACGTCTACACCAACGTGGTCGAGGCGGCCGACGCCATGCGCTACCTCCTGCCGGGGGTCGGCGTGGCCCTGATGCTGGCCTCCACCCTGCACGCCATCGCCACCGGCAACTGCCTGCCGTCCGACGTGGAGACGTTCTGCGTCGACATCAACCAGGCGGTCGTCACCAAACTGGCCGACCGGGGCAGCCACCAGGCCCTCGGCATCGTCACCGACGTCGGCCTGTTCATCGAGGGGCTCTCCGAAGAGCTCTGCCCGTGACTGCGCTCCCGTGGGGGCGGCGCTACCTGATGTGCCGGCCCGAGCACTTCGGCGTGCTCTACGAGATCAACAGCTGGATGCACACCGAGGTGGCCGTCGACCCCGACCTGGCCCTCGCCCAGTGGGAGGGGCTGTGCGGCGGGCTGCGGTCGTCGGGCGCCGAGATCGAGCTGCTCGACCCGGTGTCGGGGCTCCCCGACCTCGTCTTCACCGCCAACGCCGGCGTGGTGAACGGCCGCCAGTTCGTCCCGGCCCGCTTCCGTCACGCCGAGCGCCAGGGCGAGGTGCCGCACGACGTGGCCTGGTTCGAGGCCCGGGGCTTCGCCGTCGACGCCCTGCCGGGCGAGGGGTCCCACGAGGGGGCGGGGGACGCCCTGCCCTTCGCCGGCGTGCTGCTGTCGGGGTATCGCACCCGCTCCGACGCCTCCACCCACGCCGGCCTGTCCCGCCTCACCGGCGCCCCGGTCCGCTCCGTCGAGCTGGTCGACCCCCGCCTCTACCACCTCGACCTCACCTTCTGCCCCCTCGACGACCGCCGGGCGATCATCGCCCCCCTTGGCTGGGACGCCTACGGCCGCAAGGTGGTCGAGGCCCTCGTGCCCGAGCCGCTGGTGCTGGAGGACGACGAGGCGCTGGCCTTCTGCGCCAACTCCGTGGTGGTCGGCACCACCGTGCACATGCCGTCGTGCCCACCCCGGGTGGGGCGGCAGTTGGAGGCGTGGGGGTTCGACGTGGCCGTGCACGACGTGGGCGAGTTCCTCAAGGCCGGCGGGGCGTGCCGGTGTCTCACGCTCGCCCTCGACGTGACACTCGGCGGGGGCGCGGGGCGCCCGTAGACTCGACACCGATGAGGATGGTCCTGGTAGACGCGCCCCCGGAGGTGGAGGCGCTGCTGGAGCGCCGGCGGGCGCTCGGGCAGGACCGCTTCGACGAGGTCTGGGAGGGCGTCTACCACATGACACCTGGACCCAGCGGCAGGCACGCCTATCTCGACGCCCAACTGGCGATCGTCCTGGCGCCCCTGGCGGAAGCCGCCGGGCTCGTCGGCACGACGGCGTTCACCCTCGGCCTCCACGAGAAGGACTACCGAGTCCCCGACGGCGGCTACCACCGCTCGATCCCCGAAGGGACATGGGTGCCCACCGCGGCGGTCGTCGTCGAGATCGTCTCCCCGGGCGACGAGACGTTCGACAAGTTCCCGTTCTATGCCGCACACGACGTGGACGAGATCATCGTGGCCGATCCCGACGCCAGGACGATCCGCATCTTCGGCCGCGGCGTGACCGGGTACGCGGAGACCGGTGCGAGCCGCGTGCTGGGGGTGGATTCCGGCACGATCACATCGTCCGTGAACTGGCCCACCTAGGGTCCGGGTAGAACGGACGGTATGGCCGACCTCGAGTTCTTCTTCGACCCGATCTGCCCGTGGGCGTGGATCACCGCCAACTGGGTCATGCACGTGCAGGAGGAGCGGCCCCTCGAGGTGGACTGGCGGTTCATCTCGCTGGCGGTGGTGAACGAGGGCAAGGGCGAGGTCAAGGAGGGCCACGCCCGCAGCCTGCGGCTGCTCCGGGTGGCCGCCGCCGTGCGGGTCGAGGCCGGGCCCGAGCAGGTGCTCCCGTACTACAGGGCCCTCGGCGGCGTCATCCACCTGGAGAGGGACGCCGCCCGGCTCGACGGCGAGGGCGGGATCGCCGCCGTCCTGGACGGCCTCGGCCTGCCCGCCGGCCTGGCCTCGGCGGCTACCGATGCCGGCGCCTACGACGCCACCGTCCGGGCCGAGACGGCCGAGGCCCTCGACCGCTGCGGCGGCGACATCGGCACCCCGGTCCTGAGCTTCACGCCGCCCCACGGGCCGAGCTTCTTCGGCCCTGTCATCAACAAGGCACCCCGGGGCAAGGAGGCGGTCGAGCTGTGGGAGTGCGTCTCCGTGCTCGGCGCCAACCCCCACTTCAGCGAGCTCAAGCGCTCCCTGCGTGGCAGGCCCGACTTCGAGTAGACGCCCCGCATTGAGCTGGCGCGGGCTCTCGGTCGTGGGTGGCCGGCTGCGGTACCGGCCGAAGAGCCTGTGGTGGCGCCGCTCGACGCTGCGCTTCGAACCCGAAGCGGTCGCGGTCGTGCCCCGGTCGGGGCCGACCACACTGCTGCCGTGGGAGACGAGCGGGACCGGCTGGCAGCTGGTCGGCGTGTACGCCAGCCGGGCCAACCGGGCCGGCATCGAGATCCGGCTGGCTCCCGCTCGACTCGTCGACGTCTGGCATCCGGTGTACGGGTCGCACAGCGTCTGGCTCCCTTCGACGTGGTCGACCCCGCCCATCGAGGAGCTGCCGGCGCTCACGGACTTCCTCACCGCCACGCCGGCGGCCCGGCCCTCGCTCGCCGACGGCGCCCGCCTCGATGCCCTTCTCGCCGCCCTCGCCACCCGCTCCTGGCAGAAGCCGGCGCCCCCCGGGGAGCCCCTGGCCGGCGACGGCCTCGACCTGCACGTGGCCATCGGCCGCGCCCTCGACGGGATGGAGTGGCGGCGGTACCGGGGGCGCCCGGTTCGGGGCGAGGGCCGGCCCGACCAGGCGCTGGTCGCCGAGCGGGCGCGGGCTCGCCTCACGCGGGCCGTCTCGGGCCGCACCAGCGACGAGGAACTGGCCGCCGCCGTGCGCCGCCACGTCGGGATCGGGGAGTGGCCCTTCGACGTCCTCCTCCCCGCACCCCCCGTCCCGAGTACATAGGGTGCGGATTCCGCACCCTATGTACTCGGGAGGTCGTGGTGGGTCGTTCACTCCGGGTCGCGGTGGTGGGGACCGGGTTCATCGGGCGGGTGCACGCCCGCGCTGCCCGGGTTGCCGGCGCCACCCTGGCCGGCGTCGTGGCGTCGTCGGCCGGCGCCGGCGCAAGGGCGGCGGAGGAGCTGGGGGCGGAGCGGGCCTTCGACACCGTCGACCAGATGCTGGCCGGCAACCACGTCGACGTCGTCCACGTGTGCACCCCGAACCACCTGCACGTGCCCGTCGCCATGGCCGCCCTGGAGGCCGGCGCCCACGTCGTGTGCGAGAAGCCGCTGGCGCCCGACACGGCCGGCGCCCGCCACCTGGTGGCACTGGCGGCGGCCACCGGGCGGGTGGCGACGGTGCCGTTCGTCTACCGCTTCCACCCCGTGGTGCGCGAGGCGCGGACGCGGGTGGCGGCCGGCGCCACCGGTCCGGTCCGCCTGGTACACGGGTCGTACCTCCAGGACTGGCTCCTGGGCGAGGACGACTGGAACTGGCGGGTGGACCCGGTCGCCGGCGGGGTGTCGCGCGCCTTCGCCGACATCGGCTCGCACTGGTGCGACCTGGTCGAGTTCGTCACCGGCCACCGCATCGCCCGGGTGTCGGCCCGCTTCGTGACCACCGTGCCCGAGCGGCGGATGGCGGCCGGGGTGGAGTCGTTCGGGCGGCCGCCGGCCGCCGGCGAGCCCGTAGCCGTCCACACCGAGGACGCCGCCCTCGTGCTGTTCGAGACCGACGCCGGGGCGGCGGGGTCGGTGGTGGTGAGCCAGGTGTCGGCCGGCCGCAAGAACCGGCTGTGGTTCGAGATCGACGGCGCCCGGTCGTCCCTCGTCTTCGACCAGGAGGAACCGGAGACGCTGTGGATCGGCCGGCGTGAGGGCGCCGAGCTGGTGCGGCGCGACCCGAAGACCCTGTCCCCCGGCGCCGCCCGCTTCGCCACCCTCCCCGCCGGCCACGCCCAGGGCTACCAGGGCTGCTTCGACGCCTTCGTGGCCGACACCTACGCCGCTATCGCCGGCGAGACGCCCGACGGCCTGCCCCGGTTCGAGGACGGCCTCAAGTCGGCCTGCATCGTCGAGGCCGTCGTGGAGGCCGCCCGGACGGGAATCTGGGTGGCGGTCCCCCCGCTCCCGAGTACATAGGGTGCGGTTTCCGCACCCTATGTACTCGAAATCGCCCTAGTCCACGTCCCAGGTGGTGCCGCCGGCGAGGAGGGCGGCCAGGTCGCCGGGCCCCTGGCGCTCCCTGGCGGCGACGAGTTGCTGCTCGACGAGGCTGCCGTAGTCGGGGCGCTCGACGGCCCGGAACACGCCGATGGGGGTGGGCTCGTGGGGACCGGTGGCCAGGCGGGAGAGCATGAACGCCAGGCCCGGGTCCTGCCGGCCCTCGTCGTGGACGAGGATGGCGTCCTCGCCCACGTCGGCGACATCGGCGATGCGGGCCCGGCCCTGGACGTCGACCACCACGCCCTTCTCGCCGGCGTCGCCGAAACGCACCGGCTGGCCGTGCACCAGCGGGATCAGCATGCTCGCCCGCGCCTCGCGCCGGGTGATCTGCTCGAAGGCGCCGTCGTTGAACACGTTGCAGTTCTGGTAGATCTCCACGAAGGCGGCGCCCCGGTGCTCGTGGGCCCGGCGGATGGTCTCGGTCATGTGCTTGCGGTCGAGGTCGTGGGTGCGGGCCACGAACGTGGCCTCGGCGCCCAGCGCCAGGCTCACCGGGTTGAACGGGTGGTCCACCGAGCCGAACGGCGTGGACTTGGTGACCTTCCCGATCTCGCTGGTGGGCGAGTACTGGCCCTTGGTGAGCCCGTAGATCTGGTTGTTGAACAGCAGCACCGTGAGGTTCACGTTGCGGCGCAGCGCGTGGATCAGGTGGTTGCCGCCGATGGACAGCCCGTCGCCGTCGCCGGTGACCACCCACACGTCGAGGTCGGGCCGGCTGACGGCCAGCCCGGTGGCGATGGCCAGCGCCCGCCCGTGGATGCCGTGCATGCCGTAGGTGTTCATGTAGTACGGGAAGCGGCTGGAGCAGCCGATCCCGGAGATGAACACCACGTTCTCCCGGCGCACGCCCAGCTCTGGCATGAGCAGCTGCACGGCGGTGAGGATGCCGTAGTCGCCGCAGCCCGGGCACCAGCGCACCTCCTGGTCGCTGGACCAGTCCTTCCTGGTGGTGATCGGGATTTCGACATCCGTCATGACGACACCTCAGGAATCGGTGAGGGCGAGCACGGCCGACTCGACCTCGGAGTACAGGAAGCGCTGGCCCTGCACCTTGGTGATGGGCCTGGCGTCGACCAGGAAGGCGGCGCGCACCAGCGAGCACAGGTGGCCCATGTTCAGCTCGGGGACGAGCACCTTGGCGTAGCGGCCGACCACGTCGCTCAGGTTCGCCGGCCAGGGGTTGAGGTGGACCAGGTGGGCGTGGGCGACCTTGCGCCCCCGCCGGCGCAGCCGCTCGACGGCCGCCGCCACCGAGCCGTAGGTGGAGCCCCAGGTGAGGAGGAGGACGTCGGCGTCGCCGGCGGGATCGTCGACCTCCACCGGCGGGACGTCGGCGGCGATGCCCGCCACCTTGGCCGCCCGGCTGCGCACCATCAGCTCGTGGTTGGCGCCGTCGTAGCTGATCTCGCCGGTACGGTCGGCCTTCTCCAGCCCGCCGATGCGGTGCTCCAGGCCGGATGTGCCGGGGATGGCCCAGGGCCGGGCCATCGTGTCGGTGTCCCGCACGTAGGGCAGGAAGGCCGGCGCCCCGTCGGCGCCGGTGCCGTTGGGCAGGGTGGCGTAGGGGACGCTGATGTCGGGCAGCTCGTCGAGGCGGGGCAGGCGCCACGGCTCGGCCCCGTTGGCCAGCGAGGCGTCGCTCAGCAGGATCACCGGCGTGCGGTACTTGAGGGCGATCCGGGCCGCCTCGATGGCGGCGGTGAAGCAGTGGGCCGGCGTGCGGGCGGCCACGATGGGCAGCGGCGCCTCGCCGTGGCGGCCGAACATGGCGAGCAGCAGGTCGGACTGCTCGGTCTTGGTGGGCATGCCGGTGGAGGGCCCCGCCCGCTGGACGTCGACCACCACCAGGGGCAGCTCCAGGCTCACCGCCAGCCCGAGCGTCTCCGCCTTGAGGTCCATGCCCGGGCCGCTGGTGGTGGTGACGGCCAGGTGGCCGCCGAAGGCGGCGCCGACGGCGGCGCCGGCCGCCGCGATCTCGTCCTCGGCCTGCATGGTGCGGACGCCGAAGTTCTTGTACTTCGACAGCTCGTGCAGGATGTCGGACGCCGGCGTGATGGGGTAGGACGCCAGGAACAGCGGCAGCCGGGCCAGGTGGGCGGCGGCGATGAGGCCCCACGCCAGCGCCGCGTTGCCGGTGACGTTGGTGTAGGTGCCCGCCTCGATGGCGGCGGCGTGGATGTGCATCGGGGCGCCGAACAGCTCGGCCGTCTCGCCGAAGTTGTAGCCCGCCTTGAAGGCCAGCGTGTTGGCCTCCGCCACCTGCGGCTTGGACCCGAAGCGCTTCTGGATCCACTCCAGGGTGACGTCGGTGGGCCGGCTGTACATCCACGACAGCAGGCCGAGGGCGAAGAAGTTCTTGCTCCGCTCGGCGTCGCGGGCCTTGGCCCCGCTGGGCTTGGCCGCCTCGATGGTGAGCGAGGTCATCGGGACCTCGTAGACGGTGAAGCCCGACAGCGAGCCGTCGGTCAGCGGGTTGGTGTCGTAGCCCGCCTTGGCCAGGCCTCGCTCCTCGAAGGCGTCGGCGTTGACGATCAGCGTGCTCCCCGGGGCAGCGTCGCCGATGTTGGCCCGCAGGGCGGCCGGGTTCATGGCCACCAGCACGTTGGGCGCGTCGCCCGGCGTGGAGATGTCGTGGTCGGAGATGCTGATCTGGAACGCCGACACGCCGGCCAGGGTGCCCGCCGGCGCCCGGATCTCGGCCGGGTAGTCGGGCATGGTGACGAGGGCGTTGCCGAACACCGCGCTCGACAGCGTGAACCGGTCCCCCGTGAGCTGCATGCCGTCGCCCGAGTCGCCGGCGAAGCGGATGACGACGGTGTGCAGGTCCGGGCCCTGGTCGGTGACGTCGCTCACCTCGCCAAGGCTAGGCCCGAATCAGGGAAATGCCGGCGCCCATGGATGGCCGCTCCCGGCCCAGAACGGATCCGGCGCGGCCGGCGTCGCGGCCGCCAGGCCGCCGCCGGCACGTGAGGCGACGGCAGGATGCCCGAGCCGAGCCATCAGACGACCTGTGGTTCAACGGCGAACGCCTGCCACATGTGCGCATAGCGGCCGCCGCGGGCCAGCAGTTCGGCGTGCGTCCCCTCCTCCACCACCCGGCCGGCGTCGACCACCACCACCCGGTCGGCCTGGGCGGCGGACGGGAGCCGGTGGGCGACCAGCAGCGTGGTCCGCCCTTGCGACAGGACCTGCATGGCTCGGGTGACGCGAGCCTCCGTGATGAGGTCGAGGTTGGAGGTGGCCTCGTCCAGCAGCAGGATGGCCGGGTCCACGAGCTGGGCCCGGGCCAGGGCGATGAGCTGGCGCTGGCCGGCCGACAGCGACCGCCCCCGCTCGGTGATCGGGTGCAGGTAGCCGCCCGGGAGGGCGGCGATCAGGTCGTGGGCGCCCACCGACCGGGCCGCCGCCTCCACCTCGGCGTCGCTCACCCCGTCGCGCCCGTAGGCGATGTTGTCGCGGATGGTGCCCGAGAACAGGAACACCTCCTGGGGGACGTAGCCCAGCTGGCGGCGGTAGGCGTCGAGGTCGGCGTCGGCGAGGGGGACGCCGTCCACCAGCACGGCGCCCTCGGTGGGGTCGTAGAAGCGGGCCACCAGCTTGACGATGGTGGACTTGCCGGCGCCCGTCTCCCCCACCAGGGCGACCCGCTCGCCCGGCGCGACGTCGAGGTCGATGCCGGCCAGGGCGTCGGCCGGCGTCGCGGGGTAGCGGAAGCGCACGCCGTCGAACCGCAGGGCGCCGGTGAGGCGGCCCACCGGCACGGGGTGGTCGGGGCGGGGCGTGGACGACGGCGTGGCCAGCAGGGCCGACACCTGCACCATCGACGCCCGGGCCTGCTGGTAGGTGTCGAACACCTGCGACAGCTGCTGGATGGGCGAGAACAGCTGGTTGAGGTAGAGCAGGAAGGCGATCAGCTCGCCCGACGTGAGGGCGCCGGCGTGGATCTGCCCGCTACCCACGCCCAGCACCACCACGGCCGCCACCTCGGACAGCAGCTCGACGAACGGGAAGTAGGTGGCCACCAGCCGCTGGGCGCTGAGGCGGGCGTCGAAGTAGTCGCGGTTGACCTTGCGGAAGTCGCCGATGTTGCGCTCCTCCCGCCCGTAGGCCTGGGCTACCCGCACGCCCGAGAGCCCCTCCTGGAGGTTGGCGTTGACGGTGGCGATGCGCTCCCGGGCGGTGTCGTAGGCGCGGGTCGACAGGTGCCGGAACCACAGCGTGGCGACGACGAGCGGCAGGAGCACGACCATGGTGGCCACGGTGAGGCGCACGTTCATGGCCAGCATGATCACGGCCACCCCGACGAAGCTCAGCAGGCTCACCAGCGCGTTGATGAGGCCGTTCTGGAGCAGCGTCGAGAGGCTCTCCACGTCGGTGGTCATGCGGGTCATGATCCGGCCCGGCAGCTCGCGGTCGTAGTAGTCGAGGCCGAGCATCTGGAGGTGGCGGAAGATGCCGACGCGCAGCCCGAACAGCAGCTCCTCGGTCATGCGCCGGGTGTAGCGCTGCTCGGCGTAGACGTTGCCCCAGTTGACGAGCACCACGGCCAGGAAGGCCGCGCTGGCCGCCAAGAGAGCGGCCTCCGAGCCGGCCACCACGCCCTGGTCGATGCCCCGGCGCACGAGCGCCGGACCGGCGAGGGTGGCCAGGGTGTCCACCACCACCAGGCCGAAGCCCACCGCCAGCTGCCGGCGGTAGGGGCGCAGCAGCCCGCGCAGGCTGAAGCGGGTGTCGGCCCCGCCGGCGCCGGCCTGGTCGACGGCGTGCAGGGCTCGGGGCGACGGCCGATGGTCGGCCGGGGGCAGGGCGTCGACCGCCGCCTGCAGCTCCGGCGAGGGGCCGAGCCGCGCCATCATGTCGGCGCCCATGGGGCCGCCGCCCATCCGGCCGGCGCCGGGCATGCCGCCGGCCGACAGGGGCTCAGGCGACAGGCGGGCGCTGGGCACCGGCCCCTCGACCGGCTCCCACGCCGACGCTGTGACCCCGTCGGGCCCGGGCCCGTCGGCGGCGGCCGCCACCTCCGCCGCGTCCTCGCCCTCGGCGTCGTCGCCCGGCCCGGCCAGCAGCCGGCGGTAGAGCGTGCTGCGGGCCAGCAGCTCGGCGTGGGTGCCCACGTCGACCACCGCCCCGCCGTCCACCACGGCGATGCGGTCGGCCAGCCGCAGGGTGGAGCGCCGGTGGGCCACCAGGAGCGTCGTGCGGCCCCGCAGGAGCCGGCGCAGGGTGGCGTGGATGTCCTCCTCGACCCGGGAGTCGACCGCCGAGGTGGCGTCGTCGAGCACCAGCATCCGGGGGTCGGTGAGCAGGGCGCGGGCCAGCGCCACCCGCTGGCGCTGGCCACCCGACAGGGTGAGGCCCCGCTCGCCGAGGATGGTGCCGTAGCCGTCGGGGAGGGACCGGATGAAGGCGTCGGCCTCGGCCGCCCTGGCCGCCGCCACCACCTCCTCGTCGGTGGCGTCGGGCCGGCCGTAGGCGATGTTGGCCCGCACCGTGTCGGAGAACAGGAAGGTCTCCTCGAACACCACGCCCACCTGCCGGCGCAGCGACTCGAAGGTGGCGTCCCGCACGTCGATGCCGTCCACCCGCACGGCGCCCTCCTGCACGTCGTAGAAGCGGGGCAGGAGCATGGCGACGGTGGACTTGCCCGAACCCGACGCGCCCACCAGGGCGACGGTCTCCCCCGGCGCCACCGTGAGGCTGAAGTGCGACAGCACCGGGCGGGAGCGCAGGTAGCCGAACGACACGTCGTCGAAGACCACCTCGCCGGCCAGCGGCGGCAGGGCCGCCGCACCCTCCCGCTCCGTGACCTCGGGGTTGGAGTCGAGGACGTCGAAGATGCGCTCGGCGCCGGCCCGCGCCTGCTGGCCGATCACCAGCAGGCCCGCCAGCATCCGCACGGGCGACACCAGTTGGACCAGGTACGAGGAGAAGGCGAGGAAGGTCCCGATGCTGATGTGGCCCTGCAGGGCCAGCCACCCGCCGAGGGCCAGCACGCCCACCTGGGCGAGGGCCGGGACCGACTGGAACGTCGCCGCGTAGCGGGCCTCGATGCGCGAGGAGCGGATGCGGGCGCCGTACAGGTCCTCGCTGGCCCGGGTGAGGCGGTCCAGCTCGTGGGCCTCCTGCCCGAAGGCCTTGACCACCCGCACGCCGGTGACCGCCTCGTCCACCACGCCGGCCACCTCCCCGGCCTTCTGCTGGGCGTCCCAGGCGGCGGGGAAGACGGTGCGGCGCAGGCGGACGGCCAGCACGAGCAGGGCGGGCATGGCGACGAGGGCGACCAGCGTGAGCAGCGGCGACAGGGCCAGCATCACGACCAGCGACACCACCAGCAGCACCACGTTGCCGCTCATGAGGGGCAGGAAGGCGAGCAGGCTCTGGATGAGCATCACGTCGCCCCCCGCCCGCGACACCAATTGCCCGGTCTGGGCCTGGTCGTGGCGGGCGAAGTCGAGGCGCTGGAGGCGGGCGAAGATGTCGTTGCGCAGGTCGTTCTGCACGCTGAGGGCCACCCGGCCGCCCACGAAGCGGCGGACGTGGGCGGCGCCGAACTGGATGAGCCCGAACACCAGCAGCAGCCCGAGGAGCGGGCCCAGCGGGCGCTGGTCGCTCAGGATGGCGTCGTCGAGGGCCACCTTCTGGACCAGCGGCATGAGCGCGGCGACCGTCAGCCCGACGATGGCGGCGCCGAAGGCCATGACGACGTCGCCCAGGTGGGCCCGCAGGTAGGGCCACAGGCGGCGGACCCAGCCACGCCCGTCCCGCTCCTGCGTCACCAGCCCACCACCGCGTCCAGTCCTCCCGAGGGGTCCACCAGCACCGGCCGCACGCGCACGATCGCCGGCGCGCGAGGCGGCTCGCTGAATCCGAACCCCCCGGGCGCCCATCTTGTTTCCAGCCGCCCCAGGCCGCGCCCGGCCACGGACGCCCGGGCGGCGGCCACCCGCCGGTACTCGTCGGCGCAGTACCACTCCCGGACGCCGCTGGGGCTCACGCCGTAGGTCCGCACCCCGAGGGCGAGACGGGCGATCGGGCCCTCCACCCACCGGGTGACCGCCGGCGGCCGCAGGCGGCGCAACGGTATCCGCCAGCCCGGCCCCGCTTCCAGGTGGAGGCGCACGTCGCCGGCCTCGAGGTCGAGCGCCGGCCCGCAGGACGCGACCGCCAGGGGGACCACGACGACCTCGTCGAAGCGGTACACGGCCGACACGTACCCGCCCACCCGGTCGGAAGGCACGAGCAGCACCCGCCGGCCGGCCGGATCGGCCCACATGACGTCGGCGAACGGCCCGAGGGGCGACGACGCCCACGAGCCCACCACGAAGCGGTCGCCGGATGCGAACGCGGCGCTGGCGATGGTGCCTACGAGTTGCTGTCGGCGGGCTCGCGCTTGGTGCTCCGGGCGGCGATCTTCCAGCAGGCGACGGCGAAGGCCACCGACACGGCGGCGATCACCACGTGCACCGCCTTGAACCCGAAGCCGTGGCCGGGCTGGTGGTCCTTGAACACGTTCGGGAGCCGGAAGGCCCAGATGAAGACCACCCAGGCGGAGAACGCCTTCAGGACCAGCGAGTCGCGGCGGGACATGCGGGCCACGGTACCGCCGGCCCCCGCCCCGACCCAATCGGCGCCACAAGAGGCGGAAGTCCCGAGGTGGACGGAAGTGACCAACGGCCCTGGAAGGAGGACCCGGCCGGGCGTTCACTGGCGCGGTGGCAGACACCCAGCAGTCGCGAACGACCCTGTCCGTCCGGCAGGCGGCCTTCATCGGCGTCGGCGCCATGGTGGGGGCCGGGATCTTCTCCCTCCTGGGGGCGGCCGGGGAGGTGGCCGGCGTCGCCGTGTGGATCTCCTTCCTGATCGCCGGCGCCGTCGCCGCCCTCCAGGGGTATTCCTTCGCCAAGCTCGGCTCCCGCTTCCCGTCGGCCGGCGGCATGCTCGAGTACGTCCGGCGGGAGTACGGCGACGGCCACACCACCGGCATCGCCGCCTGGCTGCTCCTGATGACCAACGCCATCGTCACCGGCATGGTGGCGGTGTCGTTCGGCAGCTACGCCAGCGAGGCGGTGGCCGGCGGGAACACGACGTGGGTGAAGATCTTCGCCGTGCTCGTGGTGCTGGCCATGACCGGGCTCAACATCCTCGGCTCGCGGGCGGTGGCGAAGGTCCAGACGTTCATCGTGTTCATCGTGGTCGGCATCCTCACCCTGTTCGCGGTGGCGACGCTGACCAACATCGACCCCCACCTCCTCGCCTTCTCCGGCTATCCCGCCTTGAAGGACATCGTGTCGGCCGTCGCCCTCACCTTCTTCGCCTTCCTCGGCTTCGGCGTGGTGACCTTCACCGCCAAGGACCTGGCCGAGCCCTCCCGCCAGCTGTCCAAGGCGATCTACCTCGCCCTCGGCATCGCCACGGTCGTGTACGTCGGCGTGGCCCTCGGCGTGTTCGGCACCCTCACCGTCAACGAGGTCATCGCCTCGGGCGGGACGGCCATCGCCAAGGCGGCCGAGCCGGTGCTGGGCCGGGCCGGCTACTGGCTGATGACGGTCACCGCCCTGTTCGCCACCTCCGGGGCCACCAACGCCGGCCTCTACCCGGCCCCGGGGCTCTGCGAGGAGATGACCGCCCAGCGCCAGTTCCCGCCGCTGATGGGGCGGCGGTTCGGCGGGCGGGCGCCGGCCGGGCTCCTCCTCACGGCCGCCATTTCCATCGTGCTGGCGGTCGGCTTCGACCTCAACGCCATCGCCTCCATCGGCAGCGCCATCGCCCTGCTGGCCTTCACCCTCATCAGCGCCGGCCACGTGCACATCCGCAAGCAGACCGGGGCCAGCCTGGCCATGCTGCTGGTGGCCATCGCCAGCACCGTGACGGTGCTCGCCACCTTCGCCGCCACCACCCTGGTGGAGGAACCGGGCACGGCCGTCGCCCTCGTGGTGATCCTCGTCCTGAGCGTGGTGGTGGACCTGGCGTGGAAGCACCGGCGCGACGCCCGCAGGGCCCGCCCCGCCCACCGCCGCGGCCACCCGGCGCCCGCCACCTGAGCTCATCCCGGGCGGGTGATGCAGAGGACGCCCGGCGGTACCAGGATGGAGCGAGCGGCGCCCGGCCACGGGATCCCCCGGGCGAACGCCGAGGAGGCCGGAATGAGCGTCGAAGCTGGGCCGGCGTGGAAGTCACCGCCCTACCCATTCCTCTACGAGATCAACACCTGGCCCTGGCTGCACCAGGTCGCCCGGGCCGAGGGGCGGGCCGTCGACCTGGCCAACGTCCCCGGCCGCTACTGGGACGCCATCGCCGCCGCCGGCTTCGACGCCGTGTGGCTCATGGGCGTGTGGCGGCGAAGCCCGGCCGGTATCGCCATCGCCCTCGCCAATCCCGACCTGGTGGCCGAGTTCCAGCGGACCCTGCCCGGCTACACCAGCGCCGACGTGGTGGGCTCCCCGTACTGCGTGCGCGACTACGTCGTCGACGACCACCTCGGTGGGCCGGACGGCCTGGCCGCCGCCCGGGCCGCCCTGGCCAAGCGGGGCCTCGGGCTCGTCCTCGACTTCGTCCCGAACCACGTGGCGCCCGACCACCCTTGGGCGGCCGAACATCCCGACCGCTTCGTTCTGGGCACCGACGACGACCTCGATCGGGACCCTGCCTCGTTCGTCAGGGTCGGAGACCACGTGCTGGCCAACGGAAGGGACCCCTACTTCCCCGCGTGGCCCGACGTCGTCCAACTCGACGCCTTCTCCCCCGGGCTCCGCTCCGCCGTCGTCGAGACGCTCCGCTCCATCGCCGACCAGTGCGACGGCGTGCGCTGCGACATGGCCATGCTGCTCCTGAACGACGTCTTCCGGCGCACGTGGGGCACCCGGGCCGGCGCTCCGCCGGCCGACGACTACTGGACCACCGTGATCCCCGGCGTGCGTCAGACCCACCCTGACTTCAAGTTCCTCGCCGAGGCGTACTGGGACCTCGAGTTCACCCTCCAGGAGCAGGGCTTCGACTGGTGCTACGACAAGCGCCTCTACGACCGGCTGCTGCACGAGTCGCCGGAGAGCGTCCGCCTCCACCTGTGCGCCGACGAGGCCTACCAGTCTCGGCTCGTGCGCTTCCTGGAGAACCACGACGAGCCCCGCGCCGCGTCGCTCGTCGACCCGAGGCGGGAGAAGGCGCTGGCCGTGGCCACCCTCACCCAGTCCGGGGCCCGGCTGTTCCACGACGGCCAGGCGGAGGGGCGCAAGGTCCACCTGCCGGTGTTCCTCGGGCGTTTCCCCGACGAGCCGTTCGACAGCGACCTGGCGGCGTTCCACCGCTCGTTGCTCCACCTCCTTTCCGACCCCACGTTCCGGCACGGCCGCTGGCGGCTGTGCGAGCGCTCGGGGTGGGACCCCCGCTTCGCCAACCTGGTGAGCTGGTGCTGGCAGGGCGAGACCCGGTGGCTGGTGGTGGTCAACCTCAGCGAGTGGACGTCGGCCGGCATGGTCACCACCCACTGGGAGGACCTGCGCGGCCGGCGCTGCCGGCTGGTCGACGACACCGCGTCGGTCACCTATGAGCGGGACGGCTCCGCCCTCTGCGACGGGCTGTATGTCCAGCTCGAACCGTGGAAGTGGCATCTCTTCCGCGTCGACGTCCTGGAGGAATGATGAGCGAGCACGACAGCGCCGAGCATCGCCGGCTGGCCGAGGCCACGGGGCGGGCCGAGGACGACCTGTTCGACGCCAACCCGTGGTACGAGTGGGGCCCGTACCTCTCGGAGCGGGCCTGGGGGACGGTCCGGGAGGACTACAGCGCCGACGGCAACGCGTGGGACTCCTTCCCCCACGACCACGCCCGCTCCCGGGCCTACCGCTGGAACGAGGACGGCATGGCCGGCCTCTCCGACATCCACCACGACCTGTGCCTGGCCCTCTCGCTCTGGAACGGGGCCGACCCGATCCTCAAGGAGCGGATGTTCGGGCTCACCGGGCCGCAGGGCAACCACGGCGAGGACGCCAAGGAGTACTGGTGGTACCTCGAGGGCCTCCCCAGCCACGCCCTGCTCCAGTGGCGCTACCACTACCCGCAGGCGCCGTTCCCGTACGAGCAGCTGGTGGAGGAGAACGGCCGGCGGGGCTTCGAGGACTTCGAGTACGAGCTGCTCGACACGGGCGTGTTCGACGACGGGCGCTACTGGATCGTCGACGTCACCTACGCCAAGGCCTCGCCCTCCGAGGTGCTGGCATTGGTCACGCTCACCAACCACGGCGCCGACGAGGCGACCATCGACGTGCTGCCCACGCTGTGGTTCCGCAACACCTGGCGGTGGTCGGGCAAGCCCGTCGACCCGCCCGTGCTGCAGCTCGACGGCGACGCCGTCGTCGTCGCCCGTCACGAGCGGCTGGCCGGGTACCGGCTCGAGGCGGCGCCGGCGGGAAGCGTCCGCCCCGAGGCCCTGTTCTGCGACAACGAAACCAACACCCGCCGGGTGTTCGGCACCGACCCGATCACGCCGTATCCGAAGGACGGGATCAACGACCACCTCGTCTCCGGCGCAGCCACGGTGAACCGCGACCAGCGCGGGACCAAGGCGGCGTGGCGGTACCACCTCACGGTGCCCGGCGGCGGCACCGTCCAGCTCCGCCTGCGCCTGCACCGGCCGGCGCCGGACGCCAAGCGCGCCACGGCCGGCGCCAAGGCGTGGACCACCGCCTTCGACAAGGTCGTCGATGAGCGCCGAGCCGACGCCGACGAGTTCTACGGCGCCCTCGCCCCCCACACGCTCGACGCCGAGCGCATGCGCGTCCTGCGCCAGTCCTGCGCCGGGCTGGTGTGGAGCAAGCAGATCTACCCCTACCGGGTCCGCCGCTGGCTGGAGGGCGACCCGGGCGCTCCCCCGCCGCCGGAGGCGCACCGGTTCGGGCGCAACGCCGGCTGGCCCCACCTCGACGCCTTCGACGTGCTGGCCATGCCCGACCCCTGGGAGTACCCGTGGTTCGCGGCGTGGGACCTCGCCCTCCACGCCGTCGCCTGGTCCCACATCGACCCGGCCTTCGCCAAGTACCAGCTCATCGTGCTGCTGCGCGAGTGGTTCCAGCACCCGAACGGCGCCCTGCCGGCCTACGAGTGGAACTTCGACGACGTCAACCCGCCCATCCATGCGCTGGCCGCCATCCGGGTGTTCGTCGTCGACGGGGGCGAGGACGTGGAGTTCCTCGAGCGGGTGTTCCAGAAGCTGCTCCTCAACTTCACCTGGTGGCTCAACCGCCAGGACCCCGAGGGCCACAACCTGTTCGGCGGCGGGTTCCTGGGCCTCGACAACATCAGCCCTGTCGACCGCTCGCACCTGCCCCCCGGGTTCCGCATCCAGCAGGCCGACGGGACGGCGTGGATGGCCTACTACTCCCTCGCCATGCTGATGCTGGCCGGCGCCCTGTCGGAGCGCAACCACGTCTACGACGACATGGTCGTCAAGTTCCTGGAGCAGTTCGTCCTGCTCATGGAGTCCCTCGACAAGTCGGGGCTGTTCGACGCCGAGGACGGGTTCTTCTACGACCGCCTGATCGACCCGTCGGGCGCCGTCACGCCCATCAAGGTGCAGACCCTCGTAGGGATGATCCCGGCCCTGCCGGCGGTGTCGGTCGGCGAGGCCGCCACCGACCTGCTGCAGCGGCTCAACAAGCGCTTCGCCCGGCGCCTGGAGGCCGCCGACCGCGGCGTCGCCGAGTGGCGGCGCGCCGCCGACGGCGACCAGCGGCGGCTGCTCGTCTCCACCGTCGCGCCCGACCAGCTCCGGCGGGTCCTCGCCACCCTCTTCGACGAGGAGGCGTTCCTGTCGCCCCACGGCCTGCGCTCGCTCTCCAAGCGCCACACCACGCCCTACGAGGTGCCCGGCCTGCCCGGCGCGGTGATCGACTACGAGCCGGCCGAGTCCCGCACGCCCATGTACGGCGGCAACTCCAACTGGCGGGGACCGGTGTGGTTCCCGGTCAACTACCTGGCGATCCGGGCCCTCCTCCAGTACGACCAGTTCTTCGGGTCCGACTTCCACGTGGGGTACCCCACCGGGTCGGGCAAGGAGCTCACCCTGCGGGAGATCGCCGGCGACCTGGCCGACCGGCTGGTGTCCATCTGGCTGCCGGGTCCCGACGGCCGGCGTCCCGTGTACGGGGGGAGCGAGCTGTTCCAGACCGACCCGGCGTGGCGCGACAACCTGCTGTTCTTCGAGTACTTCCACGGCGACAACGGCGCCGGCCTCGGCGCCTCGCACCAGACCGGGTGGACGGCGGTGGTCGCCGATCTGATCCTCGACCCGCCGGGCGAGTCGACCCGCCTCTGGGGCCAGCTGGCGCTGAACCGCCGCCGGTCAGCGGAGCCGCCGCTCGAGTGACGTCACCGCCTCGTCGACCTCCGCCAGCCGGGAGCGGAGGGCGGCCAGGTCGGAGGCCACGTCGCCGGCCGGTGGCTTCTCCGCCTCGGCCTCGGTGCCGAACCCGAAGAAGCTGGCCAGGGCGCCGGCCAGGACGCCGAGCAGTCCGAGCCCGGAGAACATGAGCACCACGCCGGCGATCCGCCCGGCCGTGGTGATGGGGTAGACGTCGCCGTAGCCGACGGTGGTGACGGTGACCGTGGCCCACCAGATGGCGTCCCCGAAGGTGGCGTAGGCCTGGTTCACGGGGTGCTCGACGCTGTAGGCGATGTAGGCGCAGGTGAAGATCAGGGCGCCGGTGACGATGCCCACCCGGCCCAACTGCTGGGCGAGGCTCTTGGCCTTCTTGCCGCCGACCTTCACGATCCGCACCAGTCGGGCCAGCCGGGCCAGGACCACGAAGCGCCCCACCCCGAGGCCGGGGATGAGGAACCACGGGGCGGTGGCGACGACCACGACCAGGTCGAACCGGCCCCACCCGGTCCGCAGGTAGCCCGGGACCAGCCGGACGTGGACGACCAGGTCGACGATGAAGACCACCCAGGCGGCGATCATCACCGCGTCGGAGACGAGCGTCTCCTTGCCGGCCAGCGAGAAGACGATGGGCAGGATGGCCGAGACGAAGATCGGCAGCCCCATGCGGCGCTCGAAGTCGGCCAGGCGCTGCTCGTCGGCCGGCGACCGGGTTCGCAAGGGGGCGGCGGGCTCCACCAGCCGCCCAGCATGCCCCCGGGTGGGCGGCGAGGCGCGGATCCCCGTCGTCGCGCTGATCTGGTACTTCGCCGAGCGCAAGGACGTGAAGGCCGCCGCCGGCCCCCCCACGCCACCGCCGCCCGGGTGGTGCGCCGAGCCCACCACGGGGGCCGTGCGCTGGTGGGACGGCGCCCGGTGGACCGACTGGCGCCAGGGTCAGCCGCCGCCGTCCTGAACCTCCGGGCCCATGACGTCGAGGTCGGTGTCGCCGGTGATCCCCTCGACGTGGGCCAGGCCGTGCACCTGCCATACCGACCACTCGCCCCCGGGCCGGCGCACCGACCGGACCCACCGCGGGCGGCCGGGCAGGAGGTCCGGGTACCGGCGGCCGAACTCGTCGGCTTCGTAGACGAGGACCTGCCGGCCCCACGCCTCCTCCACGACCCGCCCGAAGGCCTCCAGCTCCCGGGCCACCACCGCCCGGTCCGGGCGGGCCCGGCAATTCCCGACCAGCTCCACGTCGACGGCCGGGGCCAGGGCGGCCGGATCCGGCGGCGCCGCCTGCAGGAAGTTCCGGGCCTGCTCCTCGCCGGGGGCGCACAGGGTGAAGAAGTGGTAGGCGCCGCGGTCCAGGCCGGCGCCGCCCGCGCCGGCCCAGTTGGCCCCGAACCGGCGGTCCACGAAGTCGCCGCCCTCGCTGCTCTTGACGTAGGCGAAGGCGACGCCGTCGCCGGCGACCCGCTGCCAGTCGATCGGGCCCTGGTGCGAGGACACGTCCACGCCGTAGCGCTCACCGGCCCGCAGGGCGGGGCGGTAGCCCGGCAGCCAGACCCACCAGGCCCAGACGGCCACCCCGACCACGACCAGCACCACGGCGGCCACGGCGTAGGGCCAGCGGCGCCTCCGTCCGGTCATCCGGCGACGAGGATGGCGGCGGCGAGCAACGGCGTCAGGACGCGGGACCGCACCACCTACCGCGACCGGAGAGGGAGCCGGCGGCCGGCCAGCGCCCGCAATGCGTCGCCCTGGCCGGGCGCCAGCGCCCGCTTCGGGATGGCGTTGCACAACCGGCCCTGGGTCAGGAAGAAGAAGTACCGCTTCTCCTCGATCAGCGCCTGGAAGTACTCCCACGACACCGTCGACTCGGAAAGAGGCGTGGCGAAGGTCGCCCGGTCGGCGTCGAAGGCGTAGCGCTGCTCGCCGTGCACCTGCTTGGACTTGCGCCATCGCCATCTCGGCGCCACGAGGACGACCACCTCGGCGTAGACCAGCAGCAGCAGCCCTATCACCGCCAGCCCGAAGTCGTCGCCTCCGGAGAACACGACGCCGAGGACGACGAAGGCGGCGCCTATGGCGAGGATGACCCGGTGGGCCCTCATGCGCCGGAGCATCACCCGCATGGCGGCCTCGAATTCGGCCTGGGTGAACACGAAGCGCACCTCCACGGACCGGCCGTCCGGTTCGTCGGTGGGGTGTTCCACCAGCGGAACAGTACGGCGGCCGCCGGCTGGGCGATGCTGTGCCCATGGCAGTCGACAGCGTCAGGGCGTTCGGCGTGGCGCGCCATGGAGGAGGAGGGGGGCAGGCGATTGGACGAGCAGCCCTACCGCTACCACCGCTGGCGTGAGACGGTCATTCGCGAACGGCGGATCTACGACGTCCAGGCCCTGACCCGGCGGGGGTGGGCCTACAACCCGTACGCCCTCGACGCCCTCACCGGCCTGGGTGAGGACCCCTACAGCTGCGGCGAGTGGTGCGATCCGGTCACCGTGGCCGAGGCGGCGGCCATCGCCCGCAAGCTGGGCCTGTCGCTCGAGATGGGGACGGCGCCGGGTGAGCAACGAGGGTGAGGGACCGGTGGAGCTGAACCGGGGCGGTTACCGGGCGGCCCGGCCAGGACGGCTTCCCCCCGACGGCGTCACCGACGTCGGCGGCGTGGTCCTCCCCGCCGGCCGCCAGGCCCGTGCCTCCGGTGCGCAGGTCACCGAGCCCGTGCTGTGGATCAGCGACGAGATCGTCGACGCCGGCGACCGCTGGACCCAGCTTCGTCGGGTGTTCCCGCGCACGGGACTGTGGCCCCTCGTGCTCGACACGCTGGACTTCTACCCGGAGCGCCCGTGGGACGACGGGGAGTTCGATCCGGGGTCGTCGTCGAGCCCGGAAGGGATCGACGTCGAGTCCACGGTCGAACGGTGGTGGCACGACATGGTCCACCCGGACGCCGAGGAGCCCGAGTCGCTCGAGGAGCTCGATCCCTTCGGTCAGGCGTTCCCCGGCCTGGCGCCGGCGCCCGCCGCCGAGATCGACGAGGACGCACCCGACCGAGTCGCCGCCGGGCTGCGCGCTCGCCTCGGCCTGGTGCCCGTCACCCGCCCGGCCGACGTGCTCGCCGTCCTCGGCTGGCAGGGGCCGGCGAACTACTACACCGACGTCGGGCCGCTGTCCGCCGTCCTCCGCTCGTGGGAGGACCGCTTCGGGGCCGAGCCGGTCGCCGTCGGCTTCGACACGCTGGTGCTCGGCGTGCGGCGAGCACCCGTCAGCGCGACCGACTCGCTCCGGATTGCCGCAGAGCACTTCGCCGTCTGCCCGGACAACGTCTTCCAGGGCGCCGGCTCGATCGCCGCCTACGCCGACGAGATCAGGGGGGAGCGGGCCTGGGCGTTCTGGTGGGACTGACTCGGTCGGTATAGCCCCCTCGCCGGCGCCGGGGCGGATCGTCGCGAGCGTGCCGCTGGCGGCAAGTGGCCGAAGGGCGTCGCCCTTCAAGGCCGGCGCCCGTCCTGACGATGCACCTGCCGACAACCGACCGAGCGGGCTCGTCCGGCGCCGAGGGGGAGGCTCCGGTCCGCCCCTCGCCGTGCTCCGACGCGCCTCGGGGCGGAGGGATTTGGCTTCATGGACAGGACCAGGACGCTTCGGACCTGGAGGCTGGCAGCGCTGGTGACGGCTGCCGTCGCGTCGCTCGCCGCCGTTGCGCCGGCTGCCGGGGCCCGCCCCCGGACGAAGACCGCCGACGTGGTGCCGCCGACCGTGTCGATCACCGCCCCTGCCGGCGGCGCCACGGTCTCCGGCACCGTGGCCGTCTCGGGCAGCGCCAGCGACAACGTCGGTGTCAGCGCCGTGGCGGTGGCCGTCGACGGCGGCGCGTGGGCGACGGCGTCGGGCACCTCGTCGTGGTCGTGGGCGTGGTCCGCGGCGGGCGTGGCGAACGGCGCCCATACCATCGCCGCCAGGGCCACCGACGCTGCCGGCAACACCTCCACCACGTCGGCGACGGTCACCGTCTCGAACCCCGTCGCCGACACCACCGCCCCGTCCGTGGCCATCGGCGCGCCGGCCGCCGGGTCGACCGTGTCCGGCACGGTGGCCGTCTCCGGCACGTCGTCGGACAACACCTCCGTCGCTCGGGTCGACGTGGCGGTGGACGGCGGCCCCTACGCCACTGCCTCCGGCACCTCGTCGTGGTCGTGGAGCTGGGCGTCGTCGACCGTCGCCAACGGCACCCACACGATCACCGCCCGAGCCACCGACACGTCCGGCAACGCCGCCTCGGCGTCGCGGACGGTCACCGTCTCCAACCCGGTGGCCGACACCACGGCCCCGGCCGTCGCCGTGTCGGCACCGGCCGCCGGCGCCACGGTCACCGGCTCGGTGGCCGTGGCCGGAACGGCCTCCGACAACGCCGGCCTGTCCCGCGTCGACGTCGCCGTCGACGGCGGGGCCTGGAACACGGCGTCGGGCACCTCGTCGTGGTCGTGGAGCTGGGCGTCCGGCGGCGTGGCCAACGGGTCGCACACCGTGACCGCCCGGGCGACCGACACCTCCGGCAACGCCACCACCGCCTCGGTGACGGTGAGCGTCCAGAACTCCACGGTCGCTCCCACCACCCAGGGGTCGTGGGTGAGCCCCGAGGGCGTCCACATCAACGTCAACTCGGCGGGTCCGTGGACGATCTCCCAGATCTACACGATGCTGCTCCAGAACGCCGAGGACCTGGCGACCATCGCCCCGGACCTCACGGTCAACGTCCAGGACCAGTACGCCTCGATGACCCAGGTCAGCGCTGGCCAGACGAACGGCGTCTTCACGTCCTACAAGGCGACCACGAACCTCCAGGGCGTCAACTCCACCTTCGCCACCAGCCCCGACTACATCCTCAGCCACGAGTACGGGCACGTCTGGGCCAACTACATGCTGTACCTGGTCCACAACGGCGACTGGTCGACCTATCTCGGCAAGCGGTGGACGAACTCCGATGGCACCGTCGTTCTCGCCACGGATTCTCGGCTCGACTCCAGCTACTCCTGGAACCGCTTCGAGATCATCGCCGACGACTACCGGCTCCTGTTCGGGTCCTCGCTCGCCATCAGCGAGCACCCGTACCACCTGAACACCCAGATCCCCGATCCCCGCAACGTCACCGGACTCAAGGACTTCCTCGCCACCACCTGGCGCTAGCGGGACGCGGGAGCGGGGCCCCCACCGGGCGGGCGGTGGGGGCCCCGCGGGCCTACGCCGGCTCCTCCGCTAGCAGAGGAGGTTGTTGTTGTAGGCGTCCAGGGTGGCGGCCAGGCTGTTGGCCTGGGCGATCTGGGCGCTGGTCATGGTGTTGGCGTACTTGCCCGTGCCGGTGAAGCCGATGGCGGTCAGCAGGGCCGAGCCGTCGGCGATCGCCTGCGTCGCCGCCGGGCACAGGCCGGCGCCGGCCACCACGTTGAGCTTGGCCGCCAGCAGCTGGGCGGCCATGTTGTTGGCGGGGTCGCTGGCCATCTTCTTGCCGGTCACGATGTCCGACTTGTTGAGGATGGCCACCGCCTTGGCGCAGTCGCTGGCGTGCAGCGTCAGCAGCCCGAGGGTGATGCCGCCGCTCTGGTCGGCCAGCGCCAGGGTTTGGTCGAGGACCGGCTTCTGCTTGCCGTTGGACGACGAGCAGGAGGCCCAGTTCTTCCAGAACCCGATGGTGAGGGCCCGGCCGCCGGGCCGGTGGTTGTCCACCGTGAACACCTTCTGCTCACCCGGGGACACCGTGAAGTCGGAGCACACGACGCTGTTGTCGCCGCTCGGGTTGTACACGGTGTACGAGCTGGAGAAGTTGTTCTCCCATCCGGCGAGGACCTGCTCGCAGATGGCGTAGGTGGCGCCGGGAACCAGCTTGGTGGCGAAGTTCAGCACCCCGCCGTTGCCGGCGTTGGCCGTCTGCGTCTCGAGGATGGTGCCCGCCGAACCGGTCGACGCGCCGCTCCGCAGCTCGAACACGAAGGCGTCGGTCCCCGACGGCGGGAGGCCGTCATGGGTCTTGACCACCTTCACCGTCCCCCGCTGGGTGTTGGTGAACGTGCACGTCACCGTCTCGCCCGGGTCGAGCACGAAGCTCGCCGTCCGGGTGGCCACGCTGCCCGAGCTGTTCGAGTCGTCGCAGACGACGCTCTTCAGGTCGAAGTTCGGCGTGGGGTCGGCCTCGGTCGACGAGTAGTTCCCCGGGACGAGGTTCGACACCGTGATCGACCCGCCGTCGCCGATCGAGCCGGCCGCGTCACCGGTGAAGGTGAAGCTGCCCGGCGCGCCCGCCGGCTCGGTCACCTTCTTGACGATGATCGAGCCCCGCTGGGTGTTGGTGAAGGTGCACGACATCAGGCCACCCGAGTCGGTGGTCAGGTTCAGGGTCACCGAGCACGTCCTGCTCGCCGTGCTGGTGGCCGCCCGCCCGGCATTGCCGTTGAAGTCGCCGGCCACGCCGGTGAGGTCCCAGCCCGACTGGGCCGTCTCGGTGATGGTGTAGGTCGCGCCGTCGACATCGAGGGCCGTGGCGAAGCTCACGTACCCGGCGCCGGCGGTGGCGTTCTGCACCTCGCTGATCCCGAGGTCGGTGTTGCCGGCATCCTTGCCCGTCAGGGTGAAGGCCCACGACGTCGAACCAGCCGGCAACGTGATCTTCCGGACCCGCGCCCCGGCCGGAGCGGCGTTGTTGGTCACGGTCAGCGTGTTCGAGCAGCTCGGCAGCGTGATCGTCACGGGGGCGCTGTCCTGAGCGCCGAACGGCGCCGTGGCGTCCTCGTGGACGGTGTAGGTGCCGGGTGCCAGCCCGGTGGCCGTCACGCTCCCCGCCGTCGACCCGGCCGGGATGGTGATCTGCTTGACCGCCACCTCGGTCGTTCCGTTGAGCAGCACGTGGAACGTGAAGGTCTTCGCCGAGGCGAAGGAGAGCGACATGGTCTTGTCGATCTTCAGGCTCACGGCCGCCGTCGCGCTGAGGTTGGTCGACGCCGACGCGCTGGTGGTGAAGCCGTCCGAGCCCGTCAGGGTGGCGGTGTCGGACAGCGTCCCGCTGGTGATCGACGGCTGGGTCACGTAGACGGTCTTGTTGAACGTCACCGACCCGCTCCCGGACTGCGTGCCGGACGTCCACGACACCGGTCCGGTGGTGTGGGTGCCGGGCGTGTAGCCGCCGCCGAAGCTGCTGCCGCTGGTGGAGCCGGTGACGCTGTCCACCGAGAACTCCAGGTTGGCGCCGGTCAGCGACTCGACGTCGGTGATGGTGGCCGTCTTGTTCAGCTCCACACCGGACGGCTGCACCGTCGCCGAGGCGGTGGCGGTGGTGTTGCCGGGCACCGGGATCCCGGTCACCTTGTCGGTGTAGGTGGCGGTGGCCACGTCGTTCAGGTTCGTCTTCCCGTCGGGCACGCTCGTCGTGTGGGTGAGCACGAGCAGCTCGGTGTTGGCGGGCACGTCGACGTTGCTCACCGCGGCCGTGTCGAGGATGGTGGTGCCCGACCGGATGTCGTCGGAGACGTTGACCGTGATCACGCGCGACGCGGGGTTCTTGGCGTAGACGTGGGTGACGATGGTGATGTTGCCCGTGCCGGCGGCGGGCAGGCGCTGCCACTGCACAGTGACCTGGACGGCCTTCGACATCGCCGCCCCGACGGCGCAGGTGTCGGTGAACGACAGGTTGGCCGGCGTGGCCTGCTTGGAGATGCTCCAGACGTGGTCGCTGTCCTGCGTGGCGGTCATGTCCTTGCGCAGCTCCTGCGGCAGGATCTCCTTCACCGGGATCGAGACGTCCTTCGACCCGATGCCGGCCGTTCCCAGGTTCTCGTTGGCCAGGTTGGCGTGCAGGGACGAGCCGGGGAAGAGGTGGGACCCGAGGGCCAGGCGGCCGTAGTAGTCGTACACGCAGTCGGTGTGCGTGGCCTGGGTGATCGTGACCAGCCGGTAGATCGACGTGGCGATCCCGCCGAGGCCGGGCGTCAGCGACTGCTGGGGACCGACCGTGGGCGCCGTGCAACTGGAGGCGGAGAGCCCCGCGTTCAGGGTCGGCACCGACAGGACGTCATAGCCGGGGTGGCCGGCGTCGAAGTTGTCGAGGACGACGGCGACGGTGAACGTCTGCGACGCCGGGGCCGAGTTTCCGGCCGACGACGTCAGCCGGAATGGCACCAGGTCGAGCTCGTTCCACCCCTTGCCCAGGTTGCCGGTGGTGTACGCCGCGTTCGGGCAGATGAATTGGCCGCCGATCGGCAGCACGATGGAACCGTCGTTGCGGCACCCTTCCAGGGTGAAGCTCACCTGTTGGGGGTCGGCCGCCGCTGCTGGGCTGGCCAGCATCGCCGGGGCCATGGTCGCAAGGATGCCGAGGGACGCGACGAGGACGCCGAGGCGCCTCCTCGTTCGCGGGCCGATTGGTCGGGTACTCATTGGCGACTCCTCCGCTGTGGTACGGGGCAGGGTGCGCGCCGCGCGGAGACGCGAGAGCTGACGGGCGGAAGCGGCAGCCCGGTCCTTCTCGGCCCTTGGGGATTGCTTCGAGGTCGCCGAACTGCGAACACGATCCGCCCTCCCGGTCCCCCCGGATATAGCGCGGCATAGAGCTTGCCGCTCCTAGGGAAAGAAGTCCATGGTTGACGGAGAGTGAAGCCGGAAATGGCTACGCCGCACTAGCCAGACGAACGTTGCGGCGTAGTCATCCTGCGCTCGTTTTGGTCCAGCCGACGGTCATGGCATTTGGTACGCACCGATCAACTCCTTGCACGAATCGACGGGTGCCCACCGCCGATCATTCACCCTCAGCACCGGGCCGACCGGGACCAGCGCGATTCAGGTCGGTGAGTCGTACGCGTCGTGGTAGTTCCACCACTGGTAGGGCGGGGTCTGCGGGTACCCCTCAGGCGAGTCCTCCCACTCCTCCTGGCGGCCGAGCGCCGTGATGTCGAGGTAGTTCCAGGTGCTCCCCATCTGCTCGTCGCCGCGGCTGTTGGTGAGATAGGTCCGGAAGATCCGGTCGCCCTCCCGGATGAACGCGTTGGTGCCGTGCCACTCCTCGACGTCGAAGTCCTTGTCGAAGTCGTCGGTGATCGTGTACCAGGGGATGTGCTCCCAGCCGTGGCGCTCCTTCAGCCGGCGGATGTCGGCCTGCGGGGCACGGGAGGCGAACACCAGCGTCGTGTCCCGGGCGTGCAGGTGTCCTGGGTGGGCGACCTGGTCGGCAACGAACGAGCAGCCGACGCACGCCCGCTCCGGGTAGGAGCCACCCTCGGCGTAGGTGGTCACCTCGGGCCCGTAGAAGGCGCGGTAGACGATCAGCTGGCGCCGGCCCCCGAACAGCTCGGTGAGGCTGACCAGGCCGTCTGGACCGTCGAACCGGTAGCGGTCCTCGACCTCCATCCAGGGCATCCGCCGGCGCAGCGCGGCGAGGGCGTCCCGGGCGCGGGTGACCTCCTTCTCCCTGACGAGGAGCTTCTCGCGTTCCGCGTTCCATTCCTCCCGGGACACGACCGGCGGTGTCTGCATTGGCTCTCCTCCTTCTCTCTCCGTCGATGCTCGCGCGACGAGAAGGCTCACAAGCACGGCGAGGACGAACAGCTGGCTCCCACCCGAGGACGCGTGCGGCCCGTCGGTAGGAGGACGGCAGGAAGAGTCGCATCCAACCCATCCTCGGCCGGGGAGCGCTGCGCCACGGTGGCTGACGAACACCGCGGAGGTACCAGCGGCCGACGGATTCACCGTGGACGCCGGCCCAGATGTGGAAGACCTCCCGAAGTAGAGGATCAAAGCCCGAGCCTCAGCCGCTGTCGGCTCCGGAAGCTCGACCAGGGCGGCGCGACGGTAGTCAGGAACGACCGGTCGCCCGCCCTGGCAGGTCTGTACGATCAGGCCTCGATGCCCGCGGCGCCAACACAGGATGTAGCTGCGCTGCAGTGGGCTGGCTGACCACACCCGGATGTTCAGGCGAGAGCGCGACGACGTCTACGGCGCCCTCCACAGTCGGGTCTTGACCCTTGGATCGGACCGCCGCCGGCCTGGCTCGTACGCACGATCTGCCCCACGTCTTCGGCCGGCGCTGGTGCGTCGGATCGAAGGCGGCGCCGCGCTCGAGGAGAAGGACGACGAGGGCTACACGGCACTCATCTACGCGGCTAAGGCCGGTCAAGGTGCTGCCGTGAACGAGCTCCTACGCCGAGGGGCCGACCCACGCGACTGACCGGCAGAACAGCACGCCACTCATGTTCGCCGCCCAACACGACCACGTCACGGTCGTGCGGGACCTCCTCGCCGCGGGCGCCGATCCACGCCCACGTGGTGACCACGGGCTCACCGCTCTCGGCTTCGCACAGCAGAATGGGCACCACCGCAGCGCTGCCGTCCTCCTCTCCGCCGGCGGAGACCGACACGTGCGGCGCAGATCGTCGAGACTATCGACGTGCTGAGGCGGCGCACGCCACACGACGGAGGCAACGGTTCGTCAGCGGCGGACACGCTGCGAACGTTCGTCTTCGGCGATCGCGCCGTCGACGAGTGGCCACCGCCCGACACCGACGTCGGCGCCGAACCTTGGCGTTCGTTCGTCCTCGCCCGATCCGCCCTCGCTCGAGGAGCGTACGCCGAAGCGCAACAGCTCTGGTGGGCGATCGCGGAGCGCCAGGACATCGGGGCGCGGCAGGTGCTCCAAGCGTGGCACTTCCTCCGTTCGGTCGGCGTGGCGCCCGACGCAGCCAGAGCGAAGCAGGTGCTCGGGGCCGTCGCCGAGGTCGCCGTGCCGCAGGGGCACGACCTCCTCGTGGTGTACGCCGACGGCTCGGTTCGCTACCTGAACTTCAGTGGCGCAGCCGTTGCCATCGAGCAGGAGATCCCGTCCGTTGCCGGGCCGGCGCGGGAGTTCCTCGCCGTAGGGCAGTCGATCGTGGGCGCCATCGGGCCCTGGGAAGGACCGCTTCCGCCGCTGCCGGCCGGACACTCCCGCCTCACGATGCTCACGCCGAGCGGACCTCATTTCGGCCAAGGCCCAGACGATGCCCTCCGGAGCAGCCCGCCCGCCGCCGCCTTCTTCGACGCTGCGACGCGCACGCTCCTGGCCGTCCTCGAAGTCGCGCAGCCCAGGTAGGCGCCTCCTGTCCTGTGCGGCGACGAGGCATTGGTCGGCATCGAGACAGACCGACCAGAGGCGCCCCGACCGGCGCTTAGACGGCTACTACTGCGGTGGTAGAGTTTCGTCGTGCCCCGAGGGAAGCCGTCTCCCAAGCTCGCCATCACTGTTGATCCGGATGTCCACGCCAAGGTCATCGCCGCCGCCGCCGAGGAAGGCCTCAGCGTCTCTGCGTGGATGACCAACGCCGCCCGTCGTGCGCTCGTCGTCCGAGACGGCCTGGCCGCCGTGGCCGAGTGGGAGGCGCAGCATGGCGCTCTCAGCGACTCGGAGATGGCCGACGCGCGCCAGCGGGTGGCCGGCGAGGCGCGGGCCAGTACCTCGCGTCGTCGCCGGTCAGCGTGAGCATCGTCTACGACACCGGCGTCCTGGTAGCGGCCGATCGCTCCGATCGGCGTCTGTGGGCCGACCACCGGGCCCGTCTCGAACTGGACATAGTTCCCTTGACCACGGCGCCCGTCGTCGCCCAGGCCAGCCGTTCACGCCGCCAGGTACAGCTCCGGCGGTTCCTGCGCGGTTGCGATGTCGTGGCCCTGTCGAAGGCCGACGCCCACGAGGTTGGCGCCCTTACCGGCGCCTCCCGGGTCAGCGACGTCGTCGACGTGCACGTCGTCCTCGTGGCCTCCAAGGCGCGAGCATCGGTGCTGACCTCGGACGACGAGGACTTGCAGCGAATCGCCACGGTGCTCGAGGATCCGGTGCGCGTGGTGCACCTCTGATCTGACCCAGATCCGCGAGTAGGGGGTCGACGATCGTCAGGAATCCCGAAATGGCGCAGCCGTGCGACATCCCAGCCTGGACTGGGCCGATCGCTCGATGATGGGCCGCGCTCGACCAGACGGTCCGGGCGTGGTGGTCAG
>DASSMA010000012.1:0-34995 GCA_035689115.1 Acidimicrobiales bacterium
GGCGCCGGCGGCCCCAGGAGCCCGGCCAGCCCGCACATCTAGGGCGCCGTCCCGCCGAGGTCTCGGATCGGGACCCGGGAGGGTCCCGATCCGAGACCTCGACCGGGTGGGGGCGGTAGCGTCGGCGGCCACATGGCCGTCCGGGTGCTGTGGCTGGTGAAAGGGCTCAGCATCGGGGGGGCGGAGCGCCTGCTGGTGGCGGCGGCCGGCGTCCACGACCGGGCCGCGTTCGCCATCGAGGCAGCGTACGTCGTGCCCGCCAAGGACGCCCTGGTCCCCGACCTGGAGGCCCGCGGGGTACGGGTGACGTGTCTCGGGGGCGGCCCGGCCGGCGCCTGGGTCCCCCGGCTGCGCCGGCTGGTGGCGTCGGGGCGGTTCGACGTCGTGCACGCCCACTCGCCCCTGCTGGCCGGCGTGGCCCGCCTGGCCGTCCGCACCCTCCGCCCCCGGCCCCGCATGGTGACCACCGAGCACAACGCCTGGGGCACGTTCGCCCTGCCCACCCGGCTGCTCAACGGGCTGACGGCGCCCCTCGACGACGCCACCCTCGCCGTGTCCGAGGAGGCGCGCGCCTCCATGTGGTGGCCCGGCGCCCGCCGGCGCACGCAGGTGGTGATCCACGGCGTCGACCTGGAGGCGGTTCGGGCGGCGGCCGGCGAGCGGGACGCCACCCGTGCGGCGCTGGGCGTCGAAGCCGGCCAGGTCGTGGTGCTCACGGTGGCCAACTACCGGGCCCAGAAGGCGTGGCCGGTCTTCCTGGAGGCGGCCCGCCTGGTGCTGGACCGGGGCCTGCCGGTGCGGTTCCTGGCGGTGGGACAGGGCCCCCTGGAGGCCGACGTGGCGGCCGAGCACGCCCGCCTCGGCCTCGGCGACCGGGTAGCGCTGCTGGGCCGCCGGGACGACGTGCCGCGCCTGCTGGGGGCGGCCGACGTCTTCACCCTCGCCTCGCACTACGAAGGCCTGCCGGTGGCGGTGATGGAGGCCCTCGCCGCCGGCGTCCCGGTCGTGGCGACGGCGGTCGGCGGCATGCCGCACGCGGTGGGGCCCGACGCCGGCATCCTCGTCCCGCCCGGGCGGCCCGACGCCCTGGCCGCCGCCGTGGCCGACCTGGCCGGCGACGCCGGCCGGCGGGCCCGGCTGGCCGCCGGCGCCCGCGCTGCCGGCCAGGCGTTCGACGTCCGCCGGGCGGTGGCCGCGGTGGAAGCGGTGTATCGCGAACTCGCGAAGAACCAAACAGAAAGTCCCTAATCTCCCGCCGGTTAGGCCATTTGACCCCTTAGTAATCACAGAGAGTGGTGATAAAGTCACGTTGTCGGTCTGTCGCCCACACGAACGACCGGCCTTGGAAGCTTCTTCCGGGGGACAACGGGATACGGTCAATGGCGATCGTCAGAAGGGCGGGGCGGATGACGAACGAAGGGCCTCAAACAGCAGAGCCCCGGTCACTTCGCCTGGCCCGCGCGGCCGCACGCATGCGGGGCGACGTGATGCTGGGCGCCCTCGACGCCGTGCTCATCGCCGCCGCCTTCGCCGCCGTCCTCGTCCTGCGCTTCGACTTCCGGGTGCCCAACCACCACTGGCGCCAGTTCTGGCGGTTCCTGCCCGTCGGCCTGGCCGTGAGCCTGGCCGCCAACTGGGCGTGGGGCCTCTACGGCCAGCTGTGGCGGCACGCCAGCATCCACGAGGCCCGCCGCCTGCTGCTGGCCGGCGCCACCACCTCGGCCGTCCTCGTCGGCCTCGAGCTGGGCGTGCGCCGCAGCGTGCCCTACTCGGTCATCACGCTGGGCGTCGGCCTCGGCACCTTCCTCTGCGGGGCCCTGCGCTTCCAGTCCCGCCTGTTCTCCTTCCAGCGCCGCTCGGCCGACGGGCCGGGCCTGCGCGTGGTGGTGATCGGCTCGGCCGACGCCGGCGCCGCACTGGTGCGGGAGATGCAGCACAGCCCCCGCGCCGGCCTGGTGCCGGTGGCCGTGCTCGACGTCGACCCCCGCCGCCACGGGCGCTCGTTCCTGGGCCTGCGCATCGAGGGCGGCATCGACGACCTGCCCGCCGTCGCCCGCCGCACCGACGCCCACCAGGCGGTGCTGGCCATGAGCTCGGTCGACCAGGCCACCGTCCGCCAGGCGGCGGCCGCCGCCGAGGAGGCGGGCGTGGCCCTGAAGATCGCCCCCGGCATGGCCACCACGGTGGGCAACCGGGTGTCGATCAGGGACGTGCGCGACCTGCGCATCGAAGACCTCCTGGGCCGCAAGCAGGTCGTCACCGACCTCGACGGCGTGCGCCGGCTGCTGGAGGGCAAGCGGGTGCTGGTCACCGGCGCCGGCGGCTCCATCGGTTCGGAGATCTCCCGCCAGGTGTCGGCCTGCGACCCCGCCGCCCTCGTGCTGCTCGACCACGACGAGACCCACCTGCACGACACCGCCACCACCGTGCACGGCGGGTGCCACCAGGTCCTGGCCGACATCCGCGACCGGGGGCTGATGCTCCACGTGTTCGCCGAGTACCGGCCCGAGATCGTGTTCCACGCCGCCGCCCACAAGCACGTGCCGCTGCTGGAAGCCCACCCGTGCGAGGCGGCCGCCACCAACGTGCTCGGCACCGCCAACGTGCTCGAGGCGGCCGAGGGGGTCGGCGTCGAGGGGCTGGTGTTCATCTCCACCGACAAGGCGGTGGTGCCCTCCAGCGTGATGGGCGCCTCCAAGCGGGTGGGCGAGCAGCTGGTGCTGGAGAAGGCGCCGGAAGGCGCCCGCTACTGCGCCGTGCGCTTCGGCAACGTGCTCGGCAGCCGGGGCAGCGTGGTGCCCACGTTCATGCGCCAGATCGCCGCCGGCGGCCCGGTCACCGTCACCGACCCGGCCATGACCCGCTTCTTCATGAGCATCGAGGAGGCCGTGCAGCTGGTCCTTCAGGCGGCCGCCCTGGCCAAGGGCGGGGAGCTGTTCATGCTCGACATGGGCGAGCCGGTGCGCATCCTCGACCTGGCCGAGCGGATGATCCGCCTCTCCGGGCGCGAGGTGGGCAAGGACATCGAGATCCGCGTCACCGGCGTGCGCCCCGGCGAGAAGCTGGTCGAGGAGCTGCGCGACTCCGACGAGGAGGCCTTCCCCACCATCCACCCCTCGATCATGCGGGTGCAGCCGCTCCCCACGCCCACCCACCTGCTCGGCATGGGCCTGGTGGAGCTCGAGGCGTTCACCTCCGGCCGCCGGCCCGACGAGGTCCGAGCCCTCATGTTCGCCCTCGCCGAGGCACGCGTTCGTCTCGACCACGAGGCGGCCACCGGCGAGCACGAGGTGCTGCGGTGGTAAGAGGCTGACGATGACGGAGCCCGCGGTGCTCGGCGGGCGCCAGGCCTTCCCCGACGGGCTGCCCATCACGCGCCCGTACCTGCCCGGCGTCCCTGCGCTGGCCGCCCGCCTCCAGGCCATCCTCGACAGCGGCCGGCTCACCAACGGGCCCACCGTCGCCGAGCTGGAGGAGCGGGTCGCCGGCCTCCTCGGCGTGCCCCACGTGGTGGCGGTGGCCAGCTGCACGTCGGGCCTCATGCTGGTGCTCCAGGCCCTGGGCGCCACCGGGCGGGTGGTGCTGCCCAGCTTCACGTTCTCGGCCAGCGCCCATGCCGTGGTGTGGGCCGGCGGCTCGTGCGACTTCGCCGAGATCGACGGCGACACCTGCACCCTCGACCCGGCCGACGCCGCCGCCCTGGTCGACGGGGCGTCGGCCATCACCGCCACCCACACCTACGGCACGCCCTGCGACACCGGCGCCCTCCAGGCCGCCGCCGACGGCGCCGGCATCCCGCTCGTCTACGACGCCGCCCACGCCCTCGGCAGCCTGCGCCAGGGCGTCCCGGTGGGCCGCTTCGGCGCGGCGGAGGTGTTCAGCCTCAGCCCCACCAAGGTCGTGGTCGCCGGCGAGGGCGGCCTGGTGGCCACCGGCGACGCCGCCCTGGCCGAGGCCGTCCGGCTGGGCCGCGACTACGGGAACCCCGGCGACTACGACTGCCACTTCCCCGGTCTCAACGCCCGCATGTCGGAGCTGCACGCCGCCGTCGCCCTGGCGTCCCTCGAGGGGCTCGGCGAGCGGGTCGCGCACCGCGGCGGGCTGGCCGCCCGCTTCGCCGCCGAGATCGCCGGCATCCCCGGCCTCCGGCTGGCGGCCGTGCGCGACGGCGACACGTCCACCTGGAAGGACCTCACCCTCCACGTCGACCGGGGGGCGTTCGGCCTGTCGGCCCCCGAGCTGGCCCGTGCGCTCAAGGCCGAGGGCATCGACTCCAGGCGCTACTTCCATCCGCCCGTCCACCTCCAGAAGGCCTACGCCGGCCGGTGGGCGTCCCCCCGCGACCTCCCCGTCACCGAGGACGTGTCCAGGCGGGTCCTTTCCCTGCCGATGTGGTCCAACATGGTCGATGACCACATGGTCCGAATCGCCGCGGCTGTCGCCGCCATCCACGCCCACGCCGGCGAGGTCCGCCATGCGCTCGGCTGAGCCCCTCCCCCTCGCTACCATCGCCCACGACGGAGTCGTCCATGGAGCCCATTGAGTACCTCAGGCTGGTGCGCCGGAGGTGGCGGGTCGCCGCCGCCTGCTGCCTCGTCGCGGCCGTCGCCGTCTGGGTGGTGTCGCCGTCGTCGTCCAGCGCGGCGGCGCCGCAGTACGTCGACAGCCACACCCTGATCCGCAACAACGACACCACGTCCCAGCAGGCGCTGGCGGCCGTCGGGCTCCTCGTGAAGACGGGCGCCGTTCCGGTGCGGGTGGCGAAGCGGCTCGGCTACACCGGCGACCCGCAGCTGCTGGCCCGCTCGGTTGCCGTCGACACCGACGACCAGCTCGGCACCATCACCGTCAAGGCCACCGCCAACGGGCGGCGGGCGGCCTCCGACCTGGCCAACGCCTTCGCCGAGGAGACCCTCGGCTACCTGGGCGAGCAGGCCCAGGCGGCGCGCGACAAGACAAACGCCGACATCCTGGCCCGCCTCACCGAACGCCAGAAGAACATCGACGACCTGGCCAACCAGGCCGCCGCGGCGCGCGCCGCCGGCCGCCCCGCCGACCTCATCGAGGCCCAGCGCGACGCCCAGGTGCGGCTCTACAGCTCGGACCTCGAGCTTCAGCAGAAGCAGGCCGAGCTGCCTGCGCCCTCGGCCGGCTTCACCAGCCTCCAGGTGGCCACGCCCGCCCTGGCCAGCCCCAAGACGGGCGGCTTCGGCATCCCCTCCAGCCGCCCCGCCCGGACCCTGTTCGCAGCGATGGTCGGCCTCCTCCTCGGCATCGGCGTCGTGCTCGTCATCGAGCGGGTCGACCCCCGCATCAACCTGCGGTCGGGCGCCGAGCGGGCCTTCCGGCTGCCCGTGGTGGCCGAGATCCCCTACGCCGGCCGGCGCCGGCGCTACGAGATCGCCACCGTCACCGACCCCTCGTCGGCCGTGGCCGAGGCCTACCGCGCCCTGCGGGCCGCCCTGCTGCTGATCCCCGCCCACGTGCTCGGCACCGGCGTCGCCACCGAGCGCCGGGAGGAGCGCGACGACGAGCCCACGCCCCGCACCATCGCCGTCCCGAGCATGCTCGGGCCCACCGGCGTGGTGCCCTCCCCCGCCGCCGCGCCGGTGCCGGCCGCCGCCGGGCCCGTCGAGCCCCAGGTGGTCCTCGTCACCTCGGCCGCCCCCAGCGAGGGCAAGACCACCACGGTGGTGAACCTGGCGGCCAGCTTCGCCGAGGCCGGCCGCTCGGTGCTCATCCTCAGCTGCGACTTCCGCCGGCCGTCGCTGCACGAATACCTGGGCGTGCGCCAGGCGTGGGGCCTCACCGAGGTGCTGGAGGGCGGCAGCGGCGCCCCCACCCTCGCCGACGTCGTCAAGGAGACCACCATCCCCGGCGTGCGGGTGGCCACCAACGGCTCGCCGCTCGACAACTACGGCGACGTGTCGGCCGAGGGCCGGCGGCTGGTCGCCGAGGCCCGGCGCCTGGCCGACATCGTCCTCATCGACACCGCCCCGCTGCTGGTGGCCCACGAGGCCACCGAGCTGATCCCGACCTCGGACACCGTGGTGGTGGTGTGCCGCAGCGGCCAGACCACCAAGGAGGACGCCGGCCGGGTGCGCGACCTGCTCACCCGCCTGGGGGCGTCGGTGGCCGGCATCGCCCTGGTGGGCGCCCCGGAGAGCGACACCGGGTACTCCACGTACTACTACCAGTCGCCCACCGAGGACACCCGCCGGCGTCGCTGGCTGCCGTGGCAGGGGCGGGGGACCGACCGCACCAACATCACCGCCCTCCCCTCCCCCGAGCAGCCCCCGAAGCGCCGCGCTGTGATTTGAGTCTGAGTCCGATGGCTCGCTCTGCGCCGCTTCCGCGCTCTGACATGCGGAACGAGGCGAAGTTCACCGCGATCCGCATGTCAGTGCAGCGAGCCTTCCGGCCCTACGGGCTCACCGTCCCCCTCATCGTCGCCGTCGGCGGCTTCGTCGCCATGCTGGCGTGGACGGCCGACCGCACCAGCTACGACACGTGGGGCGGCATCGTGGTGGGCACCGTCCTGGTCCTCGGCACCTTTCCGCTGGTGCTGTGGCTGGCCAAGCGGGAGGAGGATCCGTTCGTGGCCCGGCTCCTGCCCTGGGCCATGGTGCTCAAGCTGGGCGCCTCCCTCGCCCGGCTGGCGGTGGCCTTCGGCGTGTACGACGGCGTGGCCGACGCCAACACCTACCACTCGGCGGCGCTCGTCCTCGGGCCCATGTACCGCAGGGGCGACTTCTCGGGCGACGTGGGCCCCTTCCTCGGCACGGGATTCCTGAAGGCCCTCACCGGCGTCGTGTACGCCGTCATCGGGCCCAGCCGGCTGGGCGGCTTCCTCGTCTTCTCCTGGTTCGGCTTCTGGGGCCTCTACCTGTTCTACCGGGCCTTCTGCATCGGCTGCCCCGAGGGCAACCGGAAGCGCTACGCCCTCCTGGTGTTCCTCCTGCCGTCGCTGCTCTTCTGGCCGTCCAGCATCGGCAAGGAGGGGTGGATCACGCTCACCCTCGGGCTGAGCGCCTACGGGGCGGCCCGCATCCTCACCCACCGGCGGGGCGGCTTCGCCTCGCTGGCGGTGGGCCTCGTCGGCACCGTGGTCGTGCGCCCCCACGTGAGCGCCATCCTCATGGTCAGCGTGGTGGCCGCCTACCTGCTGCGCCGCCCGCCGGCCGGCGCCTCCATCACCAGCCCCCTCGCCAAGCTCCTCGGCATCGTGGTGCTCGGCCTGGCCCTGGCCGTGGCCGTGGGCCAGACCCAGGACCTGCTGGGCGGCCAGGACCGCTTCAACGCCGAGGCGGTTACCAAGGCGCTGGAGCGGGCCCACAAGCAGACGTCGGAGGGCGGCTCGGCGTTCGCCAACGGCACCACCTCCACGGACCTGTCCCCGTCGAAGTTCCCGTGGGCGTTCGTGTCGGTGGCGTTCCGGCCCTTCCCGTGGGAGTCCCACAACGCCCTGGCCCTGCTGGCGTCGCTGGAGGGCACGGTGCTGCTGGTGCTGTTCTTCACCGGCCGGCGCCGGATCGTCGGGGCGGTGCGCTCGCTGCTGCGAACGCCCTACGTGGTGCTGTGCATCACCTACTCGCTGCTGTTCGTCTACGGGTTCTCCAGCTTCGCCAACTTCGGCGTCCTCACCCGCCAGCGGGTGCAGCTGTTCCCGTTCCTGCTCGTCCTGCTGGCCCTCCCGCCGTTCAGCCGCACCGAGCAGGGCTGGCGGGGGCTGCTGATGGAGGGGACCCCGGACGAGCCCGACGCCGCCGAGCGGGCCCTCGCCCGCACCGACCACGTTCGCTAGAAACGAAACCGACCCGAGCCCAGAGGGCTCGGGTCAGGTCAACCTCGCGGAGCGAGCCCGCTAGTTGCAGTTGAGCGGCGTGCAGTTCAGCTTCGACGTGTTGCGGACGCAGAGCTCCATCTCGATGAAGTTCAGCTTGGCCTGCCCGGGGAGACCGCCGGTGGTGAGGTACACGCCGGTGATCTGCGTGGTGCAGGGGCACCCGGTGCCCCCGGTGCCGCGGGACGTGCCGCAGCGGGTGCCGAGCGGTCGCTGCGAGCCGGGCAGGTTGCCCGTGCAGCGGGTGGCGCCGGGGGTGCCGGGGCCGCCGGTGTAGGTCTGGAAAAGGGCCACGTCGTCGTTGGCGGCCGGGTCGGTGAACTTGTCGGCCGGGGTGTACGACTCGTTGTTGAACGACGTGGACCAGTGGTACACCTGCCCGAAGCCTTCCTCGCAGCGGGCGATGAAGCAGTCGTTCTCCGACTTGATGGCGAACCTGGCGGGCGTGACGTCGGCCCGGAAGGCCATCGAGGCGGTGTCGTCGTTGGTGCTCACGTCGTCGCAGACGCTGATGAGGCCCTGGGCCACCAGGCAGGTGAAGTCGTAGCGGGCCATGGCGCCCGGCTGGAGGCACTGGTTCTGGCACGTCTGCGAGTTGCCCGGAGCGAACTTGGCGTAGATCAGGGTGCCGCTGCAGTCGCAGCAACCCCCCAGGCCCCACGCCTTGCCGCTGGTGAGCATGGGAGCGGCCCAGATGACCCCGCCCGCCACCGCCGACCGCTTCAGGAGTTCACGCCGACTCAGCCCGCCCATGATGGTTGCCCCCTCTTGCTACGACGAAAGCCTTGTGCCACGACCGGTGGCAATGTTCCAACTGTACACGAGTGGTGACGGTGGACAAAGCAGTTCCTCACTTACCGTGGCAGCTCATCCCGAAGAATCCGACATGGGCGGTTCGTCCAGGACCGCGGAGAGCGCCGACGGGGCCTCGGCCACCCCGTCCAGCACCAGCCGGAAGCACGCCGAGCGGGCGACGCACCCGGCCAGCCGGTCGAAGCCCGGCTTCCCCAGCGCCCGCAGGTTGAACGTGGATCCCACGAGCCGGGCGAGGGCCTCGGCCCGCGGCAGCGGCTCGAGGGTGGTCGGGGCACCCGGCACCACCTCGGGGAACACCACCGCCGCCGGCACGGCCGGCGTCACCGGGCCGCCGCTGCGGAGCGTGGCGGGGAGGACCAGCCGGAGGTCGTCCACCAGCGCCGGCACGTCCGCCGGCCACCGGCCGGCGGTGGCGGGCAGCAGCGGCCAGGAGCCCGGCTCCATCGCCAGCGGACGGGGGAAGGGGGCCACGACGGCGCCGCCGGGCCCGAGAGGTGCGACCTCGTCGGACAGGTACTCCCACCCGTCCAGGGCCAGGGCGGCGACGAGGGTGGTCTTGCCGGCGCCGGACTCGCCCGGCAGCAGCACGGCCCGGCCGCCCTTCGCCGCCACGGCCGCGTGGACCAGCACGTCGTCGGTCGGGCCGGCCAGGGCGAGGGCGTTCAGGTGGAACACCAGCGTGCGGGCCATCGCCGCCACGGTGGGTGCCGTCACGCCCCGCACGCCGTTCTCGTAGCCGACCCAGCGGCCGCCCACCGCCACCACGTCGAGCCGGATGTCCGCCCCGTCGGCCGGGGGGAAGGCGGCGACGAACGCCTCCACGAAGCGCCCCAGGCCGGCGTCCTGGCTCCGCACCGCCACCCGGTACCCGAGGAGCGCCACGGGGGCGACCTCGGCCGCCCAGGGCACCTGGTCGAGCAGCGCCCCGCCGACGACGACCGGGGGGCCGCCGTCGGGCGCCGCCGGCAGCCCGGCGGCGTCCAGGATGTTCACGTCACGCCGCCGGTGGCGAGCCGCCACGGAGGGCGGCTCCGGGGCCGGACGGCGCGGAGCGAATCATCGGCTCAGGTCGGGGGTGCGGTCGAGCACGGCGTCCACCATGGCGGAACGGTGGCCGGGGTACATCGAACGGGCCGCCACCTTGGTGAACAGCGCCGAGACCGTCTCCACCACCTCCACGTCGGGGTGGTCGATGCCCTCCACGATCTCCAGCACCGCCGCCCGGGTGGCCAGCCCTCGGCCGATGGGGCCCCACCCGCCGGTGTAGTCCACGAAGACCCACCGCTCGATGGGGTACCGGCCCCGGGGGACCGTCGCCTCGGCCCGCCGGCGCAGGGCCCCTTCGGAGACCGCCGCCAGCGCCTCGCGGTCGTACTCGACGAGGTCGGCGACCACCAGCTCCCCGGTGGCCAGGTCGACCAGCGCCCGGGGCGCGTCGACCGGGACCCAGCCCTCCTGCCGGAGCCGGCGGTCGACGATGCGCAGGTCGTCGTTGTACCGGTCGGGCATGAGGACAGCGGTCCCCGCCGGGCCGACGAACGGGATCGACGTCACCCAGACGAGGCCCTCGGGCGGCGGCCGGTGGGCCGACAGGTGGTCGACCAGCGAGCGGACCACTCGGTCGGGGTCGAAGGAGCGGGCGGCCACGCAGCCGCCCCAGAACAGCAGGTGGGCGTCGGTGGGGTTGCGGCTGAAGGCGAGGGAGAAGTTCTTGGGCGCCAAAGGGTCGTCGACCTCGATCGGCGCCAGGGCCCGCCGCAGGGCGGCGGCCGCCCCTTCGGTGTTGGCGCGGATGCCGGCCCGGACGTGGCCGAGGTCGACGGTGCACGAGTCCACCCACACGAGGTGGTCGACGGTTGTGCCTCAGGGGGCCGGCGGGTCGACCAGGTACGACGGCCGCCACAGGTCGTCGTCGCCCTCGGCCGGCGGGGCCGGCGAGTCACGGAGCATCCAGTCGGGCGGGCCGGCACCGTCGAGGGCGCCGATGCCCCGCAGGCCGACGAGCAGGTCGCCGAGGTCGTGGCGCACCTGCTCGGGCGGGGCGGCGAAGGCGGCGGCCAGGTCGTCGACCAGCTCGTCGACGGTGGCCTCGCCGTCGAGCACCTGCCAGATCACCGACCCGAGCCGGTCGAGCTGGTGGACGCCGTCGGTGCGGGGGTCGAGCAGCAGCGCCTCGCCGTCGATCTCCACGGTGGTGAGCTCCGGTGCCGGGCGCGGCGCCCACGACCCGTCGACCGGCTCGGCGTCGTGGTGGTCGTGCGTGTGCGTCATGGGCCTCCCGTCGGCGTCGAGGCTACGGCCCCGCCGGAGGTACCTCGACCAGCAGGCCGAGGTCCCTGAGCCGTTCGACCAGTGCGGCGACGTCGGACCGCACCCTGTCCGGCGAGGCCTCGAAGGCGGCGGCCAGGTCGGCGGCCACGTCGTCCACCGTCGCCGGCGCCTCGAAGCAGCCCCACACCAGCGACCCCACCTGGTCGAGGCGGGCCAGCCCGCCGGTCTGCGGGTCCCACACCACCCGCTCGCCGTCGAGCTCGGCGTCGCCCAGGCCGTCCTTGTGCCGCCACACCGCCTCAACCACCGGACTTCCCCCTGCGCGACAGGACCTCCCGCACCCCGGTGGTCCACTCCCGGGGGCGTCCCGCTTCCCGGCGGGCAGCGCGGTAGGCCGAACCGGGAACGACGAGGGCCTGGAGGTAGCGGAGGCGGTCCATACCGGCGAGGGCCATCGTTCCCGACAGCAGCTCCAAGGTGTTGGACCCGCCGTGGGCCCGGTAGGCCCGCAGCGCCGCCCGCTCCCACCGAGACGGCGGCACGGAGCCGGCGTAGGCCGCCGCCTCGGCACCCACGGTGCCCGGCCCGAGGAGGGCGGTGACGGCGGCGCAGGCGGCGCCGGCCACCGCCGCCCCCCGGCCGGCGGGGAGGAGGCTGCCGAGCCGCCCGGGCCGCAGGCGGTGGGCGGTGGAGATCACGGCGACGTCCCGCAGGGCCACCAGCCGGGGCCGCTCGTCGCCCAGCATGGCGTTGACGCAGGCGTGGGCGAAGCGGCCCTCGGCGTCGAGGGCGGCCAGCGCCGTGCCCCCCACCTCCAGGCGGTCGGTGGACGACCAGAGGGCGGCCGGGCCGGCGGCCAGCCCGAAGGCCCCGAGGGCCAGCACCCGGTGCAGGTCGACCTCGGTCCGCAGGTCGTCGGCCAGCGACACCTCCTTGGCGAAGCGACGGTCGTAGCCGGGCCGGCGTTCGGGCAGGTCCCGGCCGTAGCCGATCGCGGCCAGGGCGGCGACCGCCCGGCCCACGTCGTCGCCCCGCACCAGCAGGTCCACGTCGTTGTAGTGGCGCAGCGACGGGTGCGCCTCGTCGAGGCGGGCCACCGCCGCACCCTTGAGGACGAGGAAGGGCACGCCGGCGCCGTCCAGGGCGGCGGCCGCCGCCAGCAGCCGGCGCTCCAGGAACAGCACCTGGCGCAGGCCCTGGGCGGCCGCCTCCTCGGCGTCGGCCCGCTGCTCGTCGGTGGCGGGCAGCGCCCCGGCGGCCACCGCCCGGTCGAGCAGGCCCAGCAGCCGCTCGATCTGCACCAGCCGCACGAGCGCGCGCCACTGGGCGTCGTCCAGCGGGGCGGCCGGCGGCGGGCGGTGTTCGTCGCCGGGGAGGCCGTGGCCGGCCACCACCACCAGGGCGGCCCGCACCTCCGCGTCGGCGCCCTCGAACCGGTCCATCACGCGGGCGACGCGGCGCCGGCGGCCACCAGCTCGGCGACCACCCGCGCGACCTCGGGGCCCACCTCCTCCACCGGGCGGTCGAACACCGCCGCCAGATCGGCGGCCAGGTCGTCGATGGTCACCGGTTCGTCGAGCGCCTCCCACACCAGCCCGGCGACGCCGTCCAGGTCGAAGGTGGCGCCCTCGGGAGGGTTCACCAGGACGCGCCGGCTCGTCGTGTGCCACAGCGCTCCCTCGGTGTGCCTGTAGGCGCTCACCGGCGCGATAGTGGCTTGGTGGGGAGGGATCGCTGGCACGACCCGCGTGAACCCCGGCACCGGTGGTTCCTGTGGCTCCTCGTGCTGCTCGCCGCCGTGGTGGTGGGCGACCAGCTCGGCCTGTTTTCGCACGACCGCCGGAACGGCACCACCCGGGTGCTGAGCGAGGTCGTCACCACGTCCAGCGTGCCGCCGGAGCCGGTGGCCACCGTCGCCCCGGCCGCGCCGGCGGCCACCGTGGCCCCCGCCACCGCACCGCCCACGACCCGGCCCCGGGTGACGACCACCACGACCACCAGGCCGGCCACCACCACCACGAGGCGGCTCGCCACCACGACGACGGCACCGACGACGACCACCGAGGACACGGTGAAACCCTACGAGTGGGACACGACGACCGTGCCCTGAGGGCGGTCTACGACAGTGCCGGCTCCATGGGCGCCCGGGCCTTCTCGGCCGCCCGCCGCTCCTCCATGCGCCTTGCCACCTTCCCGAGCCGGTGGATGTGGACGACGAGCTGCTCGCGGGCCTGCTCGGCCTCGGCCGACAGGCCCTCCAGCGACTCGACCTTCCAGTGGTTCAGCACCACCTTGACGAGGATGTTGTCGTGGTACTCGATGAGGTCGTAGATGCCCATCTGGGCGATGCGCCGGGAATGGGTGTCGAAGTCGACCACGCCCTTGCCCGGCATCTTGAACTCGAGCACCTGGCGGGCGATGGCCTCCACCACCCCCGACGGGTCGAGCTCGAGGGCGGCGTCGGTGACGCCCCGGTAGAACAGGAAGTGGTGGTTCTCGTCGGCCGCCACCCGGGACATCACCGCGCGCCCGGCCGGGTCGGTGAGCAGCTTGCCGGTGTTGAAGTGGGCGATCCTGGTCGCCAACTCCTGGAGGGCGACGTACACCATGGTGTCGGCCGGGTTGTCGGGCTCGGGGGTGATGCCGTCGGACACCTGGCGCATCCGGGCCCGCTCCAGGTCCACCGCGTCGAGGGCCCGGGTGACGGTGAGATAGTCGCGGATCACGATCGAGTGGCGGCCCTCCTCGGCCGTCCACCGCCGGGCCCACTCGCCCCACGCCCCCTCCCCGAACACGTTCTGGATGGTGCGGGAGTAGTAGGGGAGGTTGTCCTCGGTCAGCAGGTTAAGGAACAGGGCGCTGCGCACGCCGTCGGGCACCGGGTACTCGCGGGGGTCCCACTCCTCGTCGGGCTCGAAGTCCCTGGCCCGCCCCCACGGCACAAGCTCGTGCGGGAACCACTCCTTGGACTTGGCCAGGTGGGTGTCCAGCAGCCTGGCAACGGCCGGTTCGAGCTCTTCGAGCAGGGCGCTGGGCTCCATGGCCGCCAGCCTACCTACTGGTCGGTAGGGAGCGGCAAGCCCCGAGGTCCAGAGTTGCGCCAGACTGCGGAGGATGCCCGCCGCCGTGCTCGTCGACGCCGTCCGCACCCCGCTCGGGAGGCGCAACGGGAAGCTGCGGGGGTGGCACCCCGCCGACCTGGCGGCCGAGGTGCTCCGGGCGCTGGTGACCCGCAGCGACCTCGACCCCGGGTGCGTCGACGACGTGATCATGGGGTGCGTCACGCAGGTGGGCGAGCAGGCCCTGAACGTGGGCCGCAACGCCGTGCTGGCCGCCGGCTTCCCCGAGTCGGTGCCCGGCGTCACCGTCGACCGCCAGTGCGGCAGCTCCCAGCAGGCCGTCCACTTCGCCGTCCAGGGCGTGATGGCCGGCGCCTACGACGTGGTGGTGGCGGCCGGCGTGGAGTCCATGAGCCGGGTGCCGATGGGCAGCTCCATGCAGGTGGGCGGCATGCCGTTCGGGCCGTCGGTGTTCCGCCGCTACAAGGACGCCGGCGGCCTGGTGCCCCAGGGCATCGCCGCCGAGCTGGTGGCCGAGCGCTGGGGCCTGTCCCGCGAGGATCTGGACGCCTACGGGCTGCGCTCCCAGCAGCGGGCGGCGGCCGCCGCCGAGGCCGGGCGCTTCGCCGCCGAGACGGTGCCGGTGACCGTGCGCGACGACAACGGCCACGACACCGCCGAGGTGTTCGCCGCCGACGAGGGCATCCGGCCCGACACCACCCTCGACGCGCTCGCCGGCCTCAAGCCGGCGTTCAAGCCCGACGGGGGCGTGGTCACCGCCGGCAACTCCTCCCAGATCAGCGACGGGGCGGCCGCCGTCCTCGTGATGAGCGAGGAGCGCTGCGCCGCCCTCGGGCTCACCGCCCGGGCCCGCTTCTGCGCCTTCGCCCTGGCCGGCGTCGACCCCGTCACGATGCTCACCGCCCCCATCCCCGCCACCGCCAAGGTGCTGGAGAGGGCCAAGCTCGCCCTCGCCGACGTCGACGTGATCGAGATCAACGAGGCCTTCGCCTCGGTGGTGCTGGCGTGGGAGCGGGAGGTCCACCCCGACATGGAGCGGGTCAACCCCAACGGGGGCGCTATCGCCCTCGGCCACCCCGTCGGCGCCTCCGGCGCCCGCCTCCTGGCCACCCTGGTCAACGAGATCGAGCGCACCGGCGGCCGCTACGGCCTCCAGGTGATGTGCGAGGGCGGCGGCCTGGCCAACGCCCTGGTCGTCGAGTCATTCCCGAGTACATAGGGTGCGGTTTCCGCACCCTATGTACTCGGGACACGGCCTCTAGCGGTACGCCGCCGCCTGGATGTTGTAGAGCTCGGCGTACTGGCCGCCGGCCGCCATCAGCTCGGCGTGGGTGCCGAACTCCACCACCCGGGACCCGTCGAGGACGACGATCAGGTCGGCCATGCGCACGGTGGAGAACCGGTGGGACACCAGCACGGTGACCCGGCCGGTGCGCTCGACGGCGGCGTCGCCGGCGCCACCCCGGGCGGCGGCCGCGTAGCGCTCGAACAGGGCGTGCTCGGTCTCGGCGTCGAGGGCGGCGGTGGGCTCGTCGAGCACCAGCACCAGCGGCTCGTCGCGCATGAAGCCCCGGGCCAGGGCCAGGCGCTGCCACTGGCCGAACGACACCTCCACGCCCTCCGGCCAGGTGGGGCCCAGCTGGGTGTCGAGGCCGGCGGGGAGGCGCTCCACCACCTCGCCGGCGCCGGCCCGCTCGACCGCCGTCGCCACCGCCGGGGCGTCGTCGAGGCGGGGCTGGTCGCCCACGCCGATCGACTGGCGGGCGGGCAGCTCGAAGCGGAAGAAGTCCTGGAAGGCGCCGGCCAGGCGGGCCCGCCAGCCCTCGGCCGGCATCCGGGAGAGCGGCGAGCCGTCGACCAGGATGGCGCCCGAGGTGGGCTCGTACATCTTGCACAGCAGCTTGACGAGGGTGGACTTGCCGGCGCCGTTCTCGCCCACCACCGCCACCACCGCGCCGGCGGGGAGGCGCAGCGACACGTCCTGGAGCACCAGCCGCTCGGTGCCCGGGTAGGCGAACGACACGTGGTCGAACACGATGCCGTCCTCGAGGTGCCCGGGCACCTCCTGGTCGGCGGCGGCGTCGAGGGAGGCGGCGTAGTCCTCCAGCCAGGCCAGCCGGCGGGAGCCGTCGAGCCAGATGCCCCGCAGGAAGCCGATCTCGCCCACCGTCGCCCCCACGTAGGCCGACAGCCGGGAGCCGGCGGCCAGGATCAGCAGCACGTCGCCGGCCGGGGCGTCCATCACCGAGGCGACGTACACGACGGCGCCCACGTAGGCCAGGCCGAAGATCGCCCACCCGAGGGCGTGCCAGCCGGCGCTTCCCCACCGCACGGGGCCGACCTCGCCGTACCAGCGCTCCCACGCCTCCCGCCGGCCGGCCACCAACTTCGGACCGATGCCGGTGACGCGGACCTCCTTGCCGGGCGGGGCGGTGGTGGCGGTGAGGAACAGGTGCTTGGCCAGGCGGTCGGCCTGGGCGCCCCGCTCCTGGGCGGCCCGCTCCACCCCCGGGCGCCACGACGACGTGAGCACCGTGGGGAGGGCGAACACGGCCAGCAGCACCAGCACCGGGTTGATCGACGCCAGCAGGGCGAGGGTGACGCCGAGGCGCAGGATCCACCCGGCGGTGGAGAACACCGACATGTACATGTGGTCGAGCACGAACACGTGGTCGCGCAGGATCGACAGGCGGTCGAGGTAGTCGGGCCGCTCGTGGTGGGCGATGGTGGCCACCGACGCCTGGAGGCGGGCCACGTGCGACTCCAGGGCGATGGTGACCTTGTCGCGGAAGTGCCGCTGCACCCTCGTGCTCACCGTGCGCAGGATCCACGTGGCGGTGACGGACACGCCGAGGCCCAGGGCCGCCACCCGGATGAGCTGGTCGTCGTGGTCGAGCACGCCCTCGCCCAGGAGCTTGAGCCAGAGGGCCATCAAAGCGTCGGGCAGGGCGGCCAGCAGGGCCAGCACGAAGGCGGCCGCCAGCAGCTTCGGCTCGCTGCGGTAGCCGAGCTTCATCACCCGCCACATCGACGACAGGGCGGGCGGCAGCGGGCCGGCGGTGCTCTCCTTGGGGGCGTCACCCGAGGGTCTCAAGCGTCGCCTCCTCCTCTTCGTCCTCGCCGGCGGCGAACCGCTGGGCCTGCAGGTCGAACATGGTGCGGTACCGGCCGCCGAGGGCCATCAGCTCGGCGTGGGTGCCCAGCTCCACCACCCGCCCGTGCTCCAGCACGCAGATGCGGTCGGCGTGGCGCACGGTGGAGAAGCGGTGGGAGATCAGGATGGTGGTGACGCCCCTGGTGGCGGCCAGGATGCGCTCGAAGATCTCGGCCTCGCCCCGCACGTCGAGCTGGGCGGTGGGCTCGTCGAGGAGCACCAGGCCGGCGCCCTGGCGCACCGCGCACAGGGCCCGGGCGAGGGCCACCCGCTGCCACTGCCCGCCCGACAGGTCGGTGCCGCCGGTGTAGCCCTTGGCGAGGATGGTGTCGAGGTCGGCCAGACCGGTGGCGCCAGCGTCGATCAGGGCCGCCTCCACCACCTCGTCGGGCGCGCCGCCGGGGGCCACGTTGTCGCGCAGCGGCAGCTCGAAGCGGGTGAAGTCCTGGAACACGGCCGTGACCCGCGACCGCCAGTCGCCGACCGCCATGGCCCGCAGGTCCGTGCCGTCGGCCTCGATGGCGCCCTCCTGGGGGTCGTAGAGCCGGCACAGGAGCTTGGCGAGGGTGGTCTTGCCGGCGCCGTTCTGCCCGACGATGGCGAGCGACGACCCGGCCGGGATGGCGAGGTCGAAGCCCTCCAGCACCGGCCTCCCGCCCTGGGGGTAGGCGAAGGTGACGTCGCGGAAGCGGATCTCCTCGGCCGGGCGGCCGGCGGCCGGAACGGCGCCGCCCTCGGGCGGGGGCGCCAGCGCGCCCTTGCGGGCCATGGCGGCCTCCAGCCGCAGGACGGCGGCCACCGGCGCCGACGCGCCGTCGAGGGCCCAGTTCAGCCCCCCGAAGGCGATCATGCTGCAGCCGGCCGCCGCCTGGGCGAAGACCACCAGGCGGCCGAGGGGCAGGCTGCCGTCGACGGCCGCCTGGGCCAAGGCCCAGAACACCACCAGGTTGGCGCCGCCGACCAGCACCACGCTCCACCCCAGGGGCCGCTGGCGCAGCCGGGTGGCCTTGTACTGGAGTTCGAAGAGGGCCCGGCGGCGGGCGACGAAGCGCTCGATGGTCCAGCCGGCCAGGCCGAACAGGCGCAGCTCCTTGGCCGCCGGCGGGTCGACCGCCAGCTTGTAGGAGTACTCGGCGTGGCGCTGGGCCTCCCGCACCTCGTCGGTGTTGCGGTCCCGCCACACGCCGCTCTCCTTCAGCAGCCAGTGGGTGGACAGCCAGGCCCCGCCCAGCAGGACCGGCGCCCACCACCGGAAGGCGACCAGGAGCAGGGCCGACGCCGCCCCGCCCACCGCCTCCACCAGGCCGCCGGCGATGAAGTCCATGTTCATCGACATCGGGGGGCCGGTCATGCCGTACTCGAACTCCCGGGCCACGGTGAGGTCCGAGGCCAGCTCCGGATCCTCCAGGTGGCCCATGCCCGGGGGGCCGACGCAGGCGTCGCCCAGCCGGTCGTAGAGCCAGGCCGCCAGGCGGCTGCCGAGGTTGGCGCTCACCGCCTGGTGCGTGGGTGCCAGCACCTGGAGGGCGACGAAGGTGAACCCCATGACGGCGAGGGGCACGCCGAGGGAGTGGCCCTGCTCCACGGCGCCCACCACCACGCCCATGGCCACGGCGAAGGCGGCGGGCAGGAGGCCGCGCAGCACCAGCACGGTCCACCAGGTCGCGGCGAGGGCCCGGTCGGCCCGCGGCAGGACGGCGAAGAACTGCCACTCCTTGCGATTCCTCAGGCGCATGAACATCCCGTCGAACGATGGCACAAAGCCCGTGCCAAGCTTGGGTGCACGGAGGACGGAGCGGAGGGAGGGCCGATGGTGGATCGAGCGCCCCACGGCATGCGCCGCTTCACCATGCGCCGCGAGCACGACGTCTCGGGGGTTTCGGGTACGGGCATCGTCCTGGAAGGCGTCCATTTCTCCACCGGCGTGGTGGTGATCCACTGGTTGACCCCCCCGCCCCGGGGGTCGATCAGCGTGTTCGACGATCTCGAGCAGTTCCTGGCGATCCACGTCCGCCCGCACCCCGACAACCGCACCGTCCTCGAGTGGGAGGACGGCGAGCAGCTGGTGTGGGACGCGGCCGGAGACATCGTGGTGGAGGGCCGCCTGGCGCCGGTCCCGGCCGGACGGCCCCAGCGCCGCCCGAACGGACCTGCTCTCTAGATTCGCCACCGCCCCTGGCTCCTCCTCCGCCGCCGCCCAAAACGGGCAAGCTGCACAGGTGACCGACGAGGAGGCCATGGAGCTGGCCCTGGCCGAGGCCGAGGCGGCGCCGGCCCACGGCGACGTGCCGGTGGGCGCAGTGGTCCTCGCCGGCGGGCGGGTGGTGGCCAGCCGGCACAACGAGCGCGAGCGCCTGGCCGACCCCACCGCCCACGCCGAGCTGCTGGCCCTGCGGGACGCGGCCGTCGCCCTCGGGACGTGGCGCCTCGACGGGGCGACGCTGGTCGTCACCCTCGAGCCCTGCCCCATGTGCGCCGGCGCGGCGGTGGCCGGGCGGGTGGGGCGGGTGGTGTTCGGGGCGGCCGACCCCAAGGCGGGGGCCTGCGGCTCGCTCTACAACCTGTGCGCCGACCCGCGCCTCAACCACGAGCCGCCGGTGCGGGGCGGGGTGCTGGCCGAGCGGGCGGCGGCCCTCCTCCGGAGCTTCTTCGCCGGCCGGCGGTGATCCCGCTACGCGGCCCCGATGGTGACGGGGGCCACGTACACGTCCTGGCGGGCGGTTGCCTCCGTGCCCTGGCGGGCGTCGGTCCACGCCACCACGGCCCGGTCCTTGTCGGACGTCAGCGACAGGCGCGAGCCCGGGTCGGCCATGCCGGCGGTGAAGCCCTCGGGCCCGATCATGGCGTCGAAGAGGTGGTCCGACACCACCACGCTGCGCCAGGTGGCGCCGGCGTCGAAGCTGGTGGCCAGCGCGGCCCCGGTGAGCATGTTGCCCTTGGGGTCCTCGGATCGGTCGAGGAAGGCCACGTCGACGCGGCCGGAGGGCGCCACGGCGACGGCCGGCAGGTACTGGGCCGTCTTCGTCTGGTCGGTGTTCACCCGGACGCGCTGGCCCCAGGTGGAAGCGCCGTCGTCGGAGCGGCGGAGGTGGACGTCCCAGTCGCTGCCCGCCCCGTCGGCCCAGGCCACGTAGATGGCGCTGGGGCCGGAGGCGGCGCCGGAAGGGGCCACGGCCACCGACGGGAAGACCGGCGAGTAGGGGCTGAAGCGGCCCATCGGCCGCACCGCGTCGTCGACGACCGAGGTCTCCTGGAAGGTGGTGCCGCCGTCGGTGGAGCGGGCCAGCACCAGGGAGTACGAGCCCGTGTAGTCCGGACCGGGCTTGGCCTCGAAATCGGTCACATCGTCCCCGAAGTCCTCGAAGAGCACCATCAGGTCGCCGCCGGCGTCGACGAACGGCGTGGCCGCGCCGACCCGCTGGCGCTGCCCCGACACCGGCACCGCCTGGCCGAATCTGGCGCCGCCGTCGGTGGAGGTGGCGACCACCACCGGGTTGGGCGGCGGCCCGAACCCGTTGCGCACGCCTTCGAGCGACGACGAGGCCTGCACGAAGCTCACGTGCACCATGTCGCCGTGGACGAGGACCCGGGGCTGGTAGCCGTAGGGCCCGGCCACCTTGGCGGGCGGGGCGAAGGAGGCGCCGCCGTCGGTGGACTGGGCCAGCCACACCCCGCTGGGGTTGTTGGTGGCCTCGGCCAGGGTGACGTAGGCGGCGTACACCCGGCCCCCGGCCATGGCCAGGTCGGGGCTGTAGGCCCGCTCCCCCGGAGGGGCGGGCAGCTCGGCGGTCGCCCATGTGGCGCCCGCGTCCGAGGAGCGGCGGACCACGGCGGACAGCTGCGGGCGCTCGACCCTCGCCGCCACGACCAGGGTGTCGGGGTCGGATGCGGAGGCCACCACCGCCGGCGAGCCGAACGACTCGAGCCCCCCGGCCGCCACCCCCGTCACCGGGTGGTTGTCGCCGGCCAGCACGCGCAGGCCGGGGGTGCTGTCGCCGTTCGAGCGAGCCACCACCAGCCCGACGATCACGAGGACCACGCCGGCGACGGCAGCGGCGACGAGCAGGCCCGTGCGCCGGTCCGCGAGGGGTCCGGCGCCCATGGCCCCGGAAGTACGGTCGGTGTCCAATGCCTGCTCCTTGCTGGTCCACGTGCCCAAACGGGGGCGGCACGGCGGGGGCTCGTCGCCCCCGATGACCGCTGTCCCCCAGACGGCCGGCGTCGCTCTGTTTCGCCGCTGTTTCGAACGTCCACGCAAATGCTGCCATCTTCTGGCCGCCAGCGCCCGCTGGGCGGCGGCCCCGGCGGTCGTCGCCGCCGCCGTGCTCGTCCCTGTGCCGCTCCCGGCCGCCGCCGCCTCCTGCCTGGCGGCCGGCGACGCGGCGGCGCCGCTGTTCACCGCCGTCGACCCTTCGCTGGCCGGGCAGGCGGCGGCCGCCGTCCGCCGGGCGGGGGCCACGGGCGTCACCCTGCGCGGCGCGGGCGTCGTCAGCTTCGTGGCGCCCCGGGCGGCCGCCGAGGAGGTCCTGGCCGGGCTCGGCGCCGCGGTGAGCCCCGACTGCCGGGGGACGCGCCTCGAGGTGCCCGACGACCCGGGGTACCCGTCGCAGTGGGCGCTGCCGGCGGTGGGCGCCCCCGCCGCCTGGGACCGCTCCCACGGCTCGCCCTCGGTCGTGGTGGCCGTCGTGGACTCCGGGGTGGACGGGACCCACCCCGACCTGGCCGGCAAGCTCCTGCCCGGCTACGACGCCGTCCACGGCACGGCCCTGGCGCCGGGCAACACCGACCCGATCGGTCACGGCACGGCGGTGGCGGGCGTCATCGCCGCCGTCCCGGACAACGGCGGGGGGCTGGCCGGGCTCGGGTGGGACACCCGGGTGGTGGCGGTGAAGGACGGCGACGCCCAGCCGCAGCGCAGCGCCACCGTGGCCGGCATCCGCTGGGCAGCCGACCACGGGTACCCGATCGTCAACGTCTCCTCCGGCTACCCGACACCCGACCCGATCGAGGCCGAGGCGGTGGCCTACGCCCGGGCGCGGGGGACGGTCGTGGTGGCGTCGGTCGGCGACGACGCCGGCCGCGGCAACCCCGTGGAGTACCCGGCGGCCGACGACGGGGTGGTGGGCGTGGGCGCCGTCGGCGTCGACGGGTCGAGGGCCTCGTACTCGGGCACCGGCGACCAGGTCGACCTGGTGGCCCCCGGCGGCAGCGGCGACGGCGAACCGGTCCACGACGTCCACGTGCTCGACACCGGCGGCGGGACGACCTTCCGGGCCGGCACCAGCTTCGCCGCGCCCCACGTGGCGGCGGCGGCCGCCCTCGTGGCCGCGGCTGCTCCCGCCCTCGGGGCGGCCGGGGCGGCCAACCTCCTCATGGCCACGGCGGCCGACCGCGGGCCGGGCGGCCGGGACCCCGAGTACGGCGCCGGGATGCTCGACGTGGCCGCTGCCCTCGCCGCCGCCGGCGTCCCGGTACGGGCCCGGCCGGGCGGCGGGTACCGGCTGGTGGCGGCCGACGGCGGGGTCTTCGCCTTCGGCGACGCCGCCTTCCTCGGGTCCACCGGCGGAACGCGCCTGGTCAGCCCGGTGGTGGCGGCGGCCGCCACCCCCTCGGGCTACCGGCTGGTGGCGGCCGACGGCGGGGTGTTCGCCTTCGGCGACGCCCGGTTCCTGGGCTCCACCGGCGGGATGCGCCTGTCCAGCCCGGTGGTGGCGGCAACGGCCACCCCGTCGGGCTACCGGCTGGTCGCGGCCGACGGCGGGGTGTTCGCCTTCGGCGACGCCCGGTTCCTGGGCTCCACCGGCGGGATGCGCCTGGCCAGCCCGGTGGTGGCGGCGGCCGCCACCCCGTCGGGGGCCGGGTACTGGCTGGTGGCGGCCGACGGCGGGGTGTTCGCCTTCGGCGACGCCCGGTTCCTCGGGTCCACCGGCGGGATGCGCCTGTCCAGCCCGGTGGTGGCGGCGGCGGGCACCTAGTCGCGAGCATTTCGCGGCGAAGGCGTAGGAAAGGCCAGGTCAGCCGTGTAGCCTTTGAGGCCGTGGCAAAGAAGCGAAACATCGAACGCGCCCTGATCGAGGAAGACGACGCATCCGGGCTTTTCGCGAAGCTCCGTGACTCCGGCAAGGGCCTCACCATCGTCCTCGGCTGCCTCCTGCTGTTCCTCGTCCTCGTGTACGCGCTGGTCCTGAACGCCATCCGCCCGCACACGCCGGGCCGGGAACTGGCCATCGACGAGCTCCAGCAGAAGGTGCGCGACAAGGAGATCACCGAGGTCACCTTCCTCGCCGAGGACCACCGCCTGATCGGCACCGACTCCGCCGGCAACTGGTGGACCGGCATCGGGCCCAACGACCTCCTGGCGCCCGACATGCTGACCGACTTCGTGCGCCAGGGCGTCCGCACGCGCATCGACACGCAGACGCCGAAGAACCTGCTGATCGTCGCCACCACCTTCCTGCTGCCGGTCGCCACCCTCATCGTCGGCTTCGCCCTGCTCTACACGCTGATGCGCCGTGGCCCGGGCGAGCAGGAGCTGGCGGTGATGGGCCGGGCCAGGGGGCGGCGCTACACCAGCGCCGAGGACTCCACCATCACCTTCGCCGACGTCGCCGGCCTCCAGGAGGCCATCACCGAGCTGAAAGAGGTGCGCGACTTCCTGAAGCACCCGGAGACGTTCGAGCAGCTCGGGGCCAAGCCTCCCCGGGGCATCCTCCTCCTCGGCCCCCCCGGCTGCGGCAAGACCCTGCTGGCCAAGGCGGTGGCCGGCGAGGCCGGCGTGCCGTTCTTCTCCGTGTCGGCGTCGTCGTTCATGGAGATGCTGGTGGGCGTCGGGCCCTCCCGGGTCCGCGACCTGTTCAAGAAGGCCAGGGAGGCGGCACCGTCGATCATCTTCGTCGACGAGATCGACGCCGTGGGCCGCACCCGCACGTCGGGCTCGCTCAACAGCGAGGGCGAGTCCACCCTCAACGAGCTGCTCATCCAGCTCGACGGCTTCGACTCGTCGCAGCGGGTGGTCCTCATGGCGGCCACCAACCGCGCCGACATCCTGGACTCGGCCCTGCTGCGCAAGGGGCGCTTCGACCGCCAGGTGGTCATCGACACGCCCGACAAGGCGGGCCGGCTGGCCATCTTCAAGGTCCACGCCCGGGGCAAGCCGGTGGCCGCCGACGTCGACTTCGAGCGCTTCGCCGGCCGCACCGTGGGCCTGTCGGGCGCCGACATCGCCGCCGTCATGAACGAGGCCGCCACCCTCGCCGCCCGCCGCCGGCTCACGGCCATCGGCGCCAAGGAGATCTCCGAGGGCATCGACCGGGTGTTCAGCGGCCCGGAGATGCGCTCGCGCATCCTCGGCCCCGACGAGAAGCGCCGGGTGGCCTACCACGAGGCCGGCCACACGCTGGTGGGCTGGGTGCTCAACACGGCCGCCCAGGTCGACAAGGTGTCGATCGTGGCCCGCGGCCACGCCCTCGGCCTCACCTGGAGCCTCCCCATCGAGGACCGGCGCCTCAAGACCAGGTCCCAGATCGAGGAGGAGATCACCGCCTCCCTCGGAGGGCTGGCGGCGGAGACGGTGGTGTACGACGACCCCTCGGGCGGCTCCCAGTCGGACCTCATGCGGGCCACCGCCCTGGCCCGCCAGATGGTCTACGACCTGGGCATGAGCGACCTCGGGCCCATCTTCCTCGGGTCCGACGACCGCTACGGCCTCGAGCGCTCCGACCGCCTCACCGAGGAAGCCGACCGCGAGGTGTGCCGCATCCTGGCCGACGCCGAGGAGCGGGCCCGCACCGTGGTCAGCGCCTACCGCTCCCACCTCGACCGGGTGGTGGAACTGCTGGTCGCCCAGGAGACCCTCGAGCACGACGACCTCACCCAGGCGCTCGGCGATCTCCCCAAGGGCCTCCCCACCGGCGAGGACCTGGCCGCCGAGGCGGCCAAGCCCGGCGCCTCCCGCCCCGCCTCCTCGCACACCTAGCGACTCTCACCGGCACAGCCGGTTCGCCTCTCGGAGCGCGGGCGGCGCCCGTCTCTTCCGAGCCACCTTTGCGCCGGCAGACGGGTGGTTCCAGCCGGGACCACGCCTGGCAGCCGCCTCGGGCCGCCGGCGCCGCCCTCCGGGGCCAACGGCGGCTCGTACGAGCGCAGTGGAGCGGGATTGAGGTGGATGCCTCCGGATGCCGCCGGCATTCGCCTCAGGAGCCGCGGTCGGCGTGCCGTGACGGCAGCCCGAGGCGGATGGCTCCGGATACCGGAGCCATCCGCCTCGACCGGGCCGGTCAGCTGGCGGCCAGGTCGACCACCGGCTGGTTGAGCTTCATGCCGCCGGTGGAGCCGGCGAACCGGGCGTCGCCGAAGGCGAAGACCCCGCCGTCGGAGGCGACGAGCAGGTAGCCGGCGCCGGTGGAGGTGGCGTCGACGCCCACCACCGGCTGGTTGAGCTTCATGCCCCCGGTGGAGCCCTTGAAGGGGGCGTCGCCGAAGGCGAAGATGCCGCCGTCGGCGGCGGCCAGCCAGTAGCCGTCGCCCGACGGGGTGGCGTCGATGCCCACCACCGGCCGGGCCAGCTTCATGGCGCCGGTGGAGCCCTTGAAGGTTGCGTCGCCGAAGGCGAAGACGCCGCCGTCGCTGCCCACCAGCCAGTAGCCCTTGCCCGTGGGCGTGGGCGCAAGACCGACGATGGGCCTGCTCAGCCGCATGGCGCCGGTGGAGCCGTAGAAGCCGGCGTCGCCGAAGGCGAACACGCCGCCGTCGGACGCCACCAGCCAGTAGCCGTTGCCCGAGGGCGTGGGCGCCATGCCGACCACCGGCTGGGTGAGGCGCTTGTCGCCGGTGGAGCCGAAGAAGCGGGCGTCGCCGAAGGCGAACACGCCGCCATCGCTCGCCACCAGCCAGTACCCCACGTTGGCGGGCGTGTTGGCCATGCCGACGACCGGCTTGTTGAGGCGCATGGCGCCGGTGGAGCCGAAGAACCCGGCTCCCCCGAAGGCGAACACGCCGCCGTCGCGGGCCGCCAAGCGATAGCCGGGCCCGGTGGCCGACCGGACGACGACCAGGCGGTCGAGCCCGGCCCGCAGGCCCAGGGCGTCGAGCGACGCCAGCGCCTGGTCGGTGTCGGCGCCCGGCGCCAGCAGCTGGAGGCCGCCGGTGCGGGCGAGGGCCGCCGCCGAGAGGCCGGCATCCATCGGCTGGGCGGCGTCGACGACGTGGACGATGTTGGTCTGCAGGCGGCGGGCCACCGACTCGGCCACGACCGACCTCGACACGGCGACGGGATCGGCGCCCCCGAGCCGCTTGGCGCCGGGCAGGGAGCCGAGCACGGCGTCGGAGACGGCGCCGGGGCCGCCCACCACCAGCGTGGTGGTGATGTTCAGGGCGGCCAGCGCCCCGCTGGTGGCGGCCGGCACGGCGTCGCGCTCGGTGAACAGGATGGGCAGGCGCAGCGACGCGGCCATGCCGGCGGCGGCGAACGCCTCCGGTGTCCCTGGGTTCACGACCACGACGGCGTCGAAGGCCGGGGCGGCGGCCGCCTTCTGGGCGTCGGTGCGCCGGTCGAGCTGGAGCGCCACCGCCCGGGCCATGTCGGCCGGCGCGCCCCCGAAGCGGACGACCTCGTCGGCCGGCACGCCGGCGGACACCAGGTTGGTGACCACCGTGTCGGGCAGCGTGGTGGTGTCGCCCAGCACGAAGGCGCCGAGGGGCGCCATCCGGGTGACCTCGGCCTTCACGTCGGCGGTGAGGCCGGCGCTGGTGGAGGTGAGCAGCGGGCCGAGGTAGGCCCGGGACAGCACCGACCCGACGAGCGCCCCGACGGCGTCGCCCTCGTGGACGATCACCGGCCTGGTGACCGGCCGGTTGGTGAAGCCGACGTTGAGCACCGCCTGGGGCCCGCCCGTGTAGGCGTACTTGGAGAGGGCCACCGACAATGCCGGCACGCCGGCCTCCAGCCGCTGGACGGGGACGGTGTCGGGCGCCTGCACGCTCGTGCGGGCCATGTAGATGTCGACCGTCTCGTCGTCGACGTTGCCCTCCCGGGAGTCCGGCCAGGCGAAGATGATGTCGTTGTTGCCGATCTCGGCCAGCACCGGCCCCCACCGCCAGTACTCCTGGCCGTAGTGGTCGTAGCCGATGTCGAGGTTCTGCATCTTGTCGCTCACCCGGCGGTTCTTGGAGAAGGTGGCGCCGGCGTCGAGCGAGTAGGCCCAGTAGGTGTCGCCCATACGGGCCTCGCCGTTGCCCAGGTGGGAGTGGGTGGGTGAGCGGTAGCCGTGGCGGCGGTCCTGCCACACCACGTCGACCCGGCCGTCGGGCGCCACCCCGACACGGGGGTGACGCTGGGCCGGGCCGGTGGCGGGGGCGCCGTTGCCCGGCGGGTCGTCGTTGACCCGGATCGGGGCCGACCAGGTCTGGCCGCCGTTGAGCGACCGGGTGAACATCGTGTCGACGTCGGGATGGATGAAGTGGTCGGCCCGGCCGCCCGGCGGCGGGCCCTCCATGTAGGTGATGTACAGGTTCTCGTTGCGGGCGTCGCCGGCCTGGCGGGGGTAGTTGGAGCCGTTGAAGCGGGCACCCGACTCGTCGACGTAGCCCCGCACGGGGGTCACGCTGACCTGCGTCCAGGTGGCGCCCTGATTGGTGGACCGGGCCACCTGGATCGTGCTGGTGACGGGCGACGGCTGCCCGCTGACGGCGGCGTCGGTGAGCCGGTAGGCGACCGACACGAGGCCACCGGCGGTGATGACGGGCGCCGACGGCTCGGCCCGGGTGCTGCACGCGGTGTTGCCGGCACACGAGGCGGCGTCGGCGAAGGCGTTGCTGGCGCCGGTGATCTCGACCGGGGCGCTCCACGTCTGGCCGCCGTCGTTGGAGACGTTGACCGCCACCCGGCCGAAGTTGGTCGCCGGTGGGCTTCCGATGGCGACGTTGTACTCGGCCATCAGGTACACCCGGTCGGCACCGCCGGCGCCGGCCCCCGGCTGCACGGCCAGCTCCGGCGAGTTGTAGTTGGGGAGCGCCGTGCCGGCGTTGTTCATGGCCAGCACGCCCTGGCCCCAGGTCTTGCCCCCGTCGTTGGAGCGAGCCACGAAGGCGGAGCTGCCGGCGCCGGCGGTTGTGCGGGCGGCGCCGAAAGCGGTGTACACGCGGTTGGCGTTCCCGAAGGCCACGCTCCCCTCGTAGCCGTTGGAGAAGGGGTTGGCCGGCGCCGGGCACGAGGGCAGGGTGGCCGGGCTGCCCGGCGGCGGGAACCCGGCCGGGGGCACCAGGGCGGTGCTCGACCAGGTCTGGCCGCCGTCGAAGCTGGCGTTGGCGAAGCAGTCCTGGAGGTTGATGTCCCGCTCGACCTGCACGATGTTCTGGGCGTTGGCCGGGTTGACGGCGATGCCGGGCACGTCGTGGGCGCGCGTGCCGGGTAGCCCGGGTCGCCGGAAGTTCTCCCCAGTGCGCAGGGTGCCTACCGTCTGGCTCTGCGCCGGGGTCGACACGGCGAGCGCGGTGAGGGCGGTGGCCGCAGCCATGACCAGGCCGGCGAGCCGCCTGCGCCTGCTGGAGGGGTAGCTCAAGGGGATGCTCTCCTTGCTCGGTTCTCTGTGCGTCGTGTCGGGACGTGCCGAAGGGGCGGCCCGGAGGCCGCCCCTTCGCCCATTCGTTCGGTTCGGGGGTGATGCGGTACTGCTAGCGGCGAGCCTCCGCCCGGGCCCTGCTGCTGCGGCGACCGGCGACCACCATGGCGACGGCGCCGACCACGAGGAGCAGGCCGACGACCACGAAGCCGATGGCCAGGGCCGGCGAGTGGTCGGAGCTGGCGGCGGCGACGGTGGCGGAGCGGCGGGCCGGGGAGGTGACCGGCGTGGCCGGGGCGACCGGCGTGACGGGGGCTGGGGTTACGGCGGGGGCCGGCGGCGCCGGCGGGGTGTTGGCCTCAGGCGCCGGGGCCGGAGCCTGCACCTGCACCGGGGCGGGGGCGGCCACGACCGGCTTGGCGGCCGGGGCGGTGCGGACCCGCGGGGCGGTGGCCGTCCTGGCGGCCGGGGCCGGGGCCGGGGCGGGAGCCGGGGCGGCGACGGGAGCCGCAGCCGGGGCGGCCGTCTCGGTGCTCTGCACCGGGGCAGCCAGTTCGGCGGCCACCGAATCGGCCAGCGGGCCGGCGACGGTGAACTGCGCCCGGGCCGGCGTGCCCGGAGCGGGCTGGCCGTCGGCGTTGGTCTGGGTGGCGATCAAGGTGTAGGAGCCGGCGGCGACGCGCGGCACGGAGAACGTGAAGGCGACGGTGCCGGCGGCGTCGGGACGCCCCTCCCAGAGGACGGGACCGGTGCGGCTGTTGAAGTGGAGCTTCACCGGCTCCGACGACGGTGCCCCGCCGTGGGAGTTCGAGAAGCCCTTGCCCACGCCCGAGATGGTGGCGCCGACGTCGCCAGTGCTGGGGGTCAGCGACAGGCTGGCCAGTGCAGAGCAGGCGTAGGCGATCGAGGCTGCCACGAGCGGGATGGCGACCACCCCGAACGCGGCCGCGAACAACGGACGGCGCATCTTCATTGGTGTCCCTTTCTGACTGACTCCGGCTCACCGGGCTGTCGAAGCATACACGTTCGGGGGGTTCCAACCAATAGGTGTAGAGCGAAATAGTTTGGGCCGATCGCCCCTAGGCCTGCCGCTAGTATCGCCGCCGGAACGGGCCGGGGCGGGCCGTTCCGACGCGTTCTCGACCGATGGGAGGCACATGGTCCAGCGAGGTGCACGCACGCGGCCGGCAGGCGCCAAGTGGCGCTGGGTGGGTCTCGCCGCCGGCCTGGTGGTGGTGGCGGCGGTGCCGTCCCCGGCGAGCGCCGGGTCGCCCGGGGCCACCGTGCGGGTGAGCGTGAGCACCGCCGGCGGTCAGGGCACGGAGGCGGGCACCCCGGCCCCGGCGATCAGCGACGACGGGAGCGTCGTGGCGTTCCACACCCGGGCCGAGGGCCTGGTGGCGGGCGACACCAACGACCGCGAGGACGTGTTCGTGCGGGACCGCACGGCCGGCACCACCGTCCGGATCACCGCGCCGGGCGGGGTCCAGCCGAACGGGCCGAGCCTCTTCCCCGCGGTCAGCGGCAACGGCCGCTACGTGGTGTTCGGCTCCGGCGCCACCAACCTCGTGAGCGGCGACACCAACGCCAGCCCGCCGGCGCCCACCGCCTCCACCGAGGCCACGGGGCGCGACGTGTTCGTGTGGGACCGCACCACCGGCGCCATCACCAGGGAGGACGTGGCCACCAACGGCACCGAAGGCGCCTGCTTCGCCGGGGCCACCAAGGTCGCCTGCGGCACCGGCGTGGCCCTCGCCGAGGCCGACATCAACGCCGACGGCCAGTGGGTGGCCTTCTCGGCCAACGCCACCAACCTGGTGGCGGGCGACACGAACGGCCAGACCGACGTGTTCCTCCGGGACCGGGCCGCCGGCACCACCACCCGCATCAGCAAGTTGCCCAACGGGAGCCAGTCCGCCGGCTCCAGCCTGGAGCCCGCCATCAGCGCCGACGGGCGGTTCGTGGCGTTCAGCCAGGCCCCCACTTCGGCCACTTCGGCGGTCCGCCAGGTGATGATCTACGACCGCAACGACGGGAGCGTCACGCTGGTCTCCAAGAAGTCCGACGGGACAGCGGGTGACGCCAACAGCAGCCTGCCCGACATCAGCGCTGACGGCCGTTACGTGGCATACGCCTCGCTGGCCACCAACCTCGTGCCGGGCGACACCAACGCCCAGTCCGACATCTTCCTCTACGACCGGGTGGCCAACACCACCACCAGGGTCAGCGTGGGCCCCGGCGGCGCCCAGGGGACGGCCGGCAGCTTCTTCCCCTCCGTCAGCGCCGACGGCAGCACGGTGGTCTTCGACTCCTTCAACGCCCTGGTGGCCGGCGACACCAACACCAACAGCGACGTCTTCGCCTACGACCGGGCCTCGGCCACGGTCACCAGGGTGAGCCTCTCCCGCACCCTCGAGCAGGCCAACGCCGGCAGCTTCTTCGGCGCCCCCAGTGGGGACGGCCGCCACGTGGCCTTCGCCTCCGACGCCACCAACCTGGTGCCCGGCGACACCAACGGCGCCCCCGACGTGTTCGTGCACGACCGCACCCACCCGTTGCCGTTCGCCGACAGCTACCGGATGGTGGCGGCCGACGGGGGCATCTTCTCGTTCAACGCCTCGTTCCACGGGTCGATGGGCGGCACCAAGCTCAACAAGCCGATCGTGGCGATGGCCGCCGACCCCACCAACGCCGGGTACTGGATGGTCGCCTCCGACGGCGGCGTGTTCGCCTTCGGCCACGCCGCCTTCCAGGGCTCGGCCGGCGGCTCGCCGCTCAACAAGCCGGTCGTCGGCATGGCCGCCACCCCCACCGGCGCCGGCTACTGGCTGGTGGCGTCCGACGGGGGCATCTTCGCCTACGGCGACGCCAAGTTCTTCGGCTCCACCGGGAGCAAGGTGCTGAACAAGCCCATCGTCGGCATGGCCGCCACCCCCAGCGGCCAGGGCTACTGGCTGGTCGCCTCCGACGGCGGCCTGTTCGCCTACGGCGACGCCAGGTTCTTCGGCTCGGCCGGCGCCACCCCCCTGAACCGGCCGATCGTGGGCATGGCGGCCACGCCGAGCGGGCTGGGCTACTGGCTGGTCGCCTCCGACGGCGGCATCTTCGCCTACGGCGACGCCGCCTTCGTGGGCTCCACCGGGTCCACCCCCCTCACCCAGCCCATCGTCGCCATGGCCGCCAACGCCACGGGCAAGGGCTACTGGCTGTTCGCCCGGGACGGCGGCGTGTTCGCCTACGGCGACGCCACCTTCCAGGGGTCCACCGGCGACCGCAAGCTCAACCAGCCGGTGGTCGGGGCGGCTGTAGCCGCCGGCTGATCCCGCCTTCTCGGTATGGAAACCCACGCCTCGGCGTGGGTTTCCATACCGAGAATCCCTAGGGCGCCGCTCCCGGCGACCAGGAAGGGGTGGGCGGCGCCGGCGGGCGCCGATGACGAGGGCTGACCCCACCGCGGTCGCCGCCACGAGCGCCAGGCGGGACGCCACCCAGCCCACGGGGCGGTCGGAGTCGACGACCGAGCGGGCGACGACGGCGAGCACCATGACGAAGGTGACCAGGCGGAGCTTGCGGACGGCCCGGCGACCCTCGGCGTAGCGGCGGGCGGCAACCCGCTCCGCCTCCACCGGGTCGCCCACCACCCCGACCACGGGCGCCAGCGCCGCCACCGGGCCCGCCACCTTGCGGGCGCCCCACGCCTCCAGGGCGGCGACCGCCGGCCCGAGGTCCCGCACGGCCACCGCCAGGCCGTCCACCGGGACGCCCTCCCTCGCCGCCGGCGGCTGGCGTGCAGCTCCCTGCGGCCGAAGGAGCGGAGGCCCGTGAGCCGCTGGGGGCGCCGGAACAGGATCGAGAGGTTGGGGACGCTGAAGGCGGTGCCGGTGCGCAGGAAGGGGACCTCGGGGACGCGCTCCCACACCGGCTCGGTCTCCAGGACCCGCTCGCCCTCGACGACAGAGCCCAGGACGTCGGCCCGGGGGATGCGGGGCGGCGTACGGAAGTGGCCGCGTGCCACCACCTCGAGGTCGTCGCCGAGCACCAGGCGCGGCCGGCGGCCGCCCAGGGCGCTCCGGAGGGGGACGACGAGTGCGTGGGGAGCCGGCTCGATGGCCCGCATGATGGCCGACGGCGGAGCCGGTACGCTGCGCCGTGGCCCGCCTGCCGGCGGGCCGCCCAGGAGGGGTGCGAGAGCGGCCGAATCGGACGGTCTCGAAAACCGTTGTGGGGGCAACCTCACCGTGGGTTCAAATCCCACCCCCTCCGCCGCTGACCTGGCCCTTCGGTACGAGAGGCCAGGTCAGCGCCCATGTCCGGCGGAGGTCGGCGGTGTCCATAGCCGCCAATTGCTGACCGCCATGACCGCTCATTTGGTGGTGCCGATGTGGTGCCGTGCAGAGCGCGTGGTGCGGATGTGGTGTCGGGAGGCCCTTGCCGGGCGCCCGGAAGGCCGGCCAGACTGACCACGGCGCGTGGTGGTCCGGGTCGGGGACGCTGGCCGGGTCGGCGAACCTGATGACCCGATCGTCGGTGAGGGCAGCGGCGAACGTCTCGGCCTGGAGAATCGAGAGGGCGCAGCGATGACGTCCGGGCCGCCTCTTGTCCTCTAGGTTTCGCCACCGTGGATCAGGCGCCGGGGGATCCCAAGGGCTACGAGATGGCCTACGAGGAGGGCAAGCGGGCCATCGCCGAGCAGGCCGAGGTGCTCAAGGACGCCCGGGACCGCGTTGGAACGGTCATGTCCGCCGCAGCCGTCGTTGCCGGGCTCGGCGCCGCGCTGGCGTTCAACAACGACCGTGCGAGCGAGCTGTCCTCGTGGGGCGGTGTTGCTGCCGCCATCTCGGTCATCGCCTTCGCGACCCTCACCTTGGCGGCGGTGATGATCTGGCGACCGTTCCCCGGTTCCTTCATCATCGATCCCGGGGTCCTCGTCGCCGGGTACGTCGAAGGCGAGGAGCCGGCACGACTGCCCGAGATCCACCGAGCGCTGGCCGTGCACGCCGGCCGCCATGTGGACGCCAACGGAATTGCTCTGGAGCGCCGGCTGTGGTGGTTCACCGTCGCACTCGGCGCGTTTCTCGTCGTCGTCGCTGGACTCATCGTCGTGCTCGCCGACGTAGCATGATGTTGATGCCGAGATCGCAGAACGACAGCCCGTCGCCGCCGCCGCCGACTCAGCCGGCGACCTCGCGGCCCGACCCGTTCGTGCCGGAGCGTCGAGGCACTCCGCCGCCTCCGATCCCGCAACCGCGGCCAGCGAAGAGGTAGCCGCTCCACCTTCGCCGACACGCCGAGCCGGACGAGCGCGGCCCGAGACCGGTCGGCGCTCTGGAATGCCCGGGAGGCCGGCCGGCACCGACCCGACACGGTGCCCGGCCAGGCATCGACGACAAGGCTCTCGGAGGGTCAGCCGGCGAGGTCGGGCTCGGCAGCGGCGATCTCGTTGAGCGCCGCCTTGAGCGTGCCGTCCGTGGCGATCCGCTCGATGTAGTCCGCCCCGCCGGCGCTGAGCGTCGCCTGGCCGGTGCTCGGCCGCTCGCGGGCGTCGGTCACCGCCAGGCTGCGCAGCCAATCCCGGACTTCGCGATCCACGCCGCCAATCATGCCTCCTCCGAGCCGGCGTGCCGGATGGGACGACGCCGCGCCCGGGTCGGCTGGGTCCGTCACGGCAGCCTCACGACCGGCGTGCCGCCGTCGCCGGGCACCGACACTGGCGCTGCGGCCCGGTAGGCGGCATCCATCCGCTCGGCGAGGGCGGCGGCCATGTGCGGCATGATGTGGCTGTAGCGGTCGAGGGTGATCTGGACCGACGAGTGACCCATCAGCTCGGCCATCTCCTTCGGGTGCGCTCCCTGCTCCACCAGCAGGCTCGCGTAGGTGTGACGGAGGTCGTGGAAGCGCAGCCGGTGCAGGCGCTCGGGGAAGACCTCTCGCACGGCTGGCTTGAAGTAGACGCTGTAGAAGGTGCCGTAGTTGAGCGGGCGGCCGTCCTCGGCGGCGAAGACATTGCCGTCGCGGTCGAGGACCCGGTCGCCGAGGTGGGCCCGGAGCCGCTCGCCGAGCGCCCGGTTCAAGAAGACCGTCCGCCGGCCGGCTCGCGTCTTGGGCTCGCCCTCGACCCGCACGCCCCTGACCACCGACGCCGACCGGTTCACGAACACGGTGCCGGCCCGTAGGTCGACCTGGCCGACCCGTAGGGCCGCGGTCTCCCCCGCCCGCAGCCCGGTGAAGGCAGCGAACTCGACGAGCAGCCCGTAGGGGGGAGGACGGTCCCGG
>DASSMA010000013.1:0-20967 GCA_035689115.1 Acidimicrobiales bacterium
CGTGAGCGATGCCGGCGCCTCCGCCGCCGAGAGGCGTGGGCGGCACGCGAACTACCGCCGGCGGCGGTGGAGACGATGGGACTCGAACCCACGACCCCCTGCTTGCAAAGCAGGTGCTCTAGCCAGCTGAGCTACGTCCCCGTTGTCTTGCGTGACCTGCGAATTTCCCCTCTGACCTGGCCGTTCTAGCTACGAGCGTCCTCCTCTCAGTGGGTCAGGGTGTGTCCATTTGGGTCAAATTTTGTGGGGGAAGACCTGGGGGAAGCCCCCACTTGGGGGAAGATCTGGGGGAAACTCCGGGCCGGGCTGATCGTACCCGCCCGTCCAGTCGTCAGCCCCAGGGCGCTTGGCCGCGTCGTGGAGGCTCTGGGGCGCGCCGGCGCCCTGCCATCTCGCGCTCGACCTTGATAGCCCCCGGGAGGCCTGCCGCTCAGCGGCTTCCCGTCCCCAGCAAGGGAGTAGCGCAGCTGGGCGCCCAAGCAGGCCGATCTGGTCGTGTCGCCAAATTGCCTCACAGCTATCCTTCGGAGTCCTATGACATCGATTCAGCGGGCGCTTGCCGACTCGGCGGCGGCGTACGCCCACCGCGCCGTCGACTCCTTTGTCAGCGACAACTTGGCGGACTTCTATCTCCTAGCAGGGATCTCAATCGAGCACGCGATGAAGGCGCGGCTCGCACGCGAAAACATCGCCTTCATTGCGCCGGATCGCGCCTTTACGTCGGCCCTGGAATTGTGGCGAACTCGGGACGACATTAAGTCACTTCCGGTTGGTACAAAGACGATTGGCGGTGCCGAAGCCATCAACCGCTTGGCAATCATCGAGAAGTCCTTTGCCGTTCACGCCGATTCAGTCCGCGATATACTGCGATTCCGCAACGGCGAGGCGCACATCGGTGCTCCCGGTGCGGGCGATCACAGGAAGGTCTTTACCAGTTTCGTCGCGGCGATCAACGCACTGCTGAAGGTGCCTGCAGCTTCGTTCTGGGGCGAACACTCGAATCTAGTTGAAGCAACACTGGGCGAGAATTCCCGTGGGGTGTCGCTCCACGTGGCGGAGGTGCTCGCTGCCGCGACGGCGAAGTACCGGCGGAAGTTCGATTTCCTAGATGAACACCAGCGTTCGTCGCTCTTGGCCTTGGCAGAGCAGGATGCCGAGCATCGACAGTCTGATGACGTTCTGCTCATCGCGTGCCCTGCCTGTGGAACCGAGGCTGCGCTCCTCGAGGGCGAGAATTCAATCGAGGTAGACGTCGAAGTAGATCACCGAGACGGCACGGTCACGGGTGGTAGACATTACGTCGAATTTCAAGCCGGCTCGCTTGAGTGCCTCGCTTGCGGGCTTGAGTTGGACGGTCAGGAAGATCTTGAGGCTGCGGGCGTTGAAACGTTGCTCCCGAACGATACAATTGATTCCGATAGACTCCTCCGAGAATACTATGGTGACGACTACTAGTGGCGAGAACTCGCCACAATGTAAGAGAGGGCACAGACCAAAGGCTCGTAGCTACGTAGAGGCGATTCTCCATCGGATTGAGCCCTTGACGGGGCGTCCGGCGCTGGAAAAGAGGCGGGGGCACCCCGTCTGTTGCCTACGCCGTCGCCACGAAGAATCGCTCGAACAGGTCCCCGTCGGCGGAGATGTACAGGTCCTGGGTGACCCGCACGGTGGAGTGGCCCATGAGGCGGGAGACGTCTTCGATGCGGGCCCCGGGCTGGGACAGCGCCCAGGTGGCGAAGACGTGGCGCAGGGAGTGGAAGTGCCAGCGCAGGCGCCCGTCAGCTCGTCGGGGCCAGCCGGCGGTCACCGCGGCGGGCTCGAACACCGCCCGGCGGTAGTTGGAGCGCCGGGCGAAGCGGCCCTTGGGCGAGGGAAAGACCAAGTCCTCGGGCCCCAGCTCGCCCAGGCGCCGGGCGACGGCGGCGGCGAGGTCGACGCCGGCGGGGGTGGCGGCCGGAAACATGGTGGTGCGCCGGCGGCGCATCTTGGGGGCCGTCACCACCACGCCGTGGCGGCCCTCCACCACCTGACGGTCGATGACAATGCGCCGGCGCTCGAGGTCGACCCGCTCGGCGGTGAGGGCGGCCATCTCCCCCCAGCGCATGCCCGAGTAGGCCACCAGCAGCACCTGCAACTCCCGCCACCACAGACCGGAGCGCTGGGCGGCGGCGGCATGGGCGTGCACGGCCTTGGCGGTGGGGATGTCGGCCGCCTCGACGTAGTGGCCGGCGGGCTCGTCGTCGGACTCGGCGCCGCTCCAGTGCACGCCCCGCAGCACGTCCTGGCGGGCCAGGAGCAGCCCTTCGTCCAAGCCGGCCGACACCATGGCCGACAGGCACCGGCGCAGGTGGGCGGCCACCGAGGCGGTGGGGGCCTGGTCCAGTACGGCGGCGAAGTGGACCCTGCTCAGCTGGCGCAGCTCGAGGCCGCCGATCACCGGCACGACGAAGCGGGCGCAGTAGGACTCCTGCTCCTCGCGATGGCGAAGCGACCAGGCCCTGCCCCGGGCCGGGCGGCGGCCGGGGTCGAGGTAGTGGGCCACCAGGGCGTCGCCCGTCGCGGTGGCCCAGTCGGTCGGGCGGCCCTGGGACAGGCGGGCCACCGCGTCGGCCGCCTTGGCCACCGCCTCGTCCTTGGTGGTGGCCGTGGTCTCCCGGCGGCGGCCGCCCTCCTCCCAGCGGATGCGCCAGTAGGCCAGGGCCGGGGTCGGGGGGTAGGCCCGGACCCCGCAGGCGAAGTCGAGGGCGTGGCGGGGCTGAGCGGCCGGTCGCGCTTGGCGTCGACTGCTCAGAGTGCCCACTGCTACAGCTGCCGCTCGCTGAACTCAGCTGCACCCTCGTGCCCTCCTGGCGTGGCCGCCCCTCGAGGCCGAAAGTGGGTTGGCCGCCGCCGCGCCTCGATGAAGGCGATGACTTCGATCCGTGGCCACACCAGGCTCTTTGGACCGAGCACAACAGGAGCGGGGAAGGCGGGGTCGTGCCGGACGAGGCGCCATGCCGTCGTTCGACTGATCCGACAGTGGAACTGGATGTCGTTGATGTCCCAGTACATAGAGTGCGCCGCTGCATCCCGGTGCGGCACAACCGCTTCGCCGGAGGGAGAGTCGACCCGGTGAGGAGTCATGCGCCGGATTCCTCGGCGCGGCCGGCGCCTTGCGTTGCCGCTTCGTTCGTGACTCTCGTGGCGACGCGCTGGATTCTCTCGGGGCTGAACGTCCGGACCATCTCCCTTCCCGCTGGCCCACCGAACACCTCGACCTCCATGGCCTCGCCGGTGGTTCTGTCGAGCTTGATCGCCCGCACCCTTGCTCGGAAGCCGTTGCGGCGGCCGGGAGTCGGACGGATCCTGACGGTGTCGCCGACGGCGACGTAGTTGCGGCCGTGGCGATAGCGCTCGGCTCGCACCAGGCGCCCAGCGCCACCCGTATGGGCTATGCCCATCGCCTCGTCTCCTTCCGCCATTCTCGGGCCTTGAAGACCCCGTAGAACTTTCGTTGTTAATCGTTTACAGTATTCGCGTGTCGATGCATCGAACTAGAGCATTCTCAGCGCTCGTGGCTGTCCTCGGCACCGAGGCGGCGATGATTCGGGTCCTTGGCCGCCTGGGAGGCGCCCAGGGCATGCGAATCCCACTCGGCGACTTGCGAGGCTGGCTGGCCACCACGCCCGCTGACGACGCCGTCGTCGCCGTCGCCCGGCTGGTGGCGCTGGTCCTGGCGTGGTGGCTGCTGGCCTCGAGCTCCGCCTACGCGGTCGCCAGCTTGCTGCGCATGCACGGCGTGGTCCGCCGGCTTGGCTGGGCGACCCTGCCCGGTGTCCGCCGCCTGGTCGACGCGATGGTGGCGGGGTCGGTGGTGGTCGCCGCCACCATGGCCGCCACTCCGGCCGGCGCCGTCACGGACGTGTCGACGCCCGACCACGCCTACGTCCCCCGCCCTGCCGGCGACGGCCCGGCGCCGCCGACCACGACCAGCACGACGACGACCGCGACCACGTCGATCGCTCCAATGACGACGTCGACCGCCCTCCCGGTCGTGGTCCCCGCTCCCCGCGCCGTGCGGGCCGCCGCCCCGGCCGTCGTCACTGTCCTCGTCCACCCCGGCGACAGCCTGTGGCGCATCGCCGAGCGCCAGGTGGCTGCCGGCGGGCTCGGCCGCCACGACGTCCGCACCGTCGCCGCCTACTGGCGCCGCCTGGTCGAGGCCAACCGCCACCGCCTGGTGTCGGGCGACCCTGACCTCATCTACCCCGGCGAGGTCGTCGTCCTGCCCTGACGGCGCCCCGCTCACGACGCCACCTCGGCGCTGGCCTGTGCCATGGCGGCGTCGGTGTCGACGATGAAGTCGGCCTCGAAGGCCGACAGGTGGTGCTCGACCAGATGGGTGCTGCGCCCCACCTTCCACAGCGCCCAGCCCCGCTCCAGCTGGGGGATCCGCTGGCGGTCGGCTGCACTCAGCCCCAACAGCTCGGCGGCCGGGGCCACCTCGCCGTCGGCCTGGGCGTAGATGACGCGCGTCTCGGTATCCGACAACAGCCCCTCGGCCAGGGCCCGCTGCTCCGAGCCGGCGTCGCCGGCCGCCACCAGGTCGGAGAGCCGGTGCAGGACCACGATGTTGGACAGGCCCCACTGGCGGGACAGCTTGAGGCTGGCCCGCAGCCACCGCGCCGTCCCCAGATGCGACAGGAGCCGCCATGCCTCGTCGAGGACCAGGAAGCGCTGGCCGGCGCCCGGGCGGGCCACCGCCGCGTGGATCCAGGCGGTGGCGCAGGCCATGAGGATGCCGAGGCTCTCCTCGCTGGCCAGGGCCGACAGGTCCAGCACCACCAGCGGGCCGTCCCAGTCCACCGCCACCGTGCTCGGCCCGTCGAACAGCCCGGCCAGGTCGCCCTCGCACAGCCGCCGCACCTCGAGGGCCACGTCGTGGCTGGCCTTGGCCAACTCGGCGGCGGTGGTGCGGATCTGGGCGGCGGCCGCCTCGCTCGGCTCCAGCAGGGCCCGGGCCAGCTCGGGCAGCGTGGGACACGACGAGGTGAGCGAGGCCATGGCCAGCTGGCAGGCCGCCTTCTCGATGGGGGCCAGGTCGCGGCCGAGAGCGGCCGAGGCGATGGACTGGACCAGGCTGAGGCGCCGCCGGGCGATTTCGGTGGGCGGGAGCTCGTCGGCCCCTGGCCCGGGGTCGAGGGGGTTGAGGCGCACGCCGGATCCGGGGGCCAGGCGCAGCGGCTCCACCCCGGCGGCTGCCGCCAGGCCGGCGTACTCACCCTTGGGGTCGAGGATGGCGGCCCGGTGGCCGAACACGAGCTCGCGCCACACCAGGGTCTTGACCAGGGCCGACTTGCCCCGGCCGATCTGGCCGGCCACCAGGATGTTGGGGTTGGTCAGCACGCCCGGGTAGAGCAGCCAGGGGTCGAAGCAGAAGGCCCGCTCGGCGTCGTCGGCACCGATGTACACGGCGTCACAGGCCAGCCCCGACCCGGCTAGGAACGGGTACAGGGCGCACAGGTTGGCGGTGGTGGCCCGGTGCACGGGGCGGCTCACGACAGCCCCCGACCGAGGGGGAGGGTGTAGGTGAAGGCCACGTCCTGTTCGCCGTAGAGGCGGCGCAGCTCGATGCCGGCGTCGAAGCCCAGCTGCTCGACCTCGCCGGCCGCCCGCTCCAGGCCGTCGGGGTCGAGGGCGGAGACGGTCACGTAGCCCGAGAAGCGGAACTCGCCGTGTCCGGCGGCCAGCTCGGCCTCCCGGGCGGCCAGGTCCTCGGCCACGCGCTCCCGCCGCTCGGAGGCCAGGTAGCCGGCCCGCTGGCGCAGCGACTCGTCGGCAGCGTGGGAGGCCCGGGCCGACTCCACCGACCGGGTCGCCACCGACGGCGGCACCGGCTCGGCCACCACCGCCACCGAGCGGATGGCCCCGGAGCGCAGCAGCAGCGGCGACCAGAAGCCGGCATGGACGTCCCGGCGGGGCAGCTCGGCCATCCAGTAGGTGGCGTGACAGCCCGAGTCGGCCCGGTAGTGCCCCCAGGACACCTCGGTGGCCAGTGGCCAGGCCCCGCCCGCCCCCGTGCCGGCCTCGTCCGGCCGGCGCCGGGCCCGCTGCGCCAGCGGTGCGGCCGACCGGGGGTCGAAGGCCCCCCGCAGCACGGCCGCCAGGCGGCGGGGGCCGAGGACCTCCTCCACGTCCACATCTGCCGAGCGCAGGCGGTCGCACAGGACCCCGACCTCCCGCAGCAGCACCTCGGCCGCACCGGTCTCGCCGCCACCGGCCGCCGCCACCGCCCGCCGGGCCCGGCGGCCGCCGATGGACAGGGCTACGAAGCACTGGTGGTGCTGGGTCACCGGGCCGGCGTCGGCCACCAGGGAGGCGTAGGAGGCCCGGGCCGGGTGGTCGGGGAACAAGGTGGCGTGCTCGGCGACGTGGGCGGCCAGGGCGGCGCCGTCGGCCGGCAGGGCCCGCTCCACCCATGCCACCCGCCGCACCGCCGAGCCCTCCTGGGCCAGGCCGGCCAGGGCCAGGCCCCAGCCCTGGCACAGCCGGTCCTGCTCGGCGCCGTCGAGGAGGGCGAAGGGCCGCGAGCCGCACGACACCACCGCCGTGTAGGTGCGGGCCCGGGCGTCGCTCACCACGGCGACCGCCGCGGCCGAGCCGGCCCGCCGGGCCCGCAGCAGGGCGACGCCGGTGAGAGAGGGCGGCGGCTCGGCCCACTCCCGGGCCTCGCTCAGCCCGAGGGCCGGCAGCGACGAGCGCCACCGCCGCCGGCCGAGGGCCGCCACCGCCGCCCACCGGGCCAGCACCGGCGCCCACTGGTCAGCGGTGCGCCCCCGCACCCGCACCAGGGCGGCGGGGGCGGCCAGGGCCAGGGCGCCGGCGGCCAGGCCCAGGCCGAGCGCGGAGGGGACCACCACCATGGCCGCCACCGCGGCCAGCACCCCGGCGGCCAGCACCAGCACCTGGGGCAGGCGCAGGCCCACCAGCACGCCGCGGTGCTCGGGGCGGGGCAGGCGGAAGGTGACCGGCGGCGAGCTCACCGCTCGCCCCCGCCGTCGTCGCGCCGCCGGGCCGGGCGCACCGGGCCGGCGGCGGGCGGGCCGGGCTTCGGTGCGGGGCCGGGCCGCCCGTTGCCGTTCGACGCGCCGTTGCCGTTGGCGCCCCCGTCGGCCGCGGCGGCGGGAAGGGTGTGGCCGGTGCGCATCGCCGCACCCCCGGCGCGGCGGGCCCCCGACGCCGCCGTGGCTCCGACCGCAGTGGCCACCCCGACCGGCCCGCCCGCAGCGCCGCCGGCCGCCTTGGCTGCGCCGCCGGTGGCCGACGCACCTCCGCCGCCACCACCGGGCGCCGGCGGCCGGGACCGGGAGGAACGGCGGAAGCCACCGACGGCCCGGGCGTAGTACACCGTCGACAGCCGCGGCGTGGCGGCCCGCACGCCCCGGCGGCCGTGGCCCTCGAGGGCCGACACCGCGGCCATCGAGGCCACCGGGATGAGCTTGAACAAGGTGAAGGGGGCGAAGGCGGCCAGCAGCAGCATCCCCGCCCCCGCCACCAAGGCGCCCAGTCCCTCCTGGGCGGCAAGGGCCAAGGTGGCCAGGGCCAGGGCGGCCACGATCACCAGCTTGGCCAGCACCAGGGCCACCACCACCTCGACGAGGCGGCGCAGCCAGGCCGACAGCGCCGGCCAGATGTAGGTGGCGAACCCCAGCGGCAGGAAGGCCACCGTCAGGTACACCGCCGCCTCGCGCACCACCAGCTCCAGCCACACCACGAAGGCGGCGAAGGCGCAGAACAGCCCGAGCAGCACGGCCCCCAGCAGCCCCGGCCCGGGCAGGGCCACCGCCACCTTGGTGAGGGTGGCCGACACGCCCGAGAGCGCATTGCCGCTGTCGGCCCCCAGCCCCCGGCCCACGAAGGCGGCCGCCGCGTCGGTGGCGCCGAGCAGGGCCTGGGTCACCACCACCGCCCCGGCCGTGCCCAAGGTGGCCACCGGCAGGTTGGCCACCGCCCGCCACAGGATGGCGGGCGACGAGGTCAGCACGCCGTGGAGCACGGCCAGGATGAGCAGCGGCACGAACAGCCCGAGGGCCACCAGGGCCATGTCCCGGTAGCGCTCGGCGTACCAGGCGCGCCGTCCGGCGGCGCCGGCCAGGTCGGGGGCGGTGCCGGCCGAGATGGCCCGCCCCGCCTCGTCGACGAAGCTGGCCGCCCCCGACGCCACCCACCGGGCCACGGCCTCGGCCATCCCGTTGGCCACCGCCGCGGGCGCGCCGACCGCCGCGTCGGCCAGGGCGTGGGGCACGGCGCACACCGTCCCGATGACCGGCAGGTCGCAGGGACCGGGCAGGGGCGGGGTGGGGATCTGGGCGTCGGCGGCCGGCGCCCCCACGACGGCGCCGGCGAAGACAGCTGCGGCAACGACGAGGATGGCGGCCCCCAGCCGCGGCGCCTTACGGGGCGGGCGCATAGGACAGCCCCTTCCACGTCCCCACCCCGTCCAGCACGGCGGCCGGCGAGCTCGGGGCGCCGGTGCCGGCGGCCGGTACCGGCCCGGGCTGGCGCGACCAGGCCCACACCCGCCACGACCCCCCCGACCACACCAGCTCCACCGCGTCGGTGGACCACACCTCGGTGGCGTCGGTACGGCCCTCGATGACCACCACCCCCACGCTCCAGGACTCCACCCGGGCCCGGTCGGTGCTGAAGGCGGCCACCCGGTAAGCCAGCGGTACCTCCCGCACCAGCACCCGGGCCCCGGGCAGGGTCGTCCGGGCGGCCGCCACCGCCGCGTCCAGCACCCCGAGGCCGGCCAGGGACTGCTCCACCACGCCCGGCGCCCCGGGGGCGGCCAGGGACTCGAGTACCGAGCGGCGCCGCCCGGCGTCGGCGTCGACCAGGCCGGCCAGCTGGCCCAGGCAGTCCAGGCCGGCGGCCGCCGCTCCCCGCACGTCGTCGCCACCGGGCGCAGCGGACGAGGAAGCGGGTGGCGCCAGCGTGGCCGGCTCCGCCACAGAAGCGGGCGACGGGCTGCGCCGATCCGACGCCCCACGTCCCGGCGCCGCCACGGCCACCGCCACCACGGCGGCGACCACCACCGGGACGGCCCCGAGCGCCCAGCCCGGCACCTTGCGCCCGGCCATCAGATCTGGCCCCCGAGGGCGGTGAAGAAGTTGACCAGGGCGGCCGCCCCACCCACGATCACCGCCCCGATCACGGCCAGCACCACCATGCGCTTGCCCCCGCTGATCTGGTTGTAGTTGCCGCCGGCCGAGCCGGCGGCCCACACCACCGCCCCGCCCACCACCGCCCCCACCAGCACGATGAGGGCGAAGGCGGCCGCCCCGTTGACCAGCTGCTGGAGCTGGGCCCCGCCGGGCAGGGCGCCCACGTCGGGGTGCAGGCTCACCCGGCTCCCGGACAGGACGGGGACGGCGGTGGTCGTGGTGGTGGGTGGCGCCGGCACCGGTACCTGGGTCAGCACTGCGGCGATGGCTCCCATGGCTGCCTCCTGCTTCGTCGTCGCTGTTGCGCGCTGTTTCAGCGTTGACAGCGTTTGTTGTATGTGGTTTACGTTATTGGTGTGTTCATGGCGAAGTCAACAGCCTGATCTACGAGGAACTCCGTGGCGCTGAGGTTTGCGGCCGCCCTGGGCCTGGCCGGGCTGGCGGCGGTGCCGGCCGGCGGCATGGCGGTGCTGGCGGTGGCCGCCGGCTCGCTGCCGGCCCTGCCCTCGGCCTCGGCGCTGTCCGACATCCCCCCGGCTCTGCTCGGCGCCTACGTCGCCGACGCGGCGCGCTGCCCGGGGCTTCCCTGGCCGGTGCTGGCGGCGGTCGGCAAGGTGGAGAGCGACCACGGCCGCTCGGGCGGGGCCACCATGGCCGCCGACGGGAGCGTGTCGCCCCCCATCCTCGGCCCCGCCCTGGACGGCGCCGGCGGCCGTGCCCTGGTCCCCGACAGCGACGGCGGGCGCCTGGACGGCGACGATGCCCTGGACCGGGCCGTCGGTCCCATGCAGGTCCTGCCCTCCACCTGGGCGGCGGCCGGACGCGACGCCAGCGGCGACGGGGTGGCCGACCCGAACAACGCCTTCGACGCCATCGCCACCGCCGCCGCGCTGCTGTGCGGGCGGGCCGGCCGGGTCGACGACCCCGCCGCCGCCCTTCGCTCTTACGACCACTCCGACGCCTACGTGGCCCGGGTCCTGGCCACCGCCGCCTCCTACGCGCAAGGCCCCCCATCACTCGACGGCGCCGGGGCCACGGCGTCGGTCCAGGGCCTGCTGGCCGACCCGGCCGTCCACCTCCCGCCGCCGGCGGTGGCCGACCTCGGCACCGGCCTGGTCGACCCGCGGCTGGTGGCGGTGCTGGTGCTGGCCGGGGCCCGGGCGCCCATCGCCGTGTCGGTGCTGCGCAGCGGCCACAGCCAGTGCGTGGGGGGCGCCAGCCGGGCCGAGCGGCCGACGTGTCGGGTGTCGCTGCACTGGTCCTACCGGGCCGTCGACATCGCCGCCGTCGGCGGCGTGGCCGTCACCGCCGCCAACGGGGCCGCCCGGGACCTGGCGGTGGCCATCGCCGCCCTGCCCCCGGGCCTGCGCCCCGACGAGGTGGGCACCCCGTGGCCGGCCCTTGACCCCCTCCCCGGCTTCTTCTCCGACGCCGACCACACCGACCACCTGCACCTCGGGTGGGAGGCGCCCGGAGCCGCTGCATCCACGTCCCACGAGCAAGGAGAACAGCCATGAACAGCGTCAACCTCACCGCCCGCCTGGCCGCCGAGCCCAAGGTGCGGGGCAGCGACCCCGACCGCCCGGTGGCGGTGCTGCGCCTGGCCATCCCCCGGCGCAGCGGGGAGGCCGCCTTCGTCAACGCCGTGTGCTTCGAGGGCCAGGCCCGCTCCGCCCTCGAGCACCTCCACACCGGCCGGCGGGTGGGCGTGAGCGGGCGGCTGCACCAGCGGGTGTGGACCGACGCCGCCGGCCAGCGCCGCGAGCGCCACGAGGTGCTGGTCGAGCGCCTCGAGTTCCTCGACCGCCCGGCCGGCGACGGCAACGGCAACGCCGGCGCCGACGACGAGCTGGCCGCCAGCGGGGTCTGAGGCGGTCGGTGCTCAACATCGGGCGCCTGCGGGCCGACGCTCCCGGCTACTACCTCGACGCGGTGGCCGCCACCAGGGGCGACTACTACGCCGGGCGCGGCGAGGCGCCGGGGCGGTGGCTGGGGTCGCTGGCCCCGGCTCTCGGGCTGGCCGGCCCGGTGGAGCGCCAGGCCTTCGAGCGCCTGCTGGCCGGCCTGCACCCGGGCACCGGCGAGGTGCTGGTGTCGGCCGCCGGCTCCAACGCACGGGCCCGGGCCCGCGCCGAGGGTCCCGCCGCCCGCCGGGCCGGGGCCGGGGAGTCCCTGGCCCCCGCCCAGGTGGCGGCCCAGCTGGGGGTCAGCACCCGGGCCGTGCAGCACTGGCTGGCGGCCGGGGAGGCGGCCCGGACCGCGGCGGTGGCCCTCGACCCCGCTGTCGCCCTGTCCGACCCCGAGGCGGTGCGGGCGGTGCTGGAGGCGGCCCGGGCCGGCCGGGTCGACGTCGACGTGCCGGCCGCCTTCCTCCTCGGCACCCGCCAGCACCGCACCGGCGGGCGGGGCGGCAGCCGGGCCGGGCGCTGGGAGGTGTCCCAGGCCGAGGTCGACCGCCTGCGCGACGCCCGGCGGCCCCCCGACGCCCGGGCCGGGTGGGACGTGGTGCTGCGCCCGCCCAAGTCCTACTCGGTGCTGTGGGCGGTGGGCGGTCCCGAGGTGGCGGCCGAGCTGGTGGGCATCCACCACGGCGCGGTGGAAGCGGCGCTGGCCTACCTGGAGGACGCGGCGGCCGCCGCCCGCACCACCGCGGCGGTGGGGCGGGCCCGCAAGCGGGTGCGCACGGCGGCCGGCGGGTTCGTGGTGGCCGCCTTCGACCACCGCGACTCGCGCGCCGGCGACCCGCTGCTGCACACCCACTGCGTCATCGCCAACGCCACCCAGCTCGCCGACGGCCACTGGGCGGGCCTGGACCCGGCCGGCCTCTACCGCCACGGCCTGGCCGCCGACGCGGTGTACCAGGCCGCCTTCCGCCACGGGGCCGAGCGCCGCCTGGGGCTGGCCAGCCAGGAACAGCGACCGGGCGGGGGGTGGCCCGACGTGGACGGCGTGCCCAGGGTCGTCGTGGACGCCTTCTCCAAGCGCAGCGAGGAGATCGCCGCCGAGCTGGAGCGGGTGGGGGCCGACTCGCCCGCCGCCCGCCAGGTGGCGGCGCTGGCCACCCGGGCGGCCAAGGGCCTGCGGGCCGGCGACGTCGAGCTGCACCGCCGCTGGCGGGACGAGGCCGAGGGGGTGGGCTTCGGGCCCCGCCAGGTGGCCGCCTGCCTGGGGCGCCGCGCCGGCGCCAAGCTCGCCGAGGCCGACGTCGAGGCCGCCTTCGAGCGCCTGGCCGGACCGGCCGGCCTGACCGAGACGGCCGCCACCTTCACCAGGGCCGCGGTGGTGTGCGCCCTGGTGGAGGAGGTGGGCGGGGCGGTGGACGGGGCCGGCCTGGTGGCCCTGGCCGACCGCTTCCTGGCCTCGCCCGCCGCGGTGGCGGTGCGCGAGCACCGCCCCGGCCGTCCCCGGCCCCGGCTGCTGGCCGGCCCCGGCGGGGACTTCGTCGACCACCTGGCCGACGCCGCCTTCACCACCCCCGAGCTGGCGGCCATGGAGCAGGCCCTGATGGCGGCCGCCGACGCGTCCGGCGGGCCGACCCTCGGGCCCGCCGCCGTCGAGGCGGTGCTGGCCCGCCGGTCGACGCTGAGCGACGAGCAGGCGGCCATGGTCCGGGCGGTGTGCGGGTCGGACGCCCGCCTGCGGGCGGTGGTGGGCTACCCGGGGTCGGGCAAGACCTACGCCACCGCCGCGGTGGTGGAGGCCTTGGAGGCGGCCGGGGTGCGGGTCATCGGCTGCGCCGTCACCGCCGAGGCGGCCGACGAGCTGGCCCGGGGCAGCGGGCTGGTGGGCCGCTGCGACACGGTGGCCAGGACCCTGGTCGACCTGAGCGACGCCGAGCACGGCGGGCTGGCGCCCGGCTCGGTGGTCATCCTCGACGAGGCCTCCACCGCCTCCCATCGCGACCTGGCCGCCCTGCTGGCCCACGTCGAGGCGGCGGGAGCGGCCCTGGTGCTGGTCGGCGACCCCCACCAGCACTCCGCCGTCGGCCCCGGCAACTTCTTCGGCTGGCTGGTGGGCCGCCCGGGCGGGGCGGTGGCCACCCTGGTGGCCAACCAGCGCCAGGCCGACGTGCTCGACGACACCGGGGCGGTGGTGGTGTCGCTGGCCACCGAGCGCGCCGCCATCTGTGAGTTCCGGGAGGGCAAGGTGGCCGAGTCCCTGGCCCGGCGGGACCGGGCCGGCCTGGTCACCCGGGCCCCCACCGCCGCCGCCCTGTACGACCTCATGGCCGCCGACTGGCTGGCCGCCTGGCGCGGCGGTCACCCCGACCCGCTGGTGGCCACCCGCAACGCGGTGCGGGCCAAGCTCAACGCCCGCTGCCGGGCCCTGCTGGCGGCCGAGGGCGGGCTGTCGGGCCCGGTGCTGGAGGTCGACGGCACCGCCTTCCAGGCCGGCGACCTGGTGGTGGCCCGGCGCAACAACCGCACCCTGCGGGCCAGGGGCCATCGGGGCTGGTGGGTCCACAACGGCAGCCGGGGCCGGGTGGTCCGGGTCCACCAGCACGCCGGCGAGGTGGAGGTCGACTTCGCCGAGGCGGGCGGGCCGCAGCGGGTGGTGCGCCTGCCCCGGCGCTACGTGGCCGCCGGCTTCGTGGAGCACGCCTACGCCGTCACCGACTACGGCGTGCAGGGCCGCACGCTCACGAGCTGCCGCTCGGTGCTGGACGACGCCACCACCCCGGCCGGGGCCTACGTGGCCGGCACCCGGGGCCGGCTGGAGAACCGCATCTACCTGGTCGACGGCACCCTGCCCGAGGGGCGCGACCTCGACAGCTCCCACGGCCCGCCGGCCGAGCGGGAGACGGGCTTCGACGCCCTGGCCGCCCGGCTCTCGTCCCAGGCGCCGCCCGCCCTGCTGCACGAGATCGACCCCCGGGTGGCCGACGCCGCCGCCCTGGCCGCCGCCCACAGCCTCGGTCGCCTGCACGCCGCCCTGGCCCCGCTGTCCGCCGTGCTGGCCGCCGCCCCGCCCGACGTCACCCGCCGCATCGCCGGGGCCGAGGTGGCGGCCCAGCGCCTGGCCGCCCGGCGCCAGCTGGTGGCCGAGCAGCTCCGGGCCGGGGGCGTCGGTCGTCGCCGGCGGGCCGAGCTGGCCGGCGAGGCAGCCGCCCTGGGCCGCTCGCTTGCCGCCACCAACCGGCGCCTGGCCGACCTGCGCCGGGCCCAGGCCGACCGCGACGGCTACCTGGCCGACCACGCCGCCGACGTCGAGGCGGCCGCCGTACTGCGCCAGGCCGTGGCCGGGCGCGAGGCCCGGGTGCGCCTGGCCGCCGGCGCCGCCGGATCCCCCGCCCTAGCCCGGGCCCTCGGTCCCCCCGGCGCCGGTGCCGACCACGACCGGCGCCGGCGCCGGCGGGAGGCGGCCGAGCAGGCCGGGCTCTACCTCGACCGCTGGGGCGCCCTGCCCCCCGCCGCCGATGTGGGCGACGACGCGGTGGCCGCCGTCCTCGGCGCCCGGCCCGCCCACCCCGACGCCGCCGAGGCGTGGGAGGCGGCGGCCGCCGCCCTGGCCGACGCCGGCCGCGCCGCCGCCCGCTCGCCCGACATCGCTGCCGACCCCGTCCCCGTCCCCTGAGGAGGTGCGCGCCATGACCGACGCCGAGGACCCCGCCGCCCGCCGGGCCGCCCTGGCCGAGCACCAGGTTGCGCTGGCTGCCCTGGCCCGTCCCGCCCTCGACCCGGCGGCGGGGACCATCTTCCGAAGCGGCGACGTGCTCCACCAGCACCGCGCCGACCGCCCCGCCCACCACCCCGACGACTGCGGCGGCGCCTGCTGCTGGCGGCGGGCGGCGGTGGCCGAGCCGACGTCGCCCGGCCCCGCGCCGGCCGCCGCCGTCACCACCGAGGTGGCCGGCCCCCACCAGGGCCCCGGCGTCGACGAGGTCGGGGCCGAAGGCCGGCCCGTGGCGGCCAGCGACCTGGTGGCCGCCTGCGAGGGGGCGTGGGCCGCCATCCAGGCCCGCCATCCCGAGCTGCCCGACACGGTGGTGGTGCTCGGCAGCGGGGTGGAGCGGGGGCGCCTGGTCAAGCTCGGCCACTGGTGGGGCGGGCAGTGGCGTGTCGGCGGCCAGGCCCGGGGCGAGGTGCTGCTGGCCGGCGAGGCCCTGCACCTGGCCCCCACCGACGTGTTCGAGGTCCTGCTCCACGAGGCGGCCCATTCGCTCAACGCGGCGAGGGGCATCCGCGACGCCAGCCGGGGCGGCCGATACCACAACCAGCACTACAAGGCAGCGGCCGCCGAGGTGGGCCTGCGCCCCCGGCGCCTCGACCCCTACGGCTGGGCCCGCACCGAGCTCACCCCCGCCACCGCCGAGGCCTACCGGGACGTCATCGACCGCATCGGCGAAGAGATGCGCCTGGCCCGGGGCCTGCCCGGCGAGCGCCGGGCCGGCGTGGAGGTGGGCACCGGGCCCGGCCCGCAGGCCGGTGACGGCGATACTGGCGGCAGTGGCGAGGGGGGCGGGCGCAGTCCCTCGGCCGCCTGCTGCTCGTGCGAGCCGCCGCGGCGCCTGCGCATGGCGCCGTCGGTGCTGGCCCGGGGGCCGGTCACGTGCGGGCTGTGCGGGGCCGGCTTCGCCCTCCCCGGCGCCGAGGTGGCCCCGCCCGGCGTCCAGGCGTCGGCCGCGGTGGGGACTGAGTTCGTGGCCCGCCGGGCCCAGGCCCTGGCCGCCGAGGCCACCGCCCAGCGCCGGGCGGCGGGGGCGGCCCACCTCGAGCGCCTGGCCGCCGCCATCGCCACCGTGGCGCCGCAGCGACTGGACGGCGCCCTGCTGGCCGAGGCGTTCCGCTCGGCCCGGGGCGAGATCGCCGCCTGGTACGACGAGCTGGCCGGCCTGTCGCCGACCGAGGCCGTCGCCCGGGCCGAGGCGGCAGGAGCGTCCGTCGACCTGCGCACCGTCGCCCTGCCCGGACCCGAGCGACCGCCGGCCCGGGCCGTCGAGGTGCAGCTGCCGGAGCTCGGGCCGTGAGCGCCCCCAACGCCTTCGGGGCGGGGCTGCGGGAGGCGAGCCCAGCCGAGGTGCGGGTGCTGGACGCCGGGCCGTCGGCCGCCGCGGCCGAGGTGGCCCGCCTGGCCGCGCTGGCACAGGGGGACGCGGCGCTGGCCTGGGCGTCGGGGCGCTGGGTGATGGGCCGCCCCGACCCCGAGCGCTACGTGCCCGGCGACGTGGTGGCCCTGCGCTCGTTCGCCATCAGCGCCGACCTGATGAACAGCGCTCGCCTGCTGGACGCCCTGGGCGCGGGCGCCCTGCAGGGCGAGGCGGCCCACACCGCGGCCCGCCGCATCGCCTCGTCTTTGGTTGACCTCGGCGCCCTGTACCGGGCTGTACCCCACTTCGTCGACGAGTCGGCCGCCGCCGGCCTGCTGGCCAGCCAGCCGCCGGGCCCCGACGTGGTCGACGGACTGCGCCTGCCCCATCCCACCGTGGCCGTGTTCCTGGCCCGGCCGCTGCCCATCGCGCCCGAAGCCTGCGACTGGCCGGAGATCTGGGACCACCACGTCGACGTGGAGGGCCGCCCAAGCGGCGAACTGACCTGCCTGGGCCAGGTACGCCAGCGGGGCGGGGCGATCGAGGGCGTGGTGCTGGCCGAGGCCGACGGCGGGGGCCTGGACGACGAGGTGCTCTGGCTGGTGGAGGCCGAGGCGGACCCCGCCCGCCCCGGCCCCGAGCGCTTCGACCGCCAGCGGGCCCTGGTGTGGGGCCGCCTGTCGGCCGCCCGCCTGGCCCCGGTGGCCACCAACCTGGCCGCCACCGTGGCCTGGGCCGAGTGGCACGAGCCCGACCGCCCCCTCGGCCTGGCCGGCGCGCCGGGTTCGCGGGAGTGGCGGCGCTCGACCCGCAGCGGGGCCTTCCGCCGCCACGAGCCGAAGGGCGCGGCCGCCGGCGTGCGGGTGCTCGACCTCGGCCGCTCCCTGGCCGCCCAGCACCCGGCCGCCGACGCCCCGGGGCGGTCGGGACCGGTCACCCACCTGCGCCGGGCCCACTGGCGCCTCCAGCCGGTCGGCCCCGGGCGCTCGGAGCGCAAGGTGGTGCGGGTGGCGGCGACGGTGGTCAACGCCGGCCGCTCGCCCGTGTCGCCCACCGTCTACCGGGTCCCCGGCCCCGACGCCGGCCCCGCTCAGGGCACCGCTTCCGAGGCGGCCGACGGGTCGGCGCCGGCCGTCGACCTGCGCCGCATCGACCTGGACCTCCGCCAGAGGCCCGACGCCACGCCTTTCCCCGCACACAGAGACACGGCACCGGAGGTGACACCGTGACCATGCACGACGACGCCCGCCCCGAGGGCGCCCGCTACGAGGTGGACGACGACGACGGCTCGTGGTGGGAACTGGGCTGGGACGCCCCGCTCGCCACCTTCTACGCCCAGCACTGGGGGGCGCCCGACGACGGCGGCGAGCCGGTGTCGGACTGGCACGGGCGGATCTGGGCCGAGCACCCGGACCTGGACAGCCTGGAGGAGGCCCTCGGCTGGGTCCTGCCGGCCGACGTGCGGGCCGACCTCGAGGACGACCGGGCCGCCTGGCCGCCGACCCAGGCCGTTCCGGCATGAGCGCCCAGGCCCTGGCCGCCCTCGACTACGCCCGCCGTGGGTGGCGGGTCTTCCCTTGCCACGCCCCAGGGCGGGGCGGGCCGTGCACCTGCGGGGCGAGGGACTGCGCCAGCCCGGCCAAGCACCCTCGCACCCGCCACGGCCTGCACGACGCCAGCACCGACCCGACCCAGGTGGCGGCGTGGTGGCGGCGATGGCCGGCGGGCAACGTGGGGATCCGCACGGGCGACGGCGTGGTGGTGCTCGACGTCGACCCCGCCCATGGCGGCGCCCGCTCTCTGGCCGACCTCGAGGCGGCCCACGGCCGCCTGCCCGCCACCGCCGTGGTGCGCACCGGCGGGGCCGGCCTGCACCTGTACTTCGCCTGCACCGAGCCGCTGCGCAACAGCGCCGGCGCCCTCGGCCCGGGCCTGGACGTGCGGGGCGAGGGGGGCTACATCATCGCCCCGCCCAGCTGGCACACCTCCGGCGCCCCCTACCGCTGGAGCGCCCGGGGCCCGCTGGCGCCGCTGCCCGACTGGGTCCTCGGCGCCCTGGTCCGCCCCGAGCCCGAGCGCCGGCAGCTCGACCCCGCTTCGCTGCGCGTCGGGCCCGGCACCGGGGCGTGGGCGGCGGCCGCCCTGGACGGGGAGGCCCGGCGGGTGGCAGCCGCGGCGGTGGGCCAGCGCAACCACACCCTCAACCGCTCGGCCTTCGTCCTCGGCCAGCTGGTGGGGGCCGGCCACCTCGACGCCGGCGAGGTCACCGCCGTGCTGCACCAGGCAGCGGGGGCGGCCGGCCTCGGCGAGCGGGAGGCGGCGGCCACGGTGGCCAGCGGCCTGGCCGCCGGCGAGCGCCTGCCCCGCCACCCGGCGCCCCGACCGGCCGGGCGGGGCCCGGTGGACCTCCGGACGGTGGAGCTGCCCGGCGCCGGCCGGCCGCCACCCGGGCTGTGCTCGGCGGCCGACGGCCTCATGCCCTGACGACCAACCCGAACACGACAACGAGGAGGAGCAGATGGAGAACCGCAGCATCTTGGAGGCGGCCCGGGCCGAGGTGGCCCGCCGGGCCCTGGACGCCGAGGAGGCGGGCCGCTTCGACGACCGGGCGGTGCTCGGACACCTGGCGGTGGTGGCCGACATGGTGTGCCGCATCGGCGACCACCAGCCCGTCTCCGCCCACTACCGGGCCGAGAAGGCCGGGCCCCTGCTCGACGCCGCCGTGCGCCTAGAGGCCGAGTGCCTGGCCGCCTATGCCGGAAACACCGACCCGGCCGTGGCCGACCAGCTCGACGCCGCCGCCGAGGTCCTCGGCAAGGTGGTCGGCGCCGCCCGCCAGACCATGTGGGGACTGGCCGGCGCCCGCTACGGCCTGGCCCCCGACGCCGCCGACGCCGCCGAACTGCGCCGGGCGGCCAAGGGACTGGAGGCGTGGGCCGACCAGGTGGCGGCAGCCGCCCGCAGCGCCCGACCACTGCTACCCGACTTCAGCCTCGACGACCCGACCGACCTGGCCCCGCGTCAGCCTGGCGGCGCCGGCGGCATCGAGGCCGGCCTGGGATGAGCGGCGGCTCGCGCCCGACGCGCTTACCCGGCGCCCCCGACCCGGCTGCGGGGGCGTCGGCCGAGGCCCGGTCGCGGTCGCTGGCATCGCCGCCGACGGTCGCCGGCGCCGAGGCTCCCCTCGGCCGCCTTCTCGGGCCGGTCGGGACCAAGCCGTCCCCCGATGCCCGGGCGTGGTCGAGGGGGGCGGCCGGCGAGCGGGCCACCGCCCAGGTGCTGGACCCGCTGCGCTACATCGGCTGGGAGGTGCTGCACGACCGGCGGCTGCCCGGGGCCGCCAACCTCGACCACCTGCTGATCGGGCCCGGCGGGGTGTGGGTGGTGGACTCCAAGTCCTACCGTGGCCGGATCGTCGTCCTGCGCGACGGGCGGCTGTGGTATGCCGGGAGGCGACTGGGCCCAGTTCTCGACGTGGTGCAGTGGGCCGCCGGGGTGGTCAGCGATACCCTCGGCGTCCCCGTCTCGCCGGCGCTGTGCGTGCACGGCGCCGGCCTCCCCGTCGATCCGCTGCGTTGGGACAGCGTCGTGCTGGCCAGCGCTGCCGTCCTTCGACGGCTGCTGGTCGCTGCCGACCAACGTCCTGGTCACCCGCTCGGCGAGCTGGCCGCCATCGCATTCGACCGCTTCCCCCCCGCCTACCGCCGTTGACCACGGAGGCCTGACCGTGGGCACCACCGCCATCCATTCCACTTGGAGCGTCCGATGCGACACACCGAGCGGCGGATCCTGCGGTGACGATGTCACCTACGCAGTGGCTGTCGAGGAGGGCGATGGCGCCAACACCGTGACCATCGCCATCTGGTTCGCCTGTCCCTTCCATCTCCACGATGCCGTCGATGCCGCGTTGGACCATGGAACGAACGACTGTGATGCATGGGGAGAAGTGGACGCCCATCGGACCCGTTACGAGCCTCGAGTCAGCGTCGCTCGCCGGGAATCATTTGAATAACCGGCTTCCCCACCCCGTCGGAGTGAGCGCGCAGACCTCGAGGATGCGCGGGCTGAGCGCTGGGGGCGGCGTACTCGGCCTCGTTCAGCATGGCTCGCAAGGGGTTGGCACCCCCCTCAACGCCGAGGGCGGTCGTGGGGTGACGGTCCCCCTCCCACTGGCTGTGTAATCCAGCGTGCGGTTGCTCGCTGGGCTCGGCTCGCTGAGCGCGCCTAGATCGAACGTACAGAGTTAGCGCCCGAGCCCGATCGTGGCGCGGATGTGCTCGCTGAGGGCGCTGATTGCCTTTCGCCGCTGGCCGGTCGGGCCCTCGTGGAGGGTCAGGAGGCGTAGCTCGCCGTTGACGTCGGCGCAGATGGCGAGCACGAACGCACTGCATCGGCCGCCGACCAGCTCTTTGGTCGTCCCGTCGGCGGCGTGCTCGATGACGGTGACCTCGTAGGGCCGCTCGGCGGTCATGGCCCCTGTCCGTCAAGGTCGAGGCCCAAACCGTTGCGGCGGCCGTCGCTGGTGGCGATGGCCGTGAGCACCTCGATGGGGTTGGCGCCACGCTGGGTCGATGTGCGCAGCACGCTGCCCAGGATGGCGGCGGCCCTGGCCCCGTCCTCGCTCTTGTTGCCGCCCCAGTTCTTGCGCATGCACACCTGGGGCCGGATGGCCCTCTCTGCCTCGTGATTGGTGGCCGGCACGCCGGCGTGGCGCAAGAAGCTGAACAGGGCGTC
>DASSMA010000014.1:0-69431 GCA_035689115.1 Acidimicrobiales bacterium
GTGGTTCGACAACGCCCGGCGGCTAAAAGACCTCGTCGCCAAGCTCGAGATCCTCTCGGCGCGTGCCTTCGACGCCGAGCGTCAGGCCACCTCGAAGAGCCCCGCCAGTCGCAGGGGTCATCGCTCCGGCTGACAACTTCAGCGCGTTGCCGTTCTCGCCCGATGACGGCCATCCTGCAGGGGCGCTCCCCGACGCGAAGTCGGCTGTCCCCCCTTAGCTCGCCTCAACTCCCCTGGGTGACGTCGCTCTCAGGGAGCCGCACCCTTTGTAATCCGTCGGCAGGCGCACCCCGATCCAGCGTTCGAACGCTTCCGAGTCGCCGGGGAGGGTCTCCGGCATACCGACGTCAAGCTGGTGGACGGAGCCGTCGGGCTCGATGCGCCAGGGCTTTCGATCATGAGAAGACGCGCAGGAGACTGGTGCTGCTCTGACAGTACGGCTCCCGCCAGCCTGGCGACGAATCTAGCCCAACTGGAGGATCGTGGGCCGCACGACGTGCGGCGAGCGAGGGCACGACCCATGACCGGCCGAGTCATATGGACAGCTCCTTCCGATCCACCGATGGAGCCTTGGGCCGTGTCCATTGACACCGACGAGCTGCTGCGACACTTAGCGGCGCGACTCTGCAGGCGAACACTTCTTCAGTTCCGACCCGGTTGCTAGGCGCTCGAAGCGTTGCGTTACGACGTTCGGAGGCCGCCGGCGTGCGTGTTCAGGAGGAGCGCGGGTGGGAACCGTCTGGCCGGAAGACATTCACCTCCACCGGTCCACCAGGCAGGCCCGCCACGACAACCAAGATCTTCTGCAGCCGCTGGGCCTCTGAGCGGAAGATGTTCACACAAGGCGTGCACATCGGGCGGCTGACCCCGATCGGTTCGCCCGGTACGAGGCGGTGGACCTGCTGCTCGGCGTGCGAGGAGTTCTCCCGCCCCGGCATCCCGGCATCATTCATGTGACGAACGGGCACATGGACACCGGCAATGCCACCTGGGGCGGGGTCGGGGGCGACCCGAATCTCCTGCATCCACATCTGTCCGTCCATCCGAACGCGTCGACGTGTCACCCCGCTCTCCAGGAGATCGCGCATCATCGTGCGGCTCCGAACAGGTTGCACCACATCGATCGGCGGGCTGCCTGGAGGGCTTTCCTCGGCCTCGTTGCCCAGGTGCCAGCGGTCTAGCGCCTCCTCCAGCGACAGTTCCTCATTCCGTCTGGGAACGAGATCGCGGCGGCGGACCTCATTCGATCCTGCGCGCGTTGCCGTCAACGTCTCAGTGCCGCGCCAGAGCGCGCGCATCACGCCACGTCCGACGGAGTGAAGTCCGGCCTGGTGCTCAAGCCATTGCTGACCAGCCTGCGGGTCCGTCTCAGCGCTATCGGGCGGTCGCCACTGCCTCGTGGGGTCAGAGAGGTTCGTAGCACCCCATCCACTCATCCTCGTGACGCCGCCACCGGAAGCGAAGGTCTTCTCATTCTCGCTTGGTGGGAGCTGCAGGTAGCGGCCCTGCGCTACTGCGAGCGCCGTCTGGGCCCGTTGAATCATCCCGGGGACGTCAGCATCGCTCGTAGACCCGCCGCGTTGGCCGATGTCCTGGACATTGTACAGCTGGGCGTACGCGCGAACGGCTTGAACAATAGCCAGGAGTCCTCGTACAACATCGCGATCATTTGGAATGGTTCCAGGCGCCGTTTGTGATGTAGACCGGCTCCTCACGAGCGCTATAAAGGCTTCAGTTTCAGCTATCAACCGCCGTACGTGGGCCAACTGCTGCACATTATCGCCGCAATGACCTTCCTCGCGCCTAAGCTTCGCCAGGAGTTCCTCGCGGTATGACGCCATCTGGAGAACCGGCTGAGCTCCGACTTCCAGGGTCATAGTGTGCTCCTCCGCGCCAAGTTCGAATTCCGAATGGAGCCGCGTCTCTCCCCTGGCGTCTCCGCCTCCGACGCCCAGCATGTTGAGCACGGATCGGCCCATGGAGATCGCCTTGTCTATGAGCCATTCGATGGCGAGATCGACGTAGTGGCGGATGCCGGTGATGATCTCCTTGATCTTGTCGCCGATGTTGCCGAGGCCGACCTGGTTGGCGAGGAAGCCGATGGCGACGGGGATGGTCCGGGCCAGGCCGTCCTCGAGCTGCTGGGCACCCCGGTCGAGCTGGCCGTCGACGATCTCGGCGATCGTGGCCACGTAGCGGTCGACGATATCCATGATCTGGTTGATGTAGTGGATGACCGACTGCACGGCGCGGAAGAACGCCATGAAGCTGTTGACCACCGCCATGATGCCGCTCGGGTCGAGCATCGAGAGGACCTTCTGGATCGCCTGCTCGATGAGCTGGGTCATCAACCAGTTCTTGGCCTGGTCGAGGACCATGTTCCACAGGCCGGAGACCTTCTCCTTGATGTACTCCCAGACCGCGATGATGCCGCGCTGCTGCACGTCCTTGATGAAGGTCCAGATGCCGCTGAGGCGGTCGACGACCCGGCGGAGCCTGGCGACGTTCTCGGGGCCGATCTTGTCGGCGAGCTTCTGCCAGAGGTGGTCGACGGTGATCCCGAGCACCTGGAGGATGACGTCCATGACGCCTTGGAGGCTGAATTCAGAGGGGAGGGTGATCCCGGCGTCCTTGAGCCCGTCGAGCAGCCAGCCGGCGAGGCCGTTGAGCAGGTGGGAGCCGATGTGGTCGAAGAACCGGGTGAACCCGAGCTTCAGAGCCTGCAGCAGGTTGTTGAAGAACTGCCCGGGATCCGCCTTGATCTTGTCCCACGCGTGCATCGCGTTGGCGATGATGCGGTCGAGCATCTCCTCCTTGAAGCCCATCAGGCGCAGGACGAGCTTGAAGACCTCCTTGAGGACGACGACGACGAACTGCAGCAGGCGGCCGAGCGGCTCGCCGAAGCGCTCGATGATGCGGATGAACGCCCCGATCGGGTTGACCAGGTCGTCGATGCTGAGGGAGTGCCAGATGTCGGTGAACAGCTGGACGATGCCGTCCCAGGTGATCCCGAGGTTGTCGATGGCCACCTGGATATTGGCTGCCGCATGGGCGACGACACCGGTCTGCTCCAGCTGCTGGTAGGTCTGCTCCCCGTTCGGCAGGAGCATGACGAAGCCCTTGATGATGTTGGTCGGTGTCCGTGGCACGTCCCGGCCCGTCAGCGGGTTGCGGCCGAGGAGCACCGTCAGCAGGTGGAAGCCCGGGGTGTGCTGGGCGTGCTCGTCCAGCATCCCCAGCAGGGAGTCCTTGATGAGGTCGAGGACCTTCTGGGCGACGGTGGCGGCGAACGAGGCGATGCGGTCCAGCAGCGCCAGGCCGCGGGTCGCGAGGTTGGACAGGTTGTCGGGGAGGTGGGGCAGTTGCTCGAAGGTGAGCGACTGGAGCGCGGCATCCACCAGCGACCGGAACTCGCCGATGATCGACATGAACTGCTGGATCTGCTGGTCGACCCATTGGGCGGTCTGGGCGAGGGTGCCCTTCGCCCGCATCTGCTCGAGTTCCGTCTCGCGCCCGATGAGGATGAGGAACTTGGCGATGATGTCCTCGGTCGACGCGTTGACGTTCTCGCCCCGCAACGGGTCGTAGTGCATGACGGCCTTGGCGAGGTCCCAGATCTTGCGGGCCGTCTCGTCGGCGGCCAGCAGCTCCTCGGCCTTGCGGATAGCCGCTTCCTTGACGATGCGGATGACCTCGTCGACAAGCGAGTTGGCCAGCGCCAGCACGTCGCGGGTGATGTTGTCGAGGTGGCGTTCGACCACGCGCATGGCCGCGCTGGGCCCGTCGATGATGTGGACCTCTTCCCACGCCGCATCGGCCTCGTGCCGGAGGCGGTCGCCGGTCAGGTTGTGCGCCGTGAGCTGCCCGGCGATCAGCTGGTAGACCTCGTCGAGCACGTGGAGCTCCGCCAGCTGGTCATGGACGAACCGACCGCCGGGCACGAGGCCCATCACTGCGGTGACGAGGTTGGCCGGCGTCGGCCGCACGGGGCGCCCGGTCGCCGGGTCGAACCCGACGACGAGCGTGAGCATGTCGTAGCCGGGGATCTGGTGGAGGATGGACTCGAGGGTCGGTACCCAGTCGCGCTGGACCGGTATGGCCGAGCGTTGGAGCGCTAGCACCGGCTCCGGGGGCGGCGACGCCGTCAGGGCCGGCGCTCGCGGCATCCGGTTCGCCTGCGCCGTGCCCGACGTGGCGGACGCCGGCCCGAATTCCTCGGGCGACCGCAGCAGCTGGGTCGAGAGCGGTCGGGCGACGCCGGCCGTGTCGAGCCGGTCGACCCGGCCCGCCTCTCCAGCGAGCAGGTGGGCGCCCCCGGGCCCCCGACCGGACGTCGACCGCCGGGCCGCCCGCATGTCGGCACGCGCCCGCTGCACCGCCGTCGCCTCGCTCGGCGCCAGCAACCAGGCGGGCGTCGTCGGCCGTACCGGCCTCGGGGTCGGAGGGGGTGGGACGGGCCTGGGCGGGTGGTGGGGCGCCGGTGGCTTCGGCCCGTGCAGCGCCTCGTGCGCGGCCTGGAGCTCCGAGGAGGGCCCGACAGTGGAGGCGACGTCGACCTGGGGCCCGCCTGTGGGGGTGACGGCTGTGGCCGCCGGCGCTGCTGGCGTGCTCGCGCCGGTCAGGGGTGCCGGTGCGGCGGCCCGGGGCGGCTTCGGTGATCCCGGGGGGCCAGGTGATGTCGACACGCCACCGGCCGGCCCGCCGGCGGGGGCAGTCCCGGTCGAGGGCACACGCGCACCGCTCGGGCCCGCCGCGCCGCCGTGCCCAGGTGCCGGGCCGGCGCCCGGCGGCGGCCCGTCCGCAGCTGCGGCGCCGCCGGTTGGTGGGGCGCCGCCGCCTGCGTCACCCCCGCTTGCTCCGCCGCTCCCGCCACCGTCGCCAGCGGGGCCGCCTGCGCCGGCCGATCCGTCATTGCCGGCCCCCGCGCTCGGGGCGCCACCCGCCGCCGGCGCTCCGGCCCCCTCTCGACCGTCCCCGGCACCGGGCGCGCCGGATGCCTCCGGCCCGGCGCCCCCTCCGTGCGCGCCGGAGCCCTCGCGACCGTCCCCGGCGCTGGGCCCGCCGGACGCCCCGGGGCCTGCGGCCCCTCCGGGTGCGCCGCCGCCCCCGGCGTCTGCGCTGCCTGCACCGCCGTCGCCGTCACCGGTCTCGGCCTTCGGAAGGGGGGCGGCGGAGCCGTCCGCTGGCGGCGTGTTCGGCTCACCGGTCGCACCTTCACCGATCGGGGGCGCGGCTGCGTCGGCGCCTCCGCCCCCCGTGCTGCCGTCGCCGCCACGACCTCCCGCGCCCGACAGCTCCTCGAGTCCCGCCGGGGTGGCACCGGCGACCCCGGCGTCAGCGACGTCGGGCGCGTCGCCGCCACCGCCGTCGCCAGCGAGCCCCGCCGTCGTGACCCTGGCCTCGGGGACCGCCGCCGGCGCCGGCGAGAGCTGCTCCTCCTCCGGGGCGCGCTGAAGGAGCACGCCCGTGGCCTGGTTGCCCCTCGTCTGCTGGAGCTGCACGTACGGCGGGGCCGTGCCTCCCGAACCGCCGGCGTGCCCGTCGGCGGCGGACCGGGTGACGGCCGTTGCCTTGGCCGGTTGGACGCGGGCGCGTGCCCGGGCGGCGGCCGCGTCGTCGAGGGTCCCGGCCGGCGCCGTCACGAACGGGGCCGGTCGGACAGGAGGTGGGCGTAGGGGCCGAACTCGGCGTTGTTGCGGAGGCGGCCGAGCTTCTCGTACTCGCGCTCGAGGGCGCGGATCACGTGCTCCATCTCGACCGGCGGCCCCGCGTCCGCGGCGAAGAAGGCGGCGGCGACGGCGACGTTGCGGATGTTGGCGCCCGTGAGGTCGAACTGGCCGGCGCAGAACTCGAGGTCGACGTCCTCGGCTACCGGCAGCTTGCCGCCGAGGAACCGCCGCCACAGTGCAAGGCGGGCGCCCGGGTCGGGGGACGGGAACGGCACGACGGCGCCGAGCCGGCGGGCGAAGGCGTCGTCCAGGTTGCTGCGCAGGTTGGTGGTGAGGATGGCGGTCCCGCCGAAGGCCTCCATGCGCTGGAGGAGGTAGGCGGTCTCGAGGTTGGCGTAGCGGTCGTGGGCGTCGCTGACCTCGCTGCGCTTGCCGAACAGTGCGTCCGCCTCGTCGAACACCAGGACGCCGTTGACCCGCTCGGCCTCGTCGAAGATGCGCTCGAGGTTCTTCTCGGTCTCGCCCACGAACTTGTCGACCACGGTCGACAGGTCGACGACGTAGAGGTCGAACCCGATGGCACCGGCGACGACCTCGGCGGCGAGCGTCTTGCCCGTCCCGGACGGCCCGGCGAACAGGGCGCTCAGCCCGTCGCTGCGCTGGCCGGAGGCGGCGAGGCCCCACTCGTCGTAGACCACCTCGCGGTGGCGGGCGCGCGCGACCAGCTCTCGAAGCTTCTCGAGGGTCGCCGCCGGGAGGATGAGGTCGTCCCAGGTGGCGGCGGGGTGCACGCGCCGGGCGAGTCGCTCCAGCGACCCGGTGTTGCGGCGTCGGGCGCTGCGGCGCAGGTCCTCGACCTCGACCGAGCGCGCCTCGGCCACCGCCTCGGTCAGTGCCGCAGTGGCGGCGAGGGCCACCTGCTCCCCCGTGAGCCGGTAGGCGGCGCCGAGGGCGGCGAGGTCGTCCTCGGGCGGGGCCTGCTCGGCCAGGAGCCGCTGCCACAGAGCGGCCTGGGTGTCGCCCCGGTGTGCGGGCGCGGTGCCGAGCAGCGGTGGCTGCCGCGTCCACATGGGGTCCCAGCTGCGGAGCCCGTGGAGGATGGTCGGCCAGCCGCTCCCGGCCAGGGTCTCGAGGCTCGCTCCCGCGTCCAGCAGGACGTCGACCGGTCCGGCCACCAGGATCGACCGGCGCAGGCGCGCCTCGCGCACGATTGCGACGAGGACGTCCGCGAGCTCGCCGAGGGCGGGCGGCGGTCGCAGCCGCTCCAGGTCGACCACGAAGGCACCGGCGGGCACGGCGGCGGCCGCCGCCACCGCCAGGCCGCGCGGATCGGTGCCCGGGCTGGCGTGCAGGTAGTGGAACCCGATCCCCGTGCTGATCGCCGCGGCGATGCGCTCGGCGTCCTCGCCCGGCAGGGGCGGCGGCTCGACGAGCAGCGAAGTCACCGGAGGCATGGCGTCGTCGAGTCCCACCAGGCAGCGCACCACCCGGTCCGGGCAGCGCAGCGCGCGCAGCGGGAACGGCAGGTGCGTGTCCTCGGTGACGACGAGGCCCGAGCTCGCCAGCCTCGACGCCGGGCCGAGGGCCAGGTGGAGGTCCGGGTCGTCGACCGCCAGGCCGCACACGGCGGCGGCGAGGCCGATCGAGGGCCGGCGGCGCGTCAGGTCGTCGTGGGCGTAGCCCACCAGGGTGGCGGCTCGGCTGTCGAGGTCGACCGTCGCCGCCGTGCAGAGCAGGTCGAGCTCGAGGTCGGTCAGCTCGAAGGCGGCCTGCACGTCGCGCTCCCGGCCGGCGTGGGGCAGCGGCCGGCGGACGGGTGAGGGTCGAGTCGCCCGCCGGTCCAGCTCCTGGGCCAGGACGAACGCGCCCGGTGCGCCGCCGGCTGCGGCGGCGCCGACGCCGTCGCAGGCATCGCGGAGGCGCGCGACCACCTCGTCCACCACCAGGCGGACATCGGTGGTCGGGCGGCCGGCACGAGGACCCTGTTTCACCATCCCCAACTTCCCGTTGCTGCCCTGGATGCTCGCTGACTGCGCTCGGCGTCACAAGGTGTGAGCGTCATCCGAGCCCCGCCAACCGCCCAGGTCTGCCCGATCGGGCAAGACGCGGCGGCCGGCGTGACCAGCACTGCCGCGACTGGCGGTCGCCGCGCCGGGGAAGAAGGCTGGTAACCGACCACCACCCGTGGCGCCGCCACGGGGCCGACCCGAGCGGAGATCGGCGATGACGACGATGCGGTACCGGCTGCGCTTGGCCCTGTTCGGTGCGACGACGATCCTGCTGGTGACCACGGCCCTCGTGCTCGAGACGGCGCCGGCCGGCGCTCAGGCCGTCCACCGCCCTCTGCACGCCACGCGCCCGGTGGGCGCCGCCCCGGTGAAGGTGCCGTTCGCCATCGAGTACTTCGGCCTCGAGGCGCGCCTGGCCGACGAGGCGAGCCGGCCGGCCGAGAGCGGCGCCGCCCCGTTCGGCGAGGTCCGCTTCCGCACCGCCGGCCGGTGGGGAGGCTGGCGGCCCCTGGGTCAGGACGGCGCCCAGGAGACCGGCCAGTTCACCGCCGCCCTGGTGTCGGTCGACCGGGCCGACGCCTACCAGCTGCGCGGCGTTCCGCCCAACTTCCTCCGGGCCACGGCCACGGCCTTCAACCTCTCGGACGGGCCGGTCACGTCGCACAGCCGTCGGCCGGCGTCGACGGCCGGTGCGGCGGCGAACTGCCGGTCGCGCGCCGACTGGAACGCCGACGAGAGCATCACGGCGTGGTCGAAGGGCACCGACACCCCCCAGTTCGCCCCCGCCCAGGTGCTCACCGTCCACCACACGGCCGGCTCCAACGACCCCGCCCAGGACTTCTCGAAGACCGTTCTCGCCATCGAGCAGTACCACGTGCTCACCAACGGATGGAGCGACATCGGGTACCAGTACCTGGTCGACCCGGCGGGGAACGTCTACGAGGGCCGCTACGCCGGCCACACCAGCGCGTCGTGCCTCGCCGGCGGCGGCGACGGCTCGGACTTCGCCCACCGGCCGTCCGACGACGGCGTCGTCACCGGCGCCCACGTCGCCGGCGCCAACACCGGCAACCTGGGGATCGCCCTGCTGGGCTGCTTCGACTCGCAGTCGGCGATCTGCCAGCCCGGCACCTACGGGTCCGGTGACACCACGCCCACGGCCGCGGCGATGGCAGCGGTCGAGCAGCTCCTCGCCAGGCTCGCGACCCGGCACGGGCTGAACGCCGGCGGCACCACCACCTACACCAACTCGGCGGGGAACCGGCCGGGGATGCCGGTCGTCTCCGGGCACCGAGACTGGGAGGCCACAGCGTGCCCGGGCGACAACGTCTACGCCCAGCTGCCCGCCCTCCGCAGCCGCGTGGCGGCCGATATGACCCCGGCCGGGCTCCGGGCCACGGCCACCGACTCGTCGATCCAGCTCAGCTGGACGGCCGGAGCGGCGTGGCCGGCGGCACCCAGCGCCACGCGCTACCGGGTGACCCGCCAGGACGGGGCCGCATGGGTCACGCCGTCTCTCGGCTTCACCGACAGCGGCCTCGCCCCGTCGACCACCTACAGCTACACCGTCGTCTCCCTGGCGTCCGACGGGACGTCGTCGTCCCCCGCCGCCGCCGTCACCGCCACCACCGCGGCGGCGCCCGGCGACTTCAGCCTGGCCGTCGCGCCGTCGTCGGGTACGACAGCGGCGGGCACGGCGGCCACCGCCCAGGTGACGACGGCGGCGACCGGGGCGGTGGCGCCCGACCTGCAACTGGCCGCCGCCGTCTCGCCGGCCGGCGCCGGCGTCACCGCCTCGCTGGGCAGCACGGCCCTGACGGCCGGCGGCGCCACGTCGCTCACCGTGGCGACGGCGGCGCCGGCCACCGGCACCTACGTGGTGACCATCACCGCAACCTCGTCGAGCGGCACGACGCGATCGGCCAGCTACACCCTGGCGGTGGCCAACAGCCCACCGGTCGCCAGGGTCACGTCTGCGTCCTGCTCGGGCACGCAGTGCAGCTTCACCGGCTCGGGGTCCGACCCCGAGGGCGGCGCCGTCGGTCTCACCTGGGCGCTGCCGGGCGCCACGCCGGCCACGGCGTCCGGGGCCGGCCCGGTGGCCGCCACCTACGCGTCCCCGGGTACCTACGCGGTGACGCTGCGGGCAACCGACCCTGCGCTCCTCGCCGGGACGGCGACAGCCACGGTCACGTGCACTCGCACCAAGGGGAAGCTCAAGGCAACGACCTGCTCGGCGTCGCTTCCGTAGCCACGCCGGACCGGGTGAGCGTCCACCACGCCGTCCCGAGCGCGGCCAGGGGAACCAGCGGGAGCCCGAGGGGCATGCCGGGGGCCACGAACCCCCGCCGGGCCAGGAAGCCCATGGCGACGACGACGAGGAGGGCGGCGACGCCGGCCGGCCACGCCGCCGGCTTGGCCGGTTCGATGCGGGCCGTCTCGAAGCGGCTGAAGACCAGCACGAGCGGCACGAGGGCGACGGCCAGCAGGGCGATCCACAGCGGGCGGAGGGCCCACCAGGACGCCGAGCCGGCGCCCGGCTGGGGGAACAGGCCGGTCGGCAGCACGGCGACGGCCACGATGGTCAGCGCCGTGAGGTGCCACAGGTACAGGGTCATCGCCAGCCCGTTGGCGGTCACGACCGCCTTCCACGCCCGGGGTCGGGCGAGCCAGCGGTCGACCACCGGCCGCAGGCTCAGCGCCAGGCCGAACTGCCACACGGCGAGGGCCACGATGGCGAGCGACGGCGGGAACATGTTGCTGCGGGCCTCGCCCACGCCTCCGACCATCGACTCCGGGTACCCCGCCAGGTGGGTGAGGCACAGCAGCCCGGCGAACCCGGCGAGGGCCAGCACTGCGCCCCGGCGGCGCGACCACGTCCCGCCCCGCTGGCGCCACAGCACCCCGAGCTGGTGGACGAACAGCCACACCAGCGCCATGTTCAGCCAGACGACGTAGGGCACGCCGAAGGCCCAGGCGGCGGCGTCGACGGCGGCGACCGCGGCGCCCAGGACAGGGACGGCGACCCAGCCGCAGCGGGCCATCGCCGGGGCGACGGCCACGACGGCCACGTAGATCGCCAGGAACCACAGCGGCTGGGCGATGGCACCGGCCCGCAGGCTCGACGGCGCCACGCCGGCGATCCGCAGGGAGACGGCGCCGGCCGTCCAGACGACGGTGAAGGCCAGCACCGGGCGCACCAACCGGGCCAGGCGCGCCCCCAGCCAGGTGCCGTAGCTCCTGCCGTCTCGCCGGGCGGCGGTCCAGCTGGCGGTGTTTGAGAAGCCCCCGACGACGAAGAACACGGGCAGGATCTGGAAGACCCAGGTGAGCCAGCGGGCCCACGGCGACACCTCGAGGATGTTCGAGGTGTGCAGGCTGCCGTCGCCGCTCCACACCACCACCGCCATCAGCCAGTGGCCGAACATCACGACGCAGAGGGAGAAGGCGCGAAGGAAGTCGACGTAGCGGTCGCGGTGGGCGGGGGTGGCGGCGGCGACGGCTGCCGCCGTCGGATGGCCTGCCGGGGTGAGCGTTGCGGTCATGTCCGCATCGTCCGCCAACGTGTGCCGACGGCCATACCAGGAGCACCCCTCATAGCTCCGTGGGGCCACCCCCAAAGGCGCCCAGAAGCCTTTTCAGCCGGCCGCCGGCGGGCGCACAGTCGCCCCATGACACTGAACCTCGCCTCCATCCTCTCGGACTCGGCCGCCCGCAGCCGGTCCCGCACCGCCGTGGTCTTCGGCGACACGAGCCTCGACTACGGGACGCTCGACACCTTCGCCCGCATGTTCGCCGCCGCTCTCGGCAACCTGGGCGTGGAGCCCGGCCAGCCGGTGGCGCTGGTCCTCCCCAACGTCCCCCACTTCACCGTCGCCGCCTTCGGGTGCCACTACGCCGGCAACCCGGTCGTGCCGCTGAACGTCCTGCTCACCCCCGAGGAGCTCGCCTACCACCTCGAGGACTCGGGCGCGGTGGCCGTCGTGACGTGGGAGCTGTTCGCCGACAAGGTGGTGTCGGCGGCGGGCGGGCGGCACGTGATCGTCGCCCGTCAGGACCTCGCCGATCTCGCCGCCCCCGACGGGTGCCTCAACTTCACCGCCGTCGTGGGCATGGCCCAGCCCGTCACCGAGGCGTATCCGACCGAGGCGGACGACACCGCCGTCATCCTCTACACCTCGGGTACGACCGGACGGCCGAAGGGCGCCGAACTGACCCACGCCAACCTGTGGTCGAACGCCACCACCATCGCCGGCGTCGTGTCCCTCGAGGCCGAGACGGTGGCGCTCGTCACGCTGCCGCTGTTCCACGCCTTCGGTATGACCGTCATGCACAACGCCGTGCTGTCGGTGGGCGGGTCGCTCGTGCTGCTGCCGCGCTTCGACGCCGGCACGGCCCTGTCGCTGATGGCCCGGCACCGGGTCACGTTCCTCGGTGGCGTGCCCACCACCTTCGTGGCCCTGCTGGAGGCCGCGACCGGCGACGACGACCTGAGCGCCCTGAAGTGGTGCGTGTCAGGCGGCGCCCCGATGCCGGCCGCGTTGATGGCGGCCGTCGAGTCCCGCTTCGGCGTGACGCTGCTCGAGGGCTACGGGCTGTCCGAGACGGCGCCCGTGGTCAGCTTCACGATGCCCGACCGGCCCCGCACGCCGGGCTCGATCGGCTACCCGCTCCCCGGGGTTGAGATCTGCCTGAAGGAGGGCGAGATCTGCGTCCGGGGCCCCAACCTGATGAAGGGCTACCTGCGCCGCCCCGAGGCCACCGCCGAAGCCATCGTCGACGGCTGGTTCCACACCGGCGACATCGGCGAGGTCGACGAGCACGGGGCCTACCGGATCATGGACCGTAAGAAGGACCTCGTCCTGCGGGGCGGCTTCAACGTCTACCCCCGCGAGGTCGAGGACGTGCTGCACCGCCACCCGGCCGTCGCCCTGGCCGCCGTGGTCGGCACGCCCGACGAGCGCTACGGGGAGGAGGTCAAGGCGGTGATCACGCTCAAGCCCGGGTGCACCGCCGAGCCCCGCGAGATCGTGGCCTTCTGCCGCCAGCACCTGGCCGCCTACAAGTACCCCCGCATCGTCGAGGTGCGCGACGAACTGCCCCTCGGCCCCACCGGCAAGATCCTGAAGACCGCACTGCGCTGAGCGCCGGGCTTGGTTGGGCCTCGTCGACGTGGCGCGGCGCCGTGGACCCGCATCCGAGTTGCCGGGCGAGACGGCCGGCCGTCACGCGCGCACGAGCAGCGTTCCGTGCCCGGTCGCCGGGGACGGCAGCGGGCTGTCGTCGTGCCGGCTGGCCGCTGGGATTCCGGCCCGGCGGACCGACGCCGCGGACCTGTCGCGGCTCGCGCCCTCGAGGACGACAGCGGCGCTATGCGCAGTCGGTGCAGTCGACCGTCTTGGTGAAGGGGTCGATCTGCTTGCTGGACTTGCGCGCCGCGTCCTGGCGCTTGGCCTCCTCGTCGAGGTGGATCTTCTCGACCTTCTTGGTGACCGCGTCCATCCCGCACGCCGTGATGTCGACGGGGATCTTGGTGGTCCCGTCGTAGGTCTTCAGGCGGGTCTCGTGATCCTTCTCGTGCGGGGCGAGGACGTTGTCCAGGAAGTCCTGGACCTTTCCCTGCTCGCATTCGGTGAGCCCGCTCGGCATGCTCGGCATGGCGATCGTCACGGCCGCGGAGTACGTGCTCTCGAGGGTGCCGGTTGCATGGACGCAAGGCGTGCCGGCGGGGCATCCCCCGGCGCAGCCCTTGCTGGTGGTGATCTTCTGGTTGGTGACCGTGGCGTTGGGCCCACCGTCGAAGTTGGCCGTCGTCTTGCCGTGGAGGGCCAGGTTGCTGCAGCCGCCCTCGTGCTCGACCTCACCGGGCTGTCCGCTCACCACGATCGGGTCGGCCGGGACGTCCTCCTCGACGAAGTCGCTGTCGCCCCCTTCCTCGGTTCGCTGCGCAACAGGACCATGGTGGTGGGCCGACGCCTCGGCCTGCTTCTCGGGCGGGCAGGCGCAGGGTGTTTGGCCGCAGCGCTGGACCGCCGGACGCAGCAGTTGGGCGACGCCGGCGTTGCCAGCGGCGCGCTGAAGGTGGAGCAACGCCTGGTGGTTGAACCCCCTGACGGAGCCCGCGCCCAGTCCACTGGCCGACTCCGGACCGGGCCTGCGCGCGTCGACGTCTCGGCGCGGCGGCGGCGCGGCTGCTTCCTCCGGGCCGTGGGTCCGCATGTCCCCATGCAAACAGGATCGCGGCGCCATGACAACTGCGTGTCCGGGGATAGGGTCCACCCCGATCAGTTTCCCGGCGCTCACTCGTCCAATCGATCGTGAGTGCCCGCGAGGGGCGCGGGTTGCAGCGGGAGGAGTCGACCGTGAAGTCGATGGCACGGCGGATGTTCGAGCTGGTCGAGCCGATCGGGGCCATCCCCTACACGGCCGACGACCCGAACGAGGCGATGTTCGCCCTGGGGTTCACCAATTACTGGGATATCTACTTCGCCGGGCGGGCGGCACCACTGGGCCTCGTGCCGGCGGAGGTGGTGGACGCCCTCTTCTACAACTTCGCTCCCGGCGAGGTGGCCCGCCACATCCCGAGGGTGTGGCGCACCACCACGCCCGAAGCGGCCATCGCCGCCCGCCAGGAGGGTTGCGTGAAGGCGTTGCGGCGCATCCTCGGCGATCACGTCGACTCTGCCGCCTTCGCACGCGCCACCGAACTGCTGCTCGAGGCGGCGACGAGCGCACCGTACGAGGGGCGGCCCATGTACGCCGCGCTGCGCTCGCTCCCGGTCCCCGAAGATGTGGTGGCCCGCCTGTTCCATGCCGCCTCCCTGGTGCGGGAGCACCGTGGCGACGGGCACATCGCCGCCTTGATGGTCGAGGGTGTCGGCGGCGTCGAGGCCCACGTCCTCCTCGCCCTCGACATGGGCATGCCGGCGGAGAAGTTCGGGCGCATCCACCACCTGCCCGCACCGCAGCTCGCGGCCGTGATCGACGGGATGCGTGCTCGCGGCCTGATCGGCGACGACGGTTGGCTGAGCGAGGACGGTCGTGCCGTCAAGCAGCGGGTCGAGGCGCTGACGGACACCCTCGCCACGAAGCCCTACGAGATCCTCGACCCCGACGAGCTCCAGGAGCTGGCGACCGCCCTCGAGCCCCTCGCCGCGCTGCTCCTCGCCGCCCAGGACTGGTAGCCCTGACGCATGATGGGGTGGTGGCGAGGATGCATCATCGGCGGGCCCACCCTGAGGCGGGCTCGCTGCGCCTCCGGTGGCCTCGGTACTCCGAGCACCCGGCCCTCAATCGCATCCGCTGGGCAGCCGTGATAGCCGGGTTCCTCGTGGTCACCGCCGTCGTCGCTGTACTGGCAATCCGGTAACCGCCGGCTGAGCGATCATCGGGGGCGTGACGAGGACGTTCCGCAACCGCACCTTCCCGGTGATCGGCTGGGTGTGCGTCGTCCCGCTGGCGCTGGCGGCGATCGGGTGCCTCGTCGGAGCGATCGTCGCCGACGTACCGCTGGTGGGAAGGGGCTGGCTCCTCCTCGGCACCGCCGCGTCGACTGCGCTCGCCGTGGTGGTCCGGCGCGGCTACATCGCCACCCGCGTCGAGGCCACCGGCGAGGGGGTCGTCGTCGTGAATCCGTGGCGCACGGAAACGCTGGCGTGGGGCGACGTGCTGGGGTTCTCGGCCGACACCCACCTCGTCGTCCATCGCCGGCAGGGCCCGAAGATCCGGGTCTTCGCCGTGCAGGCCGCCAACCTGGCCCGGATGCTCGGCAGGGAGAGCCATGCCGACCACGTGGCGCGCGACCTGAACGGGCTGCTCGCCGAGCACGGCGGGCCGAGCCGGGCCTCGCTCGACCAGGAGTACGAGTTGACGCCCGAGAAGCGGCGGACCCTCCGCCGCCAGGCGCTCGGGGTGGCCGCCGCGATGGCCGTCCTGTTCGTGGTGCGGGTGCTCGTCGATCGGTAGCGGGGCTGCCGCCGATAGCTTCGGGGCGGATGTCCGCCACCAACCTCCCGAGTGCTCGCGTCGCCCTCATCGGGCGCGACGCAGAGGTGGGGGCGCTCGCCACGGCAGTGCGGTCGGCCACCGGCCGGCTGGTGACGGTGACCGGCTGCGGCGGGTCGGGCAAGACGAGCCTGGCGGTCGCGGCCACCCGCCGGGTCCTGCCCGACTTCCCCGACGGGGGCTGGTTCTGCGACCTGTCCGGCTGGCGCTCGGCGGACGAGCTCCCGGCCGCGGTCGCCGCCGCCGTCGGTCTGCGGGAGCGGCCCCAGGGCGACTTCGCCGCCGACCTTCGCGCCTTCCTCCACGACCGGCGCGTCCTCGTGGTGCTGGACAACTGCGAGCACCTGATCGACGCCGTGGCTGCCCTCGCCGGGTCGTTGCTGGACGCGGCACCGGCACTCCGCCTTCTGGCGACGAGCCGCGAGCCGCTGCGCATCGCCGGCGAGCAGGTGTTCCCGCTCGCCCCGCTCGCCATCCCGCCGGCCGTCGAGACCGTGGAGGACCTGGAAGGCTTCCCGTCGGTGGAACTCTTCCTCGAACGGGCGCGGGCCGCCGCACCGGACCTCACCTTGGCCCCCGCCAACGCTGCTGCGGTCGCCGAGATCTGCCGGCGCCTGGACGGGATACCGCTCGCCATCGAGCTCGCCGCCGTGCGCGCCAGCACGATGACGCTCGACTCGATGGCCGGCCGCCTCGCCGGCGGCTTCGACCTGCTCATCGCCAAGGGGCGATCTCGCCCCGAGCGGCACCAGACGATGCGCGCCATGCTCGAGTGGAGTCACGACCTGCTGAGCGGCGAGGAACGGGTGGTGTTCCGGCGGCTCGGCGTGTTCCCGGCCTCGTGGACCGTGGACGCGGCCGCAGCCGTCTGCGCCGAGCCCGACGGGGCCGCGGCCGTGCCGCTCCTGGTCGGGGATCTCGTCGACAAGTCACTCGTCGTGCTGGTGACGACGGAGGGCGAGGCTCGGTACCGCCTGCTGGCGCCGGTCCGGGAGTACGCCGCCGGCCGGTTGGCGGCCTCGGGCGAGCACGAGCTGGTCAAGAACCGGCACCGGGCGTTCTACGTGGCGCTCGCCGAACGGGCCGAGCCCGAGATCCACCGGGGCGACCAGGCTGTCTGGATCCGCCGCCTGGACGCCGACCTCGACAACCTGCGGCTCGCCGTCCGGACCAGCCACGGCAGGGGGGACGCCGAGAGTGCCCTGCGGCTGGCCGGCGCCCTCTGGTGGTACGTCTGGCAGCGCGGGCACCTCCGCGAGGGACTCGCCTGGCTGGAGCCGGCGATCGGCCGACCCGAGGTGGCGACGGCAGCGCGCATCGCCGGCCTGCGGGCCTCCGCCATGTGGCACGGCGCCCTCGGGCACCAGGATCGGGCCGCCGCCGACGCCCGGCAGCTGCACGAGGTGAGCCGGACCACCGGCGACGTCGCCCAACTGGCCCGAGCCGAGACCCTGCTGGGGCTGGAGCGGCTGCGCAGCGGCGACCTCGCCGGTACCCGGCCGCACTTCGAGGCCGCCGTCGCTGCGGCCCGGGCGGCGGGCGACGACGTCATCGTCGCCCACTCGCTCGTCAACCTGGGCCACGTGGCCGCCGTGGACCGGGACGCCGCCGACGCCGAGGACCTCGTGCGGCAGGGCCTGGCCCAGTTCGAGGCCAACGGCGACAGCTGGGGCGTGGCGTACGCGTCCAACTACCTGTCCAGCCTGGCGCGGGCCAGGGGCGATTTCGCCGTGGCCACCGAGACGTCGGGGCGCGCCGTGGGTCTGCTCCACGAGCTGGGCGACCGCTTCTACCTGATCTTCGCCGTCGAGGACCTGGCCCGCGCCCTCGCCGGCGGGCGCCGGCCGGAGACGGCCGCTCGCCTGCTCGGTGCAGCGGACGCCATCCGCCGTTCCACCGGCGCGCCGATCTCACCGGGTGCCCGCCGGGAATACGACGCGACGGTTGCCCAGCTGGAGGAGGCCCTCGGGGCCGAGGCGTTCCGCCGGGCCAGGTCGGAGGGCGCGGCGCGCTCCATCGACGAGCTGCTCAGGGAAGCCATGACGCCACCGGCGCCGGCCGCCGACCGAGCCGCTCTGGCCGGGCCCGGCGGCGCCCTCACCAGGCGGGAGCTGGAGGTGGCCCGACTGATGGCGGCGGGGCGGAGCAACAAGGAGATCGCCGCTGCGCTGGTGATCGCCGTCGGCACGGCGGGGATCCACGTCGAGCACATCCTCCGCAAGCTCGACCTCCGCTCACGCCATCAGGTCGGCGACTGGGCCCGGGATCGCGGGCTGGTCTGAGCCGCGGAATATGGACCCGGCGTATGGAGTCTCCAGATGACGTGCGGGCCCCGTTCGGTCATCGTGAGGCGGGTACCAGCGATACCCCGAGGAAGGGAGCACCGATGTCCATCGAGGCGAACAAGAAGCTGAACCGCCAGTGGATCCAGGCCTTCAACGAGCGCGACTGGGCGGCCGAGGCGGCCTGCCGTACGGAGGACTACACCGCCCACATGCAGGGTGCCCCGGTGACCCTCGACGGTGAGGGCTGGGCCGGCTACCTCCAGATGTTCGTCGGCGGCTTCCCGGACGTGCAGATCTCGGTCGACGCGGAGCTGGGCGAGGGCAACCTCGTCACGTCGCGCTGGACCCTCGCCGGGACCCACCTCGGTGGCTTCCTGGGCGCGCCCGCCACCGGCCGCCAGGTCGCGATCACCGGCATCGACATCAGCCGGGTGGTGGACGGCAGGATCGCCGAGCACTGGGCCCAGTTCGACGGCGTGGGGCTCATGCAGCAGATCGGCGTCGCCCCCGGGCCGGGCGGGGCGGACGTCGAGGCGAGCGGCGCGTACCGCTGATCCTCAATGGCGGGTGAGGTCGACGACGCCGGCGAAGGTGGTCGAGGCGGTGGCAGGGTCGAACGACGATGTGCCGTGGCCGGTGGCGGTGCTGTAGGCGCCGCTGCCGGCGACGACCTGCCAGGTGCCGTCGAGCCCGTCGCCGCTGATGAGCAGCTCGTCCCGCAGCACGAACGTCCCACCCGCGCCGGTGAACTCGAGCTCGACCTGGAGCGCGCCCGCGGCCGGCGAGTGCTCGAGCGACCCCGAGAGGTGGAGGTCGCTCCGCTCGAACCTCCCGCCGTCTTCGATGGCGCCGGTCGCCGACCAGGAGCCGGCGAACCCGGGCCCGGCGTCAACGGTGGCGACGATGGTGACGGCAGCGGGCGGGGAGGCGACCGCAGGTGCCGGCGAGGTGGTCGCAGCGCCGGCCAGGACCAGCAGGCCGGCGGCGAGGCGGCCGGCGCGGGGGTGCATCCGTCGGGGCATGGGAGATCCTTTCGGGTCAGGGCTGCCCGTCGAGGGACGGGTGGGCCAGATGAAGTTGGAGGATCGTGATGTCGGCAGCGTCGGGAGTCGGGAACCGGGCCGAGCGGAGGACCTGGTGGAACGCGGGGTCGGAGAAGCGGGCGGTGATATGGGCCTCGGACCGCCAGACCCCGACGATGGAGAGGGCGTCGTCGCCCAGCGCGCAGAAGTGGCGGAGCTCGCCGATGGGTGGACCGGGCCGGGCCAGGATCTGCTCGTGGGCCCGATCGTAGGCGGTCCGTAGGCGGTCGGGGTCGCCGGGGAAGCGGGCGATGAGGAGGGCTGCCGTCTCGTTCATGGCTCCAGCAAAGACCTGTTGCACCATCGGTGCAACAGAACTTGTCGATGACAGTATCGTGATAATCGATGCACGACCTGCGCCGGCTCCGGGCCTTCCACGAGGTTGCCGAGCGCGGGTCCTTCTCGGCTGCGGCGCTGGCCCTGGGCTACGCCCAATCGGTCGTGTCCCACCACATCGCCGCCCTCGAGGCCGAGCACGGCATCACCCTCGTCGACCGCACCTCCCGCCCGGTCCGGCTCACGCCGGCCGGCGAGCAGCTGGAAGCCCACGCCGTCGACGTCCTCGGTTCCGTTGCGGCGGCCGAGGACACGCTGCGGGCGCTGGCCGGCGTCCGCCGCGGCGTGCTGCGCATCGGCGCGTTCGACACCGCGTGCACCAGCTTCGTCCCCGTCGCCATGGCCCGCTTCGAGCGGGCGCACCCGGGCGTCCAGGTCACCCTCGACGTCGACGAGCCGACCGCCGCTCTGCGACGGGTGCGGGCGGGGGACCTCGACCTCGCCGTCGCCTTCATCCATCGCACGGCCGATCACGGGGTCGTCGACGACGCTCTGACCTGGACGGTGCTGGGCACCGACCCCTTCCGGCTGGTGCTCCCGCCCGGCCATCGGCTCGCCGGGCGCCGGCGTTTGCGGCCCGCCGACCTGGCCCGGGAGCGGTTCTGCGCCCCGCCGCGCGAAGGCAGCGGCCTCACCTACCACGAGATGCTCGACAAGCTCGGCGCCGAGGGCGGCTTCCGGCCGGTCGTGGCCTACACCGTCGCCGGCGTCGACGTCGCCAGGGCGCTCGTGGCCGCCGGGCTCGGCATCGCCGTCATGGGCCAGCACACCATCCCGCCCGGCGACGCAACCGTCGTCGTCCGGCCCCTGCCCGGCCAGAGCGCCCCCGAGCGAACCGTCTTCGCCGCCTGGCTGCGGGACCGCCGGGTGCCGGCGCTCGACCGGATGCTCCCGCTCCTCCAGGCCGCCGCCGGCGAGGCCATGCGGCGCTGATCAGGGGCGCCGCTGCCCGATCAGGCAGCCGGCCGTGCCCGTCCGGGTGCCCGCCGGCCGCTTGTGGGCGACCCCGGCGGCCGGGATGATCGGTCCAGCACTGCTCCAGATACGGGGTGTCCATGGACCGACAGCTGGCGCATCGCGCCGCACTGCTGCCGCCCACGCTGTCCGGACAGCACCAGCGGGCAGCGGTCCGCGCCCCGCTCGGGGCCGTCTCGATCGACCAGGTGCTCACCCTGCAACGGCTGGCCGGGAACCGGGCGGTGGCCGCGCTGCTCGGCGCCGACCCTCCTGTCGTCGTCCAGCGGGGGATCAGGAAGCCGGGCGCGGCCGGCCTCTACACGCGGGCCCCGGCAATGTGCGGCGGCGAGAAGCTCTCCGTCTCCGTCAAGCTGGAATTGCAGAACATCATCACCAAGGACAAGCGGAACAAGAGCGGCAAGCACTTCACCCTGAGGCAGGCGGTGGCGTGGGCGAAGCGGCAGGTCAAGAAGACCGGCAACTTCCTCATGAACCGGGCCGGCAAGCGCCTCAAGACGGCCAAGGAGTGCGAGGACTGCCTCACCGGGCAGGGCCTCGACATGACGATCGTCGGTCCCAAGCTCACCGGCCACGCGCCGCTCTGGAACGCCCTGTTCGGCATCGCCTGGTTCGTCGAGGACGACTTCAAGAAGGTCACGGGGAACGGTCAGGCGGCGTACTGCTCGTTCACCCAGACGGTGAACTCGCTCATGCCCCGGCTGGCTCCCCAGATCAGCGGCTTCAACGAGGCGGTGGCGGCGATGGTGAAGGCCGAGCCGGGGCCGGCCTGCGCCATGAAGGGGTCGATGTTCGAGCGCTGGACCCTGAGCAACGTCCTAGCCAGCGCCGGCCAGCGCATCCGCTTCAAGAAGCAGGGGAACATGGGGCAGGACAGGAGCTCCGACGGCTACGACCCCGCCACCGGCACGCTGTGGGACATGAAGCACTACACCGAGAAGATGGCGGCCTCCACTAACAACGACCAGGCCGCCGACTACGACGAGATCCTCACCAAGGGGTACAAGTCCATCACCGGGCAGACCATCTCCGCCGTGAACTACCTCTTCCCGACGCTGGACGCGGCCAAGGCCAACAAGTGGCTGGCCTCGACCTACGGTTTCGGCGTGTACTACGTCGAGGACCCGACGACGCTGAAGCAGCATGCCTGACGGCGGCGAGCAGGTCTTCTGGCGGGCCACGACGCGGAGGCACGACTGGGCCTCGGGGGACTTCGTATCCCGGCTGCTGGCGGCCGCCGCCGACCTCGGGCTGGTCGGCCCCTCCACGTGGCGCAGGGCCGGCATCGCCGGCGAGCAGGAGCCGACCGCCGGCGAGCCGCCGGCCGAACTGGCCACGCACCTGCCGGCGCCGGGCCCCGACGAGCCGGAGGCGGGCGTCGTCGAGTGCGGCGGCGACGAGCCGTTCGCCTGGTCGGCAACCGTGAGCGTGGCCGTGCCCGGGGCCCGGCGGCCGCCGCCCAGCACGGTGTCGATCTGGTCGGACTGGGAGTGGGTCCGCCGCACCGGGCGGGCGTCGGACCGCCTGGCGGCCGCCTTCGCCGGGGTCCACTCGCCGGCCGACACCGAGTACGCCTTCGTGCACCCCTACAGCCGCTGGCTCGACCTGTCGGCCGGCGCCTACCGGCGACCGGTGACGTCTGGCCCCACGTTCCGTGGCGTGTGCTGGCTCACCTTCCTGGGTCCGGGACAGATCGAGGAGTTCCAGGCCGACCGCCTCGGCCACCTCGACGGGGCGGAGCTGCGCTGGGCCGGCGGCGAGGGCCTGCTGGTGCGGGCCACCCGTGAGCTGTCCGAGGCCGCCACGCCGGCCGGCGAGGAGCGCCTGGTGGGCCTCACCGAGGCCTTCCGCCAGGCGCTGAGGCCCGACTCCCGCTGGCGGTGACGACGAACCTCGTGGCCTTTCGACGTGGACGGTAACCGCGGTCGCCTCGCGCACGCAGGCCGTGCCGGCCTCGTGAGGTGTTCGTCGTCGCTCGTTCACACGGGTGCAACTTCCGCCGAACACGGGCGCGGTTGGATTGGGCAATGGACGCCCAGAGCACCTGTCGCGAGACGGAGCCGGTGTGACCGAGCTGCACCTCGGGGCTCGCCGGACCCTCGTGGTCGTGGGCAACGGGATGGTGGGCCACAAGCTGGTCGAGGTCCTCGTCGAGCGCGGTGCCACCGCCGAGTGGGACGTCGTCACGTTCTGCGAGGAGGGCCGGCTCGCCTACGACCGGGTGGGCCTCAGCACCTTCTTCTCGGGCGCCACCGCCGACGAGCTGTCGCTCGTCACTCCGGGCTTCTTCGACGCCGCCGGCCTCCGGGTCCACGTCGGGGACGCGGTCGCCGCCATCGACCGGGAGGCCGGCGAGGTCGTGTCGGCCAAGGGCGTCCGCATCGCCTTCGAAGCCCTCGTCCTGGCCACCGGCTCCTACCCGTTCGTGCCGCCGATCCCCGGCCGGGAGGCGCCGGGCTGCTTCGTCTACCGCACGCTCGACGACCTGGAGGCCATCCGCGAGTACGCCGTCGGGTGCCGGGTCGGTGCCGTGGTGGGGGGCGGCCTCCTCGGGCTGGAGGCGGCCAACGCCCTGCGCAACCTCGGCCTCGAGACCCACGTGGTGGAGTTCGCCCCCCGGCTGATGCCGGTGCAGGTGGACGAGGGCGGCAGCGCCGCCCTGCGGGCGCGGATCGAGGAGCTCGGCGTCGCCGTGCACACGGGGATGCAGACGACGGAGATCCTCGTGGACTTCGACGGCCGGGCGGCGGGCATGCGGTTCGGCGGCGACCCGGCGCCCGACGACCTCGACGTCGACCTGGTGGTGTTCTCGGCCGGCATCCGGCCCCGCGACGAGCTGGCCCGGGCGGCCGGGCTGGCGGTGGGCGAGCGCGGCGCGGTGGTCGTCGACGAGGCCTGCCGCACCTCCGACCCGCGGATCTTCGCCATCGGCGAGTGCGCCCTCGCCCCGTCGGGCCCCGACGGTCCGGCCGGCGGGCGGGTGTACGGCCTGGTGTCGCCCGGCTACCAGATGGCGCGGGTGGTGGCCGACCGCATCCTGGGCGGCGACGCCGCCTTCACCGGCGCCGACATGTCCACCAAGCTCAAGCTGATGGGCATCGACGTCGCCAGCTTCGGCGACGGCTTCGCCACCACGCCGGGCGCCGAGTCGATCACCTTCGCCGACCCGGTGGCCCGGGTCTACAAGCGCCTGGTCCTCGGGCCCCCGGGCAAGCGGGGCAGGCGCCAGGTGCTGGGCGGGATCCTGGTGGGCGACGCCGCCCTCTACCAGACGCTGCTCCAGATGAGCAGGGGCGAGATGCCCACGCCCGACCATCCCGAGGAGCTGGTCCTTCCGGCCCGCACCGGCGGAGGCGAGCCGCTGGTGGGCGTCGGGGCGCTGGCCCCCACCGCCATGGTGTGCTCGTGCAACAGCGTGTCCAAGCAGGACATCTGCACCGCCATCACCGCCGAGGGCGCCACCGACTTGGGCGCCCTCAGGCGCTGCACGAGGGCCGGCACCGGATGCGGCGGCTGCGTCCCCCTGGTCTCCGAGCTGCTCAAGGACGAGCTGCGCAAGGCCGGCGTCGAAGTCACCAACCGGCTGTGCGAGCACTTCGCCTACAGCCGCCAGGAGCTGTTCGACATCGTGCGCGTCCACCGCATCACCTCGTTCTCCGAGGTGCTGGCCAGCCACGGCAGCGGCCTCGGGTGCGAGATCTGCAAGCCGGCCGTGGCCTCCATGCTGGCCTCGATGGGCTCCGGCCACATCCTCGACGGCGAGCAGGCCAGCCTCCAGGACACCAACGACCACTTCCTCGCCAACCTCCAGCGGGACGGCACCTACTCGGTGGTGCCCCGGGTCCCGGGCGGCGAGATCACCCCCGACCAGCTCATCGCCCTCGGCGAGGTGGCCAAGGACTTCGGGCTCTACACCAAGATCACCGGCGGCCAGCGCATCGACCTCTTCGGCGCCCGGGTCGACCAGCTGCCCCGGATCTGGGCCCGCCTGATCGAGGTCGGGATGGAGTCGGGCCACGCCTACGGCAAGGCCCTGCGCACGGTGAAGTCCTGCGTCGGCAAGACGTGGTGCCGCTTCGGCGTGCAGGACTCCACCACCCTCGCCATCGACCTCGAGCTCCGGTACCGGGGCCTGCGTGCTCCCCACAAGATCAAGGCGGCCGTGTCGGGCTGCACCCGGGAGTGCGCCGAGGCCCAGGGCAAGGACTTCGGGGTCATCGCCACCGAGCGGGGCTGGAACCTCTACGTGTGCGGCAACGGCGGCATGCGCCCCCAGCACGCCGTGCTGCTGGCCGCCGACCTCGACCGCGAGTCGGTGTTCCGGTACCTCGACCGCTTCCTCATGTACTACATCCGCACGGCCGACCGCCTGGAGCGCACGGCGACGTGGTTCAACAAGCTCGAGGGCGGGATCGACCACCTGCGCCGGGTGATCATCGACGACGCCCTCGGCATCTGCGCCGAACTGGAGGCGGCCATGGCCCACCACGTCGCCACCTACGAGTGCGAATGGAAGGCCACCGTCGAGAGCCCCGAGCGCCTCGCCCGGTTCCGCACCTTCGTCAACTCCGACGAGCCCGATCCCAACGTCGTGTTCGTCACCGAACGGGGCCAGCCCCGGCCCGCCTACCTGCACGAGAAGCCGGACCCCGCCCACTCGGCGGCCTTCACGGGAGTCGAACGCTGATGACCATGCTCCAAGCCCCCGCCTCGACCTGGGTCGACGTCTGCGCCAGCGACGAGATCCTCCCGAACCGGGGCGTGTGCGCCCTCGTCGGCGGCGCCCAGGTGGCGGTGTTCCGTGTCGCCGCCGGAGCGGACGACGAGTTCTTGGCCATCTCCAACTACGACCCGTTCTCCAAGGCCTTCGTCCTGTCCCGGGGCATCGTCGGCTCCAAGGGCGACCGGCTCAAGGTGGCGTCGCCCGTCTACAAGCAGGGCTTCGACCTGCGCACCGGTGAGTGCCTCGACGACCCGGCGATGGGCGTCCCGACGTTCGCCGTGCGAGTGGCGGAGGGACGGGTGGAGGTGGCGTCGGGCGCGTTCTGACCCTACGCCGGCGCACCGAACCAGGTGGTGAGCGCCTGCGGCAGCTCCGGGTCCGCGGGGTCGCCGGCCCAGGTCACGTGCCCGTCGGGGCGGATCGCCACGGCGGCCGGGGGCGGGATCTCCCCGCCCACCGGCAGCTCCCACGGCCCGTCGTAGCGGGCGTCCACCAGCCGGACGCGGCCGGCCCACGGCGTCGGGTCGAAACGCCCCGGCTCGCCGAGGTTCAGCAGCACCGGCCGGGCGTCGTGCAGCAGGGTGAAGACGCGGGTGGGCCCGCCGGCGGTGTCCAGGTCGAGATCGGGCATGCGCCACCCGACCAGCGGGTGGCCGGCGCCGAGGTCGTAGTGGACGTCGAGCCCGGAGATCATGCCGGCGATGCGCCGGCGGGGCTCGTCCATGGCGAGCAGCTCGGCCATGGTCTCGCGGAGGGCCTGGTGGCGCTCGTCGGGCCGGCCGAGGGCGACCTGGGCCATGGTGTTGTGCAGCACCCGGGCACCGACCGGGTGGCGCTCGGCGTGGTAGGTGTCGAGCAGGCTCTCGGGTGACGTGCCGGCGACCACCTGGGCCAGCTTCCATCCCAGGTTCACGGCGTCCTGGACGCCCACGTTGAGCCCCTGGCCGCCCTGGGGCGGATGCACGTGGGCGGCGTCGCCGGCCAGCAGGACCCGGCCGCGGCGGTACGACGCCGCCTGGCGCGCCATGTCGGTGAACCGCGAGATCCACGTGGCCCGCCGGAGCCCGAAGTCGGTCCCGTACACGCCGATGAGGGCCTCCCGGAGATCGGCGGTGTCGGGGTCGCCGGCGTGGTCGGCCTGACGCTCGGTGAGCACGATGCGGATCGGCTCGCTCGGCTCCCGCCGGGCGATGGCGTGGGTGCCGGCGCTGTCGTGACGGAGCCCGAACTCGGGTTCCTCGTCCATCTCGACCTCGGCGATCATCCAGCTGGTGGACGGCGGCAGACCGGGGAAGTCGATGCCGGCCGCCTTGCGGACCAGGCTGCGCCCCCCGTCGCACCCGACCAGGTACTCGGCCCGCAGCGACTCGCCGCCCGACAGCGCGACGTCGACGCCGCTGCCGTCCTCGGTGAAGCCGGCCACCTCGCGACCGCGGAGGATGCGAACGCCGAGCTCGTCGATCCAGCCGGCCAGGATCCGCTCGAAATGGCTCTGCCACAGTGCGAGCCCGTAGTTGTGGCGGGTGGGGAAGTCGCTGATGTCGAGGGGGATCAGTGCATAGCCCTGGACCTGCATCGCCCTGCCCTCGGCGAGGAACCGGTCGGCGATGCCGCGCTGGTCGAGGACCTCGATGGTGCGCGCGTGGAGGCCGCCGGCCCGCGATCCGTCGACGACCTGGCTGGTGCGCCGCTCGACGACGACCACGTCGGTCCCCGCCAGGGTGAGCTCGCCCGCCAGCATCAGCCCGGTCGGGCCGCCGCCCGCTATCACCACCGCATGGTCGGTCATCCCCGCCATGTGCGCACACGGTTGCCCCTTGCGGCAAGCCCCCTCCCTCGCGCTATGTTGAGACTGGCGGCAGGGGGTTCTCGGCGAGGACGGCGCCGCGTCGCGCCGCCGGCGCCAGCAGCACCACCGCCACCAGGCCGGCGGTGATGGCCAGGCGTAGCGCCGCCCGCACCCGGGGATCGGGCACGACGGCGTAGGCGTCGTTGAGGAACACGAAGGTGAGCAGGGTCCACACGGGCAGCGGGGCCCTGGTCCGCAGCAGGTCCCACGCCAGGGCGGCGAGCACCAGGCCGGCGGCGTAGTAGAGGAAGACCTGGGGGTCCAGGGCCACCCGGACGGCGATGGCGACCAGCAGAACCGCGGGCCACTTCTTCCGGCGCACGGCGAGGACGCCGACGACCAGGGCCAGGCCGAGTTGCACGGCGCGTGTCCAGGCCGGCCCGTCGGCGGTGGGCACGCCGAACAGGTGCATGACCGAGTCCGGGGCGACGGTGACCGCCGGCCTGATCGCGCCGAGGGTGCCGGAGTCGGCGAGGAGGAACGGCAGCCACGCCGCCGCGCCGATGGCGGCCGCGACGCCGAGGCACGTGCGGCGGTCGCGGCCGGAGAACTGGAACGCCAGCGGGAGGGCGACGATGCCCCACGGCTTGGCGGCGACGGCGGCCCCGAGGGCGGCGCCGGCCCAGGCCGGGCGCCGTGCCGCGACCGCGGCCACGGCGCCGGTGCAGGCGGCCAGCGTGAGGGCGTCGTCCAGGTGGGCGTAAATCGTCGACAGCGAGGACCACGACGCCACGGCGGCCAGACCGCCGAAGAGCACCGTCAGCGCCCGCAGGTCCGCGTCCCTCTTGGTCGCCGGGGGCTGCACCGTCCTCGCCGCCCGCTCCAGGAGCAGGATCAGCAGCGGCGCGGCGGCGGTCATCAGGAGCACCGCGAGCAGCCGCCCGCCCCCGACCAGGGTGAGCGGCGCCGCCACGAGAAGGCTGAGCGGGCCGATCTGGTAGGCGGGGTAGTTGGCGTAGAAATGCAGGCCGCCGGGCAGGGGGGTCAGCTGCGAGTGGTGGCCGAGCAGCGCCTGGCTCCCGTGGCGGAAGTAGCTCCAGTCGTCGCCCGTGCCCCGCAGATGCAGGAGCGAGAAGGCCACGGCGACGACGACCAGGACGGCGTAGCGCCACCGCAGGACGGGACGGAGCGTTCGCAGGACGGCGTCGAGGCTGCGGAGCTCGGAGTCCTCCGTCGCTGTGGTGACGGACCGCTCTCGTGCCAACGACCCCCCCGGATCCCCCGATCCCGCGGCCCAGAGGCTACCGCGCCGGCGTCAGCTGCTGCAGGCGTGGCGCGGCCGGCCCTGGCTGGCGCTGACCACCGTGTGGCCGACGAGGGCGACCTGCGGATCGCCGCCGATCCCGGCCGGCTCCCGCCACGCCTCCGATCCGTCGGAGCGGAAGGCCTGGAGCACGGCGCCCCCGCTGACGACCACCCGGTCGTCGCCGGCGGCGACGGCGGTGCGCCCGGGGGCCACTGCCTGTTGCCACTTGACCGTTCCCCCGCGCATGTCGCGAGCGACCAGCGTCCCCCCCGACACGACGTAGAAGGTCCCGTCGGCCGTCGCCCACGCGTTCTCGTCCACCACCGCGGGGTTCAGCCGCCACAGCACGGCACCGCTCGCCAGGTCGACGAAGTCGTACTCGGAGGCGGGGCGTTCGCCGAACTCGTTCCCGCCGCCCACGGCGAGCATCGCCACGCCGGCGTGGACGACGCCGGTGGGGAAGGGCCCCGAGGTGCCCGGTCCGGCCAGCCGCCAGCGCGCCGCGCCGGTGGCCCCGTCCGTGGCGCTGGTGGCCGACTCCGTGCCGTCGTAGGAGTACGCCAGCCGGGCGCCGTCGGCGTCGAACGAGAAGTTCGGCGATCGGAAGTTGGGCTCCCGATGGGCGCCGGCCAGGTGACCGGTGCGGGGGTCGAGGGTCAGCGACACGGATCCGTAGTTGCAGCCGTCGCCCGTCTGCGCCCGCACCATCGGCTCGGCCCTGTTCATGGAGAGGAAGACCGCGCTGTAGGGCGGCCGGGTGGCCCACAGCAGCCGGCCGGTGACCGCGTCGCGACCCTCGAGTTGGGCCGGCGTGCCCAGGAAGCGGCCGATCACGAGCGCAGCCACGAGGGCGGCGCAAAGGCCGAGGGCCAGGCCGCCCAACGCGGCAGCGGCCCGCTTCCGGCGGCTGGCGAGCCACAGCGCGCCGGCTGCGGCGGCGAGGACGAAGGCCGGAACCCGGAGGAGCGTGTCCGACACGGCGAGATTGCGGTCGGACAGGACCCAGCCGCCGGCGGCCGCGGCAGCGGCGGCGAGCCCGGCGACGAGGACCGAGCACTCCCGGACCTGGAGCGGGCCCCGGTCGGCGCTCACGGGGCGCCTCCGCCCTTGCCGCGTTCCGGCACGCCACCAGGATGGCCGACGCGACGCCTGCGACTGAAGACCCTACCGCCTGACCCCGAGGAAGGCCGTCCTCCGGGTCGGGGGCGGGACGGTCGAACGGTGGGTGCCCACGGTCTTCGGCCGGCTCCGGTGGAGGTTCCCGGCCGGGAACGTGGTGGCCGCCGAGCCGGCCAGCCTGCGCAGCGAGGTGGACGCCGCCCTGTTCGCCGTGCCGTGACGGCGGCAGCGGCGGGGAACGACGACCTCCCCTTCGGATGGCGCCAGTCGCGGTCGGCGGAAGGGGCCACCGTCGACGGCGTCCTCCTGCGTACGGGAGCCGCACCTCGTCGAGCAGGCCCAGGCCCCGCTCCCGCTCCTCTCGCTACCCGCCCGAGGGCGTCAGGTGGCGGCGGCGAGGCCACGGAGGTAGCGGCCGATCATCCACTGCTGGATGGCCGCCGCCACCGGCGCGCCGAGCTTGGCCAGCCGGTCGGCCGGGCGGGAGAGCACGGTGACGGCGAAGTCGACCGTTCCTCCCTCGCCGATGGTGACGACGAAGGACTCCTCGCCGTCCTCGGGGTGGCCGGGGAGGGTGCCGTAGGCGAAGCCGAACCGCCCGGGCTCGTCGACGACCCGGACGATCCGGCACGGCGCCACCGCCGCCACGCCGGCGACGGGCAGGAGCACCAGCACCGTGCCGCCCTCCTCCAGCGGGGCAACGGCCGGGTGCACCTCGGCGCCGGCGCCACGGTGGGCGGCCCAGCGGCGCAGTCCCTCGACCGACCGGCGGAACGTCTCAGGGCCGCTCCCGAGCACCAGCCGCCGGGTGTCGTGGTGGTACCCGGCCGGCCGCTCGCCCCGCAGGGTGGCCCCGGCGAATGCGTAGGTGACGTCCCGCGAGCGGGCAGCAGCCAGCATGGCGTCCAGCCGCGCCGGTGACCGGTCGCGAACGACGAGCATGCCTCCTGGTTACTCGATCGGCGGGGCGACGACGGCGGCCGGGTGGGCGCCCGGCACCGGCGTGGCACCACCGGCCCGGTCGGCGGTCACCACCACGAACAGCATGATGGCGACCAGCAGAGCGGCCACGATCGTGAGCGTCCGTTCGCCCCGATGCAGCGCGCGGGCCATGGCTTCACCTCCTTGCGGCAGGTGGCTACCCCAAGGATCCGCCCCGGCCGGTTGGGCGGCCAGGGTCGAACGCCCTCTCTTGACCGACCAGATGCGCCGTCGGTCGGGTCAGCGGCCGATCACCGCCACCGGCCGGCCGGCGTGGTGGAGCAGCTGGGCCGGGACCCGGCCGAGCAGCAGGCCGTGCAGCCCGCCCCGGCCCCGCCGGCCGGTGACGAGGAGGCCGGCGTCGAGTTCGGCGCCCAGCCGGGCCAGCTCCTCGACGGGGCTGCCGGCCCGGAGCACGACCTCGGCGTCCGGGCAGCGCTCCGCCACGTGGGCCCGCACGTCGGCCTCGCCGCGGTAGGTCCAGTTGTCCGCCGGGTGGGTCTGGACGTCGGCCAGGGGGCTGTGCACGAACAGGGCCACCACCCGCCCGCCCAGGTCGCGGGCCAGCCCGCACGCCCAGGCCAGCGCCGGCTCGTTGGCCTTCGAGGTGTCGGCACCGACGATCACGGTCCCGCCGGCGAGCGGGCCGCCGGGCGCCGGCACGGCGATCAGCGGGCACGGCGTGCGCCGGGCCAGGTAGTGCGTGGTGCCGCCCAGGCCCAGGCCCTGGAACCCGCCGCTGCCGCGGGTGCCGAGCACGACGGCGTCGATGTCGCCGCCGGCCAGCCGCAGGAGCTCGGCGCGGGCGTCGCCCTCCAGGACGGCGGGCTCGTGGTCGACGCCCGCGTCGCGTAGCGGCTCGGTCCAGGCCGCCGGCAGCTGGCCGGCGCCCGCCTCCAGTTCCGACTCGGCGGTGTGGGGCTCGATAACGGTGGCCAGCACGACCTTGGCGTGGAGCGCGGCGGCGAACCCGCCGGCCCAGGCGACGGCGCCGGCCGCCCCCTCGGACCCGTCGGTCGCCACGAGGATCTTCTTCATCGTCATCACCTCGCGCCCCACGATCCCCGTGCCTGACTCCTCCGGACCAGGGCCGAATGACCCTTCCCGCGCTACGGTCGAGCCATGCCGTTCCGGGGATGGCCGGCCGAGGCCCTGGAGTTCTTCGACGGCCTCGAGGCCGACAACTCGAAGACCTTCTGGGAGGCCAACAAGGCCACGTACCAGCGCTGCGTGCGGGGCCCCACCGAGCAGCTGCTCGAAGAGCTGGCGCCGGAGTTCGGGCCCGGCAAGCTGTTCCGGCCGTACCGCGACGTGCGTTTCTCCAAGGACAAGTCGCCCTACAAGACCAACATCGCCGCCATGGTGGGGGAGACGGGCTACCTGAGCCTGTCGGCCGGCGGGCTGGAGGTCGGGTCCGGGATGTACCACATGGCGCCGGACCAGCTCGACCGCTACCGCCGGGCGCTCGACGACGAGGGCACCGGCGGCGAGCTGGACGCGCTGGCCGCCGCCCTCGGGCGCCGCGGCATGGAGCTGATCGCCCACGACGCCCTGAAGACGGTGCCCCGCGGCTACGCCAAGGACCACCCCCGCGCCGACCTGCTGCGGCGCAAGGGGCTGGCTGCCATCCGCCACTTCGAGCCGGCGGCGTGGCTCGGTACGGCCAAGGCCAGGACCCGCGTGGCCGACACCCTGCGGGCCACCGCGCCCCTGCGGGCGTGGCTGGCCGCCAACGTGGGCCCCACCACCGCACTCCCGAGTACATAGGGTGCGGAAACCGCACCCTATGTACTCGGGAGCGGGGGGGACCACAGGCGGCGGGCCAGGCCGGAGGCGCGTGCCACGGGGTGGGCCACGGCGGCGCGGATGCTGGACTCGGGGCCGGCGACGGTGAGGCGGCGGCGGGCCCGGGTGACGGCGGTGTAGAGCAGCTCGCGGGTGAGGATGGGGGAGCCGGGCTCGGGGAGGAGCACGGCCACCTCGTCGAACTGGCTGCCCTGGCTCTTGTGGACGGTCATGGCGTGCACCGTCTCGACCGCCTGGAGGCGGGCGGGGCTCACCTCGAACAGCTGGCCCCGCCGCTCGAACACGGCGGTGAGCCGGTCGCCGCGGGCCACCACCACGCCCGTGTCGCCGTTGAACAGGCGCAGGGCGTAGTCGTTCTCGGTGACCAGCAGCGGCTGGCCGGCGTACCAGCGCCCGCCGGGCGCGGCGCCGTAGGTGGGGTCGGCGTCGCGCAGCCACCGCTCGGCGACGGCCGTCCACGTGTCGACGCCGTAGGGGCCCCGGCGGTGGGCGCACAGCACCCGCAGCCCGCCGAGGGCGTGGAGGGCGGCCCGGCCGTCGCCGGCCAGGGCGGCCGCCCGCAGGGCGGCGCCGGCGCCGACCACCGCCTGGCGCACCGGGGCCAGCGCGGCGCCGGTCTCGGCCACGTCGGCGTCGAGCCAGCGCACCTCGTCGCCGCCGTCGGCCAGGACCGAAACGGCTCCGTCGGCGTCGGCCCGGTGGACGGCCTCGGCCAGGTGGGCCAGGCGCCCGCCGTAGCGGTGGACCCGCCGCAGCACCACGATCCCGTCGCCCACCACCACGCCGGGCGGGGCGTCGGCGGCCCGGACTTCGCCGCCGGCGGCCGCGGCCAGGGCGGCGCGCGCCGCCGGCCGCATGCGCAGGCCCGACGCCGCCGGTCCCACGACGTCGCCCAGGACGGCGCCCGCCTCCACCGACGCCAGCTGGCCGGGGTCGCCCACCAGCACCAGCCGGGCGCTGGTGCCCACGGCGTCGACCAGGCTGGCCAGCATCGACAGCGACACCATCGAGGTCTCGTCGACCACCACCACGTCGTGGGGCAGGCGGTTGCCGCCGTGGTGGCGGAACCGGTTGGGCCCGCTGGGCCGCCAGCCGAGCAGGCGGTGGAGGGTGGAACCGTCGAGGGCCAGCAGGCGGGCCCGCGTGGCGTCGGCCACCGGCAGCCGGGCCGCCTGCTGGTGCACGGCCTCCTCCAGGCGGGCGGCCGCCTTGCCGGTGGGCGCGGCCAGCGCCATGCGGGGCGGGCGGGCGCCGGCCGCCGCCGCCTGCTCGTCGAGGAGGGCCAGCACGGCCGCCACGGTGGTGGTCTTGCCGGTGCCGGGGCCGCCGGCCACCACCGCCAGGCGGCGCAGCACGGCGGTGGCCGCCGCCAGCCGCTGGAGGTCGGGTCCCTCGCCGGCCGGCGGGAACAGGCGGTCGAGACCGCCGGCCAGCACCGCCGGGTCGACGCCGGCCGCCTCGTCGGCTGCCCGGGCCAGCAGATCGGCGGCCACCCGCCGCTCCTGGCGCCAGTAGCGGTCGAGGTAGACCTGGGTGCCCTCCAGGCGCACCGGCCGGTGGTCGGGCCCGCCGGCGCCCGCCGCCACCACGGGGCTGGCCGCCACCCGCCCCGCCCACGTGTCCTGGTCGGGCCAGGGCAGGGCCTGGAGGTCGACCGGGGCGGCGGCCTCGGTGGTGACCGACCGGCGGGCGGTGGCCAGGTCGGCGCACACGTGGCCCAGCCGGGGGGCCCGGACGGCCAGGGCCACCGCCAGCGCCACCGCCTCGTCGCCGTCGCCGGCCAGGGCGGCCAGGCGGGTGGCCACGTGGACGTCGGCGGCCGCCAGCACGCCGGCCTCGTTGAACGCCCGCAGGACGCCGTGGGCCCGCCGGGCCACCCGGGCGCCGAAGCGGTCGCCCTCCGCCGCACTCGTGTCGCCGGAACGGTGCGCCGGCCGTGTCGTTCCGGCGACATGAGTGGGGGGGAGGGTCACCGGGCCGCCCCAGCGGCGACGTGATCGGGGATGCCGGCGTCGAGCAGGTCGCTGAGGGCGGGCACCAGGCCGGCGGGCGGGGACCAGGAGAACACGCCGCAGGGGTGGCCGTCGACGACGGGGACGGCGGGGCCGGTCATGCCCCGGAGGAACAGGTAGAGCACGCCACCCAGGTGGCGGTCGGGGTCGTACCCGGGCAGGCGCCACCGAAGGTAGCGGTGCAGGGCCACCGAGTAGAGCAGAGCCTGGAGCGGGTAGTGGGCGTCGTACATGGCGGCGGCCAGGGCGGCCGGGCGGTAGTGCCAGGCGGTGAGCGGGGTGCCGGCGGGGGCCAGGCGGTTGGTCTTGTGGTCGACCACCACGAATCGGGGCCCGGGGAGGCGCAGGACCAGGTCGATGCTGCCCACCAGGTAGCCGCGCAGCTCGCCGCCCAGGGCGGGGTCGGCCAGGCGGGCGGGGTAGGCGGCCAGGGGGTCGCCGGCCGGGAGCCGGTGGCGCAGCAGCCCGGCGATGGCGTCGAGGTGGAGCGTGGCGGGGGCGGGCGCGTCGCCGCCCACGAGCGGTAGCTCGAAGCCCAGCTCGTCGAGGCGGTGGGCCCGCTCCACCTGGCGCAGGGCGGCGCCGCCGGCCAGCGGGCCGAGCGGCGTCTCCAGGGCGGCCCGCAGCCCGGCGGCCACGGCGACCGGGTCGCCCACGTCGACCCCCCGCCAGCGGACCTCCTCGGCCACGGCGGCGCCCAGCGCGGTGTCGAGGTCGGCGGCGGCGAAGTCGGCGGCCTCGAGCACGGCGTGGACAAGGGTGCCCACCTCGGGCCCCGCCGGCATTCCTGCCAGCGGGGACGGCACCGCCCGCAGCGCCTCGTCGCCGGGGTCGAGTGCCGGCATCGGCGCCGCCGCCTCGCCGTCGGGCTCGTCGGCCACGCCACCCTCCTCCGGTTCGCTGGCCACCCGGGCGTCGTGGGCGCCGGACGTGATGCCCGTGTACGACGTGCGCCGCCAGGCGGCGTCGAGCGGCCTGTCGAACGACCGCACCGCGAGCGACGCGGCGGAGACCCGCTGGGGCGCAAGCACGTTGCCGTCGGGCCCGGTGACCCGCTCGACCGACACCCGCCCCGGCGCGGCGGCCGCCAGCGCCTCGAACCGGGCCACGACCTCGGAGTCGGACGGCACCACAGGCGCCTCGTCGTCGACGTTGCCGTCGGCGTCGCGGCTGAACAGGAGCCGGCACAGCGGCGAGGCCTTGGTGTTCCAGCCGGCCGCCCACCACACCACCGCCTGGTGCCGGGCGCGCGTGAGGGCCACGTAGGCCAGCCGCAGGTCCTCGCCCCGCTGCTCGTGGATCCACTGGCGCCGGGCGTCGAAGAAGCCGTGCCCGCCTCCCATGCCGACGTGGAGGGTGGCGCGGTCGCCGGCCGCGGGGTCGTGGTAGAGCGCCGGCGCCCGCCGGGCGTCGGGGATCCACCCGGGCTCCCACAGGTAGGGGCAGTACACGACGGGGAATTCCAGACCCTTGCTGCGGTGGATGGTGAGGATCTGCACCGCCTCGGCGTCGGACTCCAGGCGCCGGCTGCGCTCCTCGCTGGAGGTGTCCTCGCCGGCCTCGGCGATGCGCTGGCGGAGCCAGGCGGTGAGGGCCGTGGCGCCCAGGCCCTCGGACACCGCCTCGGCGTGCAGCAACTGCCCCACGTGGCGCAAGTCGGTGAGGAGGCGCTCGCCGTCGTCCTGGGCCAGCAGCCGGGCCGGCAGGTCGGAGGTGTGGGTGACCGTCTCCAGCAGGGCCGCCACCCCCCGCCGGCGGAGGATGGCCGCCCAGGCCTGGAGGCGGCCGTGGAGCTGCTCCAGGTCGTCCTCGCCGGCGCCCGCCAGCTTCTCGACGCTCCAGCCGAGGAACGGCGTGAGGGCGGCGGCGCGGGCCCGGGACGGCGACGCCGGCCGCTCCAGCGCTTCCAGGAGCATGAGCCAGCGCCGGGCGACGGGCGTGTCGAGCACGCTGCCGGCGCCGTTGATGACGGCGGGGATGCGGACCGCCTCGAGGGCGTCGCGGACCATGGCGGCGTGGTGGTGGGTGCGCACCAGCACCGCCACGTGGCCGGGGCGCAGCGGGTGGGCGCCTTCGAGCGTGGTGCCCGACGACAGGAGCCGCACCAGGTCGGCGGCCACGTCGGCGGCGACCGCCCGCCGGGCGTCGTTGAGCTCCACGAAGCCGTCCTTGCTGCGCAGGGCGGCCAGCCCGTCGGCCCGGTGCAGGATCCGGGCCCGCAGGGGCGCCGGGCTCGGCGCCCCGAGCAGGCGGGCGTGCTGGTGGTCGCCGGACGCCTCCACCCGGGCGTAGGCGATGTCGGGGTGGCCCAGCCGGGCACCGCCGAAGAGGGCGTCGTAGGCGTCGACCAGGCCCTGGTCGCTGCGCCAGTTCACCGACAGCGTGGCCCGCCGGCCGGCGGCCCGGGCGGCGTCGAGGTAGGCGTAGACGTCGGCCCCGCGGAAGGCGTAGATGGCCTGCTTGGGGTCGCCGATGAGCACCAGCGTGCTGCCCCCCTGACCGAAGGCCCGCCGCAGGATGTCCCACTGCGTGGGGTCGGTGTCCTGGAACTCGTCGACCAGGGTGACCTGGTAGCGGTCCCGCAGGCGCCGGCACGCCGCCTCGCCCCGCGCGGAGGGATCGGCCAGCGTGCCGGCCAGGCGGGTGAGCAGGTCGTCGTAGGTGATGACCCGGGCCGCCCGCTTGCGTTTCTCGACCTCCTTGCGCACGGCGTTGGCCAGCCGCACCCGCATGGCCCAGGCGGTGGAGGGGTCGGCGGCCGCCGGCTGCACCGCCGCCGACGGGTGGGCGACAGCTGCCTTGGCGATCACCAGCGCCTCGGCCCGCGTGAACGGCGCGTCGCCGGCCACGAAGAAGCGGCGCACGTAGAGGTCGTCGACGACCTGCTCCACCAGCTCGGAGAGGTCCTCGGCGAAGGTGACGTCGCGTTCCACGTCGCCCGCCGTGCCGAGGCCCGCCAGCACCTGCTGGCAGAAGCCGTGGGTGGTGTCGATGGTGGCGGCGTCGAAGTCGGCGACGGCGTCGGCCAGCCGGCGGCGGCGCAGCTCCAGCTCCTCCGGGGTGCCGCGGGCGAGGAACCGGGTGACGTCGTCGGCACCGGCCGGGGCGGCGCCGGCGAGGGCCCCGGCGAGGGCCTGCTCGGTGTGCACCAGGCGGCTGCGCACCCGCTCGCGCAGCTCGCCGGTGGCCATGCGGGTGAACGTGACCAGCATGAGCCGCTCGAGGGGCACGGCGCCCTCGGCCACGTAGCGCGTGGCCAGGCCGGCGATGGTGAAGGTCTTTCCCGTGCCGGCGCTGGCCTCGAGCACCGTGATGCCGGTGGGCAGCTCCCCGCAGGGGTCGAACTTCTCGAGCCCGTTCACGACAGCACCTCGGCGGCCAGCAGCGGGTCCCAGAGCCGGCGGGCCCAGCGCCCGAAGCGGCTGTCCTCGTCGGGTGCCCAGCCCGGGCCGCGCTCGGTGGGCCCCGGGGGGGCGTCGAGGAGGCGGTCGAACGCCTGCGGGCCACCGAGGGCGAGGAGGTGCTCCTGCTCGTCGCCCTCGGCGGTGAAGTCGTCGCGGTCGCTCGTCCACTTGGCGAGGGCCTTCTTCCTGGGGTCCTCGCCCGACCGGCGGGCGGCGGCCCAGGCGGCCGACGTGTTGCAGTAGAGGGGAGGGGGCTCGCGCAGGCCGCGGGCGTGCAGGTCGAGCAGGATGCTCAGCTGGGCGAGGGCGGTGTCCCGGCGGGACGGAGCGCCGGCGCCGAGGGGGGCGATGCGGGCCACCGCCACCTTTCGGCCCTCTCCCCGGCCGACGGTGACGGCCTCGAACGGCCGGGCCGGGAAGGCCGCCGTGACGGCCAGCAGCCGGACCCACGCGGCCAGCCGGTGCTTGGCCGCCAGCCGGGAGAAGAACACGCTGCGCACCGTGTGGCCGAACACGCCGGGGACGGTGCCGACCAGCGTGCGACCGCCGCCCAGCTCGACGGCCACCTCCACCGAGGCCCCCTCGCCGGTGGTGACCGGTGCCGCCAGGAGGATGTTCTCCACGTCGGCGGCCACGGCGTCGAGGAAGGGGCCGGCCAGCGCTCCGGGCGGCAGGGCGCCGCGGGCCAGTTCGGCGGCCCGGCAGGCGTCGGCCGAGCCGCCGGCCAGGCGGGCCTCGAGGAGCCGCTGGCCCACCGCCCAGCGCTCGAGGGGGCCGGGCTCGACGGGCAGGTCGTCGGCCGGCTCGTCCTCGTCGCCGATCACGAAGATGCCGAGCCGCTGGCGCAGGAACGCCCGCGCCGGGTGCTGCACGAACCGCACCAGGTCGTCGAGGGCCACGACGTCGGCCCCCGCCGGCGGGAGCGGCCCGGCCAGGAAGGGCGGGGCCGGCACCCGCTCGCCGGCCGACGCCAGCGCGCCTGCCAGGGCCACGGCGTCGAAGCTCCACGGGCCGTGGGGCGCCAGCGCGCCGGGGGCGAAGTTGCGGACGTCGAAGGGCTGGAGGGGGTGCTCGGTGACCACCGCCCGGCGGGCCGGCCCGCCGCCGGCGCACACCGCGGTGCGGTCCACGACGTCGAGCAGCTCGCCCACGGGGACCGCCGGCGGGCGCAGGGCGTTGGTGCGCTCGTCGCGCCCGCTGTAGGTGAGCACCAGGTGGTCGGTGGCCGCCAGCAGCGCGTCGAGCAGCAGCTGGCGGTCCTCGCCGCGCGGGTCGCGGTCGCCCACCCACGGATCCCGCTGCACCAGGTCGTCGCCGTCGACCCGGGACCGGCGGGGGAACACGCCGTCGTCGAGGCCGAGCAGGCACACGACCCGGTGGGGCACCGAACGCATGGGCACGAGCGTGCACATGGTGAGGTGGCCGGTGCGGAAGTTGGCCCGGGTGGGACGCCCGCGCAGCCGGTCGGCGAGCAGCGCCTCGACCTCGGCCAGCACCAGCGGCTCGGCGCTGGGGCCGGCCTCGGTGACCACGTCGTCGAGGATCGCCTGGAGCTGGGCCCGCTGCCAGGCGTCGGCCCCCGACGTGGCGGCCAGCTCCTCGGCGGCCGAGCCGAGGGCGGCGGCCCACTGGCCCACGGGCATGGGCCCGGCCAGCCGGCGGACGGCGACGTGGAGCCGGTCGACCAGCTCGGCCAGCCGCCCGGCCAGGTCGATGTCGCCGCTGTCGACGTCGCCGACCGGGAGCACCCCGCCGACCAGCCGCTGGCCCTCCTCGTCCATGGCCACGCCGAGCAGGAGGCGGTCGAGCCCGGCCCGCCAGGTGTTGGCCTCCACCCCCCCCAGCCCCCAGGCGGCCCGGTGGGCGCCGTCGAGGCCCCAGCGCACGCCGGCGGCGGCGATCCAGTCGTCGACCCGGGCCAGGTCGTCGTCGTCGAGGTCGAAGCGCCGGCGCACCGGCTCCCGGCTGGCCAGGTCGATCACCTGCGAGGCGGTGACCCGGGCGGCGGCGAGCCGCAGCAGCTCGGCGACCACGCCGAGGACCGGGTTGGTCTGGCGCAGCGAGCGGTCGGCCAGGCGGACGCGGAGGTCGGGCGGCCCGGCGTCGCCCTCGTCGTCGCGCTCGCCCAGGCCGAAGGTGGCGTGGATGAGCGGTGCGAAGGACTCGATGTCGGGGCACATCACCACCACGTCGCGAGGCTCGAGCGTGGGATCGTCGGCCAGCAGCCGCAGGATGGTGTCGCGCACCACCTCGACCTGGCGGGCCCGGCCGTGGCACGAGTGGACCTGAAGGCTGCGGTCGCCCGGCTCGAGCACGAATCGCTCTGTGTCGGAGCCCGGGCCGGGCGGCGCCCGGTCGGCCCGCACGTCGGCCTGGAGGCGGCCCAGCAGCGTGGTGGGCTCGGCGTCGAGCGGATGGTGCTCCTCGGCGAAGCCGTCGCCGGCCGTGAGCACCAGCTGCATCTCCCGGGCGTCGCGGCCCCAGGTGCGGAGGAGGGGATGGGCGGGCAGGGCGGCGGTGGCGTCGGCCGACCGCCGGACCACGCCGGCGGCCCGCTGGGGGTGGGCGGCCACCTCCTTCCACAGCGCCGGCGAGGGGTGCAGGAGGAACAGGTGGATCTGCCGGCCGGCGGCCAGCGCCCGCAGCACGTCGAGGTAGCTGGCGGGCAGGCGGGTGAGCCCGAAGAGGGCGAGGCGGGCCGGGAGGGCGGCGACAGAGGGCTCGTCGCGGAGGCGGGCGCACGCCCCTTCCAGGCGCTCGGCCGGGCTCGGTGTGCCGATGGAAATGCGCAGCTTGCGCCACAGCGCCGCCTGCCAGGCCAGGTCGGGCGGGAGATGGCCGTCGTCGCCGGCCATCCACGCCCGCACCATGGCCGGCCGGTGGACGCCGTAGTTGTCGAACAGGTCGGCCACGTGGCGCACCACCGAGAGCCGCCGGCCCCTGCGGTCGTCGCCGGCCTCCGCCCCGCCCCGGCCCAGGTGGGCGGCGAGGGGGGCCAGCCACGGCTCGTCGAGCGACGCTTCCACGACGTCGAGCAGGGGCCAGGCCGAGCGCTCGGGGGCCCACGGGTCGTGCTCGGGGTCGGTGCCGGCCGCCCTGGCCACCGCCTGGCCCACCAGCTTGCCCGGGAAGGGGAATTCGACGTTGGCGCACACACCGTCGCCCCCGCCTGCCGACGCTCCCAGCCGGCCGGCCAGCCGCTGCGACAGCCACCGCTCCACCCCGCGCGTGGGCACGGCGACGACCTCGGCGGCGAAGGCGTCGGGGAGGGGGTCGACGAGGACCCCCCCCAGCGCCTCGGCCAGCCGGTCGGCCCGCTCGGCACGGTGGATGTGCAGCACGCCCAACAGTGTTGCCGGAGGGTGTGACAGCCGGCGGCGACCCTACCGTGTGCGCCGGTGCCGGTCCCCGCCTCGATACCCAGCCCGCCGGGCAACGGCGTCGGGATCGGGCCGCTGCGGCTGCGGGCCTACGGCCTCGCCATCGCCGTCGGCGTGGTGGTGGCGGTCGAGATCACCAGGCGGCGCTTCGCCCGCCGGGGCGGCGACCCCGATGCGGTGACGGCCGTGGCCGTGTGGGCGGTGCCCGCCGGCCTGGTGGGCGCCCGGCTCTACCACGTGCTGACCGACTACCGGCGCTTCGAGGGCCACTGGTGGCGGGTGCTGCAGGTCTGGAGGGGTGGCCTCGGCATCCCCGGTGGCCTGCTGTTCGGCGTGGTGACCGGCGTGCTGGTGGCCCGCCGCCGCGGCCTCGCCGTCGCCGACCTGCTCGACGCCGCGGCGCCGGCCATCCCGGTCGCGCAAGCCATCGGGCGGCTGGGGAACTGGTTCAACCAGGAACTGTTCGGGCGCCCGAGCACCCTGCCCTGGGCCGTGCGCATCGACGCCGCCCACCGCCCGGCCGGGTTCGAGCACGTGGCCACCTACCACCCCACGTTCCTCTACGAGGCGCTGTGGAACCTGGCCCTCGCCGCCGCCCTGGTCCGGGTCGACGCCGGCGGCCGCCTGCGCCGGGGCCAGCTGTTCGTGCTCTACGTCGGCGGGTACGCCGCCGGCCGCCTGTGGGTTGAGGCCCTGCGCATCGACCCGGCCAGCAGGGTGCTCGGTCTGCGGGTGAACATCTGGGTGAGCGCTCTGGCCCTGGCCGGTGCCGCCGTCGTGTTCGCCGTACGGGCCCGCCGGCCGGCGGGTCAGGAGGGGGGATGAAGTTCCTCGGCCAGCGCCCGGGTGGCCTCGTCGACCGCGGCCCGCAACTCGGCGACGGCCGCCGCCGACGGCGGGTCCTGCATCCGGGCGGCCACGTCGATCTCGTGGGCCAGGTGGGCGACCCGGAGGGCGCCGAAGAAGCCGGCTGATCCGGTGAGCTTGTGGGCGGCGGCCGAGATCTCGGCGCAGTCGCCGGCCGCCAGCGCGGCGTCCATGCGGGCCAGTTGCGTGTCGGTGTCTCGGAGGAACATGGCCAGCAACTGGTGGATGCTGCCGTCCCGGTCGATGCGGCGCAGCTCGTCCACCGTGTCGGGATCGATCACCGCGCCCGCCGTCCCGTGATCCGCCCGATGGTCGGGAACGGGCTCCTCGTGCCGGAGCAGGCCGGCGAGGGTGCGGGCGAGCGCGTCGCGGTCGATGGGCTTGCCGACGTGGGCGTCCATGCCGGCGGCCAGGGCCCGCTCGACGTCGGCCTGCTGCACCGACGCGGTGACGGCCACGATGGGGGTCCGCCGGCCGGCCGCCTCGAGCCGGCGGATCTCGGCGGCTGCCGCGTACCCGTCGACCACCGGCATCTCGCAGTCGAGCAGCACCACGTCGTAGCGCTCCCGGACGACCACCGTGACCGCCGACGTGCCGTCGCCCACCGTGTCGACGGCGTACCCCATCCGCTCCAGGAGCAGGGCTGCCAGCCGGCGCGTGACGGGGTCGTCGTCGGCCACGAGCACCTTGGCGCGGGGGGACTTGTCGATGGCGGGTTCCATGGACAGGCGCGACGCTAAACCGAAGTGAGGGGCCACCGCCTAACCTGATGGGAAACCAGGCAAGGGGGAAGGGAGAGTGGTGTCGGAACGCCCGCACGTGCTGGCCGACCTCACCCGGGCGTTCTCCGAGGCGGTCGACGACGAGCGGGCGCTGCTGGCTCTCGTCGCCGACCTGATCGGCCAGGCCACGGGCGACGCCTGCACCGTGCGGCTCCTCAGCGAGGACGGGTCGCGGTTGGAACCGGTGTCGGCGTACCACCCCGACCCCGAGGGCCTGAAGGCCCTCCGCGACGCCATGGCCAGGACCGACCGGCGGCCCGATATCGGCATCTGGGGACCGGTGATGAACGAGCGCCGGCCGGTGCGGTTCACGGTCACCGAGGAGGAGGCGCCGGCCTCGGCCTCGCCCGAGCAGGTGGCCTACCTCCGGGCGGCCAGGATTCCCGGCTTCGTCGCCGCCCCGCTGGTCGCGCGGGGCCGGGTCATCGGCGGGATCTCCCTCGTCCGCTACGGCGACGCTCCGCCGTTCACCGACGACGACGAGGCGTTCCTCGCCGACATGGCCGACCGGGCCGCCCTCGCCATCGACAACGCCCGGCTGCTCACCGCCGAACGGGCGGCGAGGACCGAGGCCGAGCAGGCCACGGCCGAGGCCCATGCGGCGCTGGCCCAGCGCGAGCGGGCGGAGCGGCTGCTCGAGGCGGCCGACCGCAGCCGGCTGCTGCTGGAGGCCACCGCCAACGGCATCTATGGCATCGATCACGAGGGCCGGTGCACGTTCGTCAACCGGGTGGCGGCCGAGGCCCTCGGGTGGGAGCCGGCCGACCTGGAGGGCACGCTGGTCCACGACCTGGTGCACCACCACGACGCCGAGGGCGTGCCGGTCCCCTGGGAGGAGTGCCCCGTCCACGTCACCATCGACGAGGGCAGGGAGACCCGCGTCGAGGGAGCGGCGTTCTGGCGGAAGGACGGCACGGTGTTCCCCGCCGAGATGGCCGCCCGTCCCGTCGTCGACGGCGGCACCGTCGTCGGGGCCGTGGTGTCGTTCACCGACATCACCGAGCGCATGCGGTGGGCGGCCGACATCGAGGCCGCCCGAGAGCAGGCGCTGGTACTGGCCCGGCTCAAGTCGGAGTTCCTGGCGACGATGAGCCACGAGATCCGCACGCCGATGAACGGTGTGATCGGCATGGCCGGCCTGCTGCTCGACACCGATCTCGACCCCGAGCAGCGGGAGTACGCCGAGACGGTGCGCAACTCGGCGCGCGCCCTGCTGGCGATCATCAACGACATCCTCGACTTCTCCAAGATCGAGGCCGGTCGCCTGGAGCTGGAGGAGGTCGACTTCGACCTGGGTGCAGCGGCCGAGGAAGTGGGCGAGCTGCTGGCCGAGGAGGCCCATGCCAAGGGCCTGGAGCTGGCGATGTTCGTCGACCCGGCCCTGCCGGCGGCCGTGCGTGGCGACCCCGGACGGCTGCGCCAGGTCCTCACCAACCTGGTGGGCAACGCCGTCAAGTTCACCGACGCCGGCGAGGTGGTGGTGGCCGCCCGCGTGGCCGAGAGCGGCGACGAGGTGGTCACCGTCCGCTTCGAGGTCCGCGACACCGGCATCGGCATCGCCGACGACCTCCAGGAGCACCTGTTCGACAGCTTCACCCAGGCCGACGCGTCCACCACCCGGCGCTTCGGCGGCACCGGGCTCGGCCTCGCCATCTCCCGCCGGCTGGTGGAGATGATGGGCGGCCGCATCGGCGTCGACAGTGAGCCCGGCCGGGGCAGCACGTTCTGGTTCACCGTACCGCTGGCGCGGGCGGCGCCGGCGCCGGCCCTCCGCCGGGGCAAGCTCAGCGGCACCCGCGTGCTGGTGGCCGACGACAGCGCGGTGAACCGCACGATCCTCGCCGCCCAGCTGGAGGCGTGGGGCATGGAGCCCACGCTCGTCGCCAGCGGGGCGGAGGCGGTGGCGGTGGCCCAGGCGGCGGCCGTGGGACACCCGTTCGAGGTCGTGGTCACCGACTTCCAGATGCCGGGGATGGACGGCATCGACCTGGCCGACGTGCTGAACGTCGCCCTCGAACCGGCCCCGCCGGTGATCGTGCTGTCGTCGGCCGGCGGCCGGGAGGTGGCCCGCGGCCGCGGGGGCGACAACTGCGCCGCCTTCCTCGTGAAGCCGGCCCGGCGGTCGCAGCTGTTCGACGCCATCGCCGTCGCCCTCGGTACCGCTCCCGAGCGCAACCGGCCCTCGCCCGGCCGGCCCGAGCCCGCCGTCCCCGAGGAGGCCCGGGGCCGGGGGATGCGGATCCTCGTGGCCGACGACAACCCGGTGAACCAGCGGCTGGCCGCCCTGCTGCTCGAGCGCATGGAGTACCGGGTCGACACGGTCGGCGACGGCGCCGAGGCGGTCACCGCCGTGTTCCGCGGCGGGTACGACGCGGTGGTGATGGACTGCGAGATGCCGGGCATGGACGGCTACCAGGCGTCGGGGGAGATCCGCCGCCGGGAGGCCGGCTCCCGCCACATCCCGATCGTGGCCGTCACCGCCTCGGTGCTCCACACCGACGTGGAACGGGCGCTGGCCGCCGGCATGGACGCCCACGTCGGCAAGCCCATCGACCGCAACGAGCTGGCCCGCACCCTGGCCCGGCTGCTGCGCGACGTCGACGGGCCCGGCGACGGCACCGCCGACCGGGCCCTGGCCGCCCAGGCCGAGGCGGCCGACGAGCGGGTGCTGGACTCCGTCACCGTCGACCAGCTGAAGCAGCTGGACGGCAACGGCGACATCCGCGAATTGCTCCAGATGTTCCTTCGCGACGCTCCGGCCCTCGTCGACCGCCTGGCCGTCGCCGCCGGCAGGGGCGACGCCGCCGAGGCGGCGGCCGCCTCCCACAAGCTCACCGGGTCGGCGGGGGCCTTCGGCGCCCTCCGGGTCGTGCACCTGGCACAGGACGTCGAGGCGGCGGCGCGCGACGGCGCGGTGCCGGGGCCGGCCATGGTCGCCGCCCTCCGCTCCGCCCTCGACGCCGCCATCAGGGCACTGGTGTCCCAGTTCGGGGACGCGCCCCCGCCGCCGCGTACGTAAGACTCGAACGGACGGCCGCGAAGTGCCATTCGACCATGGTGCGGCGAACCACGAGGGATGACGATCGGGGCGGTGGAGACCACACGCCGCCCTCAGATGCTCGCGCTCGTCGCCGGTGGGCTGACGCTCCTCGCCCCCTTCGCCGGCCGGCTGCATGCGGCCGCCCTGGTTGCCGCCGGCCTGGTGGTGGCCCTGCTCCTGTGGCTGGCGCCGCACGCCGGCCCCCGGCGACGGGCCGGGTGGCAGCTGATCGTCGGCTCGGCGCTGCTCGTGTCGCTGACCGACGTGTGGTTCCGGCTGGCCTTCAGCGGCAGGGACCCCGCCGTGCCGAGCCCGGCCGACGCCCTCTTCGTCGCCGGCTACGCCTGCCTGCTCGGCGGCGTCGTCCTCCTGTTCCACCAGCCGCAGCCGGACGAACCCCGCAGCGCCGTCCTCGACGGCGTCCTCCTGGGCCTGGCCGCCGCCGCCTTGGCCGAGGGCACGTTCCTCGGCCGCCTGGTGGGTGACCCCGGCGGCGGCCTCGCCGTTGCCGCCGTCTCGCGCTCGTACCTGGTCCTGGACCTGTGCCTGGCCGGCACGGTGGTGGCACTGGCCCGCACCGACCTGTGGCACGAGCGGCGGTGGCGGCTGCTCGCCCTCGCCACGACCGTGCTGATCGCCGCCGACCTCGGGTACCTGCGCCGGGTCGGCTCCGGGGACCTCGTGGGCGAGGCGTGGTACCACCCGCTCTACGTGGTCGTCGGCCTCGCCCTGGCCGCCGCCGTGTGGACGCCGCCGCCGGCCCCTCGCCACCGGCCGGTCGAGACCGCCCGCATGGTGTTCCTGCCGGGCGGTGTGGCGGCGGTGGCGGCCGTCGTCCTCGTCTTCGACCACGTCGACGCCCGCACCGACCTCGCGGTGGCCCTCGCCACGATCGCGCTCCTCGTGGTGGGCGTGCGGGCCGGGCTCACCGTGCACTACCTGCACCAGCTGGCCGACGCCCGGCGCCTGGCGCTGACCGACGACCTCACCGGCCTCCCCAACCGGCGGTGGTTCCTCGACCAGTTGGACCAGGCCGTCAAGGCCTCGCCGCCCGCGCCCTTCGCCCTCCTGCTGGTCGGGCTCGACCGCTTCAAGGACCTGAACGACACGCTCGGCCACCGCGTCGGGGACCAGGTGCTCCAGGACGCCGCCGCCCGGATCACAGGGGTGCTGCACGGTGCCGACCGCCTGGCCCGCCTCGGCGGGGACGAGTTCGCCGCCATCGTGGCCGGCGACGAGCGGGCGGCTGACTCGGCCGCAGCCGCCGTGACTGCCGCCTTCGCCGAGCCGCTGGCGGCGGGCGACCTGGCGCTGCCGGTGGACGTGAGCGTCGGCGGGACCCACTGCTCCGACGGCTCGGCCGGCGTGGAGACCCTGCTCCGCCGGGCCGACGTCGCCCTCCACGAGGCCAAGCGGGCCGACGACCACCGGGCCATGTACCGCCGGGAGCAGGACCGGTTCTCCGTCGAGCGCCTGTCGCTGGGCGCTGAGCTGCGCGCCGCGATCAGGGACGGCGGGCTCACCGTCGTGTACCAGCCCATCGTCGACCTCCGGACGGGGCGCCCGCGTCGTGCCGAGGCGCTGGTGCGCTGGGAGCACCCCCGCCACGGGCTCCTGCTGCCCGGCGCCTTCCTCGACGTGGCCCAGCAGACGGGGTCGATGCGAGCGCTGACCGCCGTCGTGCTCGACGCCGCCCTGGAGCAGGCGGGGCAGTGGCGAGGCGGCGGGCTCGACCTGGCGGTGTGCGTGAACCTGCCGCCCAGCGCCCTCCTCGACGCCGGGCTGCCGGCGGCCGTCGGGGCCGCCCTGGAGCGGTCAGGCCTGCCGGCCGCCGCCCTCGGGCTGGAGCTCACCGAGAACGGCCTGCTGGAGGACCCGGACACGGCCCTCGGCATCCTTCGCTCGCTCCGGGACCTCGGTGTCCGTCTCGCGGTGGACGACTACGGCACCGGCTACGCCTCCCTGAGCTACCTGCGCGACCTGCCGGTGCACTCGCTCAAGATCGACCGCTCGTTCCTCGCCGGCATCGCCGACGAGGGCACGGCCGCCACCGCGCGGAACGGTGCCCTGGTCCGCTCCACGATCGGGCTGGCCCACGAGTTGGGCTTCGACGTCGTGGCCGAGGGCGTCGAGGACGCGAGGACCCTCGAACGGCTGCGGCAGTTCGGCGTCGACTCCGTCCAGGGCTACCTCGTGGGGCGACCGGCCAGCGGCGCGGCCGTCGCCGAGGTGTGGGGGGGCCGGGGCGGCCGGGACCGCGTCAGCCGGCGGGGCCGGGCCAGCCGGTAGACCACGAGCGACCCGACGATCCCCGACGCCAGCACCGCCGACCACCGGACGGCCGGGTTGCCGGCCTCGGACCCGGCGGTGAGGGCGTGGGCTCCGGCCAGCACGAACAGCCCGAAGCTGGCCCTGTGGACGGCCCGCCACAACCGCCGAGGCAGGTGGCGGACCAGCAGCGACGACGCCTCGACGGCCAGCAGCACGTAGAAGGCGACGACGCCCCAGGCCACGGCGACCGGTCGCCACGACGACGTCAGCGGCACCAGGACCTGGCTCCATCCGAAGTGGCTCCAGCTGTCGGCGACGAGGCCGCCGACATGGATGGCGGTGAAGACGACCGCCAGGGCGCCGAGGAAGCGGTGCAGGTCGAGCAGCCACGCCGGCCGGGGCTTGCCGTTCGCCACGCGCGTGGAGAGCAGGAGGCCCCAGATCACCGAGGCGGTGATCAGCCACCACGCGGTGAGGCCGCCGGCGCGGGCGACGTACCACCACAGCTTCTGGGGCACGCCCGTCAGCTCCCGCGCGACGTCGTGATCGGGACGCGGGGCACGTAGCCGCGGGAGGGTGCCAGCGGCGCCGTCGTGATCGGCGGAGCGGTGGGCGGCAGGGTGGGCGCGGTGGTTGCCGGTGTCCTCCTGGCCGGCGGGGCCGTCGTGTCAGGGGCCGGAGGAGGAGGCGGCGGGGCGGCGGTGGTGGGCGGCACGGGTGCCGGCAGGGCGGCGGGGGGCGCTGCCGGCGCGGGCGGGGCGGCGAGGGCTGCGGGGTGGTTCCCGCCCAGCGCCATGGCCGCCACCATGGCGCCTGTCCCGAGGGTGCTCAGGGCGGCGGTGGCGACGCGGGCGCGGGCGGCCGGGTGCCGGCGCATCGAGGCCCCTCGCCTGGTCCCCATGCCGCTCCTCCTCGTGCCACCGGCGGCGCGCCCCACTCCTGATGTTCTCGGCAGGAGAGCCCGGGCGCCGCACAAGACGCCGGCAAAGGTTCGGTTAGCGCCGGGCCAAGACCCGCGCGAGCCTTGGTGCCGGGGGCGATGAGTTCCTGGTTCCCCCGGCGTCTCACTGGCAGCCACGTCCCGAGCCCGAAAGGACGGTCCCGATGCCGACGATCACCCCCTGCCTCTGGTACGACACCCAGGCCGAGGAGGCGGCCGAGTTCTACGTGTCCGTCTTCCCCAACTCGCGCATCCTCGAGGTCGGGCACTACGGCGAGGCGGGGCCGGGCCCGGCCGGCACCGTGATGGCCGTCAAGTTCGAGCTCGACGGCCAGGAGTTCACCACTCTGAACGGCGGCCCCCTGTTCACCTTCGACGAGGCCATCTCGTTCCAGATCGGCTGCGCCGACCAGGCCGAGGTCGACTACTACTGGAACGCCCTCACCGACGGCGGGGAGGAAGGGCCGTGCGGGTGGCTGAAGGACCGCTACGGGCTGTCGTGGCAGGTCGTGCCCGGCCGCCTCATCGAGCTGCTCGGCGACGAGGACCCGGACCGCTCGACCAGGGCCATGCGGGCCATGCTCGAGATGAAGAAGATCGACATCGCAGCCGTCGAGCGGGCGGCTCTCGCCGGCGCTGACGCCTGACCCATCCACTCGCAAGGAGGAACCATGCCCACCCGTGACACCCCGCCCCCCGGCGCTCCGTGCTGGGTCGACCTCATGTCGTCGGACCCCGCCAGGAGCAGCACCTTCTACTGCGACCTGCTCGGCTGGACCGCCGACGAGCCCGACGAGGCGTTCGGCGGGTACTTCAGCTTCCGGCGGGACGGCGTGCTGGTGGCCGGCTGCATGGCCGCCCAGCCGGGGAGCCCAGCCGACATGTGGTCGGTGTACCTCGCCACCGACGATGCCGCCAAGACGGTGGAGGCGGCCCAGGCCAACGGCGGCAAGGTCCTGGTCGAGCCCATGGCGGTCGGCGACCTCGGCACCATGGCCTACCTGGCCGATCCCTCGGGCGCAGCCATCGGGCTCTGGCAGCCGGGCACCCACCCGGGCTTCACCGTGTACGCCGAGAACAACGCCCCGGCCTGGTTCGAACTGCACACCCGCCAGTTCGACCAGGCGGTGGCCTTCTACCGGGACGTGTTCCGCTGGGAGACCCACGCCATGAGCGACGCCCCCGAGTTCCGGTACACCATCCTCCAGCACGGGGAGGAGATGCTGGCCGGCGTGATGGACGCCACCGGCCACCTGCCCGAGGGCGTCCCGGACCACTGGGCGGTGTACTTCGGGGTGGCCGACGCCGACGCCGCGGTGGCGAGGACGGTCGAGCTGGGCGGAAGCGTCCTGCGGCCGGCCGAGGACACGCCCTACGGGCGCATCGCCGTCGTCGCCGACGCCACGGGGGCGGGTTTCCGGCTGGTGGCGCCCAACGAGGCGATGCCGGCCCGGGAGGGCTGACGGCGCGCCCCGGCCGGCCTCCCCGGCCGGGGGCTTCGCCTCTTCGTCTACGGGTGGTCGTGGCGGTGGGCCAGGCCCTGGGCATTGTGGGCCGCCGCCGGGCTCGTCACCCCTGTGGTTGAGGACGTGGGCATGGTGGTGCTGCTCGTGGTGGTCGAGCTCGCCGGCGTGCTGGTCGAGGTGGACGACGTCGACGTGGAGCTGGTGCTGGAGGTCGACGAGGTCGACGTGGACGACGTCGACGACGTGGAGCTGGACGAGGTCGACGTCGAGCTGCTCGAGGTGGAGCTGGACGACGACGACGTCGTGGTGCCGGACTGGCCGCAGGCCCGGGCGGCGGCCGAGACGGCAGCGCCGTGCCCGGGGCCGGGCGGGGTGTCGTGTGCCACCTGGCTCACCGTCTGCCCGCAGCCGCCGGGGACGTCGGCCAGCTCGGCCGGGCCCATGTGCACGGCGCCGGCGGCGGCCGCCCCGGCCATCAGCACCGCCCCGCCGGTCACCGTCGCGGCGGCCATCCTGATCCGTTTCGAGCGCATGATTCCCTCCCGTTCGTGGTCGGAACGTCCGCGCCTGTTCCCCGCCGAGCCGAATCAGCCGGCGGTGTGGTCGGGCCACGCCGAGGCAGAGCCCCGACCGACCGGATGACCCTTGTCGATACCGCCGTATCCGTGTGGTCCTATTGCCACAACAGGGCTGAGCCTAACAGGCCCGGGCGGGCTCACGCGATGAGCCGGAGCCGGCGCCCGTTGGCCGGGTGCCGCTGCCACGACGCCAGGAACCGGTGGGCCACATCGCACGCCTCCACCATCGTCGCCCCGTGGCGGAGGGCGACGGCCGCCTTGGCGGTGGCCATCGCCACAGGCGTCTCGTCCCACACGCCGAGCTCGTGGGCACTGGCCCTGATGGCCAGCTCGGCGGCCGCTTCACGTCTTCCATCCATGCGCATGGCCGGTCTCCCTTCCGACATCGCCCACTATCCGCCGGTGCGGGAGCCCGGGCCAGAGTCGGGCGTCCTGCCCCATACGGACCTTTGTCACCGCCGGCGGTCGCGAACGTCATTGGCGGGGCCCCCGTCGCGCGTAGTAAGTGTCCCCGCGTGAAGCGCCGCCGTGGACCTGCGAGGTTGCGCCGGTGGACGGCCGCGCTCGCCCTCGTCCTGGTCGCCGGCGCGGCGCCGGCGGCGCTGGCCCAGGTCGGCGACAGCACGACCACCGAGGTGCCCTCCACCACCTCGACGACGGCCGCTCCGGCCGCCGAGCCGCCGACAGCTGTGAGTTCGACGGCTCCCGCGGACACCACCCTGCCGGCGGCCGACGGGTCCTCCTCGACCACCTCGACCACCTCGACCACCGTGCCGCCCGAGGCGGCGGCGGCCGACGAGGCCAGCGACGAGGGCCTGCCCCCCGACGCCCCGCCCGACCCGTCGGTCACCGTGCCGCCTCGCGCCGAGCCGGCTCCGCCGCCCACGCCGGAGCAGGTGGAGGTGGTCCGCCAGCTGGACGCCCGGGTGGAGCAGGCGGGGCTCAACGCCAGGGTGGCGCAGGGGCTGCAGAACCAGGCCGACGGGGCGGTGACCGCGGCCATCGAGGGGGAGAACGCCGCCACCGCCGGTCTGGCCGCCCTCGAGGACGACAAGCGCGGCGCGGTCCAGGCGCTGGAGCGCCAGCGCGAACGCGTCCAGCACTGGGCGATCGCCGCCTACACCGGGGGCAGCCTGCGCAGGGTGACGTACGTGCTCGAGGTCGACCAACTGGCCGAGCTGCCCCGCCGCCTGGGTCTGGCGTCGGGCCTCTTCAGCGGCCTGAGCGAGGACCTGCACGACGAGCGCACGATGGTCGCCCTGCTCGACCGGCGCGTGGAACTGGCGACAGCGGCCCTCGACGCCGCCCGGGCGGCGCGGATGGCGGCCCAGGCGGCGGCCGAGGACGCCCGCGCCCAGGTCGCCTTCCGCAACGCCGAGCTGGCGGCGGTCGCCGCCGGCCAGGCGGTGTCCCTCGGCGGGGTGGCGTTCCCGGTGGGCGGGGAGCACCGTTTCGGCGACACGTTCGGCGCACCCCGCATGACGGGGACGCCGTACGCCCACAGCCACGAGGGCACCGACGTCTTCGCGCCGAGCGGGACACCGGTGCTGGCGTTCGAGCGGGGCGTGGTCACCCGCCTCGGCACCGACCTGCTCGGCGGCATCAAGGCCTGGCTGGTGGGCCAGAGCGGCACCACCTACTACTACGCCCACCTCCTCGGGTACGCGCCGGGACTGGCTGACGGCCAGGTGGTCGAGGCCGGGCAGGCGATCGGCTACGTCGGCAACACCGGCAACGCCGCCACCACCCCGGCGCACCTCCACTTCGAGCTGCACCCCGGCGGCGGGCCGGCCGTCGACCCCTACCCGACCCTCCTCCAGATCGACGAGGCGGCCAAGACGGTGGCGGCGGCTTCGCCGGCCGCCCCCCGGTAGGGACGTGCCCCGCCGGCGCGGCCAGGACGGCGACGACGAGGGCTTCGCCGCGCCCCTGCCGGTCGACGAGGAGTGGATGGACGCCCTCCGCGACGAGAACGACGACGACGAGGGCATAGCCGGTCCCGGCGGCCAGGGCGACCTGCGGCGGGTGGTCGAGGAGCAGCGCCGGCTCCTGGCCGCCCTCGGCGCCCGCGTGGAGGCGCTGGAGGCGGAGGTCGCCCGGCTCCGCCGGCGTCCCGAGTCCGCCGCCTCCCTGGCCGCTCTCGGCCGGCGGGCGGCCGGCGCCGCCGCCCGGATGGCACGCCAGGCCCGCCCGCCCCACTGACCGCCCACCAGGCCCTTCGCGAGCCCTTCGGGGGCCGGAAGACCCTGGAGGGCAGGCTCTTGGTCCCCACCATGGAGGTGAGAGAGCAAGAAACGGTGTGGAGGTGACACCATGGCTGGACTTTTGAAGCGCGAGGTCCGGCGTCAGGACCTCCCGGTCGACGACCTGTTCGACCGGGTGTTCGACAACTGGGCGAGGACGCTGGCCTTCCGGCCGTTGTTCGGCGTGCCGGAACTGCTGACCAGGGAGGCCCTCATCCCGGTGGACGAGGTCCGCGAGGACGGCGCGCTGGTGATACGGGCCGAAATGCCCGGTATCGATCCGGAGAAGGACGTGACGATCACGGTGACCGACGGCGTCCTCCAGATCGAGGCCGAGCGCCGGCTGGAGGAGAAGGTCGAGGAGAAGGGCTACCTGCGGCGCGAGCTGCGGTACGGCACTTTCGTCCGGTCGATCGCCCTTCCCGAGGGCGTCTCGGACGCCGACATCTCGGCGACCTACAAGGACGGGATCCTGCAGGTCCGGGTCCCGATCCCCGCTCCAACGCCGGCCCGCACGATCCCGGTCGGCAAGGACTGAGCCCCTGAGCTCGTGGCGGCGCCCGGCCCCTCGCCCGGGGCCGGGCGCCGTGCCGCGTCGGGGGGCGGTCGGGCCGTTCCGCCGCCGGGGAAGGGACGTTGGGCCCTGCCTCCGGGCGCGCCGGTTCGTCACCATCGATCCCGAGCCCAGGGAGAGAAAGGGGAGGGCCATGCGCCGACGTCAGGAGAACCCCGAGGCAGCGGAGCTGGTCCTCGAGGCCGAGGCGTTCCTCGCCGGGACCTACGTCGACCACATGGTCGAGGCCGGCCGTCGCGTCCCCACGTGGGCGTGGATCAACCTCCTGGCCCACGGCAACGAGGCCGAGGTGCGGGAGACGGCCCGGGGTTCGATGGGCGTGTGGTCGCTGATGCGCACCATGTTCACCGGCCCGACCCAGCGCGACGCCTGGCCGAACGCCTCCGTACCCGACTGGTGCCGGGCCCGCGCGTTCCTCGCCGGCGAGGTGCTCGACGAGATCCGGGCTCGGGGCTGCACGATCCAGGACCTCCAGGAGGAGATCCTCATCCCGCTGGAGCTGGCTCTCGCCACCCACCGCCCGGCCCGCCGGTGGGCGCCGGCCGAGCTGGTCGGCTCCGTGCTCGCCGCGCTGGCCGAGCACAGCCCCCGCAACCGCCCGATCTAGGGCTTCGCCTCCGGGGGCGGTTCGGGACCTTCGGCCCTGGAAGGCCGCGCCCGCCCGACCCACCATGGGGTCGAGTCGGACGAGGAGGCTGCAATGCAGGCCAGCGTGGGCGATCGCATCGTCATCAAGGGCCACCACGTCGGGGAGGCGACCCGCGACTGCGAGGTCGTCGAAGTGCGCGGCAGCGACGGAGCGCCGCCCTACCTGGTGCGGTGGGGCGACAGCGGCCACGAGACACTGTTCTTCCCGGGCGCCGACGCCGCCGTCCAGCACTACGAGCGGCGGGGCTGAGGCGGTGCGGACGATCGACGGCGTCCGGCGGTCCGGTGTGGGCGTCGACGGGTCGCGCACCATCCGCGAGGCGGCGGCCATCATGGAGGAGGCCGGCGTGGGGTGCCTGGCCGTGCTGGACGGCGAGCACCTGGTCGGCGTCGTCACCGACCGTGACCTCGTACGACGGGCCCTGGCCCGAGGCCTGCCGCCCGACGCCAGGGTGGACACCGTGATGACCATCCCGGTCGTCACCGTGGACGCCGACGCCGACCTCCACGACGCCTTCGTCCTCTTCCGCACCCACGCCGTGCGCCGGCTGGCGGTGGTGCGAGACGACCGGTTCCTCGGCATCGTGAGCGTCGACGACCTGCTCGTCGACGTCGCCGGCGACCTGGCCGACCTGGCCCGCCCGCTCGACGTCGAGCGCCGTGCGCCTCAGCATGACAGCGGCGTCCCGGCCACCCAGGTCACCACCGTTTCGAGGGCGTAGCCCCCCGGGTCAGGCGGCGGCGGGCGGGCGCACGATGGCGACCGGGCACGGGGCGTGGTCGGCCACCTTGTGGCTCACCGAGCCGAGCAGGAGGCCGGTGAAGCCGCCGTGGCCCCGGGAGCCGACGACCACCAGGTCGGCACCCTCCCCCTTGGCGATGAGGGCGGCGGCGGGGTCGCCGTTCACCAGCGTCTGCACCACCTCGACACCGGGGTGGTCGCTCAGCTCGCCGTCCACGACCGACGACAGCAGATGGGTGGCGGCGCCGAGGAAGCTCCGCGGCTCGGCCGCCAGGCCGGCCGGGTCGCCGGCGAAGGGCAGTCGCCAGGCGTGGACGACCTCGAGCACCGCGCCGCGTACCCGTGCCTCCTCGTAGGCCCAGCGCAGGGCGGCGACCGCCTCGGGGGAGCGGTCGATGCCGACGACGATGCGGTCCGTCGTGGTCACCTCGGACCCCTCGTGCTCCGGGCCGAAACTCACGGCAGGACGATGTCGGCGGCCTCCGGATGGGCGAGCTCCTGGCCCATCGGTGCCACCAGGACGGGCACCGGGCTGTGGCGCAGGATGGACGCCGTCTGGCTGCCGAAGACCGCCCGGCGGAACCCGGTGCGGGCGTGGGTGGTGACGGCCAGCAGGCCGCAGGGCGTGGACTCCAGGAGGGTGGCCAGCCCCGGAGCGGGACCGATCGGGTCGTAGACGGCCAGGCCGGTCACGTCGAGGCCGGGCTGGCGCCAGCGGGCGGCCAGCGCGTCGACGTAGGCCTGTGGATCGCCGTCGGGGCCGTGGAGGCGGTGCACGGTGCGGTCGTCGAGGCCGGCCGGCGCCGGCTCGGCCACGGTGACCACCCGCACGGGGAGCCCGAGCGCCACCGCCCACCGGATGGCGACGCGCGCCACGAGCTCGGAGGCGTGCGAGCCGTCCACGCAGGCGAGCACGGGGCCGTCCGTCAGGTGGCGTCCCGGCTCGTAGTCGGGGCCGACCAGCAGCACGGCGTCGGTGCTCATGGCCAGCAGGTCCGGGGCGTAGGCGCCGAGCACGGCCTCGCCGACGCGGCCCCTGGCGTGCGACGCCATGCAGACCACGGCGGGCGCCAGTTCCTCGGCCACGCTGACGATCTCGCCGGGGACGTCCCAGTCGACCCTCGTGTCCACCGCCGCCGGGTGCTCCTCGCACAGCTCGTCGAGCCGCCTGGCCATGGCCTCGGCCTCGACCTGCTCCACGCCGACGGTCACGAAGTGGAGGATCGCCCCGAGGTGGGAGGCGAGTTCGGCCGCCGGGGCGATTGCCGCCTCGGACGCGGCCGACGTGTTCAGGGGCACGAGCACGTTGTCGACGGTCAGCGGGCCGACGGCAGGACGGCTAGGGGTCACGCGCGGCGCTGTCATGGGGTCGCCTCCAGGGGGCACCGTCCGAGGATGTGCATCGCTCGCCTCCTTCCGTTGCTGCCTCCAGCCTCTACCTGCCCCCGGCGTGGAACGAGGGCCGATGGTCGCTGCCCGGGCGGGCCGTTCGGCCCGGATGCGACAGCGCCTCAGGAGCGGGGGCCGATGCGCCGGCCGGTGAGCCGGGTGGGCACCAGGCGGAGGAAGTGGTCCCGCCCGGGCCCGACCCATGGGTCCACGCCCAGCGCCCTGAGCCGCTCGAAGTCGGGCCCGTCGAACGGTGTCACCTCCTCCAGGCGGCCGGCCACGATCACGCTCCATCCGGTGCGCGTGGCCCGGTCGAACGAGTCGACCTCGAAGCAGGCCGGCGAGCGCACGCCCTGGTCGAGCTTGGCCCCGGGCTCGGTGCGCACGACGACGGCCTCGCCGTCGAGGGCGAAGTTCACGGGCACGACGACGGGCGCGCCTCCGGCGACCACGGCCAGCCGCCCGATCTCCTCGCCGGCCAGCAGGCTCAGGCACGTGGGCCGGTCGAGCGACTCGATGCCCGAGCGGGGGTCGACCGTCCTCATCCGGCCAATGGTCGGACGCAGCCGTCGGGGGTGGCAGGGCCGAACGGCCCTTTCGCCGCCGTTCCGGCGCGAGGCTTGTGGGGTGGCGCGGATCGTCGTCGGCGTCGACGGGTCGGCGGCATCAGCGCGGGCGCTGGCCTGGGCGGTCGACGAAGGCCGCCGGCGGCGCGCCACGGTTGAGGCGGTGCACGCCTGGGCCTACCCGCCCACGACCAGTGTCACGGGGCTCGTCCCGCCGCCCACCGTGGTTCACGACGACCTGGTGGCCGAGGCGCGGGCCGTGCTCGACGCGGCCTGCGACGCCCTGGGCACCGACGGCGCGGGCGTGTCCCGCGTCCTCCAGGAGGGGCCGCCGGCCAAGACCCTGCTCGACCGAGCCGCGGCTGCCGACCTGCTGGTGGTCGGCTCGCGGGGACGGGGCGGGTTCGCCGGCCTGCTGCTCGGCTCGGTGAGCCAGCAGTGCGCCCATCACGCCCGCTGCCCCGTGGTGATCGTGCGGTAGCTAGAGCTACGACATGGCGCGGGCTTCGGCGTCGACGGCCGGCGGCACCGGAGAGACAAGGACCCGTGCGTCCACGGCCACGGCGCCTGAGGGCGACACGATCACCGGGTTCAGGTCCAGCTCCTGCACCTCGGGCACCACGCCGGCCAGCCGCGCCACCCGCTGGAGCACCGACTCCAGGGCGTCGACGGCGGCGGGGGGCGCCCCGCGGTAGCCGAACAGCAGGGGCGACGACCGCAGCGAGCGCACCATCTCGGCGGCGTCGAGATCGGTGAGGGGGAGGACCCGGAAGGTCCGGTCGCCGAGCAACTCGGTGGCGACGCCGCCCAGGCCCAGCATGACGAGGGGGCCGAACAGCGGGTCCTGCACCACGCCCACGATCGTCTCGACGCCGGGCTCGGCCATCTGCTGGACGACGGCGCCGCTCATCCCGGCACCGATGCCGGCGGCCATCGACGCGTAGGCGCCCGCCACCTCGTCCTCGTCGCGCAGGTCGAGCTGGACACCGCCCACGTCGCTCTTGTGGACCAGCCCGGGTCCGGAGGCCTTCACCGCCACCGGGAAGCCGAGCCGCGAGGCGGCGGCGGCCGCCTCCGCAGGGCTCGCCACCGTGGCGCTGCGCACGACCTGGACCCCGGCCGCCGCGAGCAGCTCGTCGATCCCCCCTGCCGGCAGCCAGCCGCCCGCCGGCGCGCCGGCCAGGAAGGCGCTGACCACCGTGCGGGCCCGCTCGACGTCGAACCGTTCGAGGACGGGGACGACGCCGGGGGGCCGGCGCCGCCACTCGGCGTAGCCTGCCGCCCGCGCCAGGGCCCGGGCGGCCGGCTCCGGGGAGGCGAACGCCGGCACGGCGGGGCCCGGGTCGGGCGCGTCGCGTCGCTCCCGGAGCAGCGGCTGCATGTCGGGCCAGGCCAGGAAGCAGGCGACCACCGGCTTGCCGGCGACCGCTGCCGTACGGGGCAGCACAGCGGCCACGCCGCCCGCGGGGGCGGCGTAGGTGGAGGTGTTGATGACGATGGCGGCGTCGACCGCCTCGTCGGCCAGCACGATCCGTACCGCCTGCTCGTAGATCTCTGGCGTGGCCGAGGCGACCAGGTCGACGGGGTTGCCCACCGCCGCGTTCTCGTCGGCGATCTTCCGCAGGGCCTCCTGGGTGCCGGGGCCCAACTCGGGGATGGTCAGCCCGGCGCCGTCGCAGGCGTCGGTGGCGAGGATGCCGGGACCCCCCGAGTTCCCGACGATCGCCACCCGCCGGCCGCCGGGAAGGGGCTGCGAGTCGAGGAGCATCGCCATGTCGAACAGCTCGTCGAGGGTGTCGACGCGGATCACGCCGGTCTGGCGGAAGAGGGCGTCGACAGCCACGTCGGGGCTCGCCATGGCGGCCGTGTGCGACGAGGCGGCCCGCATCCCGGCCGCCGACCGCCCGCTCTTCACCGCCACGATGGGCTTGCGGCGGGAGACGCGACGGGCGATGCGGCTGAACTTGCGGGGGTTGCCGAACGACTCCAGGTAGAGCAGCACCACGGTGGTGCCCGGGTCGTCCTCCCAGTACTGGAGGAGGTCGTTGCCGCTGACGTCGACCTTGTTGCCCACCGACACGAAGCTGGACACGCCGAGGCCGATGCGGGCCGACCGCTCGAGGATGGCGATGCCGAGCGCGCCCGACTGCGACTGCATCCCGATGTGCCCGGGGGTGGGGGCATAGGGGGAGAACGTGGCATTGAGCCCGACCGCCGTGTTGGCCACGCCGATGCAATTGGGGCCGACCACCCGCATCCCGTGCCGGCGGGCGAGGACGGCCAGTTCGTGCTGGGCGGCCGTGCCGGCACCACCCACCTCGCCGAAGCCGGCCGACAGCACCACCAGGCCGGCGACGCCCTTTCTCGCGCACTGCTCGGCGACGTCGAGCACGGCGTGGGACGGAACGGCGACCACCGCCAGGTCGACGTCGTCGGGCACCTCGAGCACCGTGGGGTAGGCCTTCACGCTGGCCACCTGCGGGGCGGACGGGTTCACCGGGTAGACGGGTCCGGCGAACCCGCCGTTGAGCAGGTTCTTCAGCACCTGGTGGCCGACGGCGGCCGGGTTGCGGCTGGCGCCGATCACGGCCACCGCCCGGGGGGCCAGCAGGCGACGGACCGAGGCCGCCTCGGCCCGGTGCTCGCGCGCCTCCATGGCGGCGCGGGACCGGTCGGTGGGCTCGATCAGCAGCTCGACGTGGGTGACCTCCCCGTCGGGAGCGGTGCGCTCCTCGAAGCCGGCGGTGCGGAACACCTCCAGCATGCGGTGGTTGCGGGTGAGGGCGTCGGCCACGAACGAGGTGACGCCACGCTCGCGGGCCGCGGCCGCCAGGTGCTCCAGCAGGGCGGTTCCGATCCCGCGGCCCTGGTGGCGGTCGGCCACCACGAAGGCGACCTCGGCGCAGTGCGTGCCCGGCTCGCGGTCGTAGCGCGCCACACCGACCAGCAGGCCGCCCACCTCGGCCACCAGCGCCACCCGGTCGTCGTGGTCGACGTCGGTGAGGTGGTCGGCCAGCGCCTGCGAGAGGGTGGGCTTGGGGGCGAAGAACCGCAGGTACACGGTCTCCGGCGACAGGCCCTCGTGGAACCTCACGAGGGCGGGCCCGTCGGCCCGCTCGATCGGACGGATGTGCACGCTTCCGCCGTCGACGAGGACGACGTCGCAGGCCCAGTGCGCCGGGGCGGCGCTCGGCGTGGTGTTCACGCCGGGAGACGCTATTCCTGCACTCACTTCCTCGGCGGGGCGGCCCTTCTTGCCGGCGCCTTCCCTCGTCCGAACGCGCCGCTGCGCGGCGCTTCCTCGCCTCACGGGCTCATTTGCTCGGCGGGGCGGCCCTCTTGCCGGCGCCTTCCCTCGGTCCGCACGCGCTGCTCCGCAGCGCTTCCTCGCCTCACGGCTCGGATCGACCCTCGGTCCAGGCGCCGGCGGGCCGCTCGCCTCGCTGGCTCATTTGCTCGGCGGGGCGGCCCTCTTGCCGGCGCCTTCCCTCGGTCCGCACGCGCTGCTCCGCAGCGCTTCCTCGCCTGCGGCTCGGATCGGCCTCGGTCCAGGCCCCGGCGGGCCGCTCGCTGGCTCACTTGCTCGGCGGGGCGGCCCTCTTGCCGGCGCCTTCCCTCGGTCCGCACGCGCTGCTCCGCAGCGCTTCCTCGCCTCACGGCTCGGATCGGCCTCGGTCCAGGCGCCGGCGGGCCGCTCGCCTCGCTGGCTCATTTGCTCGGCGGGGCGGCCCTCTTGCCGGCGCCTTCCCTCGTCCGAACGCGCCGCTTCGCGTCGCTTCCTCGCCTCACGGCTCGGATCGGCCTCGGTCCAGGCGCCGGCGGGCCGCTCGCCTCGCATTTCGTGACGTTTGGCCCTGCCCTTTCCCGGGTCCTCTGTCACCCTCTGAGCATGGGCTCGCCGGACCCGTACCGTGCCGTCTTCCAGCACGCCCCAGACGCGGTGGTGATCGTGGACGACGGCGGGCGGATCGTCGACGCCAACCACCCGGCGTCGGACCTGTTCGGGTACCCCGTGGACGAGCTGATCGGGATGCAGGTCGAGCAGCTGATGCCGGCGGGGGCGCGGTCGGTCCACGCCGGCCACCGGGCCCGGTACGGCGCCCACCCGCGGGTGCGGCCGATGGGCGCCCACCTGGAGCTGTCCGCACTGCGGTCGGACGGCACCGAGGTCGCCGTCGACATCAGCCTGAGCCCGCTGCCAGGAGGTTTGTACGCCGCCGCCGTGCGCGACGTCACCGAGCGCCGGCGGGCGGCGGCCGAGCTGCGCCAGGCCCAGGCCCGGGCCGAGCGGTCGGCCCAGGCCCTCCTCATGGCCAACCAGGAGCTACGCCTGCGGGCGGCGGTGGCCGAGCACCTGGCCGAGGGCATCGCCATGGTGCGGGCGGCCGACCGCGTGATCGTCTACACCAACGACCGCTGGGACCGCCTCTTCGGGTACCGGCCAGGCGAGCTGCTGGGCCGCCCGGCGTCGGACCTCACGCCGGCCGGCGTGCCGTGGCCGGCCGACCCCGACGACGAGTGGACGGGCGAGGTGGAGAACGTTCGCCGGGACGGCACCCGGTGGTGGGCGCTCGCCAGCGTGTCGACCTTCGTCCACCCCGAGCACGGGCCCGTGCACATCGCCGTGCACCAGGACGTCACCGCCAGACGCCTGGCCCTCGAGGCGGCGGAGCGGAGCGAGGCGAGCTTCCGCAGCGTGTTCGAGGCCAGCCCGATCGGCATGGCCCTCGTCGACCCGTCGTGCACCTTCACCAGCGTGAACCCGGCGCTGTGCGAGATGCTGGGCTTCTCGGCCGAGGAGCTCACCGGCCGCACGTTCGCCGACGTCACGCCGGGGGAGGACGTGCGGCGCGACGTCGCCCTGCTGGCGGAGCTGTTCGCCGGGGAGCTGCCGTCGTTCACCCTCCAGAAGCGCTACCTCGCCAGGCACGGCCGGCCGGTGTGGGTGGAGCTGCGGGTGGCCCGGCTGCCGTCCGACGACGGGAAGCGGGCGCTGCTGATCGCCGCCGACATCACCGCCCGCAAGCAGACCGAGGCCGACATGGTGCACCGGGCGCTCCACGACCAGCTCACCGGCCTGGCCAACCGCTCCCTCGCCCTCGAACGGCTCCAGCAGGCGCTGGCCCGGATCGCCCGCACCGACGAGCGGGTCGGCGTGCTGTTCGTGGACCTGGACCAGTTCAAGGCGGTCAACGACGCCTACCTGCACGCGGGCGGCGACGAGGTCCTGCGCGAGGTGGCTCGCCGGATCGCCTCGGTCGTGCGCCCCTACGACACCGTGGCGCGCCTGGGCGGCGACGAGTTCGTGGTGGTGTGCGACGGCCTGCCCCCCGGCGACGAGCAGGCCGAGGCCCAGCTGGTGGCGATGGCCGAGCGGCTGCGCGCCGCCGTCTCCCTGCCCATCGACCTGGGCGCCGCCGGCGTGGTCAGGGTGACGGTGAGCGTGGGCCTGGCGGCCGAGGACGGCCGGGTCCCCACCACGCCGGTCGAGCTGCTCAACCGGGCCGACGTCGGGCTCTTCGCCGCCAAGGAGGGCGGCCGCGACCAGGTCGTGTACGCCCGCGCCGGCCGGGGAACCAGCGCCGGCCCCGCCGCCCCGCCGGCCGCCTGACGCCGTCCCGAGTACATAGAGTGCGGCTTCCGCACCCTATGCACTCGGAAAGCGTGAGAGCGCTGCTGGAGCAGCAGCACCCAGACCTGGCCGGGCTGCCCCTGACCGAGGCGGCGACCGGGTGGGACAACGCCCTGTGGCGCCTCGGCGACGACCTCGCCGTCCGCCTGCCCCACCGGCAGGAGGCAGTGGCGCTCATCCTCCAGGAGCAACGGTGGTTGCCGGCGCTGGCGCCCCGCCTGCCGCTGCCCGTGCCGGTGCCTGTGCGGGTCGGCCGGCCGGGTGCGGGGTATCCCTGGCCGTGGTCTGTGGTGCCGTGGTTCGAGGGCACGCCGGGCGACCGGGCGGCACTCGCCGACCCGGCCGGTGCCGCCGGCCAGTTGGCCCGGTTCCTGCGCGCCCTGCACACCGAGGCGCCGGCCGGCGCTCCCCACAACCCGTACCGCGACGTGCTCCTGGCCGAGCGGGGCGAGCGCCTCGAGGAACGGCTCGCCGGCCTGGGCGACGAGGTGGACGGCGCCGGCGTCCGCCGGGTGTTCGAGTGGGCGGCGACCGCCCCCGCCCGGGCCGGGCCGCGGGTGTGGATCCACGGCGACCTGCACCCCGCCAACGTCGTCGTGCGCGACGGGGCACTGGCGGCCGTCGTCGACTTCGGCGACCTGTGCGCCGGCGACCCGGCCGTCGACGTGGCCGGCGCCTGGCTGCTCCTGCCGCCGGCCGTCCACCCCGTGTTCGCCGCCGCCTACGGCGTCGACCCGGCGCTGGCCCGGCGGGCCACCGGCTGGCTGGCCCTGCTGTCGACCCTGCTGCTCGCCATCGGCCTCGACGGCCGCCCCACCTACGTGGCGGTGGGGCGGGCCGGCCTGGCCACCGCCCTCGCGGTCAGGCCTCGGGCGGGAGGTGCTCCCGCGCCCAGAGGGCCGCCTGGGTGCGATCGGTGACGCCGAGGCTGGCGAAGACGTTGGTGAGGTGGGCCTTCACCGTGCGCTCCGAGATGCCGAGGCGGCGGGCGATCAGCTTGTTGGGCAGGCCGGCGGCGACCAGGCGCAGGACCTCCTCCTCGCGGGCGCTCAGCCGGGGCCCGCTGCGGGCCGCTCTGTCCTCGAGGAGCACCCGGGCCGCCTTGGGGTCGAGCGGCGCGTCGCCGGCCGCCGCCGCCCGCACGGCGTCGAGCAGGTCCTCGGGCTCGGTGGACCCCTCCTGCGTCGGCCAGGTGGTCTCCTGTCGGGTGGAGGTCGACAGCGACGAGCTGGTGGTGCGCTGGGGGACCTCGGTGGTGGCCCGCCACGTGCTTTCCCCCGGCGCCACCGAGGCGGTGTGGGACCCCGACCACCGCGCCGCCGCCGAGGCCATCGCCCTCGGCCGCTCCCGCCCGCCCCTGCGCCTGGTCCCGCCGGCCGCCGAGCCGGCGATCACGGCGCCGGCTTCCCCGCCGCTCGAGCTTGGCCCCGGCGACTACGACGTCGACGCCCCCGACCTCGACGCCCGCTACGGGGCCTGCGGCTGCCAGGGGGCGGGGGCATGAGCACGGCCAGCTCCCCCTACGAGACGCTGAAGGACGACCTCGGCTACCTGGCCCTCGGGCGGGCGGCGGAGTGCTTCGCCACCCTGGCCGACCAGGCCAAGGCGGAAGGCTGGAGCCACGTCGAGTACCTGGCCAAGGTGGTGGCCGAGCAGGCGGCGGCCACCACCAACCGGCGCCTGGCCGCCCGGCTGCGCTACGCCCGCTTCCCCTACCGGCGCAGCGTCGAGGACTTCGACTTCGACTTCCAGCCCGGCGTGGACCGCAAGCTGGTGGCCGACCTGGCCACCCTGCGCTTCATCGCCGAGGGCCGCTCGATCGCATTCTTGGGCCAGCCCGGTTGCGGGAAGACACATCTGGCCGTGGCGCTGGCCACCAAGGCGGTGGAGGCCGGCTACCGCGGCTACTTCACCACCGCCGACGACATGGTCGTCGCCCTCGGCCGGGCCCGGGTGGAGGGCACCTGGGCGTCCAAGCTGCGCACCTACACCGCCCCGAGCGTCCTGGTCGTCGACGACGTGGGACTGCTGCCCATGGCGGCCGACGCCGCCGGCTCGTTCTTCCACGTCATCGCCGCCCGCTACGACAAGGGCGTCCCCACCCTGGTGACCACCAACCGGGGTCTGCCCGGGTGGGGGACGGCGTTCGGTGACGACGTGGTGGCCAGCGCCATCTTGGACCGCCTGCTGCACCGGGCGGTGGTGTTCAACATCCGCGGTCCCTCCTGGCGCATGCGCGAGCACCAGGGGCTCACCGATCCCGACGGCAACGATGGCAACGACGGTGATGGCGGACACGGCGCCGCCCGAGGTGGCCGCCGTGGCCGGTGACCTCATCGACATCGGCGGCTGGTGCTCGCAGTGTCACCGCCGAGTCAGCGATCCGAGCCCGCATGCACGGCCGGGCTCCGACGAGTTCCTGTCACTCGACCGGGAGACCGGCCGCTGGCACCACATGCTGTGCCGCCTCGCCGCCCGGCACCGTGAGGAAGGAGGCACTACGGTCGACCGCTGAGGAGCGCCAGTCGCTCCGGTCGCCGGGCAACGCGACCATCGTTGATCGCAGACCGCGAAATTCGATGATCGCCGAGCGCGACTTCCGGTGATCGTGGAACGCGAATTTCAGTGATCGCCAACAGCTTCGCCTCGCCGCTGTCCAGCATCTCGCGTTCGCAAGTCCCGTTCCTCTTCCTGCACCGCTCGTCGAAGCCTTGCAGGCTGTTCGCGATGACGAGGACGAGGAAGTGCGGAAGTGGGCTGAGTTCGGCCTGTGCTTCGTAGATGGATGGCCTGGGGAGTAGACGCCCCTCAGGTGCCGGTCGTCATCGCCGAAGTGCCGGTATTCGGCGTCCAGAGCGGCCAGCCCGGCGGGCCCCGGAGCGACGACCACGACGCTCGTAATAACCAAGTCGGCGTGACGGCCGCTCGCGAGCCGGTCTCGGCTCTCTACGGCCGTGGGCGGCCCATAGGGCGAGCGCTGCTTGGGTGCTCAGCTTCGGCGCCGCTGGCACCGCCCGCTTCGATAACCACATGGCGCCATCGTCCCAGCTGGTTGAGCAGCTTGATGAGCCCCTGGCCGTCGACTTCCTGAAGCGTGGGGTGGCCAGGAACGAGGTCGAGCCGCTTCCGGGACGTGGCATGCGTTGCCGCCGGGGCACCCGCGTTCGGACCCAGGAGGGCTCCGCGCGATGGTCCTTGGTCTCATTGGGACCGAAGCTCCGAGCGCCTGTGGCGCAGCAGGAGTCCTGACAACAGCAGAAGACCTCCGCAGGCAGCGCCTGCTACGGCCGCCCGCCAGACAATTCCGCCGGCTGCGGTGCCGACGGCGGCGACGGCAAGCGCAGCCAGGACGGCTGAGCGAAGGGGTCGGTCGTGGCTCCACCTCGCGGGTCCGGCCAGTTGCCACCGGGCTCGCCGGGCGTCGGGGCTGATGGCGAAACCCAGAGTAATGAGCAGCCAAGAAAAGGCGACGAAGAAGAACACGCCGGCCACCGAGCGCGTGGTGACTGCCGTATAGGAACCGCCCAGAAACCCGATCACAGCGTAACTAGGCCACAGAGAGGACCGCCAAGCGTCCGAGCGCCGAGGGGTTGCGCCGCCCGGGGGCGTCGTCCTTGTCCCTCTGTCGGAGCGTGACGGCAGCGCCGTCGCACCCAGCCCGGAGCGCCCGTCCCCCTCGCCGCTCGAGCCAAACGCGCGCGTCCGGGCTCGCCGCGAGATGAGCGCGGAATACAAACCGAACACGCTCATGATGGCGCCTCCCAGAACTGCGCCTGAGAGTCCACCTCCCAGCAAGAGAATAAATAGAAAGCAGGATGTCCCTGTCGCAGATGCAAGGAGGAACGGATGGTCTGCCATCCAGCGCTGAACATCTCGGGGCTCAGCAGGACGAGGAGGCATATGCCACACGATATAGCGCAGTGTTAAGGTCCCGGCCTACCCAATGAATGCCATCGTTCATTACGCCAGGTAGCGTCCAAACGACTTCTATGGGAATCGCAGCGATGAGGTTGACGGTCATCTCATGGACGCCGCGGAGTCTTGTCGTCGTGCATGTCTCTGTCTGCAGTTGGGAGCGCCGCCACTGCCTCGGACAAGCTAGTCCTCTGCGGATGCCGTCACCCGGAAGCAACGGTTGCTCCGGCGAGGAGACGAGACACGCGCGACTCCGAAGTGCCGCTCGGGGCGGTCGCGAGCGGCCGGTCGCCAGACCGTCGGTGAGCAGCCTGGCGCTCCCGATTTCCAAGTCGGCGTGGCGCCCGGCACCGCTGGTGCGGCTCGTCGGTGATCAGCGGGATGGAACAGAATCGCCGCGTGGAGAACATCGTCGCCATCGCCGTCGACACGGACGAGGGCAAAAGGACCTACTTCCTGACGTGGGGACGCATTCAGGACCCAATCGACCCGGCACCCCTCGAAGCGATCATGCTCGAGGTGGCTCGGAACTTCAGGACGCCCGGGAAGCCGCAGTCCGCCTCAGTCTGCGCCACCCTGCAGGATGCTGCCGACGCGCCCTACTTCTATGAGTACTTCTTTACCTTCTGCAACAAGCCCATCCCGTTCGGGCGCGGCTACAAGCGCTGACGCCGGCGTATGGACGCACGAATGCGCGCCGGGCATGAGATCGCATCCGTAGGGCCCTATGAATGACGGACATCCCTGGTAGGTCAGCCGCTGCCCGCTCCGGGCCGTCGGTGGCGGCGGCGAGACCGGCCCGGCGCCGCCCTGGCGGCGCAGCTGCTCAGCCGCACCGAACAAGTGATCGCGCTGGCCGTCGACCCTCGCGAGCCGGCAATCTGTGCACATGCGAGATGGGATTCCGAGCCGCCCTTGGACTCCGACCAAGGAGCGCATCCTCATGCTCGTCACGGTCCTCTGGGTCGTTCTTGGGCTGATGGGCGCAGGTTCCGCCGTCGCCGTGTACTTGGCTGAGGACCTGGCGTGCGCCGCGCCCGGCCAGGATTCGAACTACGGCCACCTCTCGTGGTCAGTCCTCCCTCCCGGCTACCGATGCACGTGGACCATTGAGAGCAACGGTCTGGAGGGGCAGGACGGTCCGGGCTGGGGCCCTTCTGCGTACGTCGCCGCCATGGCCATGTCAGGCATCGGGGTTGCGCTGGTCGCCCGCAGGACAAGGCGACAGGTCGCTATTGAGTGCCTTTCCCCTACGTAGCACCGGAGCGCCGGCGTCGACGGGGTCCAGCTCCTGCCTAGGCCCGGGGAACGACGGCCGCTCCGAACACTCCTTCGCGCCGGCCGTCGGCCCGCGCGACCCGGCAGTAGGCGCGCTGTTGGTTGGGCCCCGCTCGTAACATTTTGACGACATGGGTGGAGGCGACCACAACAGGTGGGCGGACGGGGCCTCTAGCCGATCCGGGGATCGCGCTGCGCCCGAGGCGTCCGCCTATTAACAGTCCAGATACGGCTCGCCATTGTGTCGAACAATTGGGCAAGAGCCCTTGGTTCCTTCTCCGACGACGTAATCAAGGCGTGTGACGAGTCGGTCGCCACCGTAGATGAACATGAAGGCGTGGGTTCCAGGCGCTTCAACGAGATTCTCGGTGTAGGATCCATTGTCAAGCGGCGCTTGGACGCTTGTCAGCCCGGGGCGCGCCAGTCCGTTCATAAATCGGAACTGGGCACCAGCTCGCTCGAAGGCTTCAATCATCACAAGGGGCCGACGCCCAGAGGACTTCGGAAGAAAGCTGCACGAAGCCGGGCGACCGAGAAGAGCCAGCGAACGGTCAAAGACTGAGAAGTCGCTTGTAGGCGCTGGAGTGAAGTCGCTAGTGAAGCACCGTCCGTTTCGCGTCTCCGTAGTCTCGAAGAGCGTCCACGAGGTGTGCTTCGTGGCACCTTGTGACACCAATTTCCAACTGCCCGCTGGCTCGACAGAGACTGGCGTGCCAGAGGATGTGCCACAGGCAGTAATGACTCCACCTGCCATCGACAGCGCCAGCCATTTTAGTCGATAGATAAAGGACCTACACACGGAATTCCCGCGCGACGGCTAGATAGTTGCCATGAGTGCTAGCCGACGAGCCGAGCAATCAGCACTATCACCAACCCGATTAGAGCCGCGCACGCGCCATACCTGCGAAGATGCGGCGAGATCCGAAGGATTTGAGCGGATTGAGAATCAACAAAGTCATCGATTGGTTCTCGAGGTCGGTCGAGCGTAATTCCTGGCCCCTTAGCTACCTCTGGTAGAAATAGGCCCAGGATCACACATCCGATTCCGCATCCAATCAGTGCGATCGCCCAGTCCATCCTAGGCGGAGAACCAAACGGCAGCAGCCATGACTGGCGCGTTCTGGCCGAAGCAGGTGGATTCCACCCCGTGAAACCTACTTCGGAATGGAAGATCCGACTCGCGCATGGTCTCAGGGGAGTGGGACTGTCTGCCACGGCGGCAGGACCAAGGCCGACAATTACCGGCGAGGCGCAGCACCAGGGCGAGGCCCGGCACGCGGGGCCGGTCTCCGGTACTTCGTAGCAAGATGCCAAGGAACCGACAGTGAACCCGCCTGCCGGGAAGGCGCTTGCACGGCGGTCGACGCACGCCTCACGTGCCGGTAGCGGCGGCGGCACGGCGCTGGCGCCGGCGGGCACCTGGCCCAGAAGCACCGAACATGTGATCGCTCTGGCCAGCGACCGTCGCGATCCGGCATTTACAGGATGCGTGCGGACACGCTCGGCATCGGGCACTCTCTGCTCATGGGCTTGCAGTTCGATGACCTTCCGAGGTGGGAGTTCTCGGCGATCGAGCGCTCTCCGGGCATCTACGAGATCCGAGCGATTCGTGACGGTGGC
>DASSMA010000015.1:0-15569 GCA_035689115.1 Acidimicrobiales bacterium
GGCGCCCTCTCCCGACGTGCCGGCCGAGGTCACCGACCTGAACCTCGGCGCGGGCGTCGTCCAGGTGGCGGCGGGGGGCGCCGACGGCCTGGCCCTCGGAGCCGACGGCACGGTGTGGGCGTGGGGCGACAACAGCGCCGGCCAGCTGGGCGACGGCACCACCACCGGGCGTCTGCGCACGGTGGCCGGCGCCGTGGTCACGCCCGGGTCCGCCAGCGTGCAGGCCCCCGGTGCAGGTTTCGCCGCCACCGACGTGGGCCGGCCGGTGCGGGGCCCGGGCATCCCCGCCGGCGCCACCGTGGCGGCGGTGGGCGGCCCCAACCAGATAACCCTGTCGGCCCCGGCGGCGGGCGTGGCAGTGGCGGTGCAGCTGGGACCGGTGCAGATCAGCGCCACCTCGCCCGGCCACCGCCTCTACGCCGCCACCCAGACCGGGCCGTTCCTGATGTTCGTGGCCACCGACCCCCTGCACCTGGGCGGCGTCGGCGACGGCACCACCACCTTCCGGGCGGCCGACGGCCCCTTCACCCCCGCCGACGTGGGCCGCTACGTGGTGGCCGCCGGCGTCCCGGTGGGCGACACGGTGGTGTCGGTGCCCGACCCGACCGCGGCGGTGCTGGCCTCGCCGGCGCTGACCTTCTCCGACGGCGTGCCCTTCTCCCTCAGCGCCACCGCACCGTTCACCGACGGCTCGGTGGTCGACTCCACCTTGACCTCGGCCAGCGCCCACTTCAGCGGAGCCGACGTGGGCCGCTACGTGAGCGCCGACCAACTGGTGGCCGCCACCTCCATCACCCAGGTCCTCGACGACCACACCGCCCTGCTCTCCAAGGGCGTCGGCAGCCCCCTCGCCGGGGTCGCCTTCCGACTCGGGCCGGTCAGCACCGACGACCTGGGCCGCCCCGCCTCGGGGCCGGGCATCCCGGCGGGGGCCAGCGTGGTGCAGGTGGCCGCCGACGGGATCCTGCTCAGTGCGCCGGCGTCCGCCGTCGCCGCCATCTCCCTCACCCTCGGGCCGAAGGACGTCCCCGCCATCTCCGACGGGCGCACGGTGGCCGACGCAGTGGCCACCAACGGGTCCACCGCCTTGACCTCGGCGTCGGGCGCCTTCGCCCCCACCGACGTGGGCCGGGCCGTCATCGGGCCGGGCATCGCCGCCGGCACCACCGTCGCGGCGGTGCTGGACGCCTCCACCGTCACGCTGTCGCAGCCGGCGACGCCCACCGAGACGCTCACCCTGGGCAGCGCCCACCCGGTGAGCAGGGTGGGCGGCCTGCCCGGGCCGGCCAAATCCGTCGCCGCCGGCGGGAGGTTCAGCGTGGCCGCCGTGGCCGATGGGACGGTGTGGTCGTGGGGGGCGGCAGGGGGCGGCGCCGTCCCCCTCGGCAACGACGTGCCGTTCGACGCCGGGACACCGATGGGCAGCCCCACCCCCGTGCAGGCGGTGGGGCTGAACGACGTGGTGGAGGTGGCCGCCGGGGCGGGCCACACGCTGGCCCGTCGGGCCGACGGCACGGTGTGGGCCTGGGGCTTCAACACCCACGGCCAGTTGGGCGTGCCCGCCACCGGGGCCACGCCCGAGGCCGCCACCGCCCCGGTGCGGGTGCAGGGCCTCCCCCGCCCGGCGGTGGCCATCGCCGCCGCCGGCGACCACAGCCTGGCCGTGCTGGACGACGCCACGGTGTGGGGGTGGGGGCAGAACAGCACCGGCGTGCTGGGCACGGGCCCCGCTGGCACCGACGTGAAGGCGCCGGCCCAGGTGCTGGTGGCCGCCGCCACGCCGCTGGCCGGCATCGCCAGCGTGGCCACCGCCCCCGACCACAGCGTGGCGGTGGACGGGGCCGGGCGCGTGTGGGCGTGGGGCGCCAACGCCGACGGCCAGCTGGGCGACCCGGCCTCGACCACCTCGCCCAGGGGGCCGGCCCGGGTGCCGGGGATCGAGGCAGCCCGCTTCGTCGCCGCCGGTCCCGGCGCCACCCTCGTGTCGGACGCCGCCGGCACGCTGTGGGCCTTCGGCCACAACCCCTCCGGCGAGCTGGGCCGGCCGGCGTCGGCCGGGTCGGTCCCGCCGAGCCAGGTCCCGGGCGTGGACCACATCGGCCGCCTCGCCATGGGCGGCGACCCGGCGCAGGCGTTCTCGCTGGCGGTGCGCACCGGGGGGTCACCCTCCCTGGCCGCCTGCCCGGCGACCGAGACGGCCAAGGTGGCCACCGCCTTCGCCCGACCCCTGGCGGTGGTGGCACGCGACGCCTCGGGGGCGCCCCAGTCCGGGGTGAGCGTCACCTTCGCCGCCCCCGCCAGCGGCCCGAGCGCCGCCTTCGGGACCAGCGGGCCCACGGTGGCGGTGGTGACCGACCCCGAGGGTATGGCGGTGGCGACCGAGGCGAGCGCCGGCGAGGCGGCCGGCACCTACCGGGTGACGGCCGCGGCCCCCGGCTACGAGGCCAGCTTCTTCGAGCTCACCAACGCCCCCGGCCCCGCCACCGTCGCCACCGCGGTGGCCGGCGACGGCCAGAGCACCCGCATCACCACGCGCTTCGCCACCCGCCTGGAGGTGCGGGTCAGCGACGCCCTGGCCAACCTGGTGGCCACCAAGGTGGACTTCGCCGTGCAGCCGGCCGCCGGCGGTGCCGGCGCCGCCTTCACCGGGGCGACCACCGTGGCCACCGACCCGGCCACCGGGGTGGCCACCGCCCCGGCCCTGGACGCCAACCGCACCGCCGGGTCCTACACGGTCACCGCCACCGTGGCCGGCAGCTCGGTGCAGGCGGCGTTCCACCTCACCAACGTCGATTCGGTGCCCGCCTCCCTCGCCATCGCCCCCGGCGGGGGCGACGGCCAGCGCGCCGAGGTCGGCCAGCCGTTCCCCCTGCCCCTGGGGGTGGCGGTGGCCGAGGCCGACGGCACCCCGGCGGTGGCCGCCACCGTGCGGTTCCGGGTGGTGGCCGGTGCCGCCGCCGGCGCAGCGGACGCCACCTTCGACGGCAACGGCGCCGAGGCCGACCTCACCACCGGCACCGACGGCCGGGCCACCGCCCCGCTGCTGCGGGCCGGCGACCACGACGGCCCGTTGGCGGTGGAGGCGTCGGTGGTCGGCTCCACCACTGTTGGTCCGGTGCGCTTCGACCTCGCCGTCGACGCCCAGGCGGCGCCGGCGGTCACCGCCCTGCTGCCGGGGGGCGGGCCGGCGTGGGGCGGCACCAACGTCACGGTCTCGGGCAGTGGCTTCAAGCGCCTCACCACCCCCAGCGCGGTGCGCTTCGGGAACCGGGCGGTCCCGTTCGAGGTGGTGGACGACAGCGCCATCGACGTCATCGCCCCCGCCGGGTCGGTGGGCACGGTGGATGTCACCGTGGTGGTGGGCACCGGCCAGGCGGCCATGGCCTCGGTCCCGTCGGGCGCAGCCCGCTTCACCTACATCGCCGGTGGCTGGGTGCCGACCGCCTCGATGCGGCAGGCCCGCACCGCGCACACCGCCACCGTGCTCGACGCCCCGGACTGCCACACCCGGACCACCGCGCCGCCCTGGTGCGGCGACGTCCTCGTCGTGGGAGGCAGCAACGGTGCCGGCCCGAGCGGCGCCGGAAACGTGCTGGACAGCGCCGAGGTCTACACCCCGCCGAGTCGACTCACTGCGGGCCACTGGAGCGACGCTCCGCTCCTGGCGCCGCCGACGACCACGATCTCCAGGGACCTGACCGTTCCCGGTGTTCCCTTCAGCATCGATGTCGCCTCCACGGTGGGGTTCAGCGTGCCAGGAGACCTCCTCGTCGGCACCGCCCCCGCCAGCGTGACGCTGCACTGCGGCGCAGCCACGGCGACGGCCTTCACCGGCTGCGGCGGCCCTCCGGGCACGGTGATCGCCGTCGGCGACAGGATCTCGGGGCCCCGGACCCCCCGGGCCCACCACAGCGCCACCCTGCTCGACGACGGCCGGGTGCTGGTGGCCGGCGGCACCGACGGCAGGGGACCCCTGGCCAGCACCGAGATCTACGACCCGGCCACCGGCACCTGGGCCGTCACCGCCGCGATGGGCCAGGCCCGTTTCGACCACACCGCCACCAAGCTGGCCGACGGCAGGGTGCTGGTCGTCGGCGGTCAGGGCCCTGTGCAGGGCGTCGTGGCCCCGCTGGCGTCGGCCGAGCTGTTCGACCCGGCCGGTGACGACCACCGCGGCAGCTGGGCGGCGGTGGCTCCGCTGCACGACGCCCGCCTCCATCACACCGCCTCGCTGGTGAGCGGAAGCGCGTGCGCCGGCACAGGGCCGCTTCCGGCCGCGTGTGGCGAGGTGCTGGTGGCGGGAGGGGACGGCAGCGGCGGCGTCCTGCTCGACACCTACGAGCGCTACGACGAAGCGTCCAACTCGTGGGTCGAGGGCACGCTGCCGACGGGCCGGGCCTTCCACTCCGCCAGTGTGTTGAGCGACGCCAGCGTGGTTCTCGCCGGAGGATGCTGCACCGCCACGGTCCCCCCCGGCGTGCTGGCCGACGTCGAGGTCTACGACCCGACGGCCGACGGAGGCAACGGCGCGTGGCGGGAGGTGGCGGCGCTGGCCCAGGCCCGCGGCATGCACAGCGCCGCGGTGCAGGCCGACGGCACCGTGCTGGTGGCCGGCGGCTCGCCGAAGCGGGACGACGAGGCGTTGCCGTCGACCGAGGCGTTCGACCCGAAGGCGGGCACGTGGGCGTCTCGGGGCGGCCTCGCCACCCCCCGACGTGACCAGGCCGAGGTGGCGCTGCCGGGCGGCGGGGCGCTGGTGGTGGGGGGGACGGACTCGGGCGGTCGGGCGCTGTCGTCGGCGGAGGTCTTCGACGCCGAGGCCACCCAGCCGCCGCCGGTGCTCACCGGGATGGCGCCCGGCGTCGTGCCGGCGGCCGGCGGCGTGGTGACTCTCACCGGGACGGGGTTCTTCGGCGACCACGTGGTCGTGCACTTCGGCGCCGTCGACGCCGTGCCGACCGGAGCGAGCGACGGCACCATCGTGGTGACTGCGCCCGCCCAGCGGCGGGGCAGCGTGAGCGTGTCGGTCACCCGTGCCGGCCTCACCTCGGGCCCCACGCCCTCGGGCCGCCTCACCTATGTCGAGGATGGGTGGACCTCCACCGCCGAGCTGGGCACAGGGCGCTCGCACCACACCGCGACCTTCATCGACGGCACGCGCTGCCGTGTCCCGAACCCGCCATTGCCGTGCTTCAAGGTGCTGGTCGTGGGCGGCATGGACGGGGCGGCCCATGGCCCCACCTCCAGCGCCGAGCTCTACGATCCCGAGCGACGGACCTGGACGGCCACCGGGGCGCTAGGGGTGCCGCGCTGGCGCCACACCGCCACCTTGTTGCCCGACGGCAGCGTGGTGGTGGTGGGAGGGGCGGGCGCCGGCGGCCAGGGGGTGGCGGTGCCCGAGGTCTACGACCCCGCCACCGGCGGGTGGACGCCCACGGGGCCGATGGCCAACGGCCGCCTCGATCACACCACCACCCTGCTCGCCGACGGCAGCCTCCTGGTGGCCGGCGGGACCCGCACGACCGACTTCAGGCACATGTTCCCACTGGCCACGTCCGAGATCTACCGCTTCGAGCCCGACGCGCCGGCCTCAGGCCTCTGGAGCGGGACGGGGCGCCTCGACGGCTGTGACGACAAGGCGTCCTGCATCGCACGGGAAGGCCATACCGCCAGCCTGCTGACCGACGGCAGCGTCCTGGTCGTGGGGGGCCTCGCCATTCCGTGTGGATGCCAGCAGTTGGTCCCGGTGCCCACGGCCGAGCGCTACGACCCGAGGACCGGTACCTGGCGTTCGGCGCCGGGCCTGCCGCCGGGTACGGAGCGGGCCTACCACAGCGCCACCACCCTGGCCGACGGCCGGGTCCTGGTGGTCGGCGGGCTGCACGGCTTCGGCCCGGTGATCAGCTCCACCTTCACCACTTTCCTGCCCACCGACTCGGCGCTGGTCTACGACCCCGCCGTCGCCGTGTGGACGCTGGTCGCGTCGATGGCCACGCCGCGGGTGGCGCACTCGGCCACGCTGTTGAACGACGGCCGGGTGCTGGTGGAAGGGGGGGCGGTCCCCGGCGACATCCTCCTGCCCGTGCCGCCACTCGCCTCGAGCGAGATGTTCGACCCGGCGGCCAACGCCGGCAGGGGGGAGTGGGAGCAAGCCGGGGCGATGACGAGCGCGCGGGGCGGCCACAGCGCCACGCTGCTCGACGGGCCCTCGTGCCGCGTCGGTGGCTCGCAGGGGGAGGCGACGGGGCCGCCGTCGTGGTGCGGAGCGGTGCTGACGGCCGGCGGCGTACCGGGCAGCCAGTTCCGGGATTCGACGCACTCGGCCGAGCTGTACACGCCGGGCCCCCGGGTGCGCTCACTGTCCCCGGAGGTGGCGGCGGTGGCCGGCGGCACCTCCGTCGACATCGACGGCTCGGGCTTCACCGGGCCGGTGGCGGTGCGCTTCGGCGACACGCCGGCCGCCTCGCTGACGGTGCTGTCGGCCACCCACCTGGTGGCCACCGCCCCGGCCCACGCCCCCGGCGCAGCCGACGTCACGGTGACCACCGCCGCCGGCTCGTCGGCCTCGCTCGACCCCCAGCCGGCCGCCGCCTTCTCCTACCAGGGCACCCCCGGGCGCCCACAGGTGTCGGTCCGGGCCGCCGGCGACCACGCCGTGGAGGTGCGCTTCGCCGCGGTGGCGGCCACCGACGGCGACACCGCCGGGCCGCCGGCGCGCCTGTACGAGGTGCGCGAGTCGCTGTCGCCCATCGACGGCCCCGCGGCCCTGGCGGCGGCCACCCCGGTGTGCAGCGGAGGGCCGTCCGGTCACGCCTGCGTGCTGGGCCCGGCGAGGGTGGGCGACTCGTTGTCGGTGGCCGTGGGGGGCCTGGAGCCGGGCACGACGTACTACTACGCGGTGGCGGCCGTCAACGACGCCGGGGCGGCGGGGCCGGCATCGGTGCCGGCAACGGTCACCACCACCGGCACCGCCCCCGCCTTCCCCGCTCCTCCGGGAGCGACGGCGCCGGCGGGGCCCTGCGGGCCGACCCCCGCCCCCGGCCCCGGCCAGGTGCGCTACCCGGGCGGTTACTCCCTGCTGGGCGGCCCGGCCGGCACGGTGGTGGGGGCCGCCTCGCCCCTGTACGGCTGGAGCGACGTCGGCGCCGGCGGCGCCTACGGCACCGCCCCCGGCACCGCCCCGGTGGCGGCCGGGCAGGGGTACTTCGCCTGGTTCGCCTGCCCCCACCTGGTGACCCTGGCCCCGGGCGGCACCGCCCACTTGCGCCTGGCCCTCGGCGCCTACCACGCCTCCATGGTGGCCAACCCCTCGGCCACGGGGGCGGTGCAGGTCAGCGGCTTCGACTACGCGGCCCGCTGGGACCCAACCATGAACCACGGTGCCGGCGGTTATCACCTCTCGGCGTTCCGTCAGGCCCAGGTCCTGGCCGTCGGGGAGGGGATGTGGGTGTTCTCCTACACCGACACCAGGGTGGCCATCGACGGCTGAGTAGCCGGTTGCGCTTGCAGCTGAGGCCTCGATGTCGGGGACCTATGGCGCTAAGCCAGGCCGCCCGATAACCGGCGGAGGCGGGCGGCGGATCCGCTGCATAACGTCCGCGCCGGACATCGCCTGCCCGTCCTCGGTCCAGCCTCCTAACGGCGCTTCTTGTGTGACGGCGGAGGCCGTGGCTTGTCAGACGCGGGTGATGCTCAGCCCTTCGACGTCCGGGAAGTCGTCGTCCTGGGTCACCACGGGGACCTTGAGCGACATCGCCGTTGCTGCGATCCACGAGTCGTTGATCGGCATCCGCTGCCCGGTCTCCCGTAGGAGGACACGCAGCCGTGCCCACGCTGCTGCCACGGCGTCGTCGACGGGAACAGGGTCCATCCCGAGGGCTGCTGTGAGAGTCCCGAGGCGCCGATCCCGTGCCTCGACGGTCGCAGCCACGAGCACACCGGCTCGCAGCTCGGCGATGGTGATGATCGACACGGCCAACTCCTCGGGGAGAGAGTGGGCATCGAGCGGCCTCCCACTCTCCCGCGCGATGAACACCGAGGTGTCTGCCAATCCCCGAGTCACGAGAACGGAATCTCGTCGGTCATCTCCCCGGCGAGGTCGTCGAGGTCCGCGGTGAGGCTGGCGTCGGCCTGGCTGGTCAGGACCGACACAAACTCGTTCCGAGGCACCCACCGGGGCCGACGGCCGACTGGGACGAGGACCGCGACGGGCCGGCCGTCGATCGTAATGGTGAGGCTCTCGCCCGACTCCACCCGGTCGAGTAGTGACCTGGTCGAGTTTCGTAGATCCCGGGACGCAACCTCGGCCATGCGACAATTGTAGCCCATATGCTACAGGCAGTAGCCAGTCCGTCGTGCTCGCCATGGGTCGACTGCGCAACGAGTGTCTCCGCCTGGTCACCGCTCCGAACGCCCGCTTCGAATCGCCGGTGCCAGTCCGGCGGATGGTGACGGAACGGCGCTCATCTGGCCGCTCCGGGACCCTCGTCGGCGCGGGCCCGGCGTTGCGCTCTGCTGACAGGCGCAGCGGCAAAGAAGCGGCCCGGGCGGCCGGGTGATGCATGGAGCGCCTAGGAGCGGTCGCGCTCCGCCCTGATGGTTTCTGTGTCGTTGAGCCGGACGAGGAGCCTGCGAAGTTGGGCGTAGGAGGTGGCGCCCATCTCGGCTTCGAGCTCCCTCTCGATGTTGGTCACGGTGCGACGAACCACCCTCCGGAGCGCTTCGCCGCGCTCGGTGAGACGGACGCGCCTGGACCGCTGGTCGTCGGGATCGTTGTCCCTTCGGACGTACCCGAGCTGTTCGAGCTGGCCGAGCAAGTAGTTCATGGCCTGCTTGGTGGCGCCGACCTCGGCAGCGAGATCGGAGGGCCGACGGCCGTTCGGCCCGGGGTAGCGCAGCACCGCCAGGTGTGCCGGCGCCAGGTCGGTGTAGCCGGCGAGGTGCGCCTCACGCAGGATCCGGAGGTGCACGGCCTCGGCCGGACGTCGCACGAGCGCACCGATCAGAGGCATTGACTCGGTTGCCATCCGAGGGATCATAAAACGACTTTACTACCTACCACCATGTTGGTACAGTGACTGTACTGTCCCGATCCACCAGGAGGAGCGCGAGCATGGCCAAGGCCACGAAGGAACTGATCAACACCCCCGGAATCGATGTCCAGTTCCTGATCGACGCCGAGGACTCGGGCGGCAGCGCCACCGCCTTCGTTGCTCGCGTCGGGCCGGGAGCGCAGACGCCGCCGGCGCACCTGCACGCCGACTGGGACGAGACCGTCTACTGCACCCAGGGAACGATGACCTACACGGTCGACGGCGAGAAGCTCGACCTCGAACAGGGTCAGGCGCTGTGCGTTCGGCGGGGCCAGGTGCACAAGTTCGACAACCTGACGGATGCAGATGCCTGGATGCTCGTCGTGTCGACACCCGGCCTGTTCGAGGAGGACTACTTCCTCAGCATCGCAGAGATCCTCAATGCCGCCTCCGACGGCCCCCCGGATGTCGTTGCCCTTCTGGCCGTGCAGGCTCGCCACGGGGTCACCGTGGCTCCACGTTGAGGGTTACGACCGATCGACCTTTCTCCTGACGAAGGGGCGGACAGAACGCGCGACCCGAACGCTGAGTGCATGGCGCTGATCTGCGGCATAACGGCGCTTTGCGTGACGGGGACATGGGCCTATATCTGCTGGTAGACGGTCGCCGCCATGCCGCAGGAAGGGTCGAGGAACGCGTTAGATCATGCCCTCAGCAGGAGGATCGAGGCCGGCGTCAGGAGGCTCTTGTCGAACTGCTGGTCGATTGCCGTCGGCACGCGGTTGAGCAGGAGCACGGTGACGAGTCCCGTGCGCTGGTCGAGCGTCTTCAGGTACGGGACGTTGTAGCGGTGGGTGGGGCCGGCCACGGGGGCGGCCGGCTTGGGTGGCACGATCTCGCTGGCGTGCACCTCGGCGAAGGCGGCGGCGGCCGGTGACGGCGACGTCCTCGGGCTGTTGCCTCCGGGGACGTGCTCGCCCACGACGTACGAGTCCTGGTCGAGGATGGTGGCGCTCCTGATGCAGCCGCCGTAGCAGTCCTGATCGCCCACTCGCTCTGCAACCGTGCCTCCCGCGAGCTTGCGTCTGGCATTGTCGGCCTTCCGGCCGGTGGGAAGCATTCCCGCTCCGAGTGGGAAGAAGGTTCGTGTGCCTTCGTCCCGATCGGTCCGCGCCGCTGCTGTGGGCGCCGGCGTCGCCCTGGCCACCTACGGCTGGACCCGCGCCCGGTTCCGTCGCGAGACCTCCGAACCGCTGGAGGTCGAGAACCCGCCGCCGCCCGGCGACGCCGCCTTCGCCCGCCTGCTGGAGGCGGTCACCGGTTCGCCCGTCCGCGGCGGCAACCGGGTCACGATCCTCCGGAACGGCGACGAGACCTTCGCCGCCATGCTCGACGCCATCGCCGCCGCCGAGGAGACGATCGACTTCTCCTCGTACATCTACTGGCCGGGCGACGTCACGGAACGCTTCACCGACGCGTTCTGCGAGCGGGCCCGGGCCGGCGTCGCCGTCCGCTTCGTCGTGGACGGCTACGGCTCGGCCCGCTTGGGCCGGAGCCACGTCCACCGGCTGGAGGAGGCCGGCGTGAAGGTCTCGTTCTTCCGGCCCCCGCAGTGGCACACCATCGGCCGGGTCAACAACCGGATGCACCGCCGGCTGCTGGTGGTGGACGGCCGGGTGGGGTTCGCCGGCGGCGTGGGCATCGCCGACGTGTGGACGGGCAACGCCGAGGACCCCGGCCACTGGCGGGAGACCCACGCCCGCATCGACGGCCCCGCCGTGCGCGACATCCTCGGCGGGTTCCTGGAGAGCTGGACCGAGGCCGCCCGCGAGGTGCCCGGCCCGGCCCACGTGCCCGGGCTGGCCCCGCGCGAGGGCGGGGTCGACGTCCAGGTCACCCGTAGCTCGCCCCTCACCGGCGACACGGCGGTGGCCCAGCTCTTCCTGCTGGCCGTCACCGCCGCCCAGAAGCGGGTGTGGCTCACCACCGCCTACTTCTCCGCCGGCCGGCGGTTCCAGGACGCGCTGTGCGCCGCCGCCCGCCGGGGCGTCGACGTGCGGATCCTCGTGAACGGCCGCCAGGTCGACAAGGAGGTTGTACGCAAGACGGGCCAGCGCTCGTACGGGCCGATGCTCGAGTCCGGCGTGCGGATCTTCGAGTACGACCGCACGATGCTCCACGCCAAGACACTGGTGGTCGACGACGACGTGGCCGACCTCGGTTCGAGCAACTTCGACTACCGCTCGTTCGGGCTCGACGCCGAGCTGAACGTCACCGTCCACGACCGGGCGGTGGCGGCCGAGCTGGCCTCGCACTTCCTCGACGACCTGGAGCACGCCGACGAGATCGACCTGGCCCGCTGGCGCTCCCGGCCGCTCGCCCACCGCACCTACGAGAGGATCGGCGACCTCGCGCGCCAAAGCTTCTGAGATTGCGCCTCACAACCGAAGGTCACTGGGCGAGCTTGAGGTGCGCCTACGGCGGCTCTGTGTGAGGGCCTCCGCCCTCTCTGTCGCTCAGGCCTCGCTGAGCCACGGGCCATCCAGCTCTTCGTACAGCTGACCGCCGGTGGGCAGGCAGCAACTTCACCGGGAAGCCAGCAGTTCTTCATCTCACCCGTCGCCGGCGCGGCGGCCGGCGTCACCGTCCAGTTTTGAAGCCGACAGATGGCGTAGAACCTGCTGAAGCGGTTGCTGGTCGCCGATGGTGCCATCGACTCGATCGGTGCCATCGCCAGCGGCGGCGTCTCCATCGCCAACCACACCGTGTACGTCGCGGCGCGCAGTCGTCGTCGTCGTCGGCTGGTCGCCCCCGAGGACCGCCGGTGCTGGCCACCGCCCCCGGCCGCCCTGGCGGTGGCTGCACCTCGGACCTGGCGGTGGACGCGCTGACCGAGGGCCACCTGCGCATCCACCGCCTGGTCCAGTTGCTGTTCAGGGGAGCGGAGGGTCTTCCGGCGTCGGGCCGCCGTCTTTCTGCCAGCAGACGAGGACCATGGTGGCGTCGTCCTGCAGCCGGTCGTTCTGGTGGTCGAGGACGGCACGGGTCAGTCGTCTGACAGTTTCAGCGGGGCTGTACCCGGCGGCGGCGCTCCGTACCAGGAGGTCCCCGAGGCGATCGGTCCCGAACTCGTCTCCGATCGGAGACCGCGCTTCGGTGACGCCGTCGCTGTAGAACAAGAGCTGATCGCCGGGCTCCAGTTGGGTCTCGCAGACATCGGCGGTCCAGCCGGGTCGTCGGGCAATGCCGCTGAGCCCGGCGGGGAGGCACACGTCGCCTTCGAGCATCGAGGCCGCCACGCCCCGAAGGAGCAAGGGCCGGGGGTGCCCGGCGTTGAGCCACTGCAGCCTGCCGGTGTCGAGGCTGATGGTTGCGAGTTGCGCAGTGACGAAGCCGGCGTCACCGAACTCCTCGACGATCGTGTCGTCCATGGCGTGGTAGCTGCCGGCGAGATCGAGGCCGTGGCGGCGGCTGTGCCGGTAGCTGCCGAGGGCGAGGTTGACGAGCCGTGAGGCGCTGAGACCGTGGCCGACGGCGTCGAAGATGGCGACATGGGCGGTGCCGGGGTTGAGCGCGTAGTCGAACGAGTCACCGGCGATCTCGTAGGCCGGTTCGAGCACACCGGCGATGCCGATGCGGGGTGATGCGCAGGTCAACGGAGGCAACATGCTCCAGCGCAGCTCAGCGGCAAGCGTGAGCGGTTGCCGGCGGCGCACCAACGGCAACGCGTCGCCGGTGAGGCTCTTGGACAGCACCAGCGACGCAATCAGATGCGCCAACGACGCGCACGCCGAGCGCAAGTCCTCGTCGTCGGTGTCGCCGGCAGTGAGTCCGATCACGCCGAGCCGGTCGGCCCCGTCGACCACCGGGACCCACAGGCGGTGCGTGTCCTCGTCGTGAGCGGCGGCGATCGTGTTCGTCGTGAACGCACGCCCGGCGATCGTCCCTTCGATCGGCAGGGTCTCGGCCGCCTCGCCGCTCGGCGCGACTCGGACCAACAGCCGCTGCGGGAGATCGGTCAGGAAGAGCTGGCCGTCGCGAAGACCGAGCAGCTCGACCGCTTCGGCCGTCACGGCCCCGCACTCGTAGGGCTCGGCTTGGTGGGCGCGCCGAGTGAACAGGTCGAGCAGCGCAGCTTTGCGGCGGTTCCACTCGGTCGATGACGGTTTCGCCACCTCTGCACCTTGCCACGCAGCTCGCAACTATCGCGGCTAGCAAGTGTGCGAAGGGGGAAGCAGGGGACTGCTTCCTGCGCGATGGCGCTGCTCATGGCACGGCGTTCGGACTCCGCCACGCTGTCCTGCGGGGCCGTCCGTCCCATCACCACTTGAGCTTCTGCGTGATCTTGTCGATCGACGCCTGGTCGTCGAGCGGTCGTTTGCTCACCTCGTGAATTTCCACGTGAGGCCGAGCACGTCGCGTATCGACGGCGCCTTGTTCGGTTGAACTAGCGGGACCTTCCCCCCTACGGCCCCATAGCCGATCTGGGTAGCTGGAGAGGTTTCTTCGAAAGAAGCCTCTGACCAGCGCGTTTGCCGACGGCGGGTGCTCGCGATTCGTCTCGCCAAGGTGTATCACCTAAAGCATGGCATCCATCGTGGGCAAGAAGCTCGGGGGGCAGACCTACTACTACCTGCGGGAGATGGCCCGGGTGGGCGGCAAGCCGAAGATGGTGTCGGAGCGCTACCTGGGCAAGGCGGCGGACATCGAAGCGGCCATGGCGGGTGCGACGGTGGAGCCCGAACGCACCCGCCACCTCGCCTTCGGGGACCTGGCCGCGGCGTGGGGGATGATCGAGCGCCTCGAGGTGGCCGGGACCGTGGACGAGGTGGTGGGTGCCCGCCGAAGCGACGCCGCTGCGTCGGTGGGGACCTACATCGCCCTGGCCACCGCCAACCGGGTGGTGGATCCGTGCTCGAAGCTGGCCTTCGGCGAGTGGTGGGCGGCCACTGCCGGCGACCGCTGGGTTCGCCTGCCCCCCGCCGCCCTCGACCACCGGCGGTTCTGGGACGCCATGGACGCCATCGACGACAAGCACTTGCGTGAGATCGAACGGCGCCTCACCGCCCGGATGGTGGAGACCTTCGGGATCGACCTGTCGGGGTTGGTGCTGGACATGACCAACTTCGCCACCTACATCGACTCGGCCAACGACCGGGCGCCGATCGCCCAGCGGGGCCACGCCAAGCAGAAGCGAACGGACCTGCGCCTGGTCGGGCTCGGGTTGGTCGTGTCGGTCGACGGCGGCGTGCCGCTGCTCAGCCACGCCTATGCTGGCGACCGCCCCGACGTCACCCAGTTCGCCGCCATGGTCAACGAGCTGGCCGCCCGCTGGGGATCCCTGGGCGCCGACAGCGACGAGCTGACCCTGGTGTATGACGCCGGGCAGGACTCGGTCGCCAACCAGGCCGTCATCGAGGCCACGTCGCTGCACTTCGTCGGCTCGCTGCCACCGTTGGACTTCCCCGGGCTGCTGGCGGTGCCGGCCTCGCGCTTTGCTCCCGTGGGCGATCCCTACCCGGGCGTCAGCGCCTTCGAGGACCGCGTCGTCGCCCTCGGGGCCGAGCGGCGGGTGATCGTGGTCCACTCGCCGACCCTGCACGCCACGCAGGTCGCCGGGTTCGCCCAGACCCTGGCCAAGGCGGCCGGGCGCCTGGCCGAGCTGGCGGCGCGCCTGGCCAGGGGCAAGACCCGGCGCGGCCGGGCCGCCGTCGAGGCCGAGATCGCCCGGGTGCTCGCCCCCCGTTGGCTCTCGCGGGTCGTCACCGCCACCGTCTCCGGCGACGAGCCCGCCACCTTCGAGCTCACCTGGAGCATCGACGACGCCGCCCGCGCCGCGCTGGAGGCCGAGCAGTTCGGCAAGCGGATCTTGTTCACCGACCACGAGGACTGGAGCCACGCCCGGGTGATCGCCGGCTACCGCTCCCAGTCCGAGGTTGAAGCCGACTTCCGCCAGATGAAGGACACCGCCGTGGTGGGCTTCAGCCCGATGTTCCACTGGACCGACGCCAAGATCCGCGTCCACGCCTTCTACTGCGTGGTCGCCCTCGCCGTCGCCCGGCTCCTGCGCCGCCAGGCCGCCCAGGCCGGCCAGGCCATGAGCGTGCGCCAGCTGCTCGCCACCCTGGCCGGCATCCAAGAGACGGTGCTGATCTACCCCTCCACCGGCGGACGACCACGGGCCCGGCGCATGACCACCGAGATGGACGCCACCCAGGCCCGGCTCTACGAGCTGTTCGGCCTCGGGGCCTACGCCCCGCGCAAGCCATGACCACCACCGCCGCCCTGCCGATGGCGTGGGCGCCCCTCGAAGTCGCCCTCCGTCAGCGCCGCCCGGTCCGGGTCTCCTACCACGGCCGGCTACGCCTCGTGTGCCCCCACGCCCTTGGCTGGAAGAACGCCAGGCCGATGCTCCTCGCCTACCAGACCGGCGGGGAGACCACCTCGGGCACACTGCCTGGCGACCCCCGCAAGCGCTGGCGGTGCCTGTTCGTCGACGAGGTCGACTCCGTCGCCGCCGCTGACCCGGCGAGCGCG
>DASSMA010000016.1:0-91572 GCA_035689115.1 Acidimicrobiales bacterium
CCGGAGGGGAGCCGGCGGATGCTGCCCGCCGTCCGCCGACGTCGCCGCTGTGCCATCGGGTCTCCCCTCGTGCCACGGCGTGCCGTCACGTTGTGGCACGCTTGTGGCACGAACCCTAGTTCACGAACGAGACCCGAAGTACGAAATAGGCTCTGACCTGGGGTTTCCCTGCGCCCCCGGCAGGACTCGAACCTGCGACCCGCTGCTTAGAAGGCAGCCGCTCTTTCCAGCTGAGCTACAGGGGCAATCCTGCGCGCCCGGGGCGCACCTCCAGCCTACGGTGGCTCCGATGAGCCGCCCCCGCGTGCGGCGGCCGTGGGCGGTTCAGAACCCGGCCACGTTGGGAAGCGGCTCGTGGAAGGGGTCGGGATCGGTGGAGGTCAGCCAGTCGAGCGTGCCGGCGCCCACCAGGGCCGACCGTACCTGGGCCGGCGTGGCGGTGGGATGGGTCGCCTTGTAGAGGGCTGCTGCCCCGGAGACCTGTGGAGCGGCCATCGACGTGCCCGAGATGGTGGCGTACTTCCCGTCGAGCCACGTGGAGGTGATGCAGAAACCGGGGGCGATGAGGTCGACGACCGGCCCGTAGTTGGAGAAGTAGGCGAAGGACTCGTCCAGCGTCGTCCGGCCGAGGCAGTCGGTGTAGGGACCAGAGCTACCGGGCTCCCCGTCGTTGCTCGCCATGGCCGACACGGTGATCACCTCGTCGTAGGCGGCGGGTATGAAGCCGGCGGCGTCGCTGGCGTCGTTCCCGGCGCTGACGACGTAGGTCACGCCGGCCGCCACCGACCGGCAGATAGCCTGGTGGAAGGCGTCGGGCTTGGTCCGCCCGCAGTTGCCGTCGTCGACTCCCTTGGACCCCAGGCTCATGTTGGCGACGTCGATGACGTCGGCGTGGGCGGTCACCCAGTCGACGCCGCAGATGACCGACGACGTGGAGCCCACACCCTGGTCGTTCAGGACGCGCACGGACCAGAGGCGGGCGCCCGGGGCCACGCCGACGAGCCCGATCCCGTTGTCGAGGGCGGCGGCCCTGCCCGCCACGTGGGTGCCGTGGCCATTGCCGTCCTCGATGGAGGTTCCGTTGGCGCAGCCGACCCCGCCGACCACGTTGAGGTCGGGGTGGCCGGTGTCGATGCCGGTGTCGAGGACGGCGATGTCCATGTCGACGCGCTGGTCGACGCCGTCGACGCGGGCCGTCGGGCTGGCGAGGCCGCCCAGCAACTGGAGGGCCGAGGGAACGAACTGGGTGGGGACGTCGAAGCCGCCGAACTTCTTCACCGGGTCGAAGGCCTTGAACTGCTGGTCGGGGGCGACGAACAGGACGTCGCGGTCCCGCTCGACCCGGGCCTTCACCGTGTCGCTGAGCACGGCCGCGTAGCCGTCGAGTGCGGCGTGGTACACGTGGGTCGGCGCGGCGCCGTCGGCCTGGGCCTTGGCGGCGGCGTCGACCCCGTCGCGCAGCACCACCACGTACGGCGCCGTGGACGCCACCGCCGTCGACGCCACCGCCGGCGAGGCGGAGGCCGACAGCAGGCCCACGCCGAGCAGGATCTTGGCCAGCCTGCCTCGCCCCATGTCGCCCCCTTGCGTCAGACCGCGCCGAGCGGCCGGATGCCGCCTGGTATTCGCCGGCGGCTGCCGATCTTCCTGCCGTCCGCCGCTCCTTGCCGTCTACTCTCCGGCCGTGTGGCGCGGGTACGGCGGACGGGGGCGGCCCGCGGCGCTCGCCCTTGTTGCCGCTCTCTGCTGGCTCGGCGCCGCCGTGCCGGCGTCCGCCCACGCCGGCCTGGCGTCGTCGTTCCCGCTGGCCGGATCGGCCCTGGACCGCCCGCCGGCCACCGTCCGGCTGTCGTTCTCCGAGGCGCCGGAGGCGTCGCTGTCGACCGTCGCCGTGCGCGACCCCGCCGGTGAGCATCAGGAGACGGGCCGGCCCCAGGCAGTAGCCGGCGACCCGCTGTCGCTCGCCGTGCCCGTCGGCGACCTCACGCCGCAGGTGTACACGGTCACCTACCGGGTGCTGTCCCGGGTGGACGGGCACGCCGTGAGCGGCCGGTTCGACTTCGGGGTGGGAGTCCTCCCCGCGTCCCGCCTCGACGCCATCCCGGCCGCCGCCCCCGGAGCGTCGCCCCTCGAGGTGGTCGCCCGCTGGGCCCTGCTGGCGGGGTTGGCTGCCGTCGCCGGCACGGCCCTGGCCGGGCTGGCGGCGACCGGCCGGGGCGCCGGGCGCCTGGCCGCCGCTGGATGGGCCATGGCCGCCGCCGGCCTCGTCCTGCTCGCCGTCGCCCAGCGGGCCGGCGCCCACGCGTCCTTCGCCGCCCTCTGGCCCACGGCGGTGGGCAGGGCCCTGGCCGGACGCGGATTGGCGCTGGCCGCCGCCGGGGCCGCCCTCCTGGCCGCCCGCCGGTGGGGCCGGCCGGCCTTGGCCGCTGCCGCTGCCGCTACGGGTGTCGCCCTCGCCGTCCACGTCGGGGCGGGCCACGCCGCCGCCGCCCGCACCTGGCGGGCCGCCGTGGTGGCCGGTCAGTGGGTGCACGTGGCCACCGCCGCCGCCTGGCTCGGGGGGCTCGGTGCTCTCCTCCTGGCCGTCCGCGGCGCCCCCTCCCCGGAGAAGGCGGCGCGGGTGCGGCGCTTCTCGGCGCTGGCTGTCGTGGCCCTCCCCGCCGTGGTGGCGACGGGCGCCGTCGCCGGGGCCCGGGAGGTGGGGTCCTGGAGCGAGCTGGCCGGTACCGGGTACGGCCGGACCGTCCTCGCCAAGGCGGCCCTCGCCGCGGTGGTCCTCGCCCTGGCGGCCCGGAACCGCCTCCGCAACGCGCCGCTGGCGGCGTCCGACCTGGGCCCGCTGCGCCGGACCGGTGGTGCCGAGGTGGGCGCCGCCCTCGCCGCCCTCGCCGCCGCCGCCCTCCTTGCCGCGTCGTCGCCGCCGGCCGCCACCCGCGGCGCGCCCCGCGGCTGGCGGGTGGCCGGCCACGACCGCGCCGCCACCCTCACCGCCCGGCTGACCACGCCCGTCGCCACGGCCGGCCCCAACCGGTTCACCGTGCGACTCGAGGACCACCACCGCGGCCGCCCGGTGCCGCCCACCGGCGTGGGCCTCCGATTCACGCCCGTCGACGACGCCGGCGTGGCGCCGACGATGCTCGCCCTCCGCCCGACCGGCAAGGCATGGGAGGCGGTGGGCGACGGCGTGGCCTTCGACGGCCGGTGGCGGATCGACGTGGTCGTCGAGCGGCCCACCACCTCGGCCGCCGTGCCGCTGCTGGTGAGCACCGAGGAGGCGCCCCAATTCGTGTCGGTGCTGCGGGAACCCGGCCGGCCGGCCGTCTACTCCGTGCAGATCGCCGACGAGACGGTGGTGCGCTTCTCACCCTCTGCCGACGGCGCCGGCCGGCGGTCGCTGGAGGTCGAGTGGTTCGACATCATCGGGTCGGAGCGCCCCGTCGCCCCGATGGTGCTCACCCTCGCCCACAGCGGGCACACGACCCGGGAGGCCGTGCGGCGGGTGGGACCGGGGCGGTTCACCGCCGCCGTGCGCCTGGCGCCGGGCACCACGACCGTGACGGCCATCACCCGCTCGGAGGAGGGGGAGCGCCTCCGAGCGGTGCTCCGGCTCAGGAGTGGATGACGATGCTGCCGTTGGCGATGGCCTGCGGGTTGGCCACGTCGATGTCTTCGCTCGACCCGAAGGCGTTGTCGTAGACGACGGCGCTGGTCGCCGCGTCCCACACCTTCAGGCGCAGCTTGTCGACGCCCCCGCCGCCGGCGGCCTGCCCGTCGGTGGCGGTGAGCAGGAAGCCGTAGTTCCCCGAGCCGTTCACCGTGCCGAAGCCCTTGTACTGGGCCTTGGCGCCGGCGACGACCAGCCACTGGTAGGTGGTGGACGAGAAGCGGAAGGTCCCCGCCTTGAAGTCGAACTCGGTGTTGCCCTTGGGCACCGTGGCGCCCTTCTGGTACTTGGACTCGAACCCGAAGTTGGCCTTGCCGGCCAGGGACGGGTCGGCGGCGTAGGCGCCGGCCGGCGAGTTCAGCGTGCCGCCGCCGGTGACGAACCCGGCGCTCGGGTCGTAGACGACGACCATGGTGCTGGCGGGCAGGCTGCTCGCCCCGTCGCTGTCGCGGGCGACCACGACCACGGTGTAGACGCCGGCCGCGGTGATGGTCTTGGCCGCCGTGCAGGCGCCGCCCGAGGCGGAGACGGGCGCGCCCGGGCCGGCACCGTCGTCCCAGTCGACGGTGCACGCCACGGTGTCGAGGCCGGGGTCGAACACGGGCGCGACGAGCGAGACGGTCGACCCGACCGGGTAGAGCGCACCGGTCGCCGGGCTGGAGATGGACACCGTCGGCGGCACGTTGTTCACGGTGAGGGCGAACGTGGTGGAGGTCGTGGCCTGGCCGTCGTCGGCGGTGACGGTGACGGTCTGCGACTGGTCGGGGCCGTCGGTGGTGGCGAAGCTCCACGACCAGGTGCCGTTGCCGTTGTCGGTGACGGAGCCGACCGAGGCGGTGAGGGTGACGGGGTCGCCGTCGGGGTCGGAGACGGTGCCGGTGTTGGTGGCCGTGGTGCCCTCGTTCACGGTGACCGACGCGGCGTCGGCATGCACCACCGGCGGGCTGTTCTTCACCCGCATCTCGAAGGCGATCTGGTCCTTGAGCCCGCCCGCCTCGGTGGCGGTGATGTACACCAACTGGTTGGTGGTGGCGTTGGCGTGCCAGCTCCAGGTGCCGTCGCCGTTGTCGGTGACGGTGCCGGCCGAGGCGGAGAGGGTGACCGCGTCGTGCTCGACGTCGACGTACTTCCCGGTCATGGACACCGGGTCGCCGGTGAACACCTCGGCCGTCTCGACGCCGTCGGCGTTCACGTAGGGCCGCTCGTTCCCGCTGCCGTCGGTGACGATGATCTCCGAGATCATGCCGAACACGGCGTGGAAGAAGATGTGGCAGTGGAAGACCCACCGGCCGTAGGCGCCGCCGGGGGTGACGCCGTCCATGAGGGGGCGGTCGTCGAGCCGGACGCGGTAGCGCAGGGTGGTGTTGCCGGGGACGTCGACCTCGTCCTGGAAGTCCCGCGGGAAGGTGTAGAGGACGGTGCCCGGCGGGTTCTCCAGGGTGAGGGGCTGGACCGAGAACCCGTGGGGGTGGAACGGGTGGTGGGCGCCGGTGGCGTTCTTGACGGTGAGCTCGAGGGTGTCGCCGACATGGGCGGCGTAGCGGGTGGAGCCGATGGTGGGGGCGGCGGTGTAGTCGCCCGGCGAGTCGTGCGTGCCCTTGACGCCGTTGATGAACGTGTCGCTGCCGCTGCCCATGGCGTTCAGCTCGATCTGCTGGCTGGCCATGCCGAGCTTCGGAGCCACGAACCCGCCGGCCGGGGTGATGAACCCGCCGGTGGGCGCCGGCAGCGTCTCGACGCTGCGGGCCACGCCCGGGTCGGCGAGGATCGGGGTGCCGGCGCCGATGGTGAAGGCCGGTGCCGGCGCCGCACCGGTCACGCCCAGGTGGGCGACGGGGACGGTGGGGAGGTTGGCCCACCCGCCGGCGCCGTTGCCGCCGCCGGTGCGCTTGAAGTCCTCCTGCCACATCGTGAGGGTGCCGGTGGCGCTGGCGGGGATGGCCGCCACCACGTCGGCCCGCTCGCCGGGCCCGAGGACGATCTCGCCGGCGTCGTAGTTCCACTCGTACGGCGAGTGCCCGCCGTCGACCACGGCGCTGTCGAGGAGGCCGCCCTCGCCGCCGATCCGCACCAGCGGGACCAGGGCGCCGGAGTCGTCGGTGAGCCGGAGGCGGAAGAACCGGATGGCCGCCGCGTTGATCAGCTGGAAGCGCTGCCCCGAACCTGCCGCGACCGGCGTGGTGACCGCCGTGTCGGAGAGGTCGCCCGGGGCACTCTGGGTGCCGTCCCGGCCGCCCACGTTCTTCCCGTTGGTGAGCACGATCCGGCCCTCGTTGGAGTTGCCGCTGGTGCGCTGGATGTTGGGCACGTCGCCCTCGCCCAGCTCGGAGCCGATGGCGGCGCCGTCCTCGTCGATCGGCGTGTCGCACAGGTCGCTCGGATGGGGCGCCATCTGGGCCGGGAAGGGCGTGGCCCCGCTGATGTGCGGCGACGAGTCGGGGTAGGTCTGGGAGTCGTCGGGGCCGGCGTGGCACACGGTGATGTCGCTCAGCACCATGGTGCGGGTGTCGGCCTGCGGGGGGAGGACGTGCTCGGTCTGGAGCGTGGCCTCGGCCGGGTCGGTGACGACGATCGATCCGTACAGCCCCTTGAACACCTGGTTGGTGGAGGAGTGGTGGTGGGGGTGGTACCAGAAGATCCCGGCGCGGGGGACGATGAACTTGTAGAGGAACTTGCCGCCGGGCGGGACCATGTTCTGGGTGAGGGGCGTGCCGTCGCTGGCGTTGTCCAGCTCGATGCCGTGCCAGTGGATGCCGCTCGGGTGGTCGAGGTGGTTCTCGTAGTGGACGATGACGGTGTCGCCCACGTGGAGCCGCAGCTCGGGACCCGGAATGGTGCCGTTGAAGGTGAGGACGTTGGCGGTGACGTTGTTGCCGATGGCGACCCCCGGCGTCTCGTCGGCCACGATGGTGGTCTCGAGCGTGGTGGGGCTCGGGTTGGTGTCGACGGCGACCGGGACCTGGTAGGGGTCCCCCCCGCCCGACGTCGCCACCGCCGGCGAATCCATGCGGGTGGCCACCAGGATCGTGGCCACGAGGACGGTCGCGATCCCGACCGCGTACACGTGTGACCGCCCGCCCGCCGTTGCGTTCCGCACGCCCCCGACCCCCTTCGCATCGCCGCCGCGCCCAAGTGGCGACGAACCCGACACACTCAGCGTAGACGGCGATTCCCCGGGCGGCAATGGTCCGTCCGCGGGAGTAGAACGTGGCCCGTGTTCGGCGCCATCTCGTACCACCCGCTGGTGCACATCAAGATCGGGCCGCTCTCGATCTCGCCCCACGGCATCGGCATCGCCCTCGGCTTCATCATCGGCGCCCAGTTGCTCCTGCCCCGCACCCGCCGGCTCCGGATCAGCGACGACGACATGTACGCCCTGCTCACGCTGGCCGCCATCGGCGCCATCATCGGCGCCCGGCTGGCCTACGTGCTGAACCACGCCTCCGATTTCGGCTCCCCCGTCGACGTGCTCAAGGTGTGGCAGGGCGGCATCTCGCTGCTCGGCGGCTTCTTCGGCGCAGTCCTGCTGGCCACGCCGGCCATGCACAACCGCCACCTGTCGTTCTGGAAGGTGATGGACGCCGCCGCGCCCGGCATGGCGCTCGGCGTGTGCGTCGGCCGCATCGGCGACCTCATCGTGGCCGACCACCTCGGCAAGACCACGACGTTCTTCCTCGGCTACGTCTGCCCGCCCTCCAATGTCGACACCGCCTCGCCGTGCGTGCCCGGGACGGTGGTGCACCAGACCGCCCTGTACGACATGCTGCTGGCCATCCCGCTGCTGGTCGGCCTGCTCCTGTTGCGGCGCAAGGACCGCTGGGACGGGTTCCTCATCATGGTCTTCGCCGCCTGGTACGGCTGCCAGCGGATCCTCGAGGACTTCCTGCGGGAGGACGTGCGCCGGCTGGGCCTCACCGGCAGCCAGTACACGGCCATCGTCACCGTGGCCGTCACCCTCATCTGGCTGCTCTTCGTGCGCCGGACACCGAGGTGGGGCCGTTGGGACGAGGCTGCCCCTACCCTGCCTGAGGAAGCAGAGGTCCCGGTCCCCGGCGACGCCGACGAGCCCGGCACCGACAACGACCCAGGAGAGGAGTAGCGGATGGAAGTGCGCATCGGCGTCACCCAGTCGCCGAAGGAGCTCGAGCTGGAGACCAACGACAAGCCCGAGGAGGTCACCAAGGCGATCGAGGCCGCCATCGCCGACGGCGACAAGATGCTGTGGCTCACGGACCGCAAGGGCCGCAAGGTCGGCGTCCCCGCCGCCAAGATCGCCTACGTCGAGATCGGCAGCCCGAGCGAGGACCGCCGGGTCGGCTTCGGCGTGCCGTAGCCGGCCGCCGTCGTTGGGCGACCTCCTCGACCGCAAGCTCCTCCTCGTCACCGGCAAGGGCGGGGTGGGCAAGACCACCGTGGCCGCGTCCCTGGCGCTGCTGGCGTCCCAGCGCGGGAAGCGCACCCTCGCCTGCGAGGTGGACGCCAAGGGCGACCTGGCGGCCGTCTTCGAGACCGGCCCCACCTCCTTCGACGAGCGCGAGGTGCAGCCCCGGCTGTTCGCCATGACGATGGACACCGAGGCGTCGCTCAAGGAGTACCTCGCCCTCCAGCTCCGCCTCCCCGTCGCCGCCCGCATCGGGCCGCTGGCCCGCATGTTCGACTTCGTGGCCACCGCCGCCCCCGGTGTGCGGGAGATCCTCACCATCGGCAAGTTCGCCTACGAGGTCCGCCAGGGCCGCTACGACCTGGTGGTGGTCGACGGTGCCGCCACCGGCCACGTGGTCGGCCAGCTGGCCGCCCCCCAGGCCATCAACGAGCTGGTCCAGGTCGGCATCATCCGCGAGCAGACCCGCTGGATGCTCGACATCCTCAACGACCCGGCCAAGACCGGGATGGTGATCGTGGCGACCCCCGAGGAGATGCCGGTCAACGAGACCATCGACCTGGCCGCCCGCCTGCGGGGCGAGACGAGCGTCGACCTGGCGGCCGTCGTGGTGAACCGGGTGCTGCCCGAGCTGTTCGGGCGGGGTGAGGAGGAGGTCTTCGAGCGCCTGGCCCACCCCGACAACGCCGCCCTGCTCCGCAAAGCCGCGGGTGACGACGTGGGGCCCATCCTCGACGCCGCCCGCCTCGCCGTCACCCTGCGCCGCACCCGCGCCGGGCACATCGAGCGGCTCCGGGCGGCAGTCGACACCGCCGTGCCCATGCTCTACGTGCCCTACCTCTTCCTCCGCTCCCACGGCCTGCGTGCCACCCACCAGGTGTCAGAGGCCCTCGCCGCCGAGCTCGGCTATTGAGTCCGATGACTCGACTCGGGCATCCTGCCCTCGCCTCGTGTGCCGGCGGCGGCCTGGCGGCCGCGACGCCGGCATCGCCGGAATCCGTTGCGCGTCGGGAGCGGCCATCCATGGCCGCGGTCACGGAGGTCTGACGTGCGTACCGCCGCGTCGATCGAGCAGCTGCTGGCGGCCAAGGAGATCGTGGTCGCCTGCGGGTCGGGCGGGGTGGGCAAGACCACCACCGCCGCCGCCCTCGCCGCCACCGCCGCCGCCCGCCACGGCGGCAAGGTCCTCGTGCTCACCGTCGACCCCGCCCGCCGGCTGGCCGACGCCCTGGGCGTGGAGGCGCTCGGCAACGAGGCCCGGCGGGTGCCCGGCTCCGCCTTCGCCGAGGCCGGCATCACGCCGCGCGGCGAGCTGTGGGCGGCCATGCTCGACACCAAGCAGTCGTGGGACGACCTGGTGCGCGAGCACGCGCCCGATCGGCGCACCGCCCGGCGCATCCTCGAGAACAAGCTCTACGAGAACATCGCCGGACGCTTCGTGCAGAGCCACGAGTACATCGCCATGGAGCGCCTGTACGACCTGCACCACGAGGGCGCCTACGACCTGATCGTGGTGGACACACCGCCGACCCGCAACGCCCTCGACTTCCTCGAGGCGCCCGAGCGCATGGCCGACTTCTTCTCCAGCCGGTTCCTCCGGATCCTCACCGCGCCCGCCCGCTCGAAGGTCGTGAACCTGGCCTCCCGACCCTTCTTCACGGTGGCCGACCGCGTCCTCGGCTCGCAGTTCCTCCAGGACATCGCCGAGTTCTTCTCGCTGTTCCAGACCATGGCGCCCGGCTTCCTGGAGCGGGCCCGGGCGGTGCGACGGCTGCTGGGCGACAACCGCACCACCTACGTGGTGGTGTCCACTCTGGAGGCGGCGCCCCTTCGGGAGGCCGAGGTCTTCGTCGACGCCCTCTCGGCCAAGGGGTACCACCTGGGCGCCGTCGTGCTCAACCGGGTCCTCCCGTCGTACCTGCTCGACGAGCGGGCCGGCGCGGTGGCCGCCGCGCTGTCCGACGGGGCGGCCACCGCCGCCGAGTCCGTCGCCGGCGACGTGGGCGACCGGCCCCAGGTCGCCCGGGTGCTGGCCGAGGTCGCCGACAGCTTCCTGCGCTTCCAGGTGGTGGCCCAGAGGGAGGCCGAGCAGCGAGGCGAACTGGCCCTGCACACCGACGTGATGGTCACCGTGCCGTACTTCGAGACCGACGTGTGCGACCTGGCCGGACTCCTGCGACTCGGCGAGCACATCTGGTCGTAGCCTCTTTCCATGCCGATCGTGGACGCTGCCGTCGAGGCCTACACCGAGGCCCACACCACGCCGCTGCCCGCCCTGTTCGACGCCATCGCCGAGCAGGCCCGGCGCTTCGAGGCCCCCGGCATGCTGGTGGGGCCGGTGGAGGGGCGCTTCCTCGAGACGCTGGTGCGCGCGGCCGGCGCCCGCCGGGTGCTGGAGATCGGCACCTTCTGCGGCTACTCCGCCCTCTCCATGGCGGCCGGCCTTCCGCCCGACGGCACCATCGTCAGCTGCGAGGTCCACCCGCCCCACGCCGAGGCGGCCCGCCGCTTCGTGGCCGAGAGCCCCTACGCCGGCCGCATCGAGGTCCGGCTGGGCCCCGCCCTCGACACCGTCGCGTCGCTCGACGGCCCCTTCGACCTGGTCTTCATCGACGCCGACAAGACCAACTACGCCAACTACTTCGAGGCCGTCCTGCCCAAGCTGGCCCCCGCCGGCCTCATCGTGGTCGACAACACGCTGTGGAGCGGGCGGGTGCTCGACGACGCCGACCTCGACGACGACACGGTCGCCATCCGCTCGTTCAACGACCTGGTGGCCAAGGACCCCCGGGTCACCTGCGTGCTGCTCCCGGTGCGCGACGGGGTCACCCTCGTCACCCGGGCCTGAGGTGCTCGACTACCACCTGCACCTGTGGCCGCACGGGCGGCGCGGCGACGCCGAGACGGTGGACCGGCTGGCCGCCTACTGCGAGAAGGCGGCGGCCGCCGGCGTCACCGAGCTGGCCGTCACCGAGCACCTCTTCCGCTTCGTGCAGGCCGACGCCCTGCTCGGCGGGTGGTGGGACGACGACCCCGACCCCGCCCTCCGGTCGGCCATGGCCGCCTATTGGGACGACCACGCGCGGGAGGACCTCGACGCCTACGTCGCCGCCGGGCTGGCCGCCAAGGCGGCGGGCCTGCCGGTGGTGCTCGGCCTCGAGGTCGACCACTACGCCGGCCGCATGGACGACGTCGCCCTCCTGCTGGCCGGCTACCCCTTCGACGTGCTGCTGGGCTCGGTGCACTGGATCGGCGCCTGGGGCTTCGACGACTACGAGCACCCGGTGGTGGCCGCCGAGTGGGACCGGCGGGGCACCGAGGCGGCCTGGCGCGGCTACACCGACGCCCTGGAGGAGCTGGCGGCGTCGGGCGTGTGCGACGTGCTGGCCCACCCCGACCTGTGCAAGGTCACCGGCCGCCTCCCCGCCGTCCCGGAGGAGTTCTTCGACCGCATGGCCGACGCCGCCGCAGCCAGCGGGATGGCCGCCGAAGTGTCGTCCGCCGGGTGGCGCAAGCCGGTGGGGGAGGCGTACCCGGCGCCCGCCCTGCTGCGCCGCTTCGCCGAGCGGGGCGTCCCCGTCACCACGGCGTCCGACGCCCACCACGCCGGCGACGTGGCCCACCGCTCCGGCGACCTGCGGGCGCTGGTGGAGGCCGCCGGGTACACCGAGCTCACCGCCTACCGGGCCCGCCGGCCCCACCCGGTGCCGCTGGACGAGCCGGTCCCCGCCGGGCAGTGACGCCCCGCACGCCCGAGGCCGAACCGGCCCTCGCCTCCGACGACGGGCAGGGCCACCTCCAGCGGCTCATGGCCACGTGGGGGATCCTGGCCGACCTGTCGCGCGCCGACCTGGTGCTGTACGTGCCGGCGCCCGGCGAACCGTCGGCGTTCGTCGTGTACGGCCAGATGCGGCCCACCACCGGCCAGACCCTCTATCACGAGGACCTGGTGGGCCGGATCGTGTCCGAGGGCGAGCGGCCCCTCGTCGGCCGGGCGTGGCGGCTCGGCCAGATCGTGGAGGGCGAGGCGGCGGTGGGCCGGGGGGAGCGGGCCCGGATCCAGGTGATCCCGGTCCACTACGCCGGCGAGCTGGTGGCGGTGCTCACCAGGGAGTCGCCGCTGTCGATCGGCGGCCGGCGGCCGGGGGAGCTGGAGCGGGTCTACGTGGAGACCTTCGACCGCCTGGCCCGCATGATCGTGGCCGGACGCTTCCCGTTCCTCGAGGAGGACGCGCCCACCACCGAGGCGCCCCGCGTGGGCGACGGCGTGCTCACCCTCGACGCCACCGGCCGGGTGGAGTACGCCTCGCCCAACGCGGTGAATGCGCTGCACCGCATGGGGATCTACTCCAACGCGGAGGGTCTGCGGCTCGACGAGCTGGGCGTCGAGGAGACGGCCATCCAGAAGTCGTTCTTCGGGGCGGTGCCGGTCACCGAGGAGGTCGGACGCCACCCGGACGTGATCGTCCTGCTGCGCTGCATCCCGCTCCTCGAGAGCGACGACGTCACCGGCGGCCTCGTGCTGCTGCGCGACGTCACCGACCTGCGCCGGCGCGACCAGCTCCTCGTGTCGAAGGACGCCACCATCCGGGAGGTGCACCACCGGGTGAAGAACAACCTCCAGACGATCTCCTCGCTGCTGCGCCTCCAGGGCCGGCGCCTGCCGCCGGGGGAGGGCCGGGTGGCGCTGGCCGAGGCCGAGCGGCGCATCCGGTCCATCGCCCTGGTGCACGAGATCCTCTCCCGGGAGGCGGCCGAGCAGGTGCCGTTCAACGAGATCATCGACCCCCTGCTGCGCATGGCCAAGGAGACGGCCCTGTCGCCCGAGGGGGCGGTGGCCTTCGTCTCGCGCGGCAACGCCGGCCAGCTACCGGCCCAGCTGGCCACCCCGCTGGCCGTGGTGATCAACGAGCTGCTCCAGAACGCCGCCGAGCACGCCTTCCCGCCCGACCGCCCGCTCCACACCGGGCAAGACGGCCGGCGGGTGACCTTGACCCTGCAGAACGACGCCGACCGCCTGGCCGTCGAGGTCCGCGACAACGGTTGCGGGCTGCCCGACGGCTTCGCCATCGACACCGCCGACACCCTGGGCCTGTCGATCGTGCGCGACCTGGTGACCGGTCAGCTGGGCGGCTCGATCTCCCTCCGCACCGACGGCGGCACGGTGGTGGAGCTGGTGATCCCCCTGGACCGCGCCCGCTCGTAGGGGGGAAACTCGCCGAGCAAGCTCCGCTTGCGAGTGCGAAACCTACGACGCTGCGAATTGGCGCTGGCGGCCCAGCCAGACCTTGCGGAGCTTGCGGCGCTCCTCTTCGGAGGTGCCGCCCCAGACGCCCGACTCCTGGTTGGTGGCGAGGGCGAACTCGAGGCACTGCGTCTGGGCCGGACAGGTGTGGCAGATGGCCTTGGCGGCCGCGATCTGGTCGATGGCCGGGCCGGTGGTTCCGACGGGGAAGAACAGGGAGGGGCTGGTGTCACGGCAGGCGGACACATCCCGCCAGTCATCGGTGTCCCAGTCGACGGAGCGGCTCCACGTGAGGGCCACAGGGTTGTCCTCCTAGAGGGGCGGCGCTGTTACCGCCTTTGTGAATTCGTTCACAAGACACGACGTTTTGTACGCGACTTGTGTAGCTTCCCGGTGTCCACACCCTAACGGGTTTGGTTTTCCGAAAGCAAGGGGTTCCCGTCCCGAAACCTGGGCGTCACCGGCTGACCCTCGCCCTGCGTGGCCAACCAACGACGGAAAGCGGTCGTTGACCGCCATCTGGGCCCACCGGGGCGGCTGGGGGCCGACGCGCGAGAACACGCTCGAGGCGTTCGCCGCCGCCCGCCGGCTGGGTGCGGCCGGCGTGGAGCTCGACGTCCGCTGCACCGCCGACGGCGTGCTGGTGGTGCATCACGACCCCGTGCTCGACGACGGCCGGGTGCTGGCCGCCACCCCGGCCGCCGACCTCCCGGCGTGGCTGCCCACGCTGGAGGACGCCCTGGAGGCGTGCCAGGGGCTCACCGTCAACGTGGAGGTCAAGAGCCTGCCCACCGAGCCCGGCTGGGACCCCGACGAGCCGGTCGCCACCGCCACCGCCCGGCTGGTGGCCGCCCTGGGCCGGGCCGCCACCGTGTGGGTGTCGGCCTTCGCCCTGCCCGCCGTCGACGCCGCCCGGGCGGCGGCCGACGTGGCCACCGGCTGGCTCACCCTCCCCGGCTACGACCAGGCCGACGCCCTCGACCTGGCCGCCCGCCACGGTCACCGGGCCCTCCACCCGCCCCACGGCGTCGTAACCCCCGAGCTGGTGGCGGCGGCCCACGCCCGGGGCCTGGCCGTGCACGCCTGGACGGCCGACGACCCCGCCGACGTGGCCCGGCTGGCCGCCGCCGGCGCCAACGCGGTGATCACCAACGACGTCGCGGCCGCCCTCGCCGCCCTGGCCCCGCCGCACTGACATGCGAACCGCGGTCGACAAGACCCCGCTCCGCATGTCAGTGCCGCGGATCAGGGCACGATGAGGTTGAGGCAGTCGGGCTGGTGGGTGACCTCCAGCGACTCGGTCTCGCCCAGGTAGTCGCCGTCGACCTGGTACGGGAACGGCCCGTGGCCGGCGACGGTGAGAGCACCGACGACGGGGCGCACCGTGACGTAGCCCATGCCCGGCAGCCGGCCGCCGCCGGCCAGGGCGGCGAAGGCGGCGCCCGCGAGGGTGCTGGCGCTCAGGTCCCGCAGCACCACGAGCGCCAGCCCGTCGGTGTCGAGCCCGGTGCCCGGCACCAGCCGGAACGGGCGGGGGCCGAGGAAGGTGTACGGGTCCGTCTTCTCCACCACCGCGAAGTAGCCGTCGGGCACCTCCTCGCCGTCTTCGAGGCGCAGGGCGAAGCGGGGCCGGCTCCGGTCGTAGCGGCCGATCCAGGTGGCCAGCGCCTCGTAGGCGAACAGGGCGTGCCCGAGCCACCGCTTGAGCTCGCCCCGCTTCTCCACCTGGTGGACGACCTCGGCGTCGTAGCCGATGCCCAGGTGGAACAGGAAGGCCCGCCCGCCGGCCCGGCCCACCCCCACTCGCCGCACCGAGCCCTGCTCGAGCGCCTCCAGCACCCGGCCCACCGCCGGCCGGGGGTGGTTGGGCAGGCCCAGGGTGCGGGCGAAGACGTTGGTGGAGCCGCCGGGGAGCACGCCGAGGGCGGTGTCCGAGCCGACGAGCCCGTTGGCCGCCTCGTTGACGGTGCCGTCCCCGCCGAGCACCACCAGGGCGTCGGCCCCGTCCCGCGCCGCCTCGCCGGCGAGCGTGCAGCCGTCCTCCCGGGCGCCGGTGAACACGGTGGTGACGTCGTGGCGCTCGGCCAGGGCCTGGTGGACCTCCTCCCGGTTCCGCTCGGTGACGCCCGACGCCACCTGGTTCACCAGGAGGACGATCTTCAACTAGTGCACCATCTCGCACGTCGCAGCGGCGTCTCGCCGGCGACACCGAGCGCTCGGCGAGCCATCCACTTGACGCACGGGATGGAGCACTAGGGCTCCTCGGCGGCGGCCCGCAGCTGGGCCAGGCTCCGGGCCAGCAGGCGGGAGACGTGCATCTGGCTGATGCCCAGGCGCTCGGCGATGGCGGACTGGGTGAGCCCCTCGAAGAAGCGCAGGTGCAGGATCATCTGCTCGCGCTTGGGGAGCTGGGCCAGCAGGGGCCACAGCGCCACCCGGTGCTCGGCGTCGACCAGGTTGGAGTCCTCGGCACCCAGCTGGGAGCTCATGGTGTCGCCCTCGTCGTCGCCGGGGCCCGGTGCGTCGAGCGACGCGAAGCGGTAGGCCTGCCCGGCTTCCAGCGCCTCCAGGACCTCTTCCTCCGAGACCTGGGCCTCCAGGGCCAGCTCGGGGATGGTGGGGGAGCGGCCCAGCTCCTGGCTCAGCACGCCGATGATGCGCCCGAGCCGCAGGTACAGCTCCTGCATGCGGCGGGGGGCCCGCACCGCCCAGCCCTTGTCGCGGAAATGCCGCTTGAGCTCGCCCACGATGGTGTGGGTGGCGTAGGTGGAGAACTCCACGCCCCGCTCCGGGTCGAAGCGGTCGACGGCCTTGAGCAGGCCGACGGACGCCACCTGGGTGAGGTCGTCGAGCGGCTCGCCGCGGTTGCTGAAGCGGCGGGCCAGGTACTCGGCCAGCCCGAGGTGCGCCTCGATCAGCTCGTCGCGCAGCTTGGGCGAGCGGGTCTGGGCGAACTCCGCGAACTTCTGCCGCAGGTCCTCCCGCTGTTCGTCGTCGAAGGTCACCGGGTCCGTCCCCCGGGCTGCGTCACGATCGATCCCCTCCGGGCGGGGGGAGCCGGCGTTTCACCATTCGGAAGGCGGTGTGCCCGCCGTCCTCGAAGAGGGCGTACTCGTCGACGAGGGCCTTGAGCATCTGCTCGGACCACGACGCGAGGACCGGCGCGGCCCGGCCGTCGTCGAACGTGCCGGTGCCGACCACCTCGAGGGTGTCGCCGTTCACCGCGTAGCGCAGATCCACGGTGCCGGCCCGGCCCTTGTTGCCGATCAGCACGAAGCACAGCTCGTCGATCGCGAGGCGCAGGTCTTCGACCTCGTCCAAGGTGAAGCCCATGCGGCTGGCGAGCCCCGAAGCGGTGACCCGGGCCAGTCGGAGGAACTCCGGCGTGGCGGGGACGGCCAGACGGACCTCGTCCCCGACCTCGTCCTGGGTTTCCACCACTCCTCCCTCGCACGCCGTGGGACAGGACGCTACCCGCGATCCGTCCCCTACCTGACACACCCGGTTGGTGGGCGCCGGTCCGGTGGGCGAGTATGCGGGGGTGAAGGTCGCCGTGTGCGCCAAGCAGATCCCCGACCCGGCGACCCCCGGGCGCCTCGACCCTTCCACCTCCACGCTGGAGCGGGCGGGCAAGCTCATCCTCGACGACTCCGACGCCTACGGCGTGGAGATGGCCCTCCAGCTGGTCGACGGGGCGGGCGGCGGCGAGGTGGTCCTGGTCTCGATGGCGCCACGGGCCGAGACCGGCGGGCTTCGCACCGGCCTGGCCATGGGCGCCGACCGGGCGATCCTCGTCAGCGACGACGCCCTCGTCGGGTCCGACGCCCTCGGCACGGCGCGCGTGCTGGCCGCTGCCATCGGGCGCGTGGGCGCCGACCTGGTGCTGGCCGCCACCGAGTCCACCGACGGGTACACCGGCACCGTGCCGGTGCAGGTCGCCGAGCTGCTCGGCCTGCCGGCCGTCACCTTCGCCCGCCGGGTGGAGGTGGCCGGCGGCGAGGTGCGGGTCGAGCGCCAGACGGAGGCCGGCTACGACGAGGTCGTGTGCCCCCTGCCGGCGCTGGTCACCGTCACCGCCGGCGTGGTCGAGCCCCGGTACCCGTCGTTCAAGGGGATCATGGCGGCCAAGAGCAAGCCCGTCGAGGTGCTCACCGTGGCCGACCTGGGCCTCGAGCCGTCCGCCGTCGGCTGGGCCGGCGCCCGCCAGGAGATCGTCGAGGTGGTCCCCGCCGACCAGCGGGAGGCCGGCGAGATCGTCGAGGACCAGGGCGACGCCCACGAGGCCATCCTCCGCTTCCTCGAGCGGGTGAAGGTGATCTGAGATGCGGGTGTGGGTGGTCACGGAGTCGGCCGGCGGGCGCCTGGCCGGCGCCGGCCTGGAGCTGCTCACCGCCGCCCACCGGCTCGGGGCCACCGTCGAGGCCGTCCACTGGGGCACCGACGTCGCCGCCGTCGCCGAGGCGCTGGGTCGCCACGGCGCCACCAAGGTGCTCGACGTGGGCGACGTGGGCGGTGCCCTCCCGGGCGTCCCCGTGGCGGCCGCCATCGCCGCCCGCATCGACGCCGGCGACCGGCCCGACGCCATCTTCCTCGCCACCACCTACGACCAGCGCGACGTCGCCGGGCGCCTCTCGGTCCGCCTCGACCGGCCGGTGCTCACCAACGTCACCGGCGTGGCCGTCGACGGCGAGGGGCGCCTGGTCGCCGACCACGCGGTGTTCGGCGGCACCACCGTCGTGCGGGCCCGCATCACCGCCCCGGCGCCCCAGCTGCTGCTGTTCCGGCCCCGGTCGTTCCCGGCCGAGCCGGGGGAGGGCGGGCCGGCGCCGATCGAGGCCGTCGCCGTGCCCGACACCGGCGCCACCGGGGCGGCCACCGTCACCGGCCGCCACGTCGCCGAGCACTCCGGCCCGGCGCTCGACGAGGCGTCGGTCGTGGTGGCCGGGGGCCGCGGCCTGGGCGACGCCTCCCGCTTCGAGCTGGTCGAGCGGCTGGCCGCCCGCCTGGGCGGGGCGGCGGCCGCCACCCGGGCCATCGTCGACGCCGGCTGGGTCCCCTACGCCTACCAGGTGGGCCAGACCGGCAAGACGGTCAAGCCCACGCTCTACGTCGCCTGCGGCATCTCCGGGGCCACCCAGCACCTGGTGGGCATGAAGGGCTCGCGCCACATCGTCGCCATCAACAAGGACCGTGACGCCCCGATCTTCGGCGTGGCCGACCTGGGCGTGGTCGGCGACGTCACCAAGGTGCTGCCCCGCCTGATCGAGGCCCTGGAGGCCCGCGGCGGCTAGCCTCGGCGGCGAGCGGGAGGGATGCCTTCGGGCGCCTCCGGGCGGAGCAGCGCAGGACGTGCGATGACACTGGTCGATCCCTGGAGGCGGGTGTCCTGCGTACCTCCGGGTGCGGCTACAGCCGCTTCAAAGCGACCTCCCTCCCGCTCGCTCCTGCACGGGTTGGAGGGCGACGGGCCCTGGGAGGCGGCGGTGGAGCTGTTCCGGGCCCGCAACCCCCGCCGCACCGACCGCCTGGCCGACTACGAGGCGCTGCTGGCGGCCGGCGCCCACCGGTGCATCGGTGCGGCCGTGCTGGCCGGCGAGCACCGGCCCGAACCGCCGGCCGAGGGATGGCTCAACCGGGCCGGCGGGCGCAAGAAGCGGGTGTTCACCTACCCGCCGGCCGACGAGCTGCTGTTCCGGGTGCTCAACCGGATGCTCCAGCCGGCCGCCGCCGAGGCGGCGTCGCCCCACTGCCGGTCGTTCCTGCCGGGCGGCGGGGCCCGCTCCGCCTTCCGGGCCGTGCTGGCCGACCGGGACGCCGCTGCCAAGGCGGCCGTCCGCCTCGACGTGCGGGACTACTTCAACTCCATCGACGTGGAGGACCTGCTGGCCCGGCTGCCCGACGCCTTCGCCGGCGGCCCCGTCGGGACGCTCCTCGGCGCCGCCCTGCGGGACCGCCGGGTCGTGCGCGACGGCGCCGAGGTGGACGGCGGCCGGAAGGGCATGATGGCCGGCACACCGCTGGCGCCGCTGCTGGCCACGCTGTACCTGCGCGACGTCGACGACGAGGTGGCGGCCACCGGCGCCACCTACGCCCGCTACAGCGACGACGTGCTCGTGCTGGCCCCGCCCGACCAGGCCGCCGCCCTCGAGCGGCTGGTGCGCTCCCGGCTGGCGGAGCGGGGCCTGGCCGTCAACGAGGGCAAGTCCTCCTTCGCCCGGCCCGGCCTGCCGTGGGACTTCCTCGGCTTCCGGTTCCACGCCGGGGCCATCGGGCTGGCGCCGGCCACCGAGCGCAAGCTGAAGGCGCGGGCCACCCGCCTGGCCCGCAGCCTGCTCCGCTGGCGGGAGCGGGCCGGCGCCCCGCCCGAGCGGGCGTGCGGCGCCTTCGTGCGCCGCACCAACCTGCGGCTCTACGGCGTCCCCGCCGAGCGGGGCGACTTCTCCTGGGCCACCTGGTTCCTCCCGCTGCTCGCCCGCCCCGACGGCCTCCCGGCCCTCGACGAGCACCTGCGCCGGGAGGCGCGCTACGCCTCCACCGGCCGGCGCACCGCCGGCGCCCGGCGGCTGGTGCCCTACGAGGCGCTGGTGGAGGCCGGCCACCTTCCGCTGGTGAACGCCTACTGGGCGGTGCGCGAGGGGCGGCCCGCCTACGAGGCGCTGGTGGGCCGGCGCACCGGCCTCCGGCCGCCCGCCTCCAACGGGTAGGGTCTGGCCGTGGGACTGCTGGACCGGGCCAAGAAGCTCGCCGAGCAGGCGCTCGACGTGGCCAAGGAGAAGGCGGAGGAGGCGCGCCGGCGGGCCGAGTCGTCCAAGCCGGTCGCCCCGCCGCCCGACGACCGCTACGGCACGCCCTACGTGCCCGGCATGTTCGGCCAGCCGGGCTGGCGCGAGCTCGACCTGGTCGACCCGGCCGGCATCCTCCTCATCGGCGAGCGCGACCGGGCCGGTATCCCCCACAGCACCAAGAGCGTGCTGCTGGAGGAGCCGTTCGGCATGGGCCGGCGGTGGACCAGCGGCGACCGTTCGGCCGGCCTGTACTACCGGCTCACCCCCGAGCAGCGGGCATGGGAGCCCCCGTCGCCGGCGCCCTACCCCGGTGTCCACGGGGCGGTCGGCGCCACCCTCGACGACGGGCGCACGGTGGTGCTCTTCGGCAACGGGCAGGTGGAGGTGGTGGTGGAGACGAGCGGCCTGGACGCCGGCACCGTCGCCGCGCTGGTGTCGAGCGCGGCCGCCGAGCTGCGGAGTTCGTGAGGGCCGTCAGTCCCCGTCGGCGCCGGCCTGGTCGAGCGCCATCGAGGTGAGGTCGATGACGCCGGCCGCCGGCCCTGCGCCGTCGTCGAGGACGGCAGCGGCCAGCCGCCGGGCCTCGGCCAGCACGGTGGCCGCCTCCTCCTCCGCCCGCCGGCGCACCGCCTCGGCCGCCTCGGCTGCCGCCCGCAGCACCTGGGCCACCTCGTGGCCCACGGTGGCGAAGTCGACGGACGGCCGCCGGCGGGCCGCCTCGGACTCGGCCAGGCGGGCCCGCGTCCCGGCCAGCTCCCGGCGCAGGTCGGCCGCCTCCAGTTCGAGCGCCGCCCGGGCCGCCTGCTGGTTGGAGAGTTCCGCGCAGGCGTCGTCGAGCGCCGCCCTGGTGTTCTCCGCCGCCGCCTGGGCCACTCCCAGCTCGGCCTCGGCCACCACCAGCCGCTCCGAGGCCTCCGACGCCCTGCGGATCGACTCCCGGTCGGCGCGAACCTCGGCGCGGGCGGCCGACAGCAGGCGCTCGACCGCCGCCTTGGCCTCCCGGAGGTCCCGCAGCTCGGCCCGGTTGCCGACCAGCTCGGCCCGGGCGGCAGCCAGCGACCGCCCCGTCTCGCTGGCCTCGGCCATGAGCCGGTCGGCCAGCGTGGTGACGGTCTCGAGCAGTTCGTCGACCTCCTCGGGGTCGTAGCCCCGGCGGCTGCGCGTGAAGGCGCGCCGCACGATGGCCACCCGCAGCGCTGTGTCGGTGTTCTCGATGTCCGTCACGACCGCGCCCCCGTCGCGCTGGCGGCCTGGCCCCCGCCAGGAGCCAACCGTACCGCTGCGGAAGGTGTCCTACAAGGGATTCAGACCAATGGCCAGGGGTACGAGCGCCGGGACTCGTCGGGGTCGGGGAAGCGCCGGCCCCGGAGCACGGCGCGGGCCCGCCGCCTGGTGGCCGCGACCTCGGCCGGGCTGAGGAGGCCGGCCAGCCCCTCGTCGCCGTCGGACCCGGCGAAGCGCTCCAGGCCGGCCAGCAGGCGCTCGGGCACCTCCTCGCCGGCGAAGTCCCAGATCACCGTGCGCAGGCCCGGTTCCTCGTGGAAGCACAGGCCGTTGTCGATGCCCCACACCCGCCCGTCCTCGCCGAGCAGGCAGTGGCCCCCCTTGCGGTCGGCGTTGTTCGCCACCAGGTCGAAGGCGCAGATCGCCCGCAGGGCGTCGTGGAGCTCCGGGCGCTCCAGCAGGGTGAAGTAGTGCTGCGAGAAGTCGGAGGGCACGAAGCGCTGGAGCGAGCCGGCGCCGAACGGCGCCTCCTCCCGCTCCACCGTCTCGGGCACCAGCCCCCACCCGAGGGCCTCCGACAGGCGGTAGGCGGCCACCTCCCGCCGGTGCAGGCCGCTCGGGAAGTCCCAGAGCGGGCGCTCCCCGCGAGCGGGCTTGTAGACGGCCGGCAGGGTGACGCCCTCGTGGCACACGTCCACGAGAAAGGTGGCGTTGGAGCTCCACGGCATGCGGCCCTGCACCTCGACCGCGCCGGAGGAGAGCACGGTGAGGACGTCGTCGAGGTCCATCACTGTCCCCCTCAGACGAGGGGCGGACGGTGGCCGTTCGTGCGCGGGCAGTCGTGGCCGCGGGGGTCGAGCGGGTACCCGCACAGCGGGCACGGCGGCCGCCCGGCCTCCACCAGCCGGGTGCCGTGCATGGCCAGGGCAGCGACCTGCTCGCGGGTGAGGCCGATGCGGGCCTCCGCTCCCTCCTCGCCCTCGGGCACCGCCTCCTGCACCAGCAGCACCAGGCGGTCGAGCGCCTCGTCGTAGGTGGCGCCCAGGCTGCCGACCACCCACTCGGGGTCGCTCGGCTCCTCCAGGTCCAGGTCCTCGGGCAGGTGGCCGGGGCGGGGCAGTGACTGGAGCATGGTGCCGAGGTGGGCGGCCAGCGCAGCCACCTGCACTTTCTCGACCTTGAGCGTGACCACCTCGGCACCCACCCGCGCCTGGAGCAGGAACAGCCGCTGCCCGGGCTCGCCGACGGCGCCCACCGTGATCTTGTCCACGTCGAACAGTTCGTACGACCTGCTCACGACGGCCTCAGCTCGGCCAGGTCGCCCAGCGAGTTGACGGTGAGCACCATCGGCCCGCCGTCGCCGTAGGCCACCGCCGACACCGAGCACGGTGAGATCACGATGCGCTGGAACAGGTCGAGGGGGGTGCCGCTGGCGTCGGCCACCGCCGCCTTGATGGGGTCGGCGTGGGACACGGCCACCACCGTCTGGCCGGGGTGGCGGGCCCGCAGGCGGGCCACGGTGTCGGTGACGCGCAGGTGCATCTCCTTGAACGACTCGCCGTTCGGGAACCGGAAGCCGCTCGGGTACCGCTGGACCGTGCCCCACTCCGGCTTGCGGCTCAGCTCCTTCAGCTCCGCCCCCGTCCAGTCGCCGAAGTCGCACTCCAGCAGGCCCTTCTCGGACACGACCGGCAACCCGAGGCGCCGGCCGATGGGCGCCGCCGTCTCCCGGGTGCGCTCGAGGGGGGAGGCGTAGATCGCGTCGACCTTCTTCAGCGCGGCCAGCCGCTCGGCCACACCGTCGGCCTGGGCCTTGCCGGTATCGGCGAGGTGGAGGCCGCGGGCCCGCCCCGGCAGCACCTTCCCGGTGGTGGCCGTCGTGCCGTGGCGCACGAAGAGCACGACGGTCGCCGGGGTCGGCTTCGGGCGTCTCGGCATCTGCCGCCAACCTACTCTCGACCGGTGAGCGATCCCCGGGCGGGCCTGGACGCCCTGACCGCCGAGGTCGTGGCCTGCCGGGCCTGCCCCCGCCTGGTCGCGTGGCGGGAGCGGGTGGCGGCCGAGAAGCGGGCCGCCTACGCCGGCGAGGAGTACTGGGGCCGGCCGGTGCCCGGCTTCGGCGACCCCGCCGCCACACTGCTGGTGGTGGGCCTGGCGCCGGCCGCCCACGGCGGCAACCGCACCGGCCGGGTCTTCACCGGCGACCGGTCCGGCGACTGGCTGTACGGCGCCCTCCACCGCGCCGGCTACGCCAACCAACCCACCAGCGTGTCGGCCGACGACGGCCTGGTCCTCACCGGTGCCTACGTCACCGCCGTGGTGCGCTGCGCCCCGCCCGACAACAGGCCCACGCCCCTCGAGCGCGACACCTGCGTCGGCTACCTGGAGCGGGAGATGGCCCTGCTCGCCGGCGTCCGGGCCGTGGTCGCCCTCGGTGGGTTCGCCTACGAGGCCGTGACCCGCCTCACCGCCGTCCGCCCCCGCCCCCGCTTCGCCCACGGACTGGAGGTCCCCCTCGCCGGCGGCCGCACGCTGCTGTGCTCCTACCACCCCAGCCAGCAGAACACCTTCACCGGCCGTCTCACCGAGCCCATGCTCGACGCCGTCTTCGCCCGCGCCCGCTCCCTTTCGAGTACATAGCGTGCGGATTCCGCACGCTATGTACTCGGGACCGGCCAGACTGGGCGGGATGCCGGCGCCGGAAGGGATCCTCGACCGCCTGCGGGCGACGGCGCTCGACCTCGTGTCGCTGGTGCGGGGCAGCGACGAGGCGGTACTGCGGAAGGCGCCGGCCGGCGGCGGGTGGCCGGCGGCCACGGTGGTGGCCCACCTGGCCGACGCCGAGCAGGTCCACGGCGTGCGGGCCCGGATGATGCTCACCAGCAACCGGCCGTGGCTCACCTCCTTCGACGAGGACGGCTGGGCCGAGCGGTTCGCCCCGCTGGAGCCCGACACCAGGGAGGTCCTCCAGCGCTGGCGCGTCCTGCGGGAGGCCAACATCCGCCTGTTCGAGGCGCTCGACGACGACGAGTGGCAGCGGGAGGGCGTCCACGACACGAAGGGCACGCAGACGGTGGCCGGCCTGGCCCGCATCATGGCGGACCACGACCGCGAGCACCTGGCCCAGATCCGGCAGGCCCTGGCGGGGTAGGTCCGCCGCCCCCCTAGATTGGCGGGGTGGCCGATGCACCTGTCCGTGAACGCTGGACCGCCCAGTGGAAGGAGCTGTTCTCCGAGGTCGTGACCTCGGGGCTGTGCACGGGCTGCGCCGGCTGCGTGGTGGCCTGCCCGCACGACGTCCTCGGCTACGACGACAACAACGGCGTCTACAAGCCCTTCCACCTGGAGGAGGAGCTGGGGCCGGCCGACTGCACGCACGGGCAGAAGGGCTGCACGTCGTGCACCCGGGCCTGCCCCCGCTTCCGCGGCTGGGAGTCGGAGATCGACCAGCACCTCTTCGGCCGGGTGCGCCACCCCGACGAGATGGAGGGGGTGTCGAAGGACATCATCCTGGCCCGCGCCGTCGACCCCCAGATCCACGAGCGGGGCCAGGACGGCGGGCTGGTGTCGGCCATCCTGCTGTGGGCCCTCGACCACGGCTACATCGACGCCGCCCTGGTGTCGTACCTGGAAGGCGACGGCTCCACGTGGAAGGCCATTCCCGGCGTGGCCCGCACCCGTGACGAGATCCTGGCCGCCTCCGGCAGCCGGTACACCTACTCGGCCAACACCATGGCCTACGAGGAGGCTGTGGCCCTGGGGGCGGAGAAGCTGGCCCTGGTCGGGATGAGCTGCCAGTCGTCGGTACCGCCGGCGCTGAAGGTCCGCAAGGCGGGCAAGCCGGCCCGCCGCTTCACCCTCAACATCGGCCTGCTGTGCTCCAAGACCTTCGACGACGCCATCTTCGAGGAGCTGCTGGAGGCCAAGTACGGCCTCAAGAAGCAGGACATGGCCAAGATGAACATCAAGGGCGTGCTCCAGATCTGGATGAAGAACGGCGACTACCACGAGGTCCCGCTCAAGGAGTGCCACGCCTGGACGCGGGAGGGCTGCAAGCTCTGCCCCGACTTCGCCGCCGAGCACGCCGACATCTCCACCGGGGGCATCGGCGCCTTCAACGACTGGACGCTCACGATCGTCCGCACCGACCTGGGCCGGGAGATCATCGTCAAGATGCTCCAGGACGGCACCATCGAGGGCCGTCCCGGCGACGACGACCCCGGCGCCATCGCCCTCTTGCGCAAGCTGTCCATCGTGAGCCGCCGGCGCTGGCCCGACACGGCCGTCCCCGACCCGAAGGTCGGCGTGCCGCCCAAGAAGCCCAAGGCACCGGCGCCCGCCTGACCATGGCCGACAACCTCACCCGTTCCGAGGCCGAGCACCGGGCGAGCTACCTCTCCCGCGCCGCCTACGAAGTCCACCTCGACCTCACCGCCGGCGAGGACACCTTCGTCTCCGACACCACCATCCGCTTCGCCGCCAACCTCACCGGCCAGCCCACCTTCGTCGACCTCGACGCCGTCGAGGTACGCCGGGTCACCCTGAACGACCGGGTGCTCGACCCCGCCGCCTACGACGCCGGCCGGGCCCGGTTCCCGGTGCGGGGGCTGCTGCCCACCAACGTGCTGCGGGTCGTGGCCGAGTGCTCCTACCGCCACGCCGGCGTGGGCCTGCACCGCTTCGTCGACCCCGTCGACGGGCACGTGTACCTCCACACCCAGTTCGAGCCGTTCAACGCCCACCAGGTGTTCGCCTGCTTCGACCAGCCCGACCTGAAGGGCGCCTTCACGCTCACCGTCACCGCGCCCGAGGGCTGGACGGTGGTGTCCAACGGCCCGGTGGCCGAACGCGTCGAGGGCAGGTGGCGCTTCCAGCCGACGCCGCCCATCTCCCCGTACCTGGCCGCCGTGGTGGCCGGCCCCTACCACGCGGTCAGCGACGCCCACGGACCGATCGCCCTCGGCCTGTACTGCCGGCGGTCGCTGGCCCCCCACCTCGACGCCGACGAGCTGTTCGAGCTCACCCGCCAGGGGCTCGACTTCTTCACCGCCGAGTTCGACTACCCGTACCCGTTCGCCAAGTACGACCAGCTCTTCGTGCCCGAGTTCAACTTCGGCGCCATGGAGAACCCCGGCTGCGTGACGTTCAACGAGGGCGCCGTGTTCCGCTCGCGGGTCACCGAGGCGGCGCGCGAGAGCCGGGCCGGGACGCTCCTGCACGAGATGGCCCACATGTGGTTCGGCGACCTGGTGACCATGCGATGGTGGGACGACCTCTGGCTGAACGAGAGCTTCGCCACCTACATGGCGTCCCACGCCCTGGCGTCGTGCACCCGCTTCGCCGACGCGTGGGTGCGCTTCGCCGCCGGCACCAAGGCGGCGGCCGCCCACCAGGACCAGCTCCCGTCCACCCACCCCATCTCCGCCGACATCGTCGACACCGACGCCGTGCGCCTCCACTTCGACGGCATCACCTACGCCAAGGGCGCCTCGGTGCTGAAGCAGCTGGTGGCCTGGGTGGGCGCCGACGCCTTCCGGGAGGGCGTGCGGACCTACTTCTGGCGCTACGAGTGGGCCAACGCCCGCCTCGCCGAGTTCCTCGCCGCCCTGGAGGAGACCAGCGGGCGCGACCTCGGGTCGTGGTCGAAGGAGTGGCTGGAGACGGCCGGGATCAACACGCTCCGGGCGCGGGTCCTCGAGGAGGACGGGCGCTACGGCTCGGTGGTGGTCGAGCAGTCCGGCCAGCCGGGGTTCGACACGCTGCGGTCCCACCGCCTGGCGGTGGGCGCCTACCGCCTCGGTCCCGAGGGGCTGGTCCGGGACCAGCGGGTGGAGCTCGACGTCGTCGGCGCCGAGACGGTGGTGGACGGGCTGGCGGGCGTCGCGGTCGCCGACCTGCTGCTGCTCAACGACGACGACCTCACCTACGCCAAGATCCGCCTCGACGAGCGCTCGCTGGCCACCGCCCTCGCCCACCTGGGCACCCTGCGCGATCCCATGGCCCGCAACCTGGTGTGGGCGTCGGCGTGGGACATGGCGCGCGACGCCGAGCTGGCGGCCAGCCGCTTCCTCGAACTGGTCACGGTGCACGCGCCCGGCGAGCCCGACGACTCCGCCCTCCAGCGCCTGCTGTTCCAGGCGCTGCACGCCGCCGACGCGTTCAGCGACCCCGCCCACCGACCTGCCGCCCGCGCCCGCCTGGCGGCGGTCGGCCGCGAGGGCCTGGCCGCAGCCGAGCCGGGCAGCGACCGCCAGCTCATCTGGGCCCGGCTCGTGGTCTCGGCCGGCGACGGGCCGGAGGCAGCGGCCTTCGCCCGGGGCCTGCTGGAGGGCGCCGGCGTCCCTCCCGGGCTGGAGGTCGACACCGACCTGCGCTGGCACGTGGTGGCCGCCCTGGCCGCCGCCGGCGAGGACGGCGACGGGGCGCTGGTGGCGGCCGAACTCGAGCGCGACCCCACCGACATCGGCGAGCGCCGGGCCGCGGCCGCCCTGGCGTCACGGCCCACGGCGGCGGCCAAGGAGGAGGCGTGGGCCCGGCTCCACGATCCCGCCCAGCCGTTGGCCCTCCTGCGGTCGGTGGCGGGGTCGTTCTTCCAGCACGGCCAGGACGACCTGGTACGGCCCTACGTCGGGCCCTACCTCGAGGCGCTGCCCCGGTGGTGGGAGGAGCGCACGCCCGACGAGGCCCTCCGCCTGGCCGGCGGCCTGTTCCCCGACACGGTGGTCGAGCCGGCCACCGTCGACGCCGCCTCCGCCGCCCTGGACGCGGGCGGGCTGCCCGGCCCGATGCGGCGGGTGGTGCTGGAGGGGCGGGACAGGGTGGAGCGGGCGCTCAGGGCCCGGGCGGCTGACGCCGCCGGTTAGGCGCTCGCCGAGCTTGCGAGCGCGAAACCTAACTGGGCGGCTCGATGAAGATGCACTCGCCGGGGCACTCCTCGGCCGCCTCGACGACGTCGTCGAGCAGGTTGTCGGGGATGCGGGCGATGCCGTTGGCCAGGCCGCCGTTGCCCATGTTGGCGTTGAACTTCTTGTCGGCCGAGTGCTCGGGGAACTGGTCCTTGCTCTCCTTCACGTAGGCCAGGCCGTCGTCCTCCATGAAGAACACGGCAGGGGCGATCTCGGCGCAGATGCCGTCGCCCGTGCAGAGGTCGGCGTCGATCCAGACGTTCATCTCACTCCTCGTGGGTCCGCCGCGATCCTACCCAGAGGGAACCGACGCGCTTAAATCGAGGCGGTGCTGCACGATGGTCTGTGGTTCGACCGGGACGGAAAGGCCATCGGCCCCAAGGAGATGGCCCGCCTCTGCCGCGACCACGACTACAAGGTCGTGGCCAAGGATTTCGTCGGTTTCGTCGAGGTCTGCACGTCCTGGGTCGGCTTCGACCACAGCTTCCGGGGCAGCGAGCCGCTCATCTTCGAGACCTACGTGTTCGGCGGCCGCCTCGACCAGTACTGCCGGCGCTACACCACCGAGGCGGCGGCCCGCGAGGGCCACGCCAAGGTGCTGGCCACCGTCCGGCGCCTGCACCCGCCCACCTAGGAGACCGGTGTCTGAACCCTCGTTTGGGGCCGACCGCCCCGTTGCCGGGTCGTCTGCTCTGCCGAGGCGCTGGTCACGGTAGGTCGGTCCCTCGGCGCGTAGCGCCGAACGCGAAAGACACCGGGCTCCTAGGCTCCCGGCCGTGAACCAGCTGGGCTTCGAGGTGAGCGCGGTGCGCCGGCTGTCGCTGGTGAAGCTGTCGTCGGAGATCGCCCGCTCGCTGTCGGCCGTCGGCCGGGTGGCCGTGGAGGGGGAGGTGGTGAACCCCCGCTCGCACCCCGGGGGCGTCTACTTCACCCTGCGGGACCGGGCCGCCCAGGTGCCGGTGCGGGCGCCGGCGTCGAGGGCGGGGCGCTGGCGGCTGGTCGCCGGCGAGCGGGTGCTGGTGACCGGCACCGTCACCTGGCTCACCGACCGGGGCGCCCTCCAGTTCGTGGCCGACGACGTGGCGCCGGTGGGGGAGGGGGCCATCGCCGCCGCCCTCGCCGAGCGCCGGGCCCGGCTGGCGGCCGACGGCCTCCTCGACCGGCCCCGCCGGGCGCTGCCGGTGCTGCCCGCCGCCATCGGCGTGGTCTGCGGCACCGAGGCGGCGGTGCGGGCCGACATCGAGTCGGTGGTCGCCGCCCGCTTCCCCGGCTACCCCGTGGCGTGGGTGGCCACCAACGTCTCGGGGCCGGGGGCGGCCGACGCCATCACCGCCGCCCTGCTGTCCCTCGACGCCCGGCCCGAGGTCGAGGTCATCGTGCTGGCCCGGGGCGGCGGCGACGCCGCCCAGCTGCTGCCGTTCAGCGACGAGGACCTGTGCCGGGCCATCTGCGGCTGCACCACGCCGGTCGTCTCGGCGGTGGGCCACGACGGCGACCGGCCCCTGTGCGACGAGGTGGCCGACCTACGCTGCGGCACGCCCTCCCTGGCCGCCGCCGCCGTGGTGCCCGACCGGGCCGCCCTCGAGGCGGTGCTCGAGCGGCTGGCCGAGCGCCGGGCCGCCGCCCTCGGCGCCCACCTGGTGGCCGCCTCCACGCGGCTGGCGGCCGTCGACCGGCGGGGCGCCGTGGCGGCCGCCCTCGACGGTGCCCGCCGGCGGCTCGACCAGGCCGGCGCCCGCGCGCGCCTGGTCCACCCCGCCCGGGCCGTCGCTGCCGCCGCCGAGCGCCTCGACCGGGTCGACTGGCGCTCGCCCGCCCGCCGGCGCTGCGACGGCGAGCGCCGCCGCCTCGACGCCGCCGGCCGCCACCTCGACGCCCTCTCGCCGGCCCGGGTGCTGGCCCGCGGCTACGCGGTGGTGCGCGACGGGTCGGGTGCCGTCATCCGGGACTCGGCGGCGGTGGCCGCCGGCGCCTGCCTCGACGTGGAGCTGGCCGCCGGCCGCCTGGCCGTCCGGGTCGAGGAGGCGCGGTGACGGACGAGCCTCGCACCTACGAGCAGCTGGTGGAGGCCCTCGAGGCGCTCACGCAGCGCATGGCCGACGGCGACGTCGGCATCGAGGAGGCGGTCGACCTCTACGAGCGGGCCGGGCGCCTCCACGCCCAGGCGGCCGAGCGCCTGGCGCGGGTCCAGGAGCGCATCGAGCGCCTCGACGCCGGCAACCCGTCCGCCTGAGGCTTCTCGGTAGGGAAACTCACGCTCCGGCGTGAGTTTCCATACCGAGAATCCCGGGACGTCAGCGGCGGTCGGGCCAGGGGTGGCTGAAGCAGCGGTGGGAGAGCAGGCCGGGGGAAACCACGCCCCAGCCGCCGAGCAGCGCCCGGCGGGTTCTCTCGGTCCAGGCGATGGCGTCGGGGGCGGCGACCCGGCGCACCACCTGGCGGATGCCACCCTCGTGGACGGCGTAGCCGGCCCACACCCCGGGGTAGTGCATGGTGGCGGCCACCTCGGTGAGCACGAGGGGTCCCCAGCGCCGGCGGCGGTTGCGGTGGGTGTGGCCGGCGCTGACGAGGGTGGCCGGGTTGGCCCGGACCACGGCGTCGAGCAGGAGGCGGGCGTCGGGGCCGGGAATGCCGGCCGGGTAGGCCATGGGGACGCGGAACCGCTGGGCGTAGTGGTGGGTGGCCAGGAAGGCGCTGCCCGGGGCGCCGGCCAGGAGGTCGGCCACCTGCTCGCGGGCCCGCTTGGCGACGGTACCGCCGTGGTGGGTCGGGATGGTGGTGTCGACCAGGACGACCCGGATGCCCGGCAGGTCGACGTGGGCCGGCTCGTCCGTCAGCACCAGGCCCCGGGCGGCGAAGGCGGCGCGGCCGTCCACCGCCTTCGCGCCCACGTCGTGGTTGCCCGGGATGGCGGCCACCGGCACGCCGGTGCCGGCCAGGAGGTCGGCGACGTCGGACCACTGCTGCGGGCGACCGGAGTAGGTGAGGTCACCCTTGGCCACCACCGCGGTGGCGCCCCACGCGACCGCCTCCCGCAGCGCGGCGCGGGCGCAGCGGAGAGGATAGGGATCGCCGCCCGCCGGCCGCCGCTCCCGGATCAGCCCGGAGAGGCCGAAGTGGCGCTCGCCCAGGTGGAGGTCGTTGACGGTGGCGAAGCGGCCCAGCAGCTCGCCGGGGGGCGGGGCGAGGGTGCGCGCGGTGGCGGCGGCCCGCGGCGCGCCGGCGCCCGGCCGCCGGACGAGCACGTCCACGGTGGTGGCCGGGGGCAGGCCGTCGAGGGTGGCGGCACCCGGCCCGCCGCCGCCGACCTCGACCGTCGAGTCCCCGGCGCTGATCGTCGTGCCCGCCGGGAGATCGTGCCAGCACACCTGCACCGAGGTGTCCTCGACGGCGAACACGGAGACTGGTGACATGGCCCGGTTGTAGCACCACGGTACAGTTCGGCTGTCCGGCGGCGGCAGAAAGGGCAGCGATGACGAGGTCTTCCCGATGGGGCAGGAGGGCAGCTGCGGTCGCTCTTCTGGTGCTCGCCGCCGTGCTTCCGGGGGCGGTCGCCGCCCCGCCGGCGTCGGCATTGGGCGACACGCTCCAGGTGACGCCCGAGGTCACCACCGTGCAGGTCGGCACGGCCGTCACCCTCACCGCTCACCTCACGTACACGCCGATCGTCAGCCCGTTACTCATTCACTTCCGCTTCGAGGGCGGCCCCATGGCCGGCCAGCCCGACCGGACCTGCACGGTCCCGACCGGGTTTGGTACCGGCACCTGCACCGTCGACACGCCGGCCGCCGTCACCGCCGGCTCCACCCTGGTGCGGGCCTGGCAGGACACCCGGACGATCGACGAGGCCGAGGGCCGGCTGTCCAGCGCTTCGCCGTCCAGCGCGGCCGACGCCGACTGCACCAGCGACCCCAACGAGACGCCGTTCTCGGCCTGCACGACCGGCGACACGGTGACGCCGGGGTCGGCGCCCGAGGCCGACACCACCGACGTGGTGCGCATCACGTGGCGGGACTACACCCTCGACCTGAAGCCCGACACCCAGGACCACCCCCGCAGCGAGGGCGCCAGCCTGTCGGCCACCATCACCGCGTCAGTGTTCAACGCCGCCAACCAGCCGGCGGCCAACGTCCCGGTGAACTTCGAGCTGTTCGACGGCTCGGTGTCCGACCCGGGCGGGGGCAACACGCCGAACATCCCCGACCGTACCTGCACCACCGGCGGGTCGGGCACGTGCTCGATCACCCTCACCCAGACGCTCGACGGCCAGGACTACATCTGCGGCTGGGTGTCGGCCACGCCGCCGGTGATGGAGGGGAAGGTCTCCACCACGGCGATCTGCGCCGGCGAGACCCTCGCCGACCTGAGCGGTGAGGACGGCGCCACCTTCCCCAATGACCCCGTCGACGTGGCGCGGGTGCGGTGGGGCAGTGCCGTGCCCATCCTGCCGGTGGTCACGCCGCCGCCCACCACCGGACCGGCCGGGAGTGGCTACTGGCTGGTGGCCACCGACGGCGGCATCTTCAACTTCGGCGACGCCGCCTTCAAGGGCTCGGCCGGCTCCATCCCGCTGAACCAGCCGATCGTCGGCATGGCGGCCACGCCCACCGGGGGCGGCTACTGGCTGGTGGCGTCCGACGGCGGCATCTTCAACTACGGCGACGCCGCCTTCAAGGGTTCCACCGGCGGGATCAAGCTCAACAAGCCCATCGTCGGGATGGCCCGCACGCCGAACGGCGGCGGCTACTGGCTGGTGGCCAGCGACGGCGGGATCTTCTCGTTCGGCAACGCCGTGTTCCGCGGCTCCACCGGCAGCATGAAGCTGAACCAGCCGATCGTGGGGATGGCGGCCACGCCGTCCGGCAACGGCTACTGGCTGGTGGCCGCCGACGGCGGCATCTTCAACTTCGGCGACGCCACCTTCCGCGGCTCCACCGGTTCGATCAAGCTCAACAAGCCGATCGTCGGCATGGACGCCACGCCGTCGGGGATCGGCTACTGGCTGGTGGCCACCGACGGCGGCATCTTCAACTTTGGCGACGCCGCCTTCAAGGGCTCCACCGGTGGCACGCCGCTCAACAAGCCCATCGTCGGCATGAGCCGCACCTCCTCCGGCAACGGCTACCGCCTGGTGGCCACCGACGGCGGCGTCTTCGTGTTCGGCGACGCCACCTTCAAGGGGTCCACCGGCGGCATGAAGCTCAACAAGCCGGTGGTGGGCATGGCCGGCTTCTGAGTTTCGCCTCGGAAGCGGAGCTTCCTCGGCGAGCTTGACGTGCCGTCCTTCGGACGGCGCGCAGGCCGGCGGCCGGCAAGCCGGCCTTCGGCCCTTCTGCGGGGGGCTGCGCCCCCCGCACCCCCCGTGCCGGCAGCCGTAGGGGGGCGCCTCCGGCGCCGAGGGCGGCCGCCGGCGATGAGTCCTCAGCGCAGGCGCGCTCGCAGGGCGTCGCCTAGCTGCGCCGCCTCGCGCTCGCGCAGGGCGACCATGACGTCGAGCCGCTCCACCAGCTGGGCCACGGTGCGGGCCCGGCTGGTGAGGGGGTTGGCCTCCAGGAAGGCCCGCACGTCGGCCGCCCGCTCGGGGGTCGAGAGCGAGACGATCCCGCCCAGGGCCCGCTCGTGGAGGGCCTCCGGCATCTGGGCGGCCATGGCGGACCAGTGGCGCTTGACGCCCTCCCAGGCCACCGGCCCGCCCACCCGGTTGCCCAGCAGCAGGGTGATGACGAACGGCGTGTTCTGGGCCCGCACCTCGTCGCCCATGGCCAGCTCGAAGGTGCGCTCGGCCAGCGCCGGGTCCTCGAAGCCCGACAGGGCGTAGAGGTACCGCAGCTCCTCCTGGGGCGTGGTGGCCGCCTTCCGGCGGGTCAGGAAGTCCTCGTACTCGGCCTGGCCGCCGCCGGCCGCCACGACCGCCACGGCCGCCCCCACCACGTCGGCGTCGGCCCCGCCCGGCTCGGCCACCACTTCGGCTGCCCGGGCCCGCACGCCGGGGTCGGCGCCGACCACGCCGGCGGCGCGGATGAGGACGGCCCGCAGCCGGGCCCGGCGCTCGTCGCCGTCGTCGCCGTCGGCCGACCAACCCACCCGCTCCAGGGCGGGGACGGCGAGGCGGCGGACGAAGGCCTGGAGATCGTGCCGGTCGGCGTCGGGGACGATCCGGTCGAGGGCGACCAGCGCGTCGCTCATCTCCTGCCACACGCTCGGGTCGTCGTCGCCGGCGAGGAGGACGGCCAGGTCGAGGAAGGAGGCGACGCCCGCCTCGGCCGCCAGCACCCGGGCCCAGGTGTCGCTGACCAGCCCCAGCCGCTCGAGGGGGCCGAGCTGGTCGAGGTGGGCGGTGAGCCGGCGCTCCAGCTCGGCGTCGTAGGCCACCCGGAAGAAGCCCACGCCGCCCTCGTTGACCACTACCCACTCGACGGGCGCGCCCAGGTCGACGGTGGTGCCGGCGGGGTCGAGCAGGACGCGGCGGTGCACGACCTCGCCGCCGGCGGACGCCCGCAGGTGCACGGGGATCCGCCACTCGCCGCCGTCGCCGGGGAGGTACCGGAACCGGTGCTGGTCCAGCCGCAGGGCGGTGCCGTCGAGCGCCGCTGAGACCATGGGGAACCCGCCCTGGAAGATCCACGAGTCCATGATCGAGCGGGCCGGCTCGCCGGTGGCGGCCTCGACGGCGTCCCAGAGGTCGCTGGTCTCGGTGTTGGCGTAGCTGTGGGCGGCGATGTAGTTGCTGATGCCGGCGCGGAACCGGTCGGCGCCCACGTACTGCTCCAGCATCCGCAGCACCCCGGCGCCCTTCTGGTAGGTGAGGACGTCGAACATGCCGTTGGCGTCGTCGGGGTGGGCCACGGGGAACTCGACGGGCCGGGTGGTGGCCAGGCCGTCGACAACCATGGCGTCGTTGCGGGTGGTGCCGAACGTCGTCCACCGCTGCCAGCCGGGCCGGAAGTCGTCGACGCACAGCAGCTCCATGAAGGTGGCGAAGGCCTCGTTCAGCCAGATGCCGTTCCACCACCGCATGGTGACCAGGTCGCCGAACCACATGTGGGCGACCTCGTGGGCCACGACGTCGGCGACCCGCTCGAGTTCGGCCCTGGTGGCCCGGTCGGGGTCGATCACCAGCAGCGACTCGCGGTAGGTGATGGCGCCCAGGTTCTCCATGGCGCCCATGGCGAAGTCGGGCAGGGCGATCATGTCGAGCTTGGACCCGGGGTAGGGCACGCCGAAGTAGCGGCTGAAGAACCGCAGGGCGTGGGCGCCCGCCTCCAGGGCGAAGGCGGTGAGGTGCTGCTTGCCCGGCACGGTGACGATCCGCAGCGGCGTCCCGTCCACGTCGACCGGCTCGGTGGCCTCCAGCGGCCCGACGGCGAAGGCCACCAGGTAGGTGGACATCTTCATGGTGGTGGCGAACTCGTACTGCATCCGGCCCTCGCCCAGGTCGGTGACCTCCACCACCTCGGTGTTGGCGACGGCGGTCAGGCCCTTGTCGACCACCAGCGTGGTGGCGAAGGTGGCCTTGCGGTCCGGCTCGTCCCAGCAGGGGAAGGCGCGGCGGGCGTCGGTGGGCTCGAACTGGGTGGCGGCGAGGACGTGCTCCACGCCGTCGGCGTCGGTGAAGGTGCTGCGGTAGAGGCCGTCGAGGCGCTCGCCGATCCGGCCGGCGAACGTGAGGTGCAGCGTGTGGGTGCCGGGCGAAGCGGTGCCGTCGAGGGCGATGACAGCCGTCTCGTCGTCGGGCCGGAGGGCGACGGTGCCGGCGAGGGCGGCGCCGTCCTCGGCCAGCAGCTCGGCGGTGAGGATGTCGAGGTCGACGGCGTGGAGCACGACCTCGGCCACCGGCTCGGACACGGCAACTCTGATCCGCTCCTCGCCGGCGAAGGTGCCCTCCTCCAGCTGGACGGTGAACGTCAGCTGGTAGTGCTCGGGCTCGACGGTACGGGGGAGGCGGTTTGATCCCTCGTGCGGCATGGCCGTCGAGGCTACCGTCCCCCGGCATGAGCGCACCCGCCGTCGACGTCGTCGCCCTGGGCAGTGCCATCGTCGACGTGCTGGCGACGGCCGACGAGGCCGAGCTGGACCGCCGGGGACTGGTGAAGGGCACCATGGCCCTCGTCGACGAGGACCGGGCCCACGAGCTGTACGGCGACATGGGCCCGGCGGTCGAGGTGTCGGGCGGCTCGGCGGCCAACACCATGGCCGGCGTGGCGTCGTTCGGGGGGTCGGCCGCCTTCATCGGCAAGGTCCGCGACGACCAGCTGGGCGAGGTGTTCACCCACGACATCCGCGCCGTCGGGGTCGCCTACGACACGCCGCCGGCCACGACGGGCCCGGCCACCGCCCGCTGCCTGGTGTTCGTCACCGCCGACGCCCAGCGCACCATGACCACGTACCTGGGCGCCGCCACCGGCCTGCAGCCCGACGACGTTGACCCCGGGCTGGTGGCCGGCAGCCGCTACACGTACCTGGAGGGCTACCTCTGGGACCCGCCCGAAGCCATCGCCGCCCTGCGCCGGGCCATCGACGTGGCCACCGAGTCGGGCCGCCAGGTCGCCTTCTCGCTCTCGGACCCCTTCTGCGTGGCCCGCCACCGAGCGGAGTTCCTGGAGCTGATCGACGAGCACGTCGACGTGCTGTTCGCCAACGAGGTGGAGATCACCTCGCTGTTCGAGGTCGGCACCGTGGCCGAGGCGGTGGCCGCGGTGCGCCGGCACCGGCGCTGCTCGGTGGCGGCCATCACCCTCGGCCCGAAGGGCTCGATGGTGGTCACCGCCGACGAGGTGGTCGAGGTCCCCGCCGCCCCCGTCGAGCACGTGGTCGACACCACCGGCGCCGGCGACCTCTACGCCGCCGGCTTCCTCCACGGCCTCGTCACCGGCGCCGACCTGGCCGCCTGCGCCGGCCTGGGCGGCGTGGCCGCCGCCGAGGTCATCTCCCACCTGGGCGCCCGCCCCCAGGTCCCCCTCCACACCCTGGTCCCGAGTACATAGGGTGCGGATTCCGCACGCTATTTACTCGGGAAGGGGGGTTCCTCCAGCTCCGGGGGGACGAAGGCGAGCTTGAGGTCGGCCAGGCGCACCAGGCACTGGGCGATCCAGGCGCCGAGAGGACCGAAGTGCTCGTCGAGCCGGCGGGGCTCCTCCAGCAGCTCGACGGCCAGGCGGGCCAGTCCCACATAGGACACCTCGACGGCGTACTGCGACGTGCCGGTGGCGGGGTCGAGCTGCTGCTGGACGACGGGGTTCTCCCGCTCGAAGGCCTCGCCGAGCAGGGTGGGCCCGTCGTCGGGCAGCACGGCCAGCGCGGTGGAGGCGTCGGGCTGCACGGCCAGGCGCTGGAGGCGCAGCACGACCTCGATCTCGATCTCCGGCGGCTCGTCGCCGGGGTCGTCGACCTTCCACGAGCGGTAGGCCGTCTGGCTCCACGTGGTCCAGTCGAACGCGATGTCGGCCTGGACGCGGGGCGGCACGCCCTCGAAGGGGAGGGTGTAGGAGGTCTCCCACGAGATGTCGCCCAGCATCATGTCGAGCTGGAAGCGCTCGTCGGTGGCGTGGCGCTCCAGCAGCGACGCCTCCAGCCCCCGGCGGAGGGAGGCGATCGCCTCCAGCAGAACGTGGTCGAGCATGTACTCCGAGGCTACCGTCCTCCGCGGTGGACAACCCATGGCTCGGGCGCCGCGTCCTCAACTACGCCCACCAGGGCGGGGCCCGGGAGGGGCCGTCGAGCACCCTTTGGGCGATGCGGCGGGCGGTGGCGGCCGGCGCCCACGCCATCGAGCTCGACGTGCACGCCACCGCCGACCGCCGCCTGGTGGTGTGCCACGACGCCACCGTCGACCGCACCACCGGCGGCACCGGCCGCATCGCCGACCTCACCTGGGACGAGCTGCGCCGCCTCGACAACGCCCACTGGTGGGTGCCCGGCTCGGTGGTCGACCACGAGGCGGACGCCGGCGCCTACGCCCTGCGCGGCCGGGCGCCCGAGGACCCGGAACTGGGCATCGCCCTCCTCGACGACGTGCTGGACGCCTTCCCCGGCACCTTCCTCAACTTCGACATCAAGCAGACCGCCCCCGACGTGGAGCCCTACGAGGCGCTGCTGGCCGGCGCCCTTCGCGCCCACGGGCGGGTGGACGAGGTGATCGTGGCGTCGTTCTCCGACGCCGCCGTGGCCGCCTTCGCCGCCGCCGCCCCGGAGATCAGCACGGCCGCCGCCACCAACGCCACCATGGCGTTCTACTTCGCCGCCCAGCAGGGCGAGCCGGCGCCGCCCACCACCCACCACGCCCTCCAGGTGCCGTCGGCCTTCGGCGGCGTCACGGTGGTGGACGAGCGGTTCGTGACGGCCGCCCACGCCGGCGGCCTGGCCGTGCACGTGTGGACCGTCGACGAGCGGGCCGAGATGGAGTCCCTGCTCGATCTCGGCGTGGACGGGATCATGACCGACCGCCCGAGCCTGCTGGCCGAGGTTCTGGAGGAGCGGGGAACCGGCTGGCCCGGGTAGGGGTTGCCGCCGCCGCACAGGCGCTGGAGGCGCCCCCCTCAGCGCCGACGAAGCGGCGAGCGAGCCGTAGGCGAGACCAGCCGCCCGGAGGGCGGCACGTCAAACTCGCCGAGCAAGCTCTGCTTGCGAGAGCGAAAACTACCGCCCCGCGTTGGGCCGCTTGCCGTGGTTGGCCTTCTTGGTGGCCCGCTGCTTGCGCTTGTTCGTCTTCTTCGACATGGTCTGCCCACGTTAGTGCTCCAGTAGCCTCCGTGGCGATGGAGCGCCTCGGGATCGTCGGGCTCCCCAATGCCGGCAAGTCAGCGCTCTTCAACGCCCTCACGGGGGGCTCGGCGCTCGTCGCCTCCCACCCGTTCAGCACCACGGAGACCAACGTGGGCGTGGCCCACGTGCACGACGACCGGCTGCTCAAGCTGTCGGCCATGTCGAAGAGCCGCAAGACGGTGCCGGCCACCGTGGAGTTCGTCGACGTGGCCGGCCTCACCGCCGGCTCCTCCACGGGGGAGGGCATGGGCAACCGGTTCCTCGCCGGCATCCGCCAGACCGACGCCCTGTGCCTGGTGCTGCGGGCCTTCGAGGACGACGCCGTGGTGGGCGGCCACGACCCGCAGGAGGACCTCGAGGTCCTGGAGCTGGAGCTCGTGCTGGCCGACGGGTCGGCGGTGGAGAACCTGGTCGGCCGCCGCCGCAAGGCCGCCAAGAACGACCCGGGCACGGCGGTCGAGGTGGCCGCCCTGGAAGCGGCCGGCGCCATCCTCCAGGCCGGCACGCCGCTCTACCGGGCCGGGCCGCCGCAGCTCACCGCCGAGCACCGGACCGCCCTGCGCCAGTTCGAGCTGCTCACCGACAAGCCCGTCCTGGCGGTGGTGAACCTCGGCGAGGACCAGCTGGCCGACCCCGACGCGGCGGTGAAGCCCGTGGCCGACGCCCTCGCCGGCGCCGGCGAGGTGCTCGGCGTGTGCGTGCAGCTCGAGGCGGAGGCGGCCCGCCTCGACGACGCCGAGCGGGCCGAGCTGCTGGAGGGCCTCGGCCTCGGCGAGGGCGCCCTCGCCAGGGTGTCCCGCAGCGCCTACCACCTCCTCGGCCGCCGCACGTTCCTCACCACCGGCGACAAGGAGTCCCGGGCGTGGACGTTCCGGGCCGGCGCCCACGCCCCCGAGTGCGCCGGCGTCATCCACTCCGACCTCCAGCGGGGCTTCATCCGGGCCGAGGTCATCCGCTGGGACGAGCTGCTCCAGCTCGGTTCCTGGCACGCCGCCAAGGAGGCCGGCCGCCTGCGGGTGGAGGGCAAGGACTACGAGGTCCAGGACGGTGACGTCCTCGAGATCCGCTTCAACGTCTAATGGCTTGGCTCTTGCGCGAAGGTGAGGTGCTGGCCGCCCTGGAGGTGGCCGACACCTTCGCCACGCGGTCCAAGGGCCTCCTCGGGCGGGAGGGCATCGAGGGCGCCATGCTGATCAAGCCGGCCAAGTCGGTCCACACCGTCGGCATGCGCTTTCCGATCGACGTGGCCTTCTGCGACAGGAACATGACGGTGCTCGCCACGGTCCACATGCGCCGGTTCCGGATCTCGCTGCCCCGGATGCGGTCCCGGTGCGTCGTGGAGGCCGAGGCGGGCGCCTTCGAGCGCTGGGGACTGCGCCCCGGCGACCGGCTGGAGATCAAGGGTGGCGAGTGAGGGCGTCCTGCTCGTGGTGGGCACCCCGATCGGCAACCTGGGCGACCTGAGCCCCCGGGCCGCCGAGGCGCTGGCCGGCGCCGGCGTGGTGGCCTGCGAGGACACCCGGCGCACCCGGGCCCTGCTCAGCGCCGCCGGCATTCCCGCCGCCGGCAAGCGGCTGGTGGCGGTCCACGAGCACAACGAGGCCGAGCAGGCCGGGGCGGTGGCGGCGATGGTGGCGGCCGGCCAGCGGGTGGCGCTGGTCACCGACGCCGGGATGCCCACCCTGTCCGACCCCGGCCGCCGGGTGGTGGCGGCGGTGGCCGGCGCCGGCCTCCAGGTCGTGGTGGTGCCCGGGCCGTCGGCGGCGGTGTCCGCCCTCGCCGCCAGCGGGCTGCCGGCCGAGCGCTTCGCCTTCGAGGGCTTCCTGCCCCGGAAGGGCGGCGACCGGCGGCGCCGGCTGGCGGCGGTGGCCGGCGAGCAGCGCACGGTGGTGCTCTACGAGGCGCCCCACCGGGTGCGGGCCACGGTGGCGGACCTGGTGGCCGCCTGCGGGCCGGACCGGCCGGTGGCCCTGGCCCGCGAGCTCACCAAGGTCCACGAGGAGGTGTGGCGGGGAACGCTGGCGGCCGCCGCCGAGTGGCTGGACGAGGGCGAACCGCGCGGCGAGTTCGTGCTCGTGGTGGGCGGGGCCCCCCGGCCCGAGGTCACCGACGCCGAGATCGAGCGCGCCCTGGCCGCCCGCCTCGGTGCCGGCGACGACCGGCGGGCGGCGGTGGCGGCGGTGACGCTAGAGCTGGATGTCGCCAAGCGGCGCGTCTACGAGCTGTCGCTCCGCGTCGCGGGCGCCTAGCTCGGCGCTGCAGGCCTTGCACACCTGCTTGTCGCGGTAGCCCCGCAAGCCGTCGCCGTCCCCGCAGAACACGCAGCGATCCTCGACCTTGCGCAGGACGATCGCGCCCCCGTCCACCGAGATCTCCAGCTCGTCACCGGGCCGGATGCCGAACATTCGGCGCATCTCGACGGGCAGCACGATGCGCCCGAGGTCGTCGACCTTGCGGGCCATACCGGTCGAAACCATGATCCCTCCCCATCAGCCGTCAGTAGCCTAGGCACGTGGGGCGCTTCTATGCGACGACTCCGATCTATTACGTCAACGACGTCCCGCACATCGGTCACGCCTACACCACGGTCAACGCCGACGCGGTGTGCCGCTGGCACCGCCTGCTGGGCGACGACGTGCTGTTCCTCACCGGCACCGACGAGCACGGCCTGAAGATCGCCCGGGCCGCCGAGCAGGAGGGGCGCACGCCCAAGGAGCACGCCGACGTCACGTCGGAGCGCTTCCGGCAGGCCTGGCACCAGGTCGGCATCGCCTACGACGACTTCATCCGCACCACCGAGCCGCGCCACCACGCCGCCGTCCAGGCCCTGCTCCAGCAGGTCTACGACAACGGCGACATCGAGCTCGGCACCTATGAGGGGCCGTACTGCGTGTCCTGCGAGGCGTACTACGCCGAGGGCGACCTGGTCGACGGGAAGTGCCCCATCCACCTGCGACCGGTGGAGACGTTCAAGGAGGAGAACTGGTTCTTCAAGCTGAGCCGGTACGAGCAGCCCCTCCTCGACTTCTACGCCGCCCACCCCGACTGCGTCACGCCCGAGTCCAAGCGCAACGAGGCGCTCGGGATCATCCGCCAGGGGCTGCAGGACGTCAGCATCACCCGCACGTCGATCTCGTGGGGCGTGCCGGTGCCGTGGGCGCCGGGCCATGTCTTCTACGTCTGGTACGACGCCCTCATCAACTACGCCACGGCGGTGGGCTACGGCACCGACCCGGAGCGCTTCGAGTACTGGTGGCCGGCCGTCCACCACTTCATCGGCAAGGACATCCTGCGGTTCCACTGCGTGTACTGGCCCGCCATGCTGCTGGCCGCCGGCCTGGACCCGGCCCGCCACGTGCACGTGCACGGGTTCCTGCTGGTCGGGGGCGAGAAGATGAGCAAGACGGCCCTCAACGCCATCGCCCCGGCCGACCTGGTGGCCGACTTCGGCGTCGACGGGTTCCGCTACCACTTCCTGCGCAACGCGCCCCTCGGCCCCGACGGGGACTTCTCCTACGAGGGGATGGTGGCGCGGTACAACGCCGACCTGGCCAACAGCCTGGGGAACCTGCTCTCCCGCGTCACCACAGTGGTGGCCAAGAAGAGCGGCGGCGTCGGGCCCGCCCCCTCGCCCGACAGCCCGCTGGCGCCGGTGGCGGCGTCGGTCTACGACGCCACCGCGGCGGCGTGGGACCGTGTCGCGCCCAGCGAGGCGCTGGAGGCCACCTGGGGCCTCATCCGGGAGGCCAACGCCTACCTCGAGTCCAACGAGCCGTGGAAGGCCGAGCCGGGCCCTGCCGTCGACGACGTGCTCGGCGACGCCTTGGAGGTCCTCCGCATCGTCGCCCTGCTGGCCACGCCGGCCATGCCCGGCGCCTGCGCCGAGGTCTGGCGCCGCATCGGCCTGCCCGGCGCCCCCGGCGACCAGCGCCTCCCCGAGGCGGCGGGGTGGGGCGGCTACCCCGGCGGCCTCCCCGTCGAGAAGGGCGCCCCGCTCTTCCCCAGGAAGTGATGTCCGCCGTCGTCCGCACCAGCCGCCGGAGGCGGCTCCGCCGGATGGCGGCACGGGGGGTGCGGGGGGCGCAGCCCCCCGCAGGGAAGCCGTCGATCCGGCTTTGCCGGTCGGCGGCCCTGAGCGCCGCCCGGAGGGCGGCACCGCAAGCTCGCCGAGCGGGCTCTGCTTGCGAGGCGAAAACATGAGCTGGACCGACTCCCATTGCCACGTCCCCTACGAGGGGCTGGGGGCTGAGGCCGTCATGGAGGCGCGGGCGGCCGGGGTCACCCGGCTGGTCGACGTGGGCACCGACGCCGAGCAGTCGGCGGCGGCGTTGGCGGTGGCCCAGGCCCACGACGGCGTGTGGGCGACCGTCGGCCTCCACCCCCACGACGCCAGCAAGGGCGTCGACACCATCACCGCCCTGCTGGGCGAGGAGAAGGTGGTGGCGGTGGGGGAGTGCGGCCTGGACTACCACTACGACCACTCGCCCCGCCCGGTGCAGCGGGAGGCGTTCGCCGCCCAGGTCGGCCTGGCCCACGACCGGGGCCTGGCGCTGGTCATCCACACCAGGGAGGCGTGGGACGACACCTTCGCCATCCTGGCGGCCGAGGGGGTGCCCGAGCGCACGGTGTTCCACTGCTTCACCGGCGGGCCGGCGGAGGCCCGCCTGGCCCTCGACCTGGGCGCCCACCTGTCGTTCAGCGGCATCGTGACCTTCAAGGCGGCCGAGGACCTGCGGGCCGCCGCCGCCCTGTGCCCCCTCGACCGCCTCCTGGTCGAGACCGACGCCCCCTACCTGACCCCCGTGCCCCACCGCGGGCGGCCGAACCACCCGCAGTTCGTCCCCCTCGTCGGGGCGGCCGTGGCCGCCGTCAAGGGCCTCGACGGGGCCGAGGTGGAGGCCTCCACCTGGGCGGCCGCGGCGACCGTCTTCCGGCTGGCATGAACGAAGCAGCGGCCGGGTAGGAGCAACGCGACGGGGTTTGCGCGGCCTCTTGCGCGGCGCCCGGTTTGCTTGTAGCTGTCTGGGACATCTAGCGTGCCCCGGCAAGCACCAAACACGAGGGAGTCGTCCTGAGCGGAAAACCTGCTCAGGCGAGGCGGGTCGTCGTTTCGCTGCTTCTCAGTGCCGCTCTGCTGGTCGCACCTGCTCTCGCCGCACGCGTCAACAACCGAACGTCCACGGATCAGCGGGCCACCGCCAGCCAGGTGCGCGCCGGCCAGCCGGCACCCGTGGCCGCGGCCACCATCGCCCTCCCCGTCACCGCGGCGCCGCCCACCACCGCGGCGCGGCGGGCGAGCACGACCGCCACCCGCCCGGCCCGCACGGTGCCGCCCACCACCCGGCCGCGCCCGAAGCCGACCACCACGACGACCACCAAGCCCCGCCCCAGGACCACCACCACCACCCGCCCGAAGCCCACCACGACGACCACCAGGGTCTTCAGCAACGGCCAGGGCGGGCGAGCCTCCTGGTACGACGCGGCGGCGCCCGGCACCTGCGCCCACCGCACCCTCCCCAAGGGCACGGTCGTGCGGATCACCAACCCGGCCAACGGCCACTCGATCATGTGCACGGTCAACGAGCGCGGCCCCTACGTCGACGGCCGCATCGTCGACATGGCCAAGTCCGACTTCGACCAGATGGCGGGGTCGCACGTGGGCGTGATCGACGTCATCATCGAGTGGTGAACCGCTCGCCCGTCCCGCCCCGGCGATGACCCTCACGCGGCGGGAGGTCACCGACCTCCTCGACCGCAACGGCATCCGCCCCAGCCGGGCCCTCGGCCAGAACTTCGTGGTGGACCCCAACACGGTGCGCCGCATCGCCCGGCTGGCCGGCGTGGGGCCGGGTGACCGGGTGGTCGAGATCGGCGCCGGCGTGGGCTCGCTCACCCTGGCCCTGGCCGAGACCGGGGCCGAGGTGCTGGCCGTGGAGCTGGACCGCTACCTCGTCCCCGTGCTGCGCAACGTGGTCGAGCCGGCCGGCGTGGAGGTGGTGGAGGGCGACGCCCTGCGCCTGGACTGGGCCGGGCTGCTGGGTGCCGGCGACCGGGTGCTGGTGGCCAACCTCCCCTACAACGTCGCCACCCCGCTGGTGCTCACCCTCCTGGAGCGGGCGCCGGCGATCGTGCGCATGCTGGTGATGGTGCAGCGGGAGGTGGGGGAGCGGCTGGCGGCCGGCGCCGGCGACGACGCCTACGGAGCCGTGTCGGTGAAGGTGGCGTACCGGGTCACCGCGTCGGTGGTGGGCCGGGTGCCGGCGACGGTGTTCGTGCCCCGGCCCAACGTGGAGTCGGTGCTGGTCGCTTTGACCCGCCGCCCGGTGCCGGCGGTCGACGTCGACGAACGGTGGCTGTTCTCGTTGGTGGAGGCCGGTTTCGCCCACCGGCGCAAGATGCTGCGCCGCTCGCTGGCCGGGCTCGTCGACGACGGCGCCTTCGCCGCCGCCGGCGTGCGCCCCGAGGCGCGGGCCGAGGAGCTCGACGTCGTGACATGGGGCAGGCTGGCGGCGTGCGCGCCCTCGCCAAGCTGACCCTGTCGCTTCGCGTCACCGGGGTGCGGGCCGACGGCTACCACCTCATCGACGCCGAGATGGCCACGATCGACCTGGCCGACACGCTTGCGTTCGAGGACGGAGACGGTGTGGAGGTGCGGGGCGCCGACCTGCCGGCCGACAACCTGGTCACCCGGGCGCTGGCCGCCACCGGCCGGCGGGCGCGCGTGGTGCTCGACAAGCGCATCCCGATCGGCGCCGGCCTGGGCGGCGGGTCGGCCGACGCCGCCGCCGTGCTCCGCTGGGCCGGCTGCCACGACGCGTCGGTGGCCGCCTCCCTCGGCGCCGACGTGCCCTTCTGCCTGGCCGGCGGCCGGGCCCGGGTCACCGGCGTGGGCGAGGTGGTGGAGCCCCTCCCGTTCGTCGACGCGACCTACACCCTCCTCACGCCACCGTTCCCGGTCTCCACGCCGGCCGTCTACCGGGCGTGGGACGACCTCGGCGGCCCCAGCGCCGCCGGTCCCAACGACCTGGAGCCGGCCGCCCTGGCCGTCGAGCCCCGCCTACGGGAGTGGCGGGACCGGCTGGGCGACGCCACCGGCCTGGTGCCGGTGCTGGCCGGCAGCGGGGGGACGTGGTTCGTCGAGGGCGCCCACGCCCACGTGCCCGGCGCGGTGGTGGTCCGCACCGACCGGCCGTAGTCGACGAAGGGGGGCGAAGGGGGAGAAGCGGGCTACTTGCCGGCGCGCCGTTGCCAGCGGGTGGCCTTCAGCATCTTCTTGTGCTTCTTCTTGCGCATCCGCTTCCGGCGCTTCTTTATCAGTGAGCCCATGGCGGGGGGCACAGTAGCCTCGATCCCGCGATGGCGGGTAGTTCAACTGGCAGAACGCCGGACTTTGGATCCGGAGGTCGCAGGTTCGATCCCTGCCCCGCCAACGACGGCCCGAGAGGTAGAAAGGAACCATGAGCCCCCCGCTCTCCGCCGTGGTGCTGGCCGCCGGCGAGGGCACGCGCATGAAGTCGGCTCGGCCCAAGCCCGTGCACCTGCTGTGCGGGCGGGCGATGGTCCTGCACGTGATCGACGCGTTGGGCGACCTCGACGTCGACCGTGCCGTGGTCGTCGTCGGGCACGGCGCCGAGCGGGTCACCAAGGCCCTGCTGGAGCGGGCCCCCGCCCACCTGGCGATCGACTTCGTGGAGCAGCGGGTCCAGCGGGGCACCGGCGACGCCCTGTCGGTGGCCCTCACCGCCTTCCCCGACGACGACCTCGAGGACGGCGAGATCATCGTGCTGCCCGGCGACACCCCGCTGCTGCGCAAGGCCACCCTCGCCGCCCTCGTCCGCCACCACCGCGAGTCCGACGCCGCCGCGTCGCTCCTCACCACCCGCCTGCCCGACCCGCGGGGCTACGGCCGGGTGGTGCGCGACCGGAACGACCGGGTGGCCCGGATCGTCGAGGAGCGCGACGCCACCGCCGAGGAGCGGGCGATCGACGAGGTGAACACGTCGATCTACTGCTTCCGCCGCAGCATCCTGGCGCCCGCCCTGCGCCGGCTCAGTCCCGAGAACGCCCAGGGCGAGTACTACCTCACCGACGTGATCGAGGTCCTCCACGACGCCGGCTACCCGGTGGTGAGCCTGGTCGTGGGCGACTCGCTGGAGGCGGCCGGCGTGAACGACCGGGCCCAGCTGGCGGTGGCCGAGGCCGAGCTGCGGGCCCGCACCAACCAGTCGCTCATGCAGCGCGGCGTCACCATGGTCGACCCCGCCCGCACCTACGTCGACGCCACCGTCGAGATCGGCCAGGACGTCACCCTGTTCCCCGGCACCATGCTCCAGGGCGCCACCGTGGTGGGCACCGGCGCCCAGCTCGGGCCAGACTGCCGTCTGGTCGACTGCGTGGTCGCGGAGGGGGCGGTGGTGGAGCACACGGTGGGGCGGCAGGCCGAGATCGGGGCCGACGCACGCGTCGGGCCCTTCGCGTCGCTGGCCCCGGGTTCGCGCGTCCCGGCCGGCACGGTCACCGGCCCGTTCTTCTCAGCCACCACCGACACAGAGGACTGACGATGGAGCTGGTCCCCACCAAACGGCTGGAGCTGTACTCCGGGCGGGCCCACCCCGACCTGGCGGCCGACATCGCCCGCCACCTCGGCGTCGACCTCGGCGACGCCAACCTGCGCCAGTTCCCCAACGGCGAGATCCACTGCCGGTTCGGGGAGTCGGTGCGGGGCGCCGACGTCTTCATCATCCAGACCCACAGCGGCCCGGTGAACGACTCGATCATGGAGCAGTGCATCATGATCGACGCCGCCAAGCGGGCGTCGGCCAAGCGCATCACCGCCGTGTGCCCGTACTACGGGTACTCCCGCCAGGACCGGAAGGCCGAGGGTCGCGAGCCCATCACCGCCAAGCTGGTGTCCGACATGCTCCACACCGCCGGCGCCAACCGGGTGGTGAGCGTCGACCTGCACTCCGGGCAGATCCAGGGCTTCTTCGACGGCCCCGTCGACCACCTCACCGCCCTGCCGGTGCTGGCCAACTACCTGGCCGGCTGCGGGGTCCAGGACATGGTGATCGTGGCGCCCGACGCCGGCCGGGTGAAGGTGGCCGAGCGGCTGGCCCACCGGCTCGACGCCGACCTCGCCATCGTGCACAAGAAGCGCTCGCAGGGAGTGGTCGAGGCCCGCCAGGTGATCGGCGACGTCACCGGCCGGCGCTGCGTGCTCATCGACGACATGATCGACACGGCCGGCACCATCGTGGCCGCCGCCGAGATCCTGGACGACCGGGGCGCCGCCGAGGTGTGGGCCATGGCCACCCACGGCGTGCTCTCCGACCCGGCCGTCGACCGCCTCAAGAACTCGCCCCTCGCCCGCATCGTCGTCACCAACACCCTGCCGGTGCCGCCCGAGAAGGCCATCGACAAGCTGGAGGTGCTCTCGGTGGCCGAGATCATCGCCGACGCCCTCGACGCCGTGTTCGAGGACACGTCGGTCTCCGACATCTTCGGCGGCGAGAATCAGTCCTGATTTCGCACTCGGAAGCGGAGCTTCCTCGGCGAGTTTGACGTGCCGCCCTGCGGCCGGCGCTCAGCCGCCGACCGGCGGAGCCGGCCCGGCGGCCCTTTGTGGGGGGCGGCGCCCCCCACGCCCCCCGTGCCGGCAGCCGTGGGGGCCGCCTCCGGCGGCGGCTGCGGCCGCCGGCAGAACCTGCTACGCGGCGTCTCTCGCCAGGCGGAGGCCGCCGAAGGCCCACCGGGCCGACGGGGGGAAGAAGTTCCGGTAGGTGCGGCGGGCGTGGCCCGGCGGGGTGGCCAGGCACGAGCCGCGCAGCACCTGCTGGTTCACCATGAACTTGCCGTTGTACTCGCCGACGGCGCCGGCAGCGGGGCGGAAGCCGGGGTAGGGGGTGTAGGGGCTGGCCGTCCACTGCCAGGCGGCGCCGTACCAGTCGCCGGCGCCGGTGTTGTCGGGCGACGGGGCCACCGCCTCCCACTCCGCTTCGAGCGGCAGCCGGGCGCCGGCCCAGCGGGCGAAGGCGTCGGCCTCGTACCAGCTCACGTGCACCACCGGCGAGCCCGGGTTGACCGGCGCCTCGCCGGCCAGCGAGTAGACGAGCCACTCGCCGTCGACGCACCGCCAGTAGAGCGGGGCGTCCCATTCCTGCGACTGCACGGTGGCCCACCCGTCGGACATCCACAGGTCGGGGCGGCGGTAGCCGCCGTCGGCGATGAACGCCAGCCAGTCGCCGCACGACACGAGCCGCTCGGCGATCTCGAAGGGGCGCAGCAGTTCCTCGTGCCGGGGACACTCGTTGTCGAACGAGAAGCCGTCGCCGTCGTGGCCGATCTGCACCACGCCGCCGGGATGGGCCGTCCATCCGGTGGACGAGGGCCCGGCAGCTGCATCCCACGGCAGGGAGCCGTAGGCGGGCAGCAGGGGGTTGCACGACAGGACGTGCTTGATGTCCATCACCACCAGCTCCTGGTGCTGCTGCTCGTGGTGGAGGCCGAGGACGAGGCGGGAGGCGATGCCGTCCGGCAGCCCCCGCCGCACCACGTCGGCCATGGCCTCGTCGACGTGGCCGCGGTAGTCGCCGACCTCGGCCACTCCCGGGCGGGTGATCAGGCCCCGGCGGGGGCGGGCGTGCCGGGGGCCCACCGCCTCGTAGTACGAGTTGAACAGGTAGCGGTAGGCCGGGTGGAACGGCTCGTAGCCCGTGGGGTCGAGCAGGAAGGTCTCGAAGAACCAGGTGGTGTGGGCCCGGTGCCACGTGGTGGGGCTGGTGTCGGGCATCGACTGGACCGTCTGGTCCTCGGGGCTCAGGGGGGCGGCGAGCCGCTCGGTGAGGGCCCGCACGCGCTCGTAGGTGGGGACCTCGAGCTCGGTGACGGTCACGAAGGTCCTCCTGTGGTCGAGGCCGGCACGCGGCGGAGGCGGGCCAGCGCCAGCGGGGGGAACAGCACGACGGACAGCAGGCCGGCCGACACCAGGGCGGCGGCGGTGACCGGGCGGATGGCGCCGATGGACACGCCGATGGCCGAGGCGGTGACGAGGAACGGGAGCGACGTGGCCTGGAGGAGGGCGGCGGTCACCGCACCATCCTTGCCCAGGGCGCGACGGTACAAAAGCGCAGGGATGCCGCGCACCGCCAGGAGGGCGGCCAGGAACAGCGGCACGCGGGCGGCGGCCGCCGGGCTGGAGGTCAGGGCGTCGAGGTCGAAGCGCAGCCCGCTGGTGACGAAGAACACCGGGATGACGAACCCGTACCCGACCGCCTCCAGCTTGGTGCGGAACTGCGGGTGGCTGGTGGTGTCCCGGTCGACCGTGCCGAGCACGGCCCCGGCCAGGAAGGCGCCGAGGATGGTCTCGAGGCCCACCCGCTCGGCCAGGGCCACGAACCCCACCAGGAGGGCCACGGCGATGCGCACCCGTATCTCGGCTGTGGTGTCCTGGAGGCGCACGAGGTAGGCGTCCACCCCCATGCTCCGCCCCGCCCTGGCCAGCCAGAAGCCGACGGCGGCGATGACGGCGGCGAACAGGCTGACGGTCACCAGCCGGCTGGCGGGGCCGCCCTTCGCCTCGGAGAACAGGAACGACAGCAGGAGCACCCCCCCGAAGTCGGCCACGGTGGCGCCAGCGATGGTGAACTGCCCGAGGGGCTGGTCGGCGAAGCCGGCGTCCTTCAGCACCGGCACCACGAGCCCGAGCGACGTGGCCGACAGGGCGATGGCGAGGAACAGCGGGTTCTTCACCCACCCGGCGGCGGCGAAGCCCAGACCGACCACGAGCCCCACGCCCAGTGTGACGGCGAAGCCGAGCAGCGGAAGCTTCAGCAGGTCGCCGCGCAGGGCGCCGAGGTCGATCTCCAGGCCGGCGAGGAAAAGCAGGAAGGCCAGGCCGACGAGGGCCAGCACGGCGATGGCCTGGTCGACCTTCACCCAGCCGAGCACCGACGGCCCCACCACGATGCCGGCGACGATCTCCAGGACCACGGCGGGCACCTTCACCCGGGGGATGGCGGCCGCCAGGAGCGGCGCGCCGACCGCGATCAGGCTCACGACGAGCAGCCCGTCGAACGACAGTCCCTGGGTCATATGCACCCTCCGTGGGTCTGGTCAACGGGGCCGGTCCGGCGTTACATTTGCTAGCCCGCGGCCGGCCCTAAGGGATGATGCCGCCGCTGCCGACACTCCTGGTGCGTCGTCGCAGCGCGCGCCGGCGCAGGAGCATCATGGCCACACGCCCGAAGGCAGTCGAGGGCGCCGGCCCCACCGGCGGTGGCGACGGGGGCTGCCCCGCGCCCATCGGCCAGGTGGTGCCCCTGCGCCGCCCCGCACCCGCCTCCTTCGCCGACCTTCTCGCCGCCGAGCGGCGCCAGGCCGAGGAGCGCCTGCTCCAGCGCGAGGCGCAGCTGGCCGAGACCCAGCGCCTGGCCAGCGTGGGCAGCTGGGACCTCGACGTCCGCAGCGGCGTCCTCACCTGGACCGAGGAGCTGTATCGCATCTTCGGCGTCGACCCGAGCCGCTTCCAGCCATCGCTCGACGCCCTGCTGGCCGTCGTGCACCCCGAGGACCGGGAACGGGTGCGGGCCACCGTGGCCGCCGCCGTGCAGTCGGGCGTGGCGTTCGACGTCGAGCACCGCGTCGTCCATGCCGGCGGGGACCTGCGGTGGGTGCACGGCCGTGGCCGGGTCGAGCTGGGGCCCGACGGCGCGCCGCTGCGTGTGTTCGGCACGGCCCAGGACGTCACCGAGCGGCGGGCCACCCAGGAGTCGCTCGTCCACCAGGCGCTGCACGACCCCCTGACCGGCCTGCCCAACCGGCTTCTGTTCGTCGACCGCGTCGAGCAGGCGCTGCGCCGCCGGCGGCGGCACGACTCCGGCCTGGCCCTGCTGTTCATCGACCTGGACCGGTTCAAGCTGGTGAACGACACCTGCGGGCACGCCGGCGGCGACGCCGTGCTGGTGGCCGCCACGGCCAGGCTCCAGTCCGTGCTCCGGGCCGAGGACACCGTCGCCCGGTTGGGCGGCGACGAGTTCACCGTGCTGTGCGAGGACGTCGACGGCCCCGCCGTCCTGCGCATCGCCGAGCGGGCCCTCACCGCCCTGGCCGCGCCGGTGACGCTGGCCGACGGGCGCCAGGTGGTGGCCACCGCCAGCATCGGCGTGGCGGTCGTGGGCGCCGGCGACATCAGCGCCGAGGAGCTTCTCGCCGACGCCGACTCGGCCATGTACCAGGCCAAGGAGCGGGGCCGGAACCGCCTCGAGGTCTTCGACCAGTCGATGCGGGCCGACCTCGTCGCCCGGGTGGAGAAGACCACCGCCCTGCGCCGGGCCCTCGACGTGGGCGAGCTGCGGGTCCACTACCAGCCGGAGGTGCGGCTCTCCGACGAGTCGATGAGCGGTGTCGAGGCGCTCGTGCGCTGGCAGCACCCCAAGCTCGGCCTGGTCGGGCCCGACCAGGTCATCGCCCTGGCCGAGGACACCGGGCTGGTGGTCGCCCTCGGTGCCCAGGTGCTGGGCATGGCGTGCCGCGAGGTGGCGTCCTGGCAGGCGGCGCCGGGCCGGGGGATCGTCAACCTGAGCGTCAACCTGTCGGCCCGCCAGCTCTCCGAGCCGCTGGTGATCGACACGGTGTGGCAGGCGCTCGACGAGACCGGCCTCGACCCGTCGCGGCTGTGTCTGGAGATCACCGAGAGCGTGCTCATGGACGACGTCGAGTCCTCCATCGAGGCGCTGCTCGGCCTGAAGTCGCTCGGCGTGCGGCTGGCGATCGACGACTTCGGGACGGGCTACTCATCGCTCAGCTACCTGCGCCGCTTCCCCGTCGACATCGTGAAGATCGACCGGTCGTTCGTCTCCGGGCTCGGGACCGACCCGGCGGCCGAGGCCATCGTGGCCGCCGTGGTCAACCTGGCCCACGCCCTCGGGCTGGTCGTGGTGGCCGAGGGCGTCGAGGACGAGCAGCAGGTCGTGATGCTGCGGGCGCTCGGGTGCGACCGCGCCCAGGGGTACCTGTGGAGCAAGCCGCGTCCGGCCGCCGAGGTGCGCACGTGGCGGCCGCCGGACGCGACGATCGCCTCCACCGAGGTCGACGTGCGGGTCGTGCTGGAGGAGCGCGTCCATGCCGTTGAGGTCCAGACCGGCCGGCCCTTCGTGGTCCAGGTGCCCGCCGCCCTGCCGGCCGCCCAGGCCGACTGGGGCGCGTTGCGGACCGTGGTGGACCACCTGCTGAGCAACGCCGTCACCTATTCGTCGCCCGACCGGCCGGTCGTCGTCAGCGCCGGGTCGGGGAGGCGCTGGGTGCGCATCAGCGTGGCCGACTACGGGATCGGCATGACCAGCGCCGAGGTGGCCCGCTGCTTCGAGCAGTTCTGGCAGGCCCCGTCGTCCGCGTCGTGGCGCCGAGGCCGGGGCACCGGGATCGGGCTCTCCAACGTCCGGACACTCGTCGAGGCGATGGGCGGGCGGGTGAGCGTGCGGAGCGCCCCGGGCAAGGGGTCGACGTTCACGGTGTCGGTGCCGCGCGCCGGACGCGGGGCGGGCCGCCCCGCCGACCCCGTGCCGACGCCCGGCGTGGGCGAGCCCAACATGGTCCGCGAGTTCATGCGCCAGCTGGGCGTACCGGTTTCGCCTCGCAACCGGAGGTTGCTCGGCGAGCCGACGGTGCCGCCCCCCGGACGGCCGGCCGGCGGAGCCGCCTCCGGCGGCCGGAGCGGCCGTCCTTCGAACACGAAGCGGAGGTCGCAGTGAGCACGGCGGTCGCACTGGTGAACCTGGTGCTCGGTGTGGCGTACACCGGCTACGGGGTCATGACCCTCGTCGAGATGAAACGGGACTGGCGGGCCTTCGGGTTCACCCACTTCGGCGTGGCGTGGGTCTTCATGGCGTTCACCTGCGGCCCCCACCACCTGGCCCACGGCATCCACGTGGCCGCCGAGGGCCGGGTCGGCGGACCGCTGGACCTGCTGGCCGTGGTGGTCGGGCTCCCCGCCGGCGTGATATGGCTGCTGCTGCGCATCGAGGCCTTCGCCGGCGGCCGCGGCGACCGGTTCATCGCCGGCACCCCGGTGTGGGTCGGCGCCCTCCCGACGCTGGCCGGCGTGTACGTCACCGCCCTCGCCGCCCTCGTCCTCGCCGGGCCTTCCATCGGCCACCACCTGAGCGTGATGGCCGTCGCCAACCTGGTCCTGGTGGCGATCTACATGGCCATCGGGTGGTTCCTCCTCCAGACCCAGCTGCGCAACCGGGGGCCGATGCGGGGCTGGTCCCTGTCGGGCCTGTCGCTCACCGTGGTGTTCCCGACCTGCGCCCTCATGCACGCGGTGTGGGTGGTGTACGAGATGAGCGGCGCCTACCAGGCCGACGGGCACGGCGCCGTGATCGACGTGCTGTCGATCCCGGCCGGCCTCTACTTCCTGTGGGTGGTGCGGGGCCTGTACCGGGACTCCCTCCGGGACTGGAACCGGGTCGACACCGGCCCCGAGCGCGCCGCCGCCTAGCCGGCCAGCCAGCGGGGCGCCGCCTCGAGCAGGTGCTGGCTCACCGCCAGGCACCGGTCGAGGGTGTCGCACAGCAGCTCCTCGCCGGCCAGGATGCGGGCCAGCGACACCCGCTGGCGGGCGATGATGGTGAGGCTGCGCTCCGGGGCGTCGGTGGCGGAGGGGAACGAGTCGATGGCCGACACCTCGAGCGGGAGGTCGACGCCCGCCACGCCGGCCAGGTCGAGGTGCAGCTGGAGCAGGTCGGGGCCGGAGGGCAGCGGCGGCAGGGCCCACGTGAAGGTGATGGGGAAGTGGTACTCGTCGGGGGGCTCGGCCTCCTCGGGCAGGTCGTTCACCACGTCCTCGAACGAGAGCAGGACCCGGGGGTCGACCTCGAGGGCGAGGTGCAGGTCGACCGGGACGCCGCAGCCCTCCTCGGGGTGGAGGTCCACCTCCCACGCCTGGCGCAGCGAGTAGGTCTCCACGAAATGGCGTTCGTCGTGCACGTGGAACCCGTGGTCCACCGCGTGCCCCTTGAGGTCGGCGACGAACCCGGCGACATCGATGACGGCCACAGGTGAAGCCTACGGGTAGCTTCCGCCGGTGGACGAGGCCGGGTTGCTCGAGGTGCTGCACGCCGCCGCCGGCGCGGTGGCGGGCGTGCTGGCCGCCCTCGAGGACTGGGGGCCGGCCGGCACCCGCGTCGGGCAGTACCGCTCCGACCTGGCGGCCGACGCGGCGGCCGTGGCCGTCCTCGAGGACGCCGGCCTCGGCGTGCTGAGCGAGGAGAGCGGCACCCACCACGGCGAGCGCCCCTTGCTGGCCGTGCTCGACCCCGTGGACGGCTCCACCAACGCCTCCCGCCGCATCCCGTGGTACGCCACCAGCATCTGCGTCCTCGACGGCGACGGGCCCCTGGCTGCCGTGGTGGTGAACCAGGCCACGGGCGTCCGCTACGAGGCGGTACGGGGTGGCGGGGCCCGGCGTGACGGCATGCCGATCGGGGCGAGCGGGTGCTCTGCGCTCGGAACCGCCCTCGTGGCGCTGAACGGCCTGCCGCCCCGCCATCTGGGCTGGCGCCAGTTCCGGGCGCTGGGGGCGGCCGCTCTCGAGCTGTGCGCCGTCGCCGACGGCACGATCGACGCCTACGTCGACTGCGTGGCCGACAGCCACGGGCCGTGGGACTACCTGGGCGGGGCGCTGGTGTGCGCCGAGGCGGGGGCGGTGGTGGCCGACGCCGGCGGCCGCCCGCTGGCCGCCCGCGGGCACGCCGACCGGCGCACGCCGGTGGCCGCCGCAACCCCGGAGCTGCTGGCAGAAGTGCTGGCCACGGGGCCCGTCGCCGGAGTGTGACGGAAAACCGGTTGACGCCGGCTGGCCGGCATGATCCGATAGCCAGTGCCCAGGCCGATGTGGTCTGCGCACCTCGATCAGGAGTCGCACGGTGACGAGCACCTACTGGCACAGCGAGAAGCAGGGAGTGGTGGCCGGCAGCGGCGCGCGCTCCTGCCTCCGCCACGTCCAGTCGCCCGCCATCGCCGCGGCGTACGACCCGGCTGTGGTTGGCGGTACGGCGTTCCGGATGGGCGCCAACGGGTGGCCGACGGGCCTTCTGGGAGATCCGGCTGGGTAGACCAGCCAACTTCCAGAGGAAGGCCCAGAGGCCGCCGGGATTCCCCGGCGGCCTTTGTGTTTCTCAGGGATCGGGTTGCAACGAACACAAGAGGGGAGTGGCGAGATGCTCGCCGAGTGGATGAACGAACTGAACGGGGCCATGGAGGAGCCCGAGGTCGACTGGTCGGCCGCCCGGTGCCGCGACGGCGCCGGGTCGATGACCACGCTGTTCTTCTCCGAGGAGCTGGGCGACATCGCCCGGGCCAAGGCGATCTGCGCCACCTGCCCGATCCAGGCCCCGTGCCTGGAGGGCGCCCTCGAGCGGCGCGAGCCGTGGGGCGTCTGGGGCGGCCAGCTGTTCCTGAACGGCAAGGTCCTGCCGTTCAAGCGCAAGCGGGGACGTCCGCCCAAGAACCCCGCCGCCCAGCTCACGGCCTGATCGCCACGGGTGCGGTCCGCCGGATGCGCCTGTCCCTCGCATCCGGCGGACCGCCGGCGACGGCATGCGGATCGCCGTGCGATTCACGGCGATCCGCATGCCAGTCCAGGCCGGCCGTAGCGTGGGGCGTGCACCAAGGTCCCGCCCGGCCGGCGATCCTGGTGTCGGCGTGCCTGCTGGGCGTGCGCTGCAACCACACCGGCGGCGCCAGCCCGTCGGCCGCCGTCGCCGCCCTGGCCGGCGGCAACGACCTGGTGCCGGTGTGCCCGGAGGTGGCCGGCGGCCTCCCGATCCCGCGGCCGGCGGCCGAGCTCCAGCCCGACGGGACGGTGCGCACGGCTGCCGGCGAAGACGTCACCGCCCAGTACCGGCGGGGCGCGGCCGTCGCCGTCGACGCCGCCCGGGCAGCCGGGGCCACCTCGGCGGTCCTCAAGGCCCGGTCGCCGTCGTGCGGGTCGGCCGAGGTCTACGACGGCACCTTCACCCGCACCCGGGTCGTTGGCGAGGGCCTCACCGCCCGGGCGCTGCGGGCGGCCGGCGTGGACGTGCGCTCCGAGGAGGACCTGGCCGGCTGACCCGGGCAAACGCCGGTCATCCCGCCCGACGTCTGACAGGATGGTGGACCCCAGGGGCGCTTAGCTCAGCCTGGTAGAGCGCTTCCCTTACAAGGAAGTGGTCGGGGGTTCGAGTCCCTCAGCGCCCACCGCCGCCGGCTGCATGCTCTCGCGAGGACCTGGTTCTGATGCCGCCCCGACAGATGTCCGCAGGGAAGCGACCAACGCACGCTCAGGGATGGATTCCGACGGCTCCGACGAAGCTACGCCTTGGTTGCCCCTCCTCGTGCTCGTGGCGATCATTTCGGGCTCCTCGCAGACCGCCCGTTCGCACGCGCCGGAGGGGGAGACGCCTCCCGTCTCGTCGATGTCGTCATGGCTCGGCGAGCCGTTCTCGATGAGCAGTCCAAGGGCAGCAGGATCCCCGGCGCGTAACCGGCGGCGGCCGCCCTGCTTCGGCTGCTTGGTGCGCCCGGAAGGAGTCGACCCCTCATCGTCCCGGGAAAGTGCCGGGTGCTCTCGTTGAGCTACGGGCGCCTGTGTTTTGCGCCACGCTAGGGCATACGTGCCGTTGCGTACAGGGCGCGCGCCCCGCTTGCGGCCGGCGGCGGGCACCATGATCAGTGGTGCTCACGCGCCCGGGGTTCGACATCATGAAGACATCGCTGGTCGGGCTGCCCTTCGTGGGCGGGCTCTTCGGGGTCGCCGCCGTCGCGGCCGTCCTGGCTGTCGTCCGCCGGCGGGCCCGGATCGGCTGGATGGTCCTGGCAGTGGTGTCGTGCCTGCTGGGCACGGCGGCCACCGTCAACCGCTACTTCGGCTACCTGCCGAACGTGGGGTCGGTGCTCGGCCAGCGAGCTTCAGACCAGGTGAGCGCCCGGTCGGTACGGGCGCTGCGCCAAAGCCTCGTCAGCGCCGGCCCGGGCGACCAGGCCGTGCCCCTTCCCCTGCGGGGAAAGGTCGAGCTGGTGAGCATTCCGCCCACGGTGTCGGGCTTCCGGGCGCGGCATGCGCAGGTGTACCTGCCGCCGGCGTGGTTCACCTCTCCGAGGCCGGCGCTCCCCGTCATCGAACTGCTGCACGGCACGCCCGGCACGCCCGAGGACTGGACGAGGGCCGGCCGAGCCGATGTGGCCGCCGACGCCTTCGCCGCGACCCGCGGTGGCCGGGCCCCGATCATCGTGATGCCCGATGTCAACGGCGGGTTCACGCGCGACAGCGAATGCGTCGACCGCCCCGGTGACCGGGCGGAAACCTACCTGACGACCGACGTCCCGCAGTATGCCGTCCAAGCGCTCGGGGCGAACCCCGACCGGCGGGCATGGACCATCGCCGGCAGTTCCGAGGGCGGGTACTGCGCCGTCGACCTGGGCCTCCGCCACGCCGACCGCTACGCCGCGGTCGTGGATCTCTCGGGTCTGGACCGGCCCACCTACCCGGGCGGGGCCCACCGCCTGTTCGCCACCCGCCGGGACCAGCGTGACCACCAGCCGCTCGTCCTGCTGGCCGACCGGACGCCGCCCAGGCAGTTCGCCATGTGGCTCACCGCCGGGACGGCCGAATCGGGCAACCTGCGGGCGGTCAAGCGGGTGGCGGCGGCCGCCCGCCGGCGGGGTGTCGAGGTCCACCTCACCGTGGTGCCCGGCGGCCGGCACACGTGGGGCCTGTGGCGGCGGGCGTTCCGCGACCTGCTGCCCGTGGTGGCCGACCGGGCCGGTGTCTCGGGGGTCCAGCCGGCGCGGAGCGGCACCACCTAAGGGGCGGCCTCCTCGGCCACCAGCCGGCCGCCGAGGTGGAACGAGAAGCGCCGGGCGACGTCGGCCAGGTCCGCCAGGTCGGACATCTTGAGGGCGGCCAGCCGCGGGTGGGCGGCGAGCCACTCGGTGAGGCGATCCACCTCGCCGGCCGGCGCAGCTCCCGTCCGCTTGAGCGCCTGGACGCGCGCCCGCAGGGTGGCCGGGGCGCCGGCGGCCGGCGGCGCCCCGTCGAGCAGGGCGTCGGCCACGCCCGGGAGCCCGGTGGCGATGGCCAGCAGCAGGAGCAGCCGCTCGTGCTCGGGCACCCGGCTCGGCGCGGGCGCCGGCCCGTGCCGGGAGATCGACTTCACCAGCTGGTACACGTTCACGAACCGCTGGACGGACCGGGGGGTGGTGCCCAGCAGCGGTGCCACCTGGTCGACGAACTCGAGCTCGGCCTCGCCCACCGTGAGGGCGGCGGCGGCGAGCCACGGGGGGTCGCCGCCGTCGGTGTCGAACAGCGAGGCGACGACGTGCTGGAGCTCCGCCTCCTGCCCGGTGGCCTTCTCGTCCTTGTCGAATCGGCCGCCGTCGACGGCAGGTGCCGACCCGCCAGCAGCGGGCTGGTCGGCGAGCAGGCCGCGGGCCATCCGCAGCCGCATCTCGGGCGAGAGCGGGCGGACCCAGTAGGGGATCTGGAAGATCTTCTCCACGTAGTCGTCGGGGTCGGCGCCGTCCGTCAGCAGCGCTCCGTAGTGCTCTCGCAACGACCCGGCCAGCCACCGGGTGTCGACGGCGACCACGACGACGAACAGGGGGAAGGCGAGCAGCAGGTGCACCGCCTGGAGCACCTGGATGACGAGCGGCGTGGGGCAGCGGTCGAGGTCGTCGATGTACAGGACGATGCGGTTGATGGCCTCGGCGTCCCCAACCGTCGGCTCGTCGCCGTCCGGGCGCCTCAGCCGCTCGTTCTCCTCCTCGATCACGCCGGAGAGCCGCTCCAGGTCCCGACGCACCAGCGCCGGCACGCCGAGGTGCTTGCGGTAGTCGTCGCTCCCCAGCCGCTCAGTGATGAAGTCGTGGAGCACCCGAGCCGGCGTCGTCGCCGCCAGGGCCTCCTCGGACTCCGCCATCCTTCCGGCGATGGCCTGCTCCCTCGAGGCTGCCTCGGCCAGCTCATCGGTGACGGTGTCGAGCCGCTGCTGGGCCTCGGCGACCGAGTCGTCGAGCGCCTGGCGACGCTGCTCGGCCTCCTTCGCCAGCGCCTCGCGGGCCGCGTCGATGGCGTCCAACTCGTGCTGGAGGTCGCCCGTTGCCTTCTTCACGAACGCGGTGAGGCCGGCGAAGGCGGCCGCCACGGTGGTGGCCACGTTCGACACGGCGGGGACGTCGTAGTGGGCCAGCACGAAGCTGACCGCCGGGACGAGGACGATGAGCGCAATGGGGGTGACGAGCCGGCTCCGCCGCACGCCGGCGAGGAGCGGGCCGGACCGGCGCAGGACATCGCCCGCCTCCGACAGGGCGGCAGCCAGGCCGGCCGCCTCGGTGGCCACGGTGCTGACGCCGGCCCGGTCGGCCGCATCCCGCACCTGCTTCTGGAGCGCCGGCGAGGGTACCCACGTCCCCTCGGCGCTCTCCCGCTGGCGGCGGGTGAGGTCCTGGACGGCTTCGTCCCGCTGGCGCCGTCGCTGTTCGACCTGGGCCGCCGCCGACTGGGCCTCGGCTTCGAGCTCGGCCCGCCGCCGGGCGAGGGCCTCGCGCTCCTCGCCGGCTTCCCTGATCCTCCGGACCCAGAACGTCTGGCGCTGGGCCATGAGATCCTCGTCCTCGTCGCCCAGCCGCAGGTTCCGGAACAGGTGGTCCAGCAGGCTGGCCCACAGGTCGCCGCCGACGTACTGCCAGGCGTTGAACTCGATCTGCACGACGGCCTTGTAGAACGGCAGGTCGCGCTGGGGCCGCGACCGCGTGACGGGGTTGGTGACGAGGGCGTCGATGCGGGCCTGGAGACTGCGCAGGAAGTAGCTCTTGCCCGACCCCCAGTCGCCGAACAGGCCGACGGCCAGCGGTGGGCTCAGGGTGCGGGAGGCGATGAGGTAGGCGAAGGCCTCGACCTCGGCCTGGATGCCCACCAGGTCCGTCGGTGGCGGTGCCTCGGGGCGGGGCTTGCGGGGGCGGGCCCGGTCCGGCCGGTAGGTGGGCAGGGAGACCGGCTTCGGCCAGGGGTGGCGCTTGCGGAGGAAGGCGTCGTAGTCCTCCCCGTCCTTCAGGTAGGCGGGATAGGAGGACACCAGCTCGCCGACGGTAACGCCCCGCTGGTTCAGCTGACCGCGCACGGAGAGAGCGGCCGGCGTGTCGGTCGCCAGCAAGGCGCCGAAGACGTCGGCGAGTGTGACGAAGTCGGGCTCGGACCGGGACTCGGCCCGCTCGGCCCGCTCGAGGATGGTCGCCACGTCGCCCCGCGGTGTCGGGTCGTCGGCGGGCAGGTCCCGGATGGCCGCCACGAGGTCGTCGAGGCCGAACGGCCGGAGGCCGGCCGGCGCGAACACGGCCCCGGGCGGGACGCCGAAGTGCTCGAGCAGCTGGCGAGGCTCGCTGTCACGCGGGTGGGCGGTGAGGATGCCCACGAGCAGGTCGAAGGAATCGGCGGTCACCGACCACGGGTCGGTGGCTCCCGATCGCAGCACGGCGCTGGCCCACGCGTTGCGCAGCGCCGTCTTCGAGGACGCCGACAGCTGGCCCCGGGGCCCGGCCATCTACGGGCGCGGCGGCGCGGTGGGTTCGGCCACGTGCGGAGGCTACCCATTGGCCGGAATCGACCGGTGTCTCCGTCCTGCACCAGATACGCCCGACGATGCGGTATCCAGGTACTTGCGGCTCGCAACGGGTCGCTCGGGAGTCCCGGGAGGTCCACGATGGTGCGTCGGAGGACAGTTCGCCGGATCGCCGCAACGGCGCTCCTCGCCATGGTGGCGCTCCCGCCCGCACCGCCGGCGGGAGCGGTCGCGCCGGACCCCTCCCAGGACGTGTTCGCCTTCGGCGACGCCGGGTTCTTCGGGTCCACCGGCGGGGTGTCGCTCACCAGGCCGATCGTCGGCATGGCGGCGACGCCGACGGGGCTCGGCTACTGGGAGGTCGGCACCGACGGGGGCATCTTCGCCTACGGCGACGCCGCCTTCCACGGCTCCACCGGGGCGCTCAGGCTCAACCGGCCGATCGTCGGCATGGCCGCCACGCCCACCGGCCAGGGCTACTGGCTGGTGGCCTCCGACGGTGGGATCTTCTCCTTCGGCGACGCCGACTTCGCCGGCTCCACGGGGGCCATGACGCTGAACCAGCCGATCGTCGGCATGGCCGCCACGCCCAGCGGCCACGGCTACTGGCTGGTGGCCTCCGACGGCGGGGTCTTCTCCTTCGGTGACGCCACGTTCGCCGGTTCCACCGGGGCGACGTACCTGAACAAGCCGATCGTGGGAATGGCGTCGACGCCCAGCGGCCACGGCTACTGGCTGGTCGCCTCCGACGGCGGCATCTTCTCCTTCGGGGACGCCACCTTTGCCGGCTCGACCGGGGCGCTGACCCTGAACCAGCCGATCGTCGGCATGGCGGCCACGCCGACCGGCAACGGGTACTGGCTGCTGGCCCTGGACGGCGGCGTCTTCGCCTTCGGCGGCGCCGGCTTCCTCGGATCCATCGCCGACCTGGCGTTCCACAAGCCGGTGGCGGCCATCGTGGCCACGCCCACCGGCAACGGCTACTGGATCGCCGCAACCCACGAGTGCGCCGTCCTCGGGACCACCGCCGACAAGGTCGACCTCGCCCCTGGCAGCCTCATGAACCTCACCGCCGTGCGCACCGGCAGCCGGGGCTGCATCGACCGCGTCACCTTCGAGTTCGCACTGGACAGTGGCAACAACGGCCACATCGCCGTCGAGACGGGCTACCGGAACCCGCCGTTCAGCGGCGCGTCGGGGATGCCGGTGCCCGTCGCCGGCGGCGCCTTCATCCAGGTGCGGGTCGAGGGCGGGGCGACATACAACGTGGCGGCGAACACCCCCACCTACACCGGCTCGCACGACATCCGGCCCTCGCTGCCGTTCGTCCGCGAGGTTCGCCTGGTGGACGACTTCGAGCGCAACCTGGTGTGGGTGATCGGGATCGACCGCAAGCGCCCGTTCACCCTCCGCCAGTTCGACGGGCCGGACCGGATCGTCATCGACATCGGGTAGCACCCGTACCAAGTGAGCGGAAGGGGCGAGTCGCACCCCTTCAGGCCAACGGTCCGGCGACGCGGGCCCTTCGCCTCTGGGTCGCCGGGGCCCCGTCCGGCTTCATGGCTGTGACACCGACGACGCTGAGGAGGGCGCGGCGATGGCACTGCCGAGGACGCACGGCACCGACTGGACGGTGGCCGCCGAGCGGGTGTGCGCGTCGACGGCCCACTTGACGATCTTCCTGGCCGCCATGGAGCCGCTCATCCCCGTCGGCGGCCTGGTGGTGCTGGCGCTCATGCGGGTGACGGTCGGGCGGTCGCCGGGCCTGGTCCGCGACAACATCACCAGGGCGTTCAACTACCAGGTCTTCGCCTGGATCGTCTGCGCCGCTCTCTACGTCAGCGGGACGTGGGCGCTCGAGGTCGTGGGTGGGGTCCTGGGCGTGCTCTTCGCCGCCGCCGCCACCATGGTGGTGCTTGGCCTGCTGCTCCTGCCGATCGTGGCCGCCCTGCACGCATCGAAGGCCGAGGAGTTCGAGTACCCGGCCTCGCTCCGCATCCTCCGCTGAACGGGGTCGCCGCCGGGCGAAACCGACCTTCGGCCCTGGAGCGCAGGCGCCCGGCGTGGCTCACTTGTTGCAACGAGCACGAGGTGACGCTATGGCGCGCAAGAGCACTGCCCTGGTGGTGATGGGCGCGCTGGCCGGCCTGGTGGGGATGGCACTGCTGGCGGGCGGCGCCGTCCTGGTGTGGGCCCACACCACCCAGCGCGACGCCGCCGGGTTCTACACCAGCTCCACCCAGCGCTTCTCGACCTCGACGGCCGCCCTGCAGGCCGACGTCGACCTCGGGCGGCAGGGCCGCGAGCGCGACTGGGTCCCGTTCGCCGATCTGGCCACCATCCGGATCCGGGCGGCCAGCACGGCCGAGACGCCGCTGTTCATCGGCATCGGGCGCCGGGCCGACGTCGACCGCTACCTGGCCGGCACCGCCCACGAGCAGCTGGTGGACGTGCGGTTCAGGCCCTTCCGGGCGTCCTACCAGTTGCAGCCGGGCAACCGGTCCGCCGGGGCTCCCGGCGCCGAGCCGATCTGGGTCGTGAGCGCCAGCGGCACGGGCCGGCAGCAGGTGACGTGGCCGACCCAGTCCGGGCGGTGGAGCCTCGTGGTGATGAACGCCGGCGGCGGGCCGGGCGTCACCGTCGACGCCTCCGTCGGCGCCCGGACCGGCGCGCTCCTGCCGGTGGGCATCGGCCTCGGCGCCTTCGGCCTGGTGCTGTGCGCCGGCGGCCTGCTGCTCGTCGTCGTGGGCGTCCGCCCGGCCGGCGCCCCGCTCCCGTTGGCGGCAGCGGCCCCCCTGGTGGCGGGCGCCTACCCGGCCCGGCTGGACGGGCACCTCGACGCCGGCGTCAGCCGGTGGCGGTGGCTGGTGAAGTGGCTGCTGGTCATCCCCCACCTGGTGGTGCTCGCCCTGCTGTGGATGGCTACGGCCGTGCTCACCGTGGTGGCCGGGTTCGCCATCCTCATAACCGGCCGCTACCCCCGGTCCATCTTCGACTTCAACGTCGGGGTGATGCGCTGGACGTGGCGCGTGGCGTTCTACGGGATCAGCGCACTTGGAACGGATCGCTACCCGCCCTTCTCCCTCGACCCCGACCCGGGCTACCCGGCCGACTTCTCGGTCGACTACCCCGAGCGCCTGTCGCGGGGCCTGGTCCTGGTGAAGTGGTGGCTGCTGGCCATCCCCCACTACGTGGTGGTGGCCTTCTTCGCCGGCGGCGCGACGGCCGGGTTCGGCCGCTGGTACGTCGTGCCCGGCGGGCTCATCACGGTGCTCGTGGCCGTGGCTGCCGTGGTACTGCTGTTCTCCGGGCGGTATCCGGAGCCCATCTTCGGGTTCGTCATGGGGATGAACCGCTGGTGCTACCGGGTGCTGGCCTACGTCGCCCTGCTGCGCGACGAGTACCCCCCCTTCCGGCTCGACGCAGGCGGCGCCGACCCGGGCTCGATACCCGACGCCCCGCCTCCCGCCCCCGAGGCCGGAGGCGCGCTCGTCCCCGCCCAAGGAGGCTCCGCCACGTGAGAGCGATCGTCATCTACGAGTCGATGTACGGCAACACCCACCTGGTCGCCGACGCCATCGCGCGGGGCCTCGGGGCGGGAGGATCGACGGTCCAGGTGCTCCCTGTGGCGGAGGCCACGGTGGCGGCGCTCGACCAAGCCGACCTGGTGGTCGTCGGTGCACCCACGCACGCCCACGGCCTGAGCCGGCCGGCCACCCGGCGGTCGGCCGCCGACGCCGCCGGCAAGGACGGATCGGACGTCCACCTCGACGGGCACGCCGCCGACACCGGCGTGCGGGAATGGCTGGAGGCCCTGGACGGGCTGCACCTGCCGGCGGTCACCTTCGACACCCGCATGCCCGGCCCGCCGATGCTCACGGGGAGCGCCTCGCGCCTCATCGCCAAGCGCCTGTCCCGCCACGGGTTCCGCATCGTGGCAACCCCCGAGAGCTTCCTCGTGGACCGGCACAACCACCTCCGATCGGGCGAGGAGGAGCGGGCGGCGGCGTGGGGCGGGCGGCTGGCGACGCTGGTGTCCGGAGGCGTTTGAGGCGCGGCGCGCCTTCGGTCCCATCCGGGACGTAGGTCCCCGACGGGGGGGACGGCCGGCCCTGGGACAAGACGGGCGAGCGGCGGACACTCCGAAGAATCACCAAGAGGGAGGTTTGCCGATGAAGAGGTCATCGCTCCTCGTCGTCGCATCTGTCGCTGCGTTGGGCGTGCTGTCCGTTGCCGGGCCCGTCTTCGCCGACCCGCCGGGCAACAACGGCACGATCAAGATCGACGGTAAGGACATCGAATCGGTGCCGGACAACGACCCGCACCCGGGGTGCACGTTCACGGTCGAGTTCGCCGGCTACGACGAGAACCCGAACCTGTACGCCACCGTCGACTTCGAGCTCCAGCCGCCCACCTTGCGCCCGGGCGACGACCAGCTGCTCCTGCACGACAAGATCTTCATAGGCGAGGATCCGGCCGGCGGGGCCAACGACCTCGACGCGAAGCGCGTCTACAACCTCGACTTCACCGGCGCCTTCCCGCAGCCGCTCCAGGGCTACCACGTGAAGCTCACGATCCACGCCCCTGAGGGCTCGATCGGCAACGACGTCAAGCACAAGGTCTTCTGGGCCACGTCGTGCCTGCTGCCGCCGACCACCACCACGACGACCACCACGACGACCACGACCGTCCCGCCGGGAACCAGCCCGACCACGACGGCCAGCACCACGACGACCACGGCCCCTCCCGCCGTCCTGGGCGAGACGATCCAGGCGGCGCCGGCCGGCGAGCTGCCGAAGACCGGCACCGGCGACGGCACGCGCGCCCTGTTCCTGCTCGGCGTGGCGCTCGTCGTGGTCGGCACGTCGACCGTCGGAGCGGTGCGCCTGGTGGCGCGGCGGAGTGACCATTGACCGCCTAGTCACTTCAAAATGGTCCTCAAGCAGCGCACCCGTCTCCCGAACGAACACGCCGTCGCCGGGGAAGGTGGCAAGGACGAGGCAGCGATCCGCCGGGCCGTAACTGGTCGCCTGGACCGGCGGGGAGCCAATGGCGAACCCGCCGTCCGCACGGCCTGTCGAACGAGAGGTGGCTGCGATGTCGCGTCGGTTGCGTCGTACCGAGGGGGCCAGTGGCCACTGACGAGCGGCGACCGCCGGTCCTCCGGCGGTCGCCGTGGCCGTTCCGCATCCTCTTGTGGGTGGTGCTCGGGACGGGCGTGGTGTCGCTCGCCACCGGCGCGGTGGCCGCGAGCGGCACCGGCGCGCCCGCCGCCTGGCGACTGATCCTCGCCGCCGGCCTGTTCGCCCTGGGCGACGTGTGCGTGCTGCGCCTCCGCTTCGGCCACAACTCGCACTCGTTCTCCTGGTCGGAGACGGCGATGGTGGTCGGACTGGTGCTGGTACCGGGGCCGTGGCTCCGGGTCGTCGCCCCGCTGGCCGTGGCCGCGGCCCACGCCGCCGCCCGCCGCCCGCCGCTCAAGATCGCCTTCAACGCCATGTCGATCGCCACCGAGGCCGTCCTGGCCGCCGCCGTCCTGGCCGCCGTCGCCCCGGCCGGGGAGCCGGTGACGAGCCCGCGGCTGTGGGCCGGCCTGGCCGCCGCCTCCCTCAGCCTGTTCGTCTGGGGCGGCGTCACGGTGTCGGCGGCGGTGGCCTTCTCCCAATGCCTGCCCCTCCGGCAGGTCTACGCCAAGGGGCTGCCGGTGACCGCCCTGGTGTGGGCCGGGAACACCGCCCTCGGTCTCCTGCTCGTCGGGCTTTCCGGCGCCCCGGCCTCGCTGGTCGCCGTCCCGCTGGTCGTGCTCATGCTCCACCTCGCCTACCGCACGTACCTGGGCGCCATGAACGAGCGCGACACCTGGGAGCTGCTTGAGACGGCGTCAGGCGAGCTGCTGCGAGCCGACGCCCGCGTCGTGGCCGGCGTGGTGCTCGACCGGGTGCCGGCGCTGTTCCGGGCCGAGTACGTGGAGCTCCTCGTGACCGACGGCGAGGCGGGGGAGCACGCCGCCGTGTACCGCAGGGACGGTCACGCGGTGGAGGAGGAACGGGGCGACGCCATGACGGTGGCCCAGGCGACGTGGCTGGGCGCCCTCCGGCGCCGGGAGATCTACCAGCTCGTCCGTGCGCACGCGCCAGGCGACGAGGCCGCCGACCTGGCGGCCCGCGGGCTCGAGGCGTGCGCGGTGGCGCCGCTGCTGAGCCCCCGCGGCTGCGTGGGCGTGCTCCGCATCGGGTTCCGGGGCGAGGTGCTGCTCGGCGAGCGGGAGCTCCAGGTGCTCACGACCTTCGCCAACCACCTCGGCTCGGCCCTGCACAACACCAGCCTCATCGAGGAGCTCCGGGCCCAGGCCCTCCGCGATCCGCTCACGGGTTTGCCCAACCGCTCGCTCATGCTGGACCGGCTCTCGCAGGCGCTCAAACGCATGCACCGCCGGCCGGGCGGCGTCGCCGTGCTGTTCTGCGACGTCGACCGCTTCAAGGTGGTGAACGACTCCCTCGGGCACCCGGCGGGCGACGAGCTGCTGGTGGCCGTGGCCCGGCGACTGGAGCAGACGGTCCGGGTGGGCGACACCGCCACCCGCTTCGGCGGCGACGAGTTCGTGGTGGTCTGCGAGGACATCGGCGACGACGGTCAGGCGGCCGACGTGGCCGGGCGCCTGTCGGCCTGCCTGGCCGAGCCGTTCCGCCTCCGGGGCGACGACATCTACGTGACCGTCAGCATCGGCGTGGCCGTCAGCGACGACCCGACGGAGGACCCCGCCGCACTCGTGCGCGACGCCGACGCCGCCATGTACGAGGCCAAGGCCAAGGGCCGGTCGTGCTGCGTGGTCTTCGACGACCCGATGCGGGAGCGGGCGGTGGCCCGCCTGGAGGTGGAGAACGACCTGCGGCGGGCCATCGAGCGCGGCGAGCTGCGGGTCCACTACCAGCCCAACGTGTCGATCGACGGCCTGCGCGTGGTGGGCGCCGAGGCGCTGGTCCGGTGGGAGCGCCCGGGGCGGGGGCTCGTCTCGCCGCTGGAGTTCATCGCCCTGGCCGAGGAGACCGGGCTCATCGTGCCGCTCGGCCGCTTCGTGCTCGACGAGGCGTGCCGCCAGCTGTCGGCGTGGCTGGCCGACGGCCTGGTGGACGACTCGTTCGTGGTGTCGGTGAACCTGTCCGCCCACCAGCTGCGGGGGCCGGGCGTCCTCGAGGACGTCCACCAGGCGCTGCGGGCCTCCGGCCTCGACTCCCGGCAGCTGTGCATCGAGGTGACGGAGAGCGCTCTCGTGGACCAGGGCGGGTCGAGCGACACCATCCGCAGCATCCACGCCATGGGCGTGCGCATCGCCATCGACGACTTCGGAACCGGGTACTCCGCCCTCAGCTACCTGCACATGCTGCCGGTGGAGATCCTGAAGATCGACCGGTCCTTCGTCGGCCGCCTCGGCCTCGACCCCCGCGACCGGGCCCTGATCACCGGCGTCATCGACCTGGCCCACGGCCTGGGGCTCAAGGTCGTGGCCGAGGGCGTGGAGCGGGCCGACCAGCTCGGCGACCTCGCCTCGATGGCGTGCGACATCGCCCAGGGCTTCTACTTCGCCAAGCCGCAGGCGGCGACCGCCATGCAGACCCTGCTGCGGCAGGAGGCGGGGCTGGGACTCCGCCCCACCGTGGACCTCCGCGAGGTCGCCGTTCAGGCGTAGGCGTCGACCAGGGCGCCGGCCACCGAGCCGGTCCCGGCGTCGAAGGCCAGCAGCTTCCGGGCAAGGGCCGGGGATCCCTGCCGTGCCCGGCGGACGGCGCGTGTGCCCGCCGGCGGGAGGTCGGGCGCCACCGCCAGGAGGGCGTCCCGGGCGGCCAGCAACCGGGCCAGGTGCTCGCCGGGCATGGCGCCGAGGTCGGGGCGTCCCCTGCGGACGGCGTCCCGGAAGGCGGCCCGCACGGCGGCCCGGCCCTGGGCCGGCGTCACTCGGAGGAGGGTGGAGGCGGCTGCGACATCGGGCACGAGGACTGGTTCGCCGCGGTCCCGATGACCACCTTCCCGTAGCCCGAAATGACCAGGACGCAGGCCGCGAAACGGCCTGTTTCGCTAGTGCCGGCGGCGCCGGCGGAGGGCGACGAGGCGCCGCCGCTGGGCCCGCAGGGCCGAGAGCTCGGCGTCGAGGGCCACCCACGCGTCGAAGTGCTCGGACTCCCGCCGCCGGCGCTCGGCGTCGGCCGCCTCCAGCGCTGCCCACGCCTCGGCCTGGCGGCGGGCGGCGACGGCGGCGTCCGCCTCGGCGGCGTCGATCGCCGCCAGGAGACGGACGTGGTGCTTCTGCAGCGCCTGGATCTCCTGCTCGAGCAGCGCCCGTGCCGCCAGGAGGCCGGCGGTCCCGTCCTCCGGTTCCGGCTCGGCCTCGTGGGTCAGGTCGACGACCACCGCGCCGCTGGCGACGGCCTCCTCGGCGGCGGCCACGACGGCCCAGCCGGTCTCGTCGTCGCGGCGGGTGGCGAGCACCCAGCCGGGTCCGTCGGCGCCGGCCTCCGGGTCCTCGCCGGCCGCCTCGGCCGGCGTGTCCGCAAGGGCCGCCTCCTCGGTGGCCGGCCCGTCGACCGGCCACGACGCCGGGTGGCGGTCCATCCAGGTGGCGCGCTCGGGCTCGTCGGCCTCGGCGTGCGGCTCGGCCCGGTCGGGCTGCCCATTCTCCCTGTCGTCCTCGCCGGCCTCGCCGGGCAGGGCGACGGCCCGGCCCTTCCCCTCCAGCCAGCGGGCGACCCGCTCGGCGTCCTGCGACTCCCAGCCGCCCGCCCACGTCCAACCGGGGGGTGCGTCGGAGTGCTGGGTCGGCTGCGCGCCGTCCACGTCGACCCGAGAGCTCCGCCGCCTCATCGTCCACCGCCTTCGATTCCCGGGGAGCCCGCCGGCCCCACCTCAGAGGGAATTCAACGCCAGGCGGCCCGGGTCCTTCCCAAACCGCTGGGAATTGGTCATATGGCCCAGTCAGGCGCCGGCCGCCTCCAGCACGGCGAGGATCTCCTCGCCGTACAGCTCGAGCCGGGTGGGACCGATGCCGTCCACCCGCCGCAGCTCGGCGAGGGTCGACGGCCGGCGGGTGGCGACCGCCCTCAGGTGGCGGTCGTTGAGCACGACGTAGGCGGGGACCCCGTCCCTGCGGCAGCGTTCCAGCCGCCAGGCCCGCAGCGCCTGCTCGGCGCCGGCCGCCTCCGGCGGCAGCGCCTCCGGGCCGGCCGACCTGGCGGCACGGGCGGGCCGGGCCTCGGGCGCGGCGGCGCGGGGGCGGCGGTCGGCGGCGCCGGCCAGCTCGTCGAGGAAGGGCGACGGTCGGGAGTCGTCGGCCAGCACGGCGACCCGGTGGCGGCCCCTGGTGACGGCGACGTGCAGGACCCGCCGCTCCTCCTCCTCGTCCTCGGCCAGCCGGTGGGGGACGAGGCCGGCGGTGACGCCGAACACCGCCACGCGGTCCCACTCCCGGCCCTTCACCCGGTGGACGGTGGAGAGGGTGACGCCCCCCGGCGCCGTCTCCCGGTGGAACACGCCCCGCAGCCACGACTCGAAGGTGGCCACGTCGGGATGGAGGTCGGCCACCTGCTCCAGGGCCTCCAGGTCGTCGAGGTGGCTCGACCCCCCGTCGTCGGCGCGCGAGGAGTCGAGGAGGCCCATGGCCCCGCCCAGGCCGACCTTGTCCTTCACCACGTCCAGCACCTGTCGGGTGGTGCCGGAGGCGGCCGCCGCCACGACCAGCTCCAGGTCGTCGACCAGGTCCTCGACCTTGGCGGCGACCTTGGCGTCGTCCAGGCGGCCGGCGATGGCGCGGAGGCGGTCGACGGTGAACGTGCCGCGCAGCCACTTGGCGATCCACTGCGGGAGGCCGCGGGACGGCCGGCGGTGCACCTCCACCACGTCGTTGCCGTCGATGTGGCGGGGGTCGGCGGCGATGCGCAGGTAGGCCAGGGCGGCCCGCACGCCGGTGCGGTCGAGCACGTCGGGCCGCAGCACCGAGTCGATGGGAACGCCGGCGGACGACAGGGCCACGTGGGGCGCCAGGAGCAGCGAGTTGACGCGGGCGAGGACAGCGACCTGGGCCGGCTCGCAGCCGGGTTCGGCCAGCCACTCCTCGACCACCGACCGCACCGTCGCCGAGCCGGCGTCGGGCCGGTGGCGGTGGACGACGAGGGCGTCGGCTGCGGTGTCGGCCGACGGTCCCGGACGGATCTCCTTGGGCACCCGGAGATCGTTGTAGGACAGGAGTTTCCGGGCGGCGTCGACGACCGGCACCGGGCAGCGGTAGTTCACCTCGAGGGGGTGGTCGGCGGCGCCGGGGAAGTACCGGTCGTAGTCCACCAGGAAGCCGGGGTCGGCGCCGGCGTGGCCGTAGATCACCTGGTCGTCGTCGCCCACCCCGAACACGTCGAGGCCGGGTGCGGCCAGCAGCCGCAGCATCAGGACGTGGGCGGGGGTGAGGTCCTGGAACTCGTCCACCAGCAGGTGCCGGCACCCCGCCTGGGCGGCACGCCTGAACTCCCCGTCGCCGAGCAGCAGCTCCACGGCGCCGTAGACCTGGTCGTCGAAGTCGACGACGCCGGCCGAGGCCAGCCGGCGACGGAACGGGCCGAATGCCTCGGCCAGGCCGGGGACGTCGTCGCGCTCGTTCTCGACCGACTCGGGGCTGCGCAGCCCCAGCCGGACGAGCGACAGGGCCTCGAGGTAGGGGCCGATGGGGTCGGTGTTGACCCGGCGCTGGCGGCGGGGGACAAGGTCCTCGACGATGCGCCGGACCTCGCGCTCCTCCAGCACCCGCGGCGCCCGGCCGGCGGCCCGGCCGAGGAGGCTGTAGCCCAGGGAGTTCAGGGTGCGTACGTGGGGCCGGAAGCCGGCGCAGCGCTGCTCCAGTTCCTCCTGGGCCTTCTTGTTGTAGGCGACGGCCAGCACGCCCTCCCGCTCCCACCGCCGGTCGACCAGCAGGTGGCGCAGCCGCTCGGTGAGGACGCGGGTCTTGCCCGACCCGGCGGGTGCGATGACCCGTGCCGGGCCGCCGGCGTGGGCGACGGCGGCCAGCTGGTCGGGGGCCAGCTCGGCGGTGGGCGGGACGGGCGGGGGAGCGGCGTCAAGGCGGCCCAGCTCCACCGTCTCGGCGTGCACGACCGCCGCGTCCAGGTCGAGCGGCGACCGCGGCCCGCCGTCCACCCACGCCGGCCGCCCGTCGGGCAGCACCACGTCGGGCCCGCCCGCCGGCCCCGGCCGGGCGCCGGCCCGCTCCGCCTTGCGGGCCCACCACCACACGGGCGGGCCGTCGCCCCGGGCGTCGTAGGTGTTGGCCCATACGAGGAAGTGGAGCCGGTCGTGCCACGGCTCGAAGGACGGCGAGAGCGTCCACGGATCCACCTCGAAGCACGCTGGCGCCCGGAACAGGGCGGGGTCCACGGCCAGCGCCACCACCACCGGCCGCCGGCCGGCCCACGCCTCGTGCAGGGCCGCCACCACCCCGCCCGGCTCGGCCACCGCCGCCTCGTCCACCACGACCACCGGTGCGCCGGCCCACGGCGCCGGCACGGGCCCGCCGGCCCGCACGACCACGCCCCGCCCGAGGGCCGCCGGCCCCGGCACCGTCACCCGCGTGGGGTGCGCCGGCCGTGGGCCACGCCCAGCTTCCACCCGACCCAGCCGGCCAGGGCGGCCACGGCCAGCGACTGGGCCACCCGCAGCACGGTGCCCACCACGGCCAGCACTGGCAGCAGCACGATGGCCCCGACCACCAGCACCACGACCCCCACCCCGACTTTCGAGTACATAGCGTGCGGTTTCCGCACGCTATGTACTCGGGAGTCGGCCTTTGCCGGCGGGGAGGCGCCGAGGACCCGGCAGATCTGGCAGGTGGCGGCGTCGAGGCCGTGGGTGCAGGTGGCCATCAGACCCGGGCGGCGGCGGCCAGGACGGCCGCCACCGAGCGGTCGACGTCGTCGTCGGTGGTGGACCAGTTGGACACGGAGACGCGTATGTAGCGCCGGCCCCGCCAGGTGGTGCCGCCCAGCCAGCACGTGCCGTCCTGTTGCACGGCCGCGATGACGGCGTCGGTGCGGGCGTCGTCGCCGAAGCCGGCCAGCACCTGGTTGAGCACCACGTCGTTGGCGATCTCGGCCCCGCCGGCGGCCACGCCGGCGGCGAAGCGGCGGGCCAGCGCACAGCAGCGCTCGACCAGGTCGGCCACGCCGGAGCGGCCCAGCTCCTGCAGGGCGGCCCAGACGGCGAAGCCGCGCGCCCGGCGGGAGGACGCCAGCACCAGCTGCGACGCAGCGGCGGCCGCCGATCCCACCAGGTAGGCCGCGGTGAGGGAAGCGGCGGCGGTGTGGGTGGCCGGGTCGGCGCAGAACACGAAGCCGGAGTCGTAGGGGACGTTGAGCCACTTGTGGCCGTCGCAGCCCCAGGAGTCGGCCAGCTCGATCCCGTCGACCAGGTGGCGGGTGGACGGTGCGGCGGCCGCCCACAGCCCGAAGGCGCCGTCCACGTGGACCCACGCCCCGTGGGAGCGGGCCGCCTCGATCGCCGGCCGCAGCGGGTCGCACGCCCCGGTGTTCACGTTGCCCGCCTGGAGGCAGACGATGGTGGGGGCCGGCGGGCCGCCGGCCAGCACCCGCGCCAGGTGGCCGGCGTCGAGGGCGCCGTTGGCGTCGACCGCCACATCCTCGGTGGCAGCGGTGCCGAAGCCGAGGAGCCGCAGCGACCGGTCGACGGTGGCGTGGCGCTCGCCACCGGCCACCACCCGCACCGCCGGCGCCCCGATCAGCCCCCGCGCCTCGACGTCCCAGCCGGCACCGGCCAGCACGTGATGGCGGGCGGCCGCCAGCCCCACGGTGTTGGCCTCCTGGGCGCCGCTGACGAAGCCAACCGAGGCGCCGGCCGGCAGGCCCAGCAGGTCCTTCAGCCAGCCGCCGGCGACCTCCTCGGCGGCCAGGGCGGCCGGCGACAGGGCGTCGCTGAACGCGCACTGGTCCCAGCCGGCGGCCAGCACGTCGGCGGCGGTGGCGGCCGGCAGCGCGCCCCCGATGACGAAGCCGAAGTAGCGGGAGCCGGCGGTGGCCACCAGCCCCCCGTCGGCGGCCGCGACCAGCCGGTCCACGACGAGGTCGGCCGGCGTGGGGCCGTCGGGCAGGGGGCCGCCCAGCCGCTCGGCCACGGCGGCGACGGAGTCGGCGGCGGCCACGGGCCGGTCGGCCAGCCCGGAACGGAAGCGGGCCGCCTCGTCCGCCGCCCGGTGGAGCAGGCCGGCCAGGTGGTCCATCGCTCGTCCCGGGCTGTCAGTCGTCGTCGTCGACGGCGCCGGCGTCGAGGAGCCCGTTGGCGGCGGCCAGGGCGGTGGCCGCCTTCACCGCCTCCTCGTAGACCACGGCCAGGTGGTGCTGGGAGGCGGCCGGGTTGAGGGACAGCGGCGGGTCCCCGAGCGAGCGGGGGACGGCCGACGGGTCGCGGGTGGGCGTGATGGGCGCCGGCGGCTCGGTGGACTCCGGCAGCCGGCCCCAGAAGGCGTCGGTGGGCTTGGTGGGGCGGCGGCCCCGGCGCCGCCTGCTCACGGCCGCCGCCTCATGCCGCCGTCTCCTCGGCCACCGGGTCGGACGACTCGGCGATGACCTCCTCGGGCCGCAGGCCGAGGGCGGCCCGCAGCTGCTCGGCCCCGAGGTCGCCGAGCGACGTGCTGGCCGGCAGGGCCAGGTCGGCGATGCGCCGCTTGCCGGCCACCACCTCCTCGACCCGCTCGTCGACGGTGCCCGGGCACACCAGGCGGTGGCTCACCACGGCGTTCTTCTGGCCGATGCGCCACGCCCGGTCGCGCGCCTGGTCCTCGACCGCCGGGTTCCACCACCGGTCGTAGAGCACGACGTGGTTGGCGGCGGTGAGGTTGAGGCCTGAGCCGCCGGCCTTGATGGACAGGACCAGGGCGCCGGGGCCCGAGCCGGTCTGGAACTGGTGGACCATCTTGTCCCGCGCCGTGCGGGCCAGGCCCCCGTGGTAGCAGGGGATGGGCAGGCCGTGGCGCTCGGTGAGGTAGCCGGCCAGCCGCTCGCCCCACGAGGCGAAGTGGGTGAACACCAGGACCCGCTCGCCGGCTGCGAAGATCGCCTCCAGCAGCTCGTTGAGCCGCGTGAGCTTGCCCGAGCGTCCTTCGAGCGGCGCCCGGTCGTCGTGCAGGTAGGCGGCGGGGTGGTCGCAGATCTGCTTGAGGGCGGTGATGGCGGCCAGGACCTGGCCCTTGCGGGCGTTGGCGTCCTCGCCTGCCACCGTGTCGGCGCCGGCCGGGACAAGGCGGTCGAGCACGGCCTGGTAGAGGCCGATCTGCTCGGGCGTCATCCCGCAGTGGTCGAGCTCGTCGATCTTGTCGGGCAGCTCGGCGGCGATCTCCGGTTCCGCCTTGGTGCGGCGGAACACCAGCAGCCCGTTGAGGGCCCGCAGGGCGGCCTCGCCCGGGCGCTGCCCCTTCTCGGTGCGCGACAGCTGCTCGATGAAGGCCGGCCGGGGGCCGACCAGCCCCGGGTTGGTGAAGTCGAGGATCGACCACAGGTCGCCCAGGCCGTTCTCGACCGGGGTGCCGGTGAGGGCCAGGCGGCTCTTGGCCGCCAGCCGGCGCAGCTGCTTGGCCGTCTCGCTGGCCGGGTTCTTGATGGTCTGGGCCTCGTCGACGACCACCCGCTGCCACTCCACGCCGGCCAGGGCGTCGACGTCGCGCACGGCGGTGGCGTAGGTGGTGAGCAGCAGGTCGGCTCCCGCCGCCTCGGCCGCCAGGTCGCCGGCGGTGGCCCGGTCGGTGCCGTGGTGGACCCGCACGAGGAGCCCCGGCGTGAACCGGGCCGCCTCGGCCGCCCAGTTGCCGAGCACGGCCGGCGGCGCCACCACCAGGGTGGGGCCCTGCCCCCGGGTGTCGAGCAGGTGGGCGAGGAGCGTGGGGGTCTTGCCGAGGCCCATGTCCATGGCCAGGCAGCCGCCCAGGCCGGCGCCGTCGAGGAACCGCAGCCAGCCCCGCGCCTCCGCCTGGTAGGAGCGCAGCTCGCCCTTGAAGCCCTTGGGTGCGGGCAGAGGCTCGGGCGGGTGCTCGGTGGCGCCCTTCACCAGGTCGACCGCCCACCCACCGCCGTCGACCACCACCGGCCCGCCGAGGGACACGCCCTCCAGGCCGACGGCGTGGCGGAGGATGGCGGCGCCCGACAGCTCGGTGGTGGAGGTGGCCTCGGCCAGCGCCCGGGCGGCCGCCTCCAGGTCGGTGCGCTCCAGCTCGACCCACCGGCCCTTGACCCGGACCAGCGGGCGGGCCTGGGCGGCCAGGCGGGCGATGTCGGCGGCGTCGAGGTCGGCGTCGCCGAACAGGACCGACCACTTCACCGCCGACAGCTGCTGGGCGCCCACCTTCGACTCGCCGCTGAACGCGTCGGCCCGCATGTGGAGGCGGGGCCCCGCCCGCCGGCGCGACACCGCCGGCACCCGCACGTCGAACCCGGCGGCCACGAGGGCGGCCCCCGTCCTGGTCATCAGGTCCCAGGCCTCGTCGCCGCCCAGCACGACCTTGCCCGGCGTGCGCGTGGGGCGCACCAGCGGGGGCAGCAGCCGCTCCAGCCGGCGCAGCTGGGTCTTGACCTCCTGGGCCTTGGCCCGGTTGGGCGTGGCCAGGCCGTCCTCCAGCGAGACCAGCTGGCGCTCCAACCCGGACACGTTCACCTGGAGCAGCCAGCCGCCGTCCTTCTCGGGCGGGTCGAGGTGGACGGCCAGGCGGACGGTGCCGGCCGACAGCACCGGCGACGCCCAGCGCTTCAGCTCGTCGGCCATCTCGCCGGCCGGTCGGGCGTTGGCGGTGAACTCCTTGCCGTCGAGGCGGGCCAGGATCATCTCCGCCATGTCGCCGCGGTTGCGGGCCACGGCGGCGGTGGCGGCGGTGACCAGGCGGCCGGCGCCGGCCCGGCAGATGGCGTCGACGCAGGCGGCCAGCACGCTGCGGCACAGGCGCTCGGGGCTGGCCGGCGGGGGCACCAGGGCGGCGACCGAGCCGGGCATGCGCGCCGCCAGGTCGCGGAGGCGGGCGGCGTCGACCACGGCCGGCGCCCACCGCACGGCGAAGCGCCCGGTGCCGTGGCGGCCGGCGTCGTTGGTCTTGTCGAGCCGGACGACCGTGGGGGCCATGCGGCCGAGGGCGACCAGCTCGGTGGCCCACGCCGCCACGTCGCCCAGCCACCGCACGCTGGGCCCGGCGTCGTCGCCGCCCAGCTGGCCGGCGCCCACGCCGACCAGCCAGCCCAGGGCGCCGCTCACCGGCGCGGCCAGGGCCGGGGCCGGATCGCCGGCGGGCAGGGGCACGCCCCGGTGGGACTCCCAGCCCACCGTGGCCCCGCCGGCGTCGGCGACCAGCTCCTTCAGCTCGTCGGCGTCGGCGGCCGGCGCCGCCTTGTTGGCGCCCCACACCACCACCTCGCCGCCGTCCCAGGAGGCCTGGAGGAGCACGACGTCGGCGTCCTCGTCGCCCTCGGGCTCCTCGTCGCCGCCCGCACCGGTGAGGCGGCGCAGGGCGGCGGCCAGGCGCGCCCGCTCGCCGTTCAGGTCGGCCAGGACCTGCTCGCGCTCGTCGCCGGGGATGCCGGCGGCCACGGCCAGCGCCTCGTCGGTCTCGACGAGGAGGCGGTGGAGCGCGCCGGCCCACGCGGCCGGGTCGGCTCGCAGCTGCTCCAACTCGGCGGGCGCGGCGTATCCCGCCGCCTCCGCTGAGACGAGCGCCTCGAGGTGGGTTCGGTCCAGTTGGGTCTCCAGAATCGGGTCCCGGCACCGGGAGCAGACCCCCGCTGGGCCGGTCCCCGAAGCCGTTGTGGCGCTTTGCCCCGCATGGCCGTCGACCCGAGGGGACAGCCAGCCCCCCCATGGTACGCCGGATTGGCGCCCAATGACACCACCAGTGTCCCCGGCAGGTTGGGAGCCGGAGAACGGCGGGTACAGCCAAGGCCGGCGCCCGCCCCTCGGGCGCTGGAAAGGGAGACCGTCACATGAGCGTCGTCGTGCTGCTCTTACTGCTTGCGCTGCTGTTCGGTGGGATCGGGCTGTTCGTGGAGGGGCTCAAGTGGGCGCTCGTGATCGCGCTCGTACTGCTCCTCGTGGGCGCCGTCACCGGCTACCGAGGCCGTCGCACCATCTGAGACGGGGACCCGCTCGCCGGGACCCCGCCGTCAGTGTGCTGCCCGCCCCGGGGGGCGCGTGCTTACAGGACGTAAACGAACAGGGCGATGATGCCGATGAGCACCAGAACCCCGAGGATGACCTTGTCGAACAGCTTGTCCATGGACTTCGCTGGGTCGACCGGGTGGTGGGACTTGTGGTGGGAGAGACTCCCGCGTGCGTTCGAGTAGCCACTCATGTCTGCGTTCTCCTGCGAGTGATCCGGCGCCGTCCCCGACCGGGCGGCAATCCGGAGGATACCTCTCGCGCACACATGGGGCAAAGGGTGCTGAAGGGGGTTCTTTCCGGGTCTGACCCATCCGGGACAGTCCCATCTTTCGCCTCGCAAGCGGAGTTTGCTCGGCGAGCTCGACGCGCCGCCTCCGCCGGCCAGGTGCGCCGGGCGCCCGCGTAAGCCAAGCTTGCCCGGCGGGGCCCCTACGCCGGCTTCACCGGAACGGCGCCGCTGCCGCCGCCCCGGGCCAGGCGGATGGCCAGCTGGCCGTTGCCGTAGGTGGCGCTGCCCCCCGTGCCGAAGCCGTCGGGGAGTGCGACGGTGCGCTCGAAGGGCCCGTAGTGCCACTCGTGCACCAGGTACTCCTTGGCCGCCGGCGACCGCATGGCGGCGGCGATCCGCAGCTCGCCGCCGTCGACGGCGACGGAGATGTCGTCGGGCCCGACGCCCGGCAGGGGCGCCACCACCACCAGGGCCTCCTCGGCCTCGTACATGTTGATGGGCACCCGCATGACCTCGCCCCCGGCCTCGCCCGTCCGTCCGTCCTTCCGGTCCTGCAGGTCCTGCAGGCGGTCGTCGATGGGCTTCGTCACTGGCGTGCCCTCCCTCCGGGGAGGTCCCACCAGCGAGTTGCCGAGGGACCGTCCTCCGGGCCTTCGACCCTACCCCGGGGCGCCGCCCCTGACGCCGGGGCCCGACACTACGGTGGGAGAAGTGCGCCCGCTGGCCCGCTTCGGGGTGATCGCTGTCGTTGCCGGGTCGGGGATGGCCCTCGGCCTCACCCTCCTGGCGCCGGCCGTGGAGGGCGTGGCCACCGCGGGCAGCGCGAAGGCCACCGACGTGCAGAAGCTGGCCGAGGTGGCGGAGAACTCGGCGGTCTACTCGAGCGACGGAAGGCTCCTGGCCGTGCTCCACGCCGAGGAGAACCGGTCGCCGGTGAAGCTGTCGCAGGTTCCCGACCGGGTGGTCAACGCCATCCTCGACGTGGAGGACGAGCGTTTCTGGACCCACGGCGGCGTCAACCTCAGCTCCACCCTCCGGGCCCTCGCAGCCAACGTCTCCTCCGGGGAAGTGGTCCAGGGCGGTTCCACCATCACCCAGCAGCTGGTCAAGAACGCCCTCCTCACGCCGGAGAAGAGCGTCGACCGCAAGGTGAAGGAGGCGGTGCTCGCCGTGCGCCTCGAGGACCAGCTCTCGAAGAAGGAGATCCTCGAGCGGTACCTGAACATCGTCTACTTCGGCAACGGCGCCTACGGCGTCCAGGCGGCGGCGGAGACCTACTTCAACACCACCGTCGAGAACCTCGACGCCGGCCAGGCCGCCCTGCTGGCGGGGGTCATCCGCAACCCGCAGGGCTACGACCCCCTCAAGCGGCCCGACAAGGCCCGGGCCCGCCGTGACTTCGCCCTGTCGCGCATGGTGAAGAACGGCCACCTCACCGCGGCCCAGGAGGCGGGCGCCCGGCGGGAGCCCATCCCCGCCAAGGTCTTCACACCCCTGCCGGCTCCGCAGGACTACTTCGTCGAGGAGGTCAAGCAGCGCCTGCTCGACGACAAGCGCCTCGGGGAGACGGCCCAGGAGCGCTACAACGCGGTGTTCAAGGGCGGGCTCCGCATCGAGACGACCCTCGACCCCCAGATGCAGCAGGAGGCGGAGGCGGCCCGGGCCAAGGTCCTCCCCAATTCCATCACCAAGGGCCGCTTCACCAGCGCCCTGGTCACCGTCGAGCCCGACACCGGCTACGTGCGGGCCATGATCGCCGGCGACGACTTCGGCACCGCCAAGTACAACCTCGCCACCCAAGGCAAGCGCCAGCCGGGTTCGTCGTTCAAGCCGTTCGTGCTGCTGGCCGCCCTCGAGAACGGCTTCAGCCCCAACGACACCATCAACGGCAGCTGCGGCACCCTCACGATCCCCGGGTTCGCCCCCTACACCCCGGGCAACTACGAGGGCAGCGGCGGTGGGGTGATGACGATCACCCAGGCCACCACCAAGTCGGTCAACTGCGCCTACGCCCGGCTGGGCGTCATGGTCGGCCTCGACAAGGTGGTCGACATGGCGGCCCGGCTCGGCATCCCCCGTGATCGGCTCCACGCCTACCCATCCATCTCCCTCGGCGCCCAGGAGGTCACGCCGCTGGAGATGGCGGCCGCCTACTCCACCATCGCCAACGACGGCGTGTACCACCCCCCCTCGTTCATCGAGAAGGTCACCGACCGCAACGGCAAGGTCCTGTTCGAGGGCCCGGCAAAGGGGCGGCGCGTAGTGTCGGCCCAGGTGGCCCGGCTGGCCCAGCAGGTGATGATGACGGTGGTCGAGAAGGGCACCGGCACGGCCGCCCGCCTGCCCGGCCGGGAGGTGGCCGGCAAGACCGGCACGTCGCAGGAGTGGCAGAACGCCTGGTTCGTGGGTTACACGCCCCAGCTCACCACCGCCATCTGGATGGGGTCGCCGGTCGGCAATGTGCCCATGAAGGGCGTCGGCGGGCGCAACGTCACCGGCGGCTCCTACCCTGCACGCATCTTCGGGGCGTACATGGCCGAGGCCCTCCAAGGGAAGCCCGCCATCGACTTCACCGCGCCCGAGAAGGCCAAGGCCGGGAAGTACCTGCGGGACAAGTACTCCAAGGACGACGCACCGCCGAGGCACTCCAGGTCCACCGGCACCACCACCGACACCACGGAACCCGACCTGCCCGTGGCCACCGAGGGCGTCCAACCAGCGCCCACCCAACCCCCGGCGCCGGCCCCCACCGTCGTCGTGCCGGCGTCACCATGAGCGTGCTCGACACCCTTCTCGAGGTCCAGGCGTCCGACACCGCCGCCGACCAGCTACGGCACCGCCGGGCCACCCTGCCGGAGCGGGCCGCCCTGGCGGCAGTGGAGGCCCGGGCGGCCGAGGTGCGGGCGCAGCTCGACGACGTCAGCACCCGCCGGGCGGAGGTCCTGGGCCGCCAGGCGAAGCTCGAGGAGGCGGTCGCGGCCGCGTCCAGGCGGGTCAAGGACATCGAGACCCGCCTGTACGGCGGCATGGTGTCGGCCACCAAGGACATCATGGCGATGACGGCCGAGGTCGAGTCGCTCCGCGCCCGGAACTCCACCCTCGAGGACGAGGTGCTCGCCACCATGGAGGAGGACGAGCCGCTGGCGGCCGAGCTCGAGCGCCTCCAGGAGGAGCTGGCCGCGCTGGGCGCCGAGGCGGAACGGGCCGGCACCGCCCTGGCCGAGGCGGAGACGGCCGTCGACGCCGAGCTGGCCGGCCTGGCCGAGGTGCGGGCCGGCCAGGCCGGGTCGGTGCCCGACGACCTCCTCGCCACCTACGAGCGCCTCCGTGCCCGCCTCGGCGGGGAGGGGGCGGCGCGCCTGTCGGGCCGGTCGTGCACCGGGTGCCACCTCACCCTGCCGGCCCAGGAGCTGGACCGCATCAAGCACCTGCCGCCCGACGCCGTGGTGCTGTGCGACCAGTGCGGTCGCATCCTCGTGCGCTCTTCCTCCTGATGCTCTTGTGGTTCGCCGGCTTGTCGCTGGTGATCGTGTGGTCGGTGTTCGGCGACCCGGCCATCGACTACCGCCTGGTCGTGGCCGGGGCGGTCCTGCCCGACGTGGTCGACGCCGTGTTCGGCGGGCCCCGGTACCTGCACACGTTGGCGGTTGCCGTCGCCGTCCTCGTGGTGGTGATGCTGGCGACAAGGGGCAGGCGGGGCCTGCGCCGGCGCCTGCTGGCCCTGCCCATCGGGCTGTTCCTGCACCTCGTCCTCGACGCCATGTGGGCCCGCACCCGGGTGTTCTGGTGGCCGGCCTTCGGCGCCCGGTTCACCGGCCACGGCCTGCCCAGCCTTTCCCGCCCGGCCGCCCTCCTCCTGTTCCAGGAGCTGGTCGGGGCCGCCTGCCTGGCCTGGTGGGTGAGCCGCTTCCGGCTCGCCGAGCCGGAGCGCCGGCGGCTGTTCCTGCGCACCGGCCGGGTCGGCCGGGACCTGGCCCCGGAGCGCCCGCGCCACCGGTGAAGGTTTGGCGAAAGCGGGACGAGCGGTGCAAAGGTCGTGCGATGACCGACGCCGCCATCACCGCCGAGGGGGTCACCAAGCGCTTCGACGACGTCCTCGCCCTGGACAACCTCGACCTGTCGGTGGCGGCGGGCACGGTGTTCGGGCTGCTCGGTCCCAACGGCGCCGGCAAGACCACGATGGTGCGGATCCTCACCACCATCCTCGTCCCCGACAGCGGCCGGGCCACGGTGCTCAGGCTCGACGTGGCCCGCCGGCCCCACGAGGTGCGCACCCGCATCGGCCTGGCCGGGCAGTACGCAGCGGTCGACGGGAACCTCACCGGCCGGGAGAACCTCCGCATGATCGGGCGCCTCACCCATCTGTCGCGCGGCGTGGCCTCGTCCAGGGCCGACGAGCTGCTGGACCGCTTCGGGCTGACCGCCGCCGGCGACCGCCCGGCCCGCGTCTACTCGGGCGGCATGCGCCGGCGCCTCGACCTGGCCGCCGCCCTGGTGCACCGGCCCGAGGTGCTGTTCCTCGACGAGCCCACCACCGGGCTCGACGTCCGCAGCCGCCTCGACCTGTGGACGGTGATCGGCGAGCTGGTGGCCGAGGGCACCACCCTGCTGCTCACCACCCAGTACCTCGAGGAGGCCGATCGGCTGGCCGACCGCATCGCCGTGGTCGACAACGGCCGGGTGATGGCGGAGGGGCCGGCGGCCGAGCTGAAGAGCCGCCTGGGCTCCACGGTGGTCGAGCTGGGCTTCGCCGACGAGCGGCAGGCGTCGGCGGCCGCCGAGGGTCTGGGCCGCTTCGCCGGCTCGGGGCTCACCCGGGAGGGCAACCACGTGCACTTCGAGGTCGACGACGGTCCCAAGGTCCTGATCGGCGTGCTCGGCGAGCTCGACGACCGGGGCGTCGTGCCGGTCACGGTGGCCATCCGCGAGCCCAGCCTGGACGACGTGTTCCTCTCCCTCACCGGTCACCGGGCCGAGCCCTCGGCCGACCCCGTCCTCGCCGGAGGTGAGCAGTGACCACTCTTGCGCCCGCCGCCGCGCCCACGGCTGCCGGCCAGCGCGGCGCCCAGCTGGGTTGGGCGGTGGCCGACACCTTCACCGTCGCCGGACGCAACCTGCGCACCATCGTGCGGCTGCCCCAGCTGCTGGTGTTCTCCACCATCCAGCCGGTCATCTTCGTGCTGCTGTTCCGCTACGCCTTCGGCGGCGCCATCCGCTCGGCGCCGGGCGTCCGCTACGTGGACTTCCTGATCCCCGGGATCTTCGCCCAGACCGTCACCTTCGGCGCCATGAGCACCGGGGTGGGCCTGGCCGACGACCTCCAGAAGGGGCTGATCGAGCGCTTCCGGTCGCTGCCCATGGCCCGCTCGGCGGTGCTCGGCGGGCGCATCGTCAGCGACCTGGTGCGCAACGTGTTCGTGGTGCTGCTCATGTGCATCGTCGGCTACGCCGTCGGCTTCCGGGTCCACACCAACCCGCTGGCCTTCTCCGGCGGGCTGGTCGTGATCCTCCTCTTCGCCTGCTCCCTCTCGGTGATCTTCGCCCTGATCGGGCTGTCGGTGGGCAGCGCCGAGGGCGCCCAGGCGGCGGCCTTCCCGGCCCTCGCCCCGCTGGTGTTCGCCTCGTCGGCCTTCGTGCCGGTCGCCACCATGCCCGGCTGGCTCCAGGTGTTCGCCCGCAACCAGCCCCTCTCGGTCACCGTCGACGCCGTGCGGGCGCTGTCCATCGGCGGTCCCACCACCCGGCCCGTGGTCCAGTCCCTGCTGTGGACCGCTGGCATCATCGCCGTGTTCGGTCCCCTGGCCGTCCGCCGCTACCGCCGCACCACCTGAGAAAAAATCTCGGCGCCCGGGAACCGGGGCGGGCGGGGCGGCGTTCTTGAGTACAGGTTCACCGAAACAGTCCCACCTGTCTGAGCGAACCTGTGTGGTTGGGCCACCCCGCCCCGGTCTGTCCCTTCCCGGGGGCGGGGTGGCCCTTTGCCATGCCGCCCGTGGATCACGGGCGCCAGCGTGGCAAGAGTATGCAGGTTCCGCACATCCGCGGCAATAGGTGACCATCGTCCCTACCGGGGCGGATTGGCCGTCATCGCCGGCAGGCGGTACTGGTGGATCCGTGGAGACGCCGCCGTCCACCGCCCGTCGGGGTGCGGCTGTCGCCGGGGGCCTGGCGGCGCTGACCGTGCCCATGGCGGCGCAGTGGATCTCCGAGGCGGCGCGCTCCGGAGCCCCTGGCGGCCTGGGCGAGCGGCTCCTGGGCGCTGGCCGGCCGCTCCCGGCCTCGCTGGTGGGACTGGCTGCCGTCGTCGTCGCCCTGCGTCTTCCCGCCTGCGACGCCCTGGCCGGCCGGCGGACGGTCGCCCTGGGCCTGGCGGCCGCCGGCATGGCGCCCGCCGTGGCCGTCCTCGCATGGGGCACCCTCGCCCGCCCGGGCTCGCCCGGCGGCCTGATCGCCGCCCTCGTCGGTCCGATCCCGCAGTTCTGCCTGTCGGTTGTCGTCCTCGGCGTCGCCGTCCTGCGGCCCCGGCTCGAAGCGGTGACCGCCGGCGCGCTCACGCTCGCCTGCGCCGCCCCCCTGATCGTCGCCGCCTGGGTGGGGCGCGAGCTCCGGAACCCCTTCAACCGTCGGAACCTGCCCGCCGTCGAGTGGCCGTTCGCCTATGGGGCGCCCCGCGAGATCGCCGCCCTCGCGCTCGCCGCCGCCGTGCTGCTGCTCCTCGTCCCGCCCTCGTCCCGGTTCGGCCGGCACCGGGCCGCCGCCCGGCTGCTCGTGATGATGACCCTCGCCGCGGACCTGGCCCTCACCGCCGGCTACCTGTGGACCCGCTTCTCGTGGGACCGCGCCCACCCGCGGGCGTGGGGCGGGCCGCAGGGCTACGAGCTCGTCGTCTACCAGCTACCGGCGGCGCTGGTGTGCGCCGTCGTGCTGTGTTTCCTGCTCCGGCACGGGCGGCCGGCGCCGGCTTGACGCGCCGTCTGCTCGTACCCTTGCGCCGGTGGCGAACTCGCGGAAGCCCTGGCGGCGGACGTTCACCTACCGCCAGGAGAAGGTGCCCTCTCCTGGCACGTTCAACGTGCCCGTCAGCACCGACGCGCCCTACGAGGAGCGTGACGCCCGGTTCTGGAACCGGGTCGCGCTCGTCCTCGTCGTGCTCCTCATCTGCGCCGGCGCCGCCTTCGTTCTGGCTCGATAGCCACCGAGCTCGAGGCGCTGGAGCGTCCGAGGCCGATCCATCCGGATTCCGGAGGCATCCACCGCGGCCGACAAAGGCAGATGTGGACGGAAACCGTTCAGATCTGGCGGAGGAACGGGTCGGCGTGGTATCCGCTGGGGACGAGGCCAAGCCTGGACATGGTGCCGGTGCACTGAACCGTCACGTCAGGGTCAGACGCAGGGCGAAGGGCAGGGCGGTATCGGGTAGGTGAGCTCGTTCGTGTCGTCGCGCAGCGTCGTCCCGGATCGCCCGCCGAAGAGGTGCGCACCGTCGGAGGCGGCGAACTCGCGAGCCGCGGGCCCCTTTCCGGAGACCTGAACCCACGCCGTTCCATCGAACTTCCACTGATCGCCGAGCACGCCGGTCCCGGAGTTGCCGCCGATCATGAGGTTGTTCCAGGTACCCGCCTTTGCAGCGCCGTAGCGGGGCGACGGGCCGGTCACGAACTTCTGCGTCCACGTGCTCCCGTTCCACACCCAGGTGTCCCCGAGGACGGTCGCCCCCGCCCGCCCGCCGAACAGAACGAGGCCGGTTATGCCCTGTTGGTTGAAGATGGCGCCCAGGAACGCAGAGTCACGCGGCGGCGGAACCGTCGTCGGGGACTGCTGCGCCCAGTGCGAGCCGTTCCAGAGCCACGTGTCGCCCAGGGAGCCGGACCCGTTGCGCCCGCCGAACAGAACCCAGTTCCTGTTGGTGCGGTCCGCCGCACTAGCGGCGAACTCCCGACCGCTCGGGCCGGTGGTGCTCCTGTTCTGCCACGTGTCGGTCGGGAGCGGCGCCCCGCTGCCCCCGAAGGTCCAGGTGTCACCCAGGTACCCCGTGCCGTTGGATCCTCCGAACAGCACCGTCTGGCCGGCGAAGCCGTTGGGACCGTTCGGGATCGAGATCGTCTCCAGGTTGTGGCCATGCCGAGCGGATGGGCCCGTGGCCGTGACCGGCGTCCACGCGGTGCTCCCGTCGTTGAGCCGGGTGAAGATCCAGCTGTCGCCCATGTCGCCGGCCGCCGACTGCCCGCCGAAGAGCAGGCGACCGTCGGCGACGCCGGCTGCAATCCGGGGGCTCGGCGACGTCGTCATCCGGATCTGCGCCCAGCAGCCATCGGGCAACTTGCAGGCGGCCGCCTGCGCCGAGCCGGCCGCGGCTACGGCCGACACGATGACCGCACCCCCGAGCACCAGACGCCGCCATCCACGTCGCATCACGCCTCCCTATGTGCGCATGTAGTGGCGCTACCTGAGCACCGCACCCGCCCGGTGTCAAGGCGGGGCGTTCAAGGGCCGGTCCTGCTACGGGACGGTGGTGACGGTGAGCCGGCCTGTAAGCGGGGGAGAGTCCACGGGGTTGTCCACAGGTGACCGTCAGGGCCAAATGTGGCCGGTGACCTGCGGGTTTGCCAATCCGGTGGTGACCGCTCCTAGCCGCTGAAACCGGCAGTTTCGCGGCCTCCCGCGGCCTGGCCGCGGCCCGGAGGGGCGCGATCAGCTCCGTTGTCCGGCGATCCACTCCGCGCTCATCGAGGGGAAGTGGAGGCCGAGTTGGCGGGCCATCTCGACGGGCGTGACGGGCCGGCGCCGACGCTTGGCGACGAGGTCCCGTATGACCGCGTCCACGTCGCCGGGTGAGGCGCTCCAGAGCCGCAAGGCGAAGGCGTCGCCGCCGAGTGGCTCGATGGCGTGGCCCGACGCCGCGACCTCGCGTCGGAGCGTCGCGTCCTCCGTCACGAGGCACGCCGCCTCGCCGGCGATCGCGGCGGCGACGACGTGGTGGTCCTTGGCGTTGATGGCGTCGCCGAGCTCCGTGCCGGCGGTGTCGACGATGTGGTCCTCCAGCGCGGCGCGCATGTGGCTCACCCGCCGGCGGATGGCGGCGGGATCGAGGTGTGGGAAGTCTTCGAGCAGCGTGCGCTCGACCTCGTCGAGGACCGTGGCCGATACGACCGGCTCGTAGAGCCCGTGGTCGAACGCCGTCAGCAGGAAGTCGCAGGCCACGATCGGGACGAGGACGTTGGCGTCGAGCGCGGCGACGCCGGCCGGCGTCACCCGTAGAGCCCGAGCTCGTCGGCCTCTTTCGCCATCTCGTCCAGGGCGTCCGTCCGGCGCCTGGCCGACGCCTCCCGGTAGGCGAGGACGTCGCCGAGGGCAAGGCGGCGATGCGTCCCCACCATCCGGGCGGGAAGTGTCCCGGCCTCGACCAGGCGCACGACCGTCGGCCGGGAGACCCCGAGCACCGCCGCCGCCTGCTCGGTCGTCAGATCGTCGGGGGACCGCAGCACGAGCGCCGGCTGCCCGTCGGCCGCCGCCTCGAGCAACTCAGCCAGCGCCTCGGCCACCGGTGCCGGCAGGTCGAGCACCGTCCCGTCCTCCGTCGTGATGCGCGGGCTGGCGCCGAGCGCCCGAAGCACCTGGCGCGCCCGCTCACGATCCTCGGCGCTCAGCACGACCATGCGGTCAGGGTACCGCAAACGAAACAAACGAACATCCGGAATGACCGAGCCAGCCGCCCCAACCAGCGCTCGACCCTTGGCGATAGGTTCGTCGGGTTGGCGGTCGAGCTCGGGGCCTACCTCTTTCGAGCGCCGAAGGCCGCAGGAGATGCACGGCCGCTCCCGAGCCGGCAATATTTCGCAGGTGAAGGAGTATCGGGCGATCGTCTGGATTGGAGCCCAGCCCGGCAAGCGCGTCGTACTTCAGGCGGAGGACGGAGACGATGCGGTGGCGCGACTTCGGGAGGAGTACGCGACGACGCTGTGTTCACTACCTGGAACGACGAGGATGCTCGACGTCCTCGGTGAGGCCGGGGCGTGCGCGCGAGCAGGCTGACGCCATGAGCTCGCGCTCAGTTGAGGGCTACTACCCACCCCGCAGGGTGTGGGCCCCGGACAGCCGGCCGGCGTGGCTACTGGACGCAAGCCTGCTGACCACCTCCACCGACTCCCAGCGCCAGCCTCCGCGCAGCGAAGATGTCCTCGGGCTCGCAGTCGGTGCGACCGTTACCCGGTCCTCACGGTCACGACGTAACCGACGAAACGGAGCCCGTGCCCGTCGTCCTCAGGCTCCCAACCGGTGGCTTCGTCCTTGACCACGACATGCGTTGTGCCGGGCACCGGCAACATCACCCGATCCTGTTGCACGTATCGACACGAGACAGCTTCGATCGTCTCGACCTGTCCGGCGAGCGGCGTCATCGGAGCAACATCGAGGTCATGGTGGTCCTCGTAGTCCGTGAGCGCTGCGGCGCTCTCCTCGCCGAGGACAACCCCGAGGAACTCTCGATCGACCTCCGCGCTCGTAGAGAGCTCGACATATTCGTTGACACGGAACGACTCGCCGCAGCACTGCATCTGCCAGCCGTCGATCCAGACCCGTCGGAGCACGAGTCCATTGTCTCAAGGCAGCGACCGGAACGATGAGACGTTCGGCGCCAGCCGCGCTCACCGGCCGGGAAGGTGAGCTGCATCGTTCTCGCGATTTCCAAGTCGGTGTGGCGCCCGGTGGCCTGGCGCGGGCATTCTGGGGGAGATGCCCGTCGGGTGGATCGTCGTCTTCATCTTGCTCGTCCCTGCGGTCGGCTACCTGATGAACCGTCGACTGAAGGGCCAGGGCTACCGGATGTGGGTCAGGCCGCCCTCGATTCACGTTTCGCATACGTTCGATCCGGCAGAATCCCGGCAGATGAAGGGCGGCTCACGTATTGGGCTAATGAACGCCACCTGGCCACTCGTTACGTTGTCGCTCGACCGAGAGTGCGCGCACATCGTCGGGCCAACGGAGGTGTGGGTTACCCGGGAACGAGTGCAGACGGTTCGAGCAATAAGAGGGACACTGGGTTCGGGCGTCCGGTTCGACACCGCCGACGGTTCGCTTGACGGAGTAGTCTTCTGGACGTTCCGCCCGCACGTCGTCCTGGAAGCCTTCCAGGAGCTCGGATGGCCGGTTGCCCGTCCAGGCACGACCCACACGTGATCGCCGCGTGAGCACTCGACGCTGTGGACATACAGCTGTTGAGATGTTGACCCGGACGTGCCGGCAGGCGGTGCGGCCTCCTCGGCGCCTCGCCGGCGCGCAGCGGGCCATCGGGTGCCGAACATGTGATCGCGCTGACCGTCGACCCTCGCGAGCGGGCAGTAGGTGCGCCCCGCTAAGCCAGTAGCGGCTACCCCGCCGCAGACCTCCGTCAGGCCGCCAGCCCCGTTCGTGCGCCGATGTCACGCCAGCCGCCGTACTCGCCACACGAGGCGCCGTCCGGCATGCTGATCACGTGGTGCTTCCGCCCATGAACGACCCGCAAGGCGAGGACGGTCGCGTCAGTGGCTTCCTCCGGTTGCATGAACAACACCTGGTGGAGTCTGCGGCCGCACTCGTCCAACGCTGCGCGTTTCCTGTCCTGGTGCCCGATTACTGGCCGGAGAGCTGCGGGGAGATGGTCTTCGGGTTCGTCTCGTCGCCGCCGGACACCAGCTACTTCGTCCGCTCGCTCCGCCACGACACGTACTTGAGCATTACAGGTCAAGCCTGGCACGAGGTCGGTGTCGCGTCGGAAGAGGGCATGAAGCCCTTGGAGGGGATGCCGTGGCCCAGTCTCCTCCGAAGGACAAGACCTGGAGCAGTCGTCCTCGTGAAGGCGCCCGAGACGTGCGTTCATGTCACAGGGGTCCTGCCGGTGAATGAGCTCCTCGCCGTCGCGATGAGCCTTCAGGAGGTGCAACCGCCGTCGTCGGTGAAGTGACGTCAGCCCTGCACGGCCGTGATCTGCTGTGGCCACGGATTGCCGGTCGCGGCAGAAGAGCCGGCCCAGGCGCGGCGCCGGTGCTGCTGCCGACGAAGACCACCGAAGATGTGATCGCGCTCGCCATCGAGCCGCGCGACCCGGCATTAGGGTCGCGGCACTCGGGAGGACCGTGGTCGTGGAGGTGATTGACGTGATAAGAGTCTTGATCGAGTCGGACCACCGTGGTAATGGTGCACACCTGATGAAGACCGTCAGTCTTTTGGGCGTAGACGTTGACCGTGCGGAATGGACAGGTACATCCCCACCATTTGTCTTTGTGCTGCACGTCGCTAGCGGTGACGCGGAGGCCATCAGACAAGGGGTATCGGAGTTGGGTTTCAACGTCCGCGTGGAACCACTCGGCAGGTAAAGGGCTTACGCGATTTAGGGAGCGCCGCTTCCCGAGTATGAGGCAGGCGGGAATTCCCCCTGGCGGTTCGGCCTGCTATCCCTGTAGGTCGTAAAAGTGCTTCCTTCGGGGTCCGCTCCTACGTGCCGGTAGGGGCGGGCGCCGACGGGGCCCATCTCCTGCGGGTGATCCACGGCCTCGCGCTCGCGAATCACAATTCGGCGTGGTGCTCGCCGGCGCGCCTACGTCAGGGAGAATGTAAGGCATGCTTCTGACCCCTAG